>NZ_JAMXIB010000020.1 GCF_024006985.1 Robiginitalea marina
CCCGGTTTCAGAAGGCGCAACTGTCCAATTGAAAAATGGATTGCCTTGCTGGGGAGGGTGGTGTTCCTGGGAACGCATCGAGCTTGCTCGAATGCGTGGACAGGAAACACGAAACCGCCCTGGCTGCGCCAGGGCAGGGTTTGGGTTTGCAGGACGGGATCTTCAGGGATCACCGAAGCGCCGAAGGCGGGGAGGTAATCTATCACGTGGCTTTTTTCGTTTCGCCTCCAGGATTCGAAGGCCAGCGCGCAAGGTCACAACGTAACCCCCACCCTGGCATCCAGGAAATTGGCCACATGCCCATGGGCCTTCAGGCTTATTCCCGCACTGAACCTTTTATTTATGCGGTATACCAGGCCATATCGCTGGTAGAAATCCGGGTGTTCCGGGTTCGGGTTATACAGATAGGCCCCGAACTGCTGGCTGAACAGGAACTTGCCCAGCAGGAATTCGTGGCCGGCGGCAAGTCCTGCTTTCAGGGGGGTCGTGCTATCCCCTTCCTGGTCCAGCACAAAGCCGGTCCCGTTGTCATACATGAACTCCCCTCCCAGCGTATAGGCATTGAGGCGGGCAAACTGCCTGCTCCATTTCACCTCCAGTCCGGGAGAGAACACAAAGAGGTTTTCACGGGGTTCCTCATAAGACAAAAACATGGTGACATCAAGCCTTTTCTGGGGTGGCCCGTTCTTCCTCCAGTCGACCTCGGCCCGCTGTTTGAATTCAAAGTCTTCCAAATAATAGGAAAACCCAAGCCCGATTGAAGGCCAGTTTATTCCCTTGTTGGGTTTGCGGACGCCCCCGTTGGAAAAGTGGTTATAAACCAGCATCCCATCGAGCATCCAGCGCGGGGCAAGCCGGTAGTGAACACTGCCCCCCAACTGCAATGGAAAGGCCAGATAAGTACTGTAGCTAAGGTTATCGGGGTTTTCAACGGGGTCGTAAGGGGAATTCTGGTACGAAAGCCCAAACCCCATGCGAACAGAATAGTTTACCCGGCCCCGGGTGTTAAAAAACGGCTCTATATAGAAAAGCCCCGTAACCCCCTGCCCCAGCACGTCCGGGTTGTCATAATCCCAATACGTGAGGGCAATCCCCATTCTCGGATAGCACATACAGGACTCCCAGGCCCTCTGGGAGATTTTGTGCCAGGCAAAATCCAATTCGAGGCCCAGGGGATATGAATCCTCAATGGGCCTTAATTCCCTGCTGTGGATCAGGACAGATCCTACGTGAAACTTTGCTCCCACCGACCGTACCAAAGCGCGTTCGGGTACTGCCTGTTGGGAAAAACCAAACGTAGTGGCGGCCAGGAAAACCGCCACAAGCACAATTATCTCGAGGCCTCGTGAAACCATAAGGGATCAATCACAGCAATCCGGCAAGGGACCCGCCTAAGTTACGACCCGTTGTCCAAAAAATTAAACAGATTTTGTAATGTCTTCGGGGTACTCCCCCTTTGTTGGGCAGGAAGGTGGGAAATGCAAATTCGCCAAAAAAAACTTGAAGGCAGAGGTTGCTGTAAAAACCGCCTCCGGGGCTTGTTGGGCCCGGCGGCCTTGTTAAAGATTCAAAAGCCAGCGGGCCCCTCTCTAAAAAGGTCCGCCAGTCCTTTTTATCGGCTGGCGGTCTGCGGCTGCGGTAGATTCATCGGCTCAATTGGCAAACCGTCGCGCCCCGGCCCAACAGGCTGGCAAATAAAAAATCGCTATCTTTAAACAACACCAACTTAGGGCGGAATCTCCCTACCGCCATCCTCCTTTCCGAAAGGAGCTCACTTCCGGCAAAACAGTGGCCCCGCGAAAGCGTTCCTCCCGGCCATGGCCGATCCGCACTTGCGTTGGCTATTGCTTCAGCAGGCGCGAAAAGTAAAAAATCAGAGCAACCTAAAACCATAAAAATGGAAAACAAGTACGAGATGGATCAAGCCAAAACCGGTGCCCAACCCTACACCAAATTCATTCTGATGCTCCTGGGATCATTCATAGCCATGTACACCACCATGTATTTTAATTCCTACCAGGCCGACCACGTTTATTTCAGCCTCACCCGTTTTTATATGGCGTGTTTGGGAATTTCCACCATGGCCGTGATCATGCTGCTATTTATGTTGAACATGTACAGGAATGCAAAGAAAAATATCGCCATTGTTCTGGGCAGCGTCTTCCTCTTTGCCGGCGCCCTTGGCCTGGTACGGACCCAAACCCCCATTGGAGATGTTTTGTATATGAAGGGGATGATCCCGCACCACTCCATTGCCATTCTCACCAGTAAAAGGGCAGATCTGAAAGACCCGGAAGTAAGGAAGCTGGCCGATGAAATCATCAGGGCCCAGGAAAGGGAAATCGAAGCAATGAAAGCGCTTATTGAACGATTGCAGTCGGATGAATAGGATAAGGGGATATACCCTTTAAGTCTTCCACATCGCCAGGTTCCATAACAAAAGTGACCCGCCCAGTGTTCCCTAAATAACTGGAAAGGCCCTTAATCAAACTTCCACCCAAAGCCCGTCGTGAAAACATAATCGAATGGGCTGCCGCCCTCCACTACCTGGTTGTCGTAGTTGTACTGGAACCCGGTCGACACATAGAAGTCATAGGGCAGGTCATATTTTACATCCAATTGGAAATCAGATCGGACCCGGCCCCTTTCCGACAGGCTGGGATAGAGATCCAACCGGGTGTTCAGGCTGAAGTCCTTGAAATCGAACATGTTTAAATTGGTACTCAGGTACAATTCCATGGATTCCTTGTTAAGGTTTTCATCCTGATAGCTCTCAATGTTGTAGTTAAAACCCGCCGTAATCCCGAACATCAGTTTCGAGGTATTTGCGAGGTACCTTCCGCCGCCGATTCGCCCGCCCCAGCGTCCCTGCAAGTTTTGTTCGGTATTGGAGAGGAACGACCCGGTACCCATGATATACCATTTCTCCGTCAGCATACGGGTGATCCCGAGGTTCATGTTGGTGCGTTCTGTTTGCTCCACGTCATCGCGATTGGCGGTAAGGGAGGAGACATCAAAATCGGAAAACCATCGAAACCCCCGGTAATGCACCCCCCCATTGACATTCAACTGTCGGTTGTTGTTGGCTTTGGCAAGGTTAAATCCAATGTCGAGGTTCCCATAAAACCGGTCCCAGACCCTTTTTTCAATGGTCTGGAAGGAGGTTATCTCTTTCAGGGGAAAAACCTCTGGAGCACCTTCGGTAGAACTGATGGTAACCTGGCCACTTGCTTCAGACCGCAAAAAACCGTTCATCCGCCTGCCCCCGGTAAGAATGATCAGGCATGTTGCTTCAACGAACATCCGTTCCACCTTATGGTATTCAATGGCAAAATCTTTGTCGCTGTATGGGGTTTCCATAGTGAGGATCCCGGAAGAAAGGCCTTTGATTTCCCCATAAAGCACATTCCCGTTATCCAGCCAAAGGGTGTCATTCCGGGCGAAAGCCAGAAGGGGAAGTAGCAGGAAGGTCAGGGCGAGGGTTCTATTCATCGTCTGGTGGCCCACAAAGGACCATGGCTGGGTTTATCTGCAGACCAACTCCTGCGGGCAGGAATGCATAGGTTCAAATTTAAGCCATTTCACCGGCCCCGCGAAACGTTGATGCGAAAAGAAAGGATTTCTTCCTACCGGAACATTCCCCAAATTTCTCCTGCAATGTTCCTATCTTTATTCCAAATCGAAGGGATGCTGCGAAAAGTAATTATACTGGCAAATCTCATGGTCTTTATGGCCGGCTGCTCTGATAACCCCCGGGAAGAGGAAGCCCCCGTAGTGCCCCAGGTCCAATTTTCCGCCTTTTTGAATACGGGAGACGAGGAAGTGCAAATCGATTTCGAGACGGGGGCGGGCGCTCCCCTGATCGTGAGCCTGAGCGAGGAATTGGGCCTGGCCCCCCTGTTGTTTTCCAGGCGGCAGATATCTTCGAATTCCATTGCCTTCTACTCCTGGTTTGAGCAACAGACCCGGGTATACTTCAAGGACCTGGATTCGGGCACGGTATATACCGCTGAGAATATCTGCAACCTCGCAGGGGAGGCGGCAGGAGTGCGCGGGATTCGCCGGATCAGCGGCAATGGAACCTACGTTGTCGTGGCCCTGGAGGGGTTCGGAAATGGTCCCGCCCCGGGGTTTTTCTTTCGCATCCTGGATAAGGCAACGGGAAGCTGCCGGGAAGTTGAGATCCCCGAAGTGAGCCTTTCGGGCCCGGTCAGTTTTTCGCTTTCCGGCGACCTCCTGGCGGTGTACCACTGGCAGGAAGGATCTGAAAGGCCACAGATCGTCCTGGCCGACCTTCGCACAGGGGCCCTGGGGGAAACCCTGATCCTCGATCCGGGTTTTCGGGCCGCCACCTTCCAGGGCTCCCGGCTGTGGCTTTTCAATTCCGACGATTCCTATCAGGTTTTCAATGCGGATTCGGGTAATTTTACCCGAACTGGATCGGCACCGGGCCTGCTGCTGCAGGAATCTGGCTTCTTTGAATCGCAATTTTCGGGGGACCGGTTCTTGTCGCGCTTCGTTTACCAACAACCCAGCCTGTTCTTTGCCCAGCCGGCCGTCTATGATTTTTCGGCCCGCCGTTTTGTGGAAGGGGCTGAACCTTTTCTCCCCGAATTACAGGCCCGTGTGGAGCGGGAAACCGGGGACCGGGTCCTTTTCGGGAATTATGCCGTGGACCTCGACAGGGGGCTGGTCGCCCTGATCTATGTCCGCGGGAATGGGGCCCCCGAAGGAGGGGTGGTCCTTACGAACTTCAGGCAGGAATGGCTCCGGGTACTCCCGCTTCCCTATGTGCCCGAGAGGCTTGAAATCCGTGAGGCCCTTTAGGGCTATCAGACCAGGAATATAATGCTGCACGCCTTCTTTCTGGGTAGTAACAGCCTTCCGAATTTCTGGCAGGAGGGTCTCAGGGCTTTTTCCCCCGTCGGGTTCTTTCCCGGCCACTATCAAAATGCTGCAAAGAATCATGGGTTATTCACAACTCCGCAACCTGTTTTTAGCAGTTTCTCCAAAAGGCCAATACTTTTATAAACAATACACTAAATTTATATCTTGCGCTTTGATGGGCTTGTTGCCATGAGAATTCGCCACCAATTTTTTCTGTGGAATCGTATGCCGCAATCAGGAAATCAATCTTAAATCTGTTTAAAATGGGATCAGGGCGACTTCGGATTTTTATACTCATGGGAATCCTTTTATCCTTTTGTTTTTCGACCAGCGCACAGCATGTCGGGGACAGGCACGACCCCCATCCCGGAGCGCGTGTCCGGGAACACCACAAGCACAGCTTTAGTGCCCTGCTTTCCCACACCCATATTATTAACGGGGTTGAAAATGCCGGCATACGCGGCATCAACAGGCCTTCCCTGATGTTGGCCTATAACTACAGCCTGAGTGAAAGATGGGCAGTGGGCTTGCATGGGGATATCATTACGGAGACCTTCGAAGTGGAAGCCCACGGTGCGGAGGGCGGAGAGGAATTGCTGGAGCGGAAGTATCCGGTCAGTTTGGTCGGGGCCGCCAGCTACAAGGTGATCGACCATCTTGCCGTACAGGTGGGGGGAGGTTTTGAAACGGACGGCTCGGAAACTTTCGGCCTTGTCCGGTTTGGCCTGGAGCCCTTCTGGCGGGTTTCAAGCCGGATTGAGCTCCTCCTGAACCTTAACTATGACATAAAGATCGATGCCTATGACAACTGGACCCTCGGGTTCGGAGTCGCCTACGGACTATAGAAACAATCTCAAAATAAACTACCGATTCGCAACCTATTGAATTCCATCCATATGAAAATCAGATTGTTATTTTTCCTGGTAGTGCTGGTATCGACCAGTGCCAGCCAGGCACAGACCTTTACCATGGGCAAAAAATGCAGGGAAGCCCTTGCAAGTGCCCAGGCCGCACTTACCAACGCTTCCTACCAGGATGCCATTTCCCTTTACCAGGCCTTTGCGGAAGGCTGCAAGACTAAAGATGCCAAAGAACAGGCCGCCATAGGGATGGCAGAAGCCTACAATGGGTTGGGGATGCACCAGGAAGCCATCGCCCAGGCCGACGCTGCTTTAAAGGTGACCAAGGGCCGCAGCCTGGAAGGCCACTTCCAAAAAGGCGTCGCCCTGAATAAGTTGGGCGACGTTGATGGCTCCCAAAAGGAACTGGCAAAGGTTATGGAACTAACCGAAAACAACCAGAACACTGCCCAGCGGGCCTCGAATTACGCCCTGATGGCGGCCCTTTACGACCGGCAGATGGGGCAGATGGATTCAGCCCTGGTCTATCTGGACAAGGCAAGGGAGCTGGATCCGGGGAACGTTAAATACACCCTTCAGGAAGGGGATATGTACCTGACCCGCGACGATTATGAAAACGCTTATGCCTCCTATAACCGGGCAGCCCAGATGGATCCGAATTCCGCCGAGGTCTATGTGTCCAAAGTCAATGCCGGGTTGTGGCAGATGAATAAAAAATACGGCACCACCAAAGCCCAGGAGCTTCGGGAGAAAATGACCGCTGCCGAAAAATCCGCAATCTGCGGCGACCTGTCCAAAGCCTTTGAACTGGGCTGGAAGGACATGAACAAGGAGATGTTCAAAGCCCTTGTATGCAATTAATCTGATTCAAAAAACACTTAAATATTCAAGCCCTATGTATACCCTGAAAAAATCCGTATCGCTACTTCTGGTCCTGGGACTGTTATTCAGTTGCTCGACCATGCAAAACATGAACAAACAACAAAAAGGGACTGCTGCCGGGGCGGCCGGAGGTGCCCTGATCGGGGCCGCGGTGTCCAAGGGCAGCATCTGGGGAATCCTCGCCGGGGCTGCCGTAGGAGGGCTTGCCGGGAACCTGATCGGAAAGAAAATGGACCAGCAGGCCCGCGAACTGACCCAGGCCGTGCCCACCGCCGAGGTGAACCGCGTGGGCGAAGGGATCAATATGACCTTTGACGCGAGCCTGGCCTTTCAGATCAATTCGGCCGAGATCAGCGAGAGCTACAAAAAAGACCTCAATGCTGCGGCCTCCGTATTCAAAAGCTATGAGGACACCAACATCCTGATTGAAGGGCACACCGATGATACCGGTTCCGATGCCTATAACATGGCCCTTTCCGAAAAGCGGGCCAAAGCCGTACGCGACTACCTGATCGCCCAGGGGGTTGACGGATCGAGGCTTACTGCGAAATGGTACGGGGAAACACAGCCCAAATACCCGAACGACGAGGCGAACCGCGCCAAAAACCGCCGGGTGGAACTGGCCATTTATGCCAATGACGAAATGGTGGACGCAGCCAAAAAAGGCGAACTTTAAGAGGGCCGATCCCATTTTACAGGCTTTCAAAGGGCCGTCCGCTATAGAGCGCGGACGGCCCTTATTTGTTTGGCAGTCCTGGTATGCGCGGCAAAAAGTCCATGAGACACATAAATCTTTCCATTGCCCTTGGCAGGCGTTGCGCGTTATCTTAACTTTCCTGTGAAAAAATATCCTCAA
The DNA here is from genome assembly GCF_024006985.1 of Robiginitalea marina. Classification (GTDB taxonomy): domain Bacteria; phylum Bacteroidota; class Bacteroidia; order Flavobacteriales; family Flavobacteriaceae; genus Robiginitalea; species Robiginitalea marina. The sequence goes on from NZ_JAMXIB010000020.1 coordinate 7,486, forward strand.
AAACACACGAAAATGAAAACAAATATGGCAAAGGGCCCTTCCCTGGCGCTGACCCTTGGTGTTGCACTCACCCTGATTTTTTGGAGCTGCAGGCAGGACCCTGGGGCCGTTACAGGCCCGGCGACGATGTATTACGGGGGCGACATCCTCACCATGGAGGGGGACCAGCCGCAATATGTGGAAGCCCTGGTAGTGCGAGACGGAAAAATCGAATATGCCGGAGCCTCTGCAGAAGCCATGGAAGTTGCGGGTGCGGGTCATAAAATGGTCAACCTGGAAGGAAAGACCCTTCTACCGGGATTCATCGACGGGCATGCGCACTTCGGGAATTTCGGCCTGCAGGCCGTTGGGGCCCTGCTGCTGGCCCCGCCCGATGCCACCTGCAAGGACATCCCCACCCTGATCCAGCTCCTTAAGGACTGGAACACCCCCGAAAACCGCGCCCTGACCGGCTGGATCTTCGGAACGGGCTTTGACGATTCCGTCCTTGAAGAGAAGCGTTTCCCCACCCGACACGACCTGGACCAGGTGAGTACGGAATACCCGATCATGATCACCCATATTTCCGGCCATTTTGTCTCGGTAAACAGCAAGGCCCTCGAGGTCCTTGGCATAACCGAAGACACCGCGGACCCGGAAGGGGGGATTATCCGAAGGGAGGCAGATGGCAAAACCCCAAATGGCGTCCTGGAGGAGTTGGCGGCCATCCCCTACATGCTCCAGGCCCTGATGCCCAAAGACCAGGCCGGGGCCGACCGGTTCTTTAATGCCGGGCAGGACATGGCTCTTTCCTTTGGCTATACCACCGCACAGGAGGGCCGGGCCATGCAGAACCACGAGCTGCTGGCCGCCAATGCGGAAGCCGGGCAGCTGAAACTGGACGTGGTCAGCTATATCGACTACATGTTCGTGGACCAGTATATGGGCTCCAAATGGGACAGCCGGGACTACACCGACCACTACCGCATCGGTGGCATGAAGGTCACCCTGGACGGGTCCCCACAGGGCCGTACCGCCTGGCGCACCCAACCCTACCTGATCCCGCCTGACGGGCAGGGACCGGACTACGCCGGGTACCCGGCCATCCCAGGCGACTCCACCGTACAGGCCATTTTTGAGAAAGGCTTTAAAAACAACTGGCAGATCCTGGTCCATGGCAACGGGGATGCCGCCATCGACCAGCTGATCCGAACCCTGCGCCCTAATGTGGAAAAATATGGCAGGGGGGACCGCCGCAATACCCTGATCCACGGGCAGTACGTGAGGGAGGACCAACTGGACGACCTGAAAGACCTCGATGTGGTGGCCTCCCTTTTCCCCCTCCATACTTTTTATTGGGGGGACTGGCATAAACAAATCATCGGGGACTCCCTGGGCAACCGGATCAGCCCGACCCGGACCGCCCTGGACAAGGGGCTGAAGCTAACCATCCACACGGACGCCCCAGTGGCCCTGCCCAACCTGATGCGGGTGGTCTGGACAGCCGTCCAACGGATATCCAGGTCTGGAGCCCTGATCGGTGAAGGGGAACGCCTTAGCCCGTACGAGGCCCTGAAGGCCATTACCATCTGGTCGGCTTATCAGCATTTTGAGGAGGACCGGAAAGGGAGCCTGATTCCAGGCAAACTCGCCGACCTGGTGATCCTGGACAAAAACCCGCTTAAAGTGGACACCGATGCCATCAAGGACATACAGGTGGTGGAAACCATCAAGGAAGGGGAAACCGTTTTCAAAAGGAACTGATTCGATTTAAAAACCATAAAATCACCGATGCGCAAAACAAGATTTATTTTACCATTTGCCCTGGCTGCCTTTTTCTTCCTCGTTGCGGGATGCAGGCAGGAGAATACCCCCACCGATAAAGACAAAGCCCCGACTACCGTGTATTTCGGGGGAGATATCCTGACCATGGAAGGGGATTCCCCCCAGTATGTGGAGGCCGTAGTGGTTCGGGATGGCAACATTGAATTTGCCGGGGCCTCTTCTGAAGCCATGGAAGTGGCCGGCCCGGGGCACAAAATGATGAACCTGGAGGGAAAAACCATGCTGCCGGGCTTTTTGGATGCCCACAGCCACTACATCAGCTCGCTTTCCGTGGCCAACCAACTGAATTTGTACCCCCCTCCCTCGGGTCCAGGAAAGGATGTGCCCAGCATCCTGGAGGCCCTGAAGCGTTTCAAATCGGAAAACAGCATCCCTGATGGCGTCCTTATCCAGGCTTATGGCTACGACGATACCGTCATGCCGGGGGGTCGCCTGCTAAACCGGGACGACCTCGACGAGGCCCTTCCCGACAATCCCGTTTTGGTCGGGCACGTATCCATGCACGGCGCCGTGCTGAATTCGAAAGCCATGGAGCACTGGAACATCGGCGCGGACACCGAGACCCCCCCGGGCGGGATCATTGTCCGCAAGCCAGGAACCAGGGAACCCTGGGGGCTGATCATGGAAACCGCATTCCTCCCTATTTTCGGGTCCCTGCCGCAACCGACCTCGGACCAGGAGGTGGCCTGGACTACTGCGGCCCACCGGATGTATGCCGAAAACGGGATTACCACTGCCCATGAAGGGGCCACCCATATCCAGGACCTGTTGCTGATGGATCGCGCCACAAAAGCCGGGGCCAACCTGATTGATGTGGTGGCCTACCCCTTTATCACAGACCTGGACACCATCCTCAAACGCTTTCCCGTGGAACAATGGGGTATGTACAGGGACCATTTCAAGATCGGCGGGGTGAAAATCACCATCGACGGGTCTCCACAGGGGCGTACGGCGGCTTTTACCACCCCGTATCTCACGGGTGGCCCGGGTGGGGAACAGGACTGGAAAGGGGAACTGACCTTTCCCCAGGAACTGATCAACACCTTCGTCAAACAGGTGTATGACCTGGGCGTGCCCCTGAACCTTCACGCCAATGGGGACGCTGCCGTAGATGCCTTCCTGGAGGCCCATGAGGCCGCTGCAGCAGGAAATCCTTCCAAAGACCGGAATGTAACCCTGATCCATGCGCAATTCACCAGGAAAGACCACCTGCCCAAATACGCCCAATACAAAATCACCCCTTCATTTTACACCCTGCACACCTATTATTTTTCCGATGCCCATATCGCAAACCGGGGGCGGGAACAGGCCGAATACCTCAGCCCGATGCGGGATGCCATTGACCTCGGGATAAAGCCCACCAACCATACCGATTTTGTGGTGGCCCCCCTGGACCAGCCTTTTATGCTCTGGTCTGCGGTAAACCGGGTTTCACGCAGTGGGGAAGTGATCGGGGCAGACCAGCGGGTAAGCCCGTATGAAGGCCTGCAGGCCATGACCATCAACGTGGCCCACCAGTATCAGGAAGAGGACCTCAAGGGCAGCATCGCAGCCGGCAAACTCGCCGACCTGGTGATCCTGGACAAAAACCCGCTTAAAGTGGACCCCGATGCCATCAAGGACATACAGGTGGTGGAAACCATCAAGGAAGGGGAAACAGTATTCATAAAAAAATAATACAACACTCACAAAAGAAAACACTCATGAAAAAAGCATGTTTATTCCTTGTACTTTCCCTGCTGCCTTTTTTTGCAATGGCCCAGGATGGAACCTCCGCTGACGATCTGGCCAAACAATTGCAGAACCCCATCGCCAGCCTGATCAGCGTGCCGTTCCAGAATAATTTTGATTTCGGGATAGGCCCGGCCGATGGCAGCCGGTGGACGATGAATATGCAGCCGGTAATCCCCATGAGCATCAGCGAGGACTGGAACCTGATCGGAAGGGTGATCCTTCCCGTGATCTCCCAAAACGACGTTTTCGGGAATAGCGGCAACCAGACCGGCCTGAGCGATGCAGTGGTCAGCGGGTTTTTCTCCCCCAAGGCCCCTACGGCAGGCGGGCTGATCTGGGGGGCGGGGCCGGTCCTGCTCATCCCCACGGCCACCAATGACCTGCTTGGGACGGAGAAATTCGGGGTGGGGCCTACGGCCGTAGCCCTCAAACAAGCCGGTTCCTTCACCTACGGTGCCCTGGTAAACCACATCTGGTCCATCGCTGGCGCCGATGACCGGGCCGATGTAAACCAGACCTTCTTCCAACCCTTCCTGGCCAAAAATTACCCTGGGGGATATGCCCTTACGGCTGTGACGGAAATCAGCCAGAACTGGGATTTTGACAGCACTTCCGGGATGTTTGCCATTGTAGGCTCAAAGGTTGTAACCATCGGCAGCCAGGCTACCCAGGTGGCCTTTGGCCCACGGTTTTTCTACGGGAACGGCAGGGCAGCCGATTGGGGGTTCCGGGCGGCTTTCACCCTTCTGTTCCCGAAATAATGCCCTGGCAGAACGATCGAAAAATCGTATCTTTAAGAGGAATTTCCGGGGCCTTTTCGACTGAGTGCCGGATGAAAAAACCATGGCCCCGAATTCCCCTTAACGTATATGTGCCATGAAAAAATATTCAATATTCTTATTAATCGCTATGCTGGTCACCAGTTGCGCCACCACGTACCTCACCAATTCCCGCAATTTCAGCCAGGAAAAACGGGCCTATGATAAAATCGTGGTCATCGGCATTTCCAAAAGCCGGGTGGCCCGGGCACAATTTGAACAGGAGGTAGTCAATGGCCTGGCTGCCCAGGGGGTCAACGCCATTTCATCGAACAGTAGCGGGATCGATATCCCGATGGAAGGGACCCTTTCCGACAGCCAGGCTTCGGAGTTGAACCAAAAACTTATGCAGGCTGGTTTTGACGGGGCTATCATTACCCACCTTGTAAATGCCTCCGAATATACCGACGTAATCCCCGGAAACACCTATACCGGATATTACCCGGTTCGCTACGGCAGGTTTGGCCGGTATGCGAGCTACTACCCCGTGCAAACCTGGGAACCCGACCGCATGGTTACCGGGACCAAATACGTACTGGAGAGCTGCCTTTATGCCCTTGATAACGGACAGGACGATAACCTTCAATGGGTGGGGATGTTTGAATTAAAGGACCCTTCAAACCTTCAAAAAGTCACTGAAAAATACGCCGGGGAACTGACTGAGGCCCTTTTAAAGGAAAGCATAGCCCCCCGGTAATCCCTGGCTATTTCCGGGTCAGGGATACCCGCTGCTTTACGGGTTGTCCCATAGGCAATGTTCCCTTTATTTGCGAACCGAAACGGTGAAGGGGCAATTTTTTTCCAATATCCCCGAAAGGCATTCCCGGAAACCCTATTTTTGGATCAACCTTATGGGGCCGGCTTTCTGGCCCCCCGTTTAGACCCTATCTTATGAGAACTTTTTTCAGTGCCCTGGCAAGCCTGCTCTATTTACTTCTGTTGGGGAGTTGTTCCTCCTACATGACGCAGTCTAAAAATGTAAGTAACGCGAAAAAGGACTATTCCAAAATCCTGGTCTACGCCAGGGGCAAAAACGAGATTGCCCGCTCCATCTTCGAGCAGGACGTGGCGGCTGCCCTTCAACAGCAGGGGATCAATGCCGTGGCAGGGCATAAAGAAAAGGTCGTTGATGTGCCGGCGGAAAAACAATTGAGCAGGGAGGAGAGTGAAGCCCTCAAACAGGAACTTCTAAACATGGGGTTTGACGGGGTGGTAATTACCCACCTGGTCGATACAGAGCAGTACAGGGAAGTCATCCCCACGGGGGTATATCCTTCCACAGACGCCTACAATTATGGCCAGTTCGGGTATTACTGGACCTACTATCCTGCCTTTGACTGGGCTCCCGGCCTTACGATAGAAGGTACCCGGTACGAATTAGAAAGCGCCCTGTACGATCTGCGAAACGACACGGGAAATACCCTGCAGTGGATCGGTCGCTTTAAGCTGGAAGACCCTAAAGACCTTCGGAAAACCACTCAGGGGTATGCCAGGGAACTGGTGTCGGCCCTGATGAAGGAGAGTATTTCCAGGGAGTAAACCCTCCTGATGGATATCCATAAAAAATCCGCAGCCGGCATGGCTACGGATTTTTTTATTCTTCCCTCCCAGGGGATTCTACCTGGCCATGATCTTGCTCAATACCTTTTGACCATCAGGTGTTTGAACTTCAAGGATATACATAGCCCCGGACAGGCTGGAAAGATTCATTCGGATTTGGTTACGGCCCCGGCCCAACTGGTGCCGTTCGGCCTTCAGCCTCATGCCATTCATGCCATACACGCCCACGGTTGCTTCTGTGGATTCATCAACCTGGATATCGAGGGTGATTTCGTCTTCGAATACCGTCGGGAAGGGGGTTACCTTCAGGGTTTGCTGGGTGGCGAATTTGGCCGTTTGTGTGCCACAGGCCACCCCATGGAAGATCACATAAAACCCGGAGTCAAATCCACTAACATCTACCGGTTGAAATGTATATGTCGTGGTTCCTGAACCAGGTACGGTCGGGTTTCCGCCCTGCCCGTCCTGATAGGGATACTGGCCGGGTGCCACGGTGGGGTTCTGCCCGTTAACCGGGTACTTTTCTTCCCCAATATACAAATGGACATCGGTAAGGACGAAGCCGGCTAACATGTTTATTGAGACCGTCGCCGAACCATTCGCGTATGCCACCTGTACCACACCCGACTGGAATCCTCCTCCATTGGGCAGTATCAGGCACTGACCGGCAGCTGAATACAACTCCATGGAATAGGTCCCTTCCGTATCGATGAAATTCGTCCAGCCCCAGCGGTTGAACCCATCTTCGAGGAAGCAGGTATTGTCGGCCGAATATCGGGCAAAGGCGGTTTCGCACCCCCCTGGTACCACCGGGTCCGGTTCTTCCAAGGTCACCTCACAGCTGGTCGTGCACCCGTTGGCATCCGTGACCGTTACCGAGTAGGTACCCGCTGAAAGGCCCGTGGCCGTAGCGCCCGTAGCCCCATTGCTCCACAG
>NZ_JAMXIB010000021.1 GCF_024006985.1 Robiginitalea marina
CCCAATACGTACCAGATAGCTGAAAACCCCGGGGACGGGAGCTATCGCCTGGCAAGCAGGCGATGAGTCACGACCGAACGGGGTGAAAATGGAAAACACTGCCCATATTACTTACACAAACACGTGCCCGAAAACCGAAAACCGCAGCGACGGGAATTGCTCGTTCCTGCGGAACTTCGCGAGTCCTGACCGAACGTTTTGAAATACTAAAGCCGGCCCGCGGTGCGGGCATATCTTTTTTATTTTGCACCCATTCGCTCAGGCAAGCCTGGCTCTGGATGCAAAACAAAAAAGCCAGTGCTTTCAGCACCGGCTTTTCGTCTTATCCGTACTCGGGACGGGACTTGAACCCGTACGGCCGCAATGGCCATTGGATTTTAAGTCCAACGTGTCTACCAATTCCACCACCCGAGCGGAAACAAAAAAACGCTGACGGGCAGCGTTTTTGTGGAGCGAAAAACGGGATTCGAACCCGCGACCTCCACCTTGGCAAGGTGGCGCTCTACCAACTGAGCTATTTTCGCATGGTCGTCAGCACGGAACGTCACTACCGACGCGGAGGCAAATTTACGATATTTCTGTAAAATGCAAAGAACTTTTTGGCAAATGAAAGGACCTGGTTATCGTTTCCGCCCCTTTCAGAATTCCCGATAGGTTCCGGAGAGGAAGGCATTGGCTTCCTCCTCGGCAAACCGGGCGCGGGCCGAATCCCAGTGCAGGGTCTGCCCGGGGAATCGGCCGGCGACGACCCCCAGCAGGATGGTTTCCGTGAGGCGGGCGGCATAGGAGAAGGGGGCGGAACACTCCCCCTCCCCCAGGCAGGCATCCACAAACTGGTGGTAGTGCTTGTTGCTTTCGCTTTCGTAATCGGTCACCGGGCTGCCCAGGTTGAAGGCAGCGAAGTCCATTTCGCGATACTCCCCGTCCACGATCAGCTGGGGCAACTTCATAAAATGCGGGAGGTACAACCTGCCCTTTTCCCCCATGAACATGGCTCCCTGGTCGTGCAGAGGTTCCCCCCCGGGCAGGGCGAGGTCGGGGTGGGCGGGCGGGGCCCCGGGCCCGTCGTACCACACCCAGGTAAGGGTTTGGGCCGTATAGGGGGTGCCGGGGAATTCATAGGTGACCGTATTGTTTTCGGGGAAGCCAAACCCATTGGGCGGGCGGCAATCGGTGCGGATGGTCCGGGGCACATCCAGGGCAAGGGCGTTGTAGGGGGTATCGAAGATATGGACACCCATATCGCCCAGGGTACCGCAACCGTAATCGAGCAGCTTGCGCCAGTTCCCGGGGTGGTAGGTCCCCTCCTTATAGGGCCGTTCCTGGGCAGTGCCCTGCCAGAGGTTCCAGTCGAGGAATTCGGGTACCGGGTCGCTGCCTTCGGGCTCAGGGCCGTCGTACCCCCAGTTCTTGGGCGACCAGGCCCGTACCGTATGCACCTTGCCGATAATGCCCGACTGGATCAGCAACGTGGCGAGTTTGTAGTCGTAAAAGGAGTGTACCTGTATGCCCATTTGGGTAATGAGGTTCTTCGCTTCGGCCACCTTTCGCATTTCCCGGGCTTCCGATACGTGGTGGGTAAGCGGTTTCTGGCAATACACCGGCTTGCCCAGTTCCATGGCCATCAGGGACGCCGGGGCATGGGTGTGGTCGGGGGTGGAGACGATCACGGCATCGATCCCCTCGGGCATGTCGCGGAACATCACCCGGTAATCGGAAAACACCCGGGCCCCCGGGTGCAACTGCCGGGCCGCCTGCAGGTAGCGGGTATCCACATCGCACAGGGCCACCACCTCAACACGCGGGTGGGAGGCAATCGCCTTGAGGTCTTCGGCCCCCATGTTCCCCACCCCGATATGGGCGGTGCGCAGGCGCTGTTGCGGGTTGTTATAGGCCATAAATGATGGGGCCAGGGCAATGCCCAGCGCCCCCAGGCTGCTTTTCTTGAGAAAATCCCGTTTGTCCATAGGGGTTAATTTTTTTTTCAGGTGGCCCGACTGGCAGACCCGGTATAAGATAGGTAATTTTCTTTATGCCTGCTGCCATTTCCGGTTCCCTTCCCTGGTAGTTCGGGGTAGTCCTGGAAAAGGCCCGGGCTACATTTCAGCTTCTTGCTCTTTGCCTTCTTCGATTTGCCGGGCCCGCGACAGGGCTGAGGCTACCAGGCCGGCCGGGATGGTCACAATCCCCACCCCGATGATCAACACGAAAAACGTAAAAATCTTCCCCCCCACCGTAACGGGGTAAACGTCCCCGTAGCCTACCGTGGTCAGGGTAACGATGGCCCACCAGAAGCTGTGGAAAATGGAGGCAAAGGACTCGGGCTGGGCCTCATTCTCGAAGTAATAGATGCCGGCAGAGGTCAGGTATACCATAATCAGGGCTATGAGGAAGAACAATACGATTTCTTCCCGTACCAGGCGCGCTGCGATATGGAAGCGCTTCAGGGCGCGGTTGTAGCGGATCAGCTTGAAGGCCCGGAACAGGCGGAGGATGCGGAACGAACGCAGCGCCCTCAGGTCCATGGTTGTGGTCAGGTAGAAAGGTAAAATGGCGAGCAGATCAACCAGGCCGTAAAAACTGAAAATATATTTCAGTCGGTTTTGGGCTACGTAAATCCTGAGGACATATTCCAGGGTGAATACAACCACGCAAAAGGTTTCGAACGCCAAAAGCAGGGCCTGGGTGTCGTCACTCAGCCCGGGAAGGGTTTCCACGGCAAAGGCAAACAGAGAGAGGAAGATCAGGGTTTGGATGAAATAGTCAAAATTCCTGCCAATGGGGGTGGAATTATCTTCCAGGAGAGTCCAAAGCCGCTGTTTCATGGTGTGTGGATCTTGATTGCGGTAAAGATATCCGCCTCCGTCCAATCAGTCAAGGAAATTTTCCACGCCCGCAAAGGGAGCCTCCCATGTTGCTTTCCCGGATAAAAAATGAGGTTATTTAAGTTTTTTTTAACTTTTTAGCTATTTTAAGGGCTCAAAATCCGATAACACCAAACCCATTACGTATGAAAAAACAGCTCAAACTTGCCAAAACCTGCTTGCTGGCCGGGGCACTCGGCCTTTTTGTAGCCTGCGAAAACTCAGGGGAAGAAGAGGCTTTCGAAGCCCTGGAACAACAGGAAGACCTCCTGGTGTCTTATGGCTACCAGGTTATTCCCAACCAGTATGTGGTTACCCTGAAGACAGGAACCCTGGGTAGCCAACCTGCGGCAAAAGGGGCCGGCAGCTATAAACAGGCTATGGACAACAACAAGATACAGCTCCTATCCCTGTTCGGAAAATCGAACCTGACCCTCGATGCCGTCCAGGCCGTATACGGGTATAGCGTGGAAGGCTTTGCAGCCCAGCTGACCGACGACCAGTTACAGGTACTCCGCCAGGACCCGAGGGTAGCCTCCATCGAGCCCGATTACCTAATCATCCTGGCCCCGCCCCCGGGGAAAGGACCCGGAGGCGGCGATGGCGGCGGCGGGGGAGGCAGCACCTCGCAGACGACCCCCTGGGGCATTACCCGTGTAAACGGGGGGGTTGCCTATACGGGGAACAACAAAGCCTATATCCTCGACTCCGGGATCGACCTGGACCACGAAGACCTGAATGTCAATGCAGGGGCCGGCTTTAACGCCTTCACCAGCGGCAAAGATTCCAGGAGCCTCGATGACGGCAACGGCCACGGGACCCACGTGGCCGGAACCGTGGCAGCCCTGAACAATACTGTAGGCGTAATCGGGGTCGCTGCCGGTGCCCCTGTAGTACCCGTTAAGGTGCTCGACAGCAGGGGTAGCGGCTCGTATTCCGGGGTCATCGCCGGGGTCGATTTTGTCGCTTCCACTGGCAGCAACGGCGACGTGGCGAACATGAGCCTGGGCGGGCCGGTCTCCGTAGCCCTTGACAATGCAGTAGTAGCCGCTGCGGCTTCTGGTATAAAGTTTGTCCTGGCGGCCGGGAATTCCGCTACCAATGCAGGGAATTCGTCCCCTGCCCGGGCAAACGGCGCCAATGTCTACACGGTCTCCGCCATGGGACAGAACGATACCTGGGCCTCCTTTTCCAACTACGGGAACCCCCCTGTGGATTATTGCGCCCCGGGGGTGGGCATTGCCTCCACCTGGAAAGATGGCGGATACAACTCCATCAGCGGCACCTCCATGGCGGCGCCCCATGTGGCAGGCATCCTCCTGCTGGGAAATATCAGTAATGGTGGTACCGTAAGCGGAGACCCGGACGGGAACCCCGATACTATCGCTTCCAACTAAAAAGCATCTTCTTACCTTTAAAAGCCAGGCGCACTCTGCCTGGCTTTTTTTTATTCCCCCCGGAAAGGCAAACCGGCCATTCCCATGAATTCAGGATCCCCGGAGGCCCTGCAAACGTTACAATTTATGATTATTATCATATCCTGACTTCCCCTTGAGGCGTATCTTCGCCTTAACAATCCAACCCAGCCAGTAACCCGGCAACGTAGCCAATGCATCTTTTTTAACCCATTAAACCTTTCTGAAATGAGAAACCTGGCAACATTTTTATTGATGTTCTGCTGCATTCCCTGGGCCTTTTCACAAACTGGCCACATTATGCAGGGGGTGGGATCCGTAAACATGTCCATGGGGGGCGCCTCCACCGGACAACCGCTCGACATTTCCGGTGCCCTGCACTGGAACCCGGCGGCCATTACTGTATTTAAGGACAACCAGGCCCGCTTTGACCTGGGGCTGTTCTTTTCCTCACCCGAAGTAAGCTCCACCGTACCCGTATTTGACGGCAACGGACAGCCCACAGGGCAGTTTGTGAGCGGCACCACGGAAGACGACCGCGGGGTATCGCCCCTGCCAGCCCTGGCGTACAAAATGGCTTCGACTTCCAAACACCACTTTGGCTTTTCCGCCTTCGGGATCAGCGGCTTCGGGGTTACGTTCCCTGAAAGCAATACCAACCCGATCAACTTCCCGCAAAGCCAGGGCGGCTTTGGCAGGGTGGAGTCCAATTACACCCTCCTGCAGGTGGGCGTGGCCTATGCCTACCAGCTGACCGATAAGCTTTCCGTCGGGGTACAGCCCACCTTAAATATGGGCTCCCTTGACCTGACCCCCAACCCCACCGCCAACCCGACCCAGGCAGGTTATCCCAGCACCGACGGGGCCGCCACCGCTTTTGGCTTCGGGGCCCAGTTCGGGGTGTTCTTTGACTCAGGCACCGGCTTCAAGGCAGGGGCTTCCTATAAAACCACCCAGACCTTCGGGGACTTCGAGTTTGACAACGTGTACCTCGATGGCACCGATGGCACCAACGAATTCAACCTCGATTATCCGGCCATCCTTTCCTTTGGGGTAGGCTACTCTGCAGGGAACTTCGACCTGGCCCTGGACTACAGGAACGTCTATTACGAAAATACCGACGGTTTTGAAGCCTCCGGCTGGACCCAAACCGCCTCTGTGGCCGGCTTTGGCTGGGAGAACATCACCATCCTCTCTGCCGGTATCCAGTACAAGGGGGTAAACAAGCTTCCCCTCCGTTTGGGGTACACCTATAGTTCCAACCCCATCCGGGATGACCTGGCGTTCTTCAGCGTCCCGGCCACGGCCATCATCAAAAACGCCTTCCAGGTGGGTGTGGGCTACGAGCTGACCGACCGGTGGCAAATCGATGGGGTGTTCCATTACGGAACCTCCGGGGATGCCACTTCAGGCCCCCTGCTGAATCCGCAGTTCGCACAGAACTTTCCACCCAATGGCGCTATCCCGGGAAGTGAAGTGTCCTACGACATGACTACCTCCATGTTCATGTTCGGGGCGCAATACAAATGGTAATGCCTTTAGGCCTACAGTAATAAGCACAGGAAAGGCCCCGGGAACCCCCAGGGGCCTTTTTCAATTCCGGCTCCTTGTGACCGACCAAATTATGTACCTTTAATCTGCGCTACTGCCAGGGACTATGAGAAAACGAATCCGCAAGAGGCTGCTCGCCCTTTTGGTGCTTCCCTTCCTGATTTTTACGGGGTGCTACTTTATCATTGAACTGTCTACCCGTAATCGAATCTATACCGAGGTGGATGCCATCCCCTACAACCGGGTGGGCCTGGTGCTGGGTACGGCCCGCCACCAGGTGGGCGGGGGGATCAACCCCTTTTATCAGCACCGTATCGAGGCGACCCTCCAGCTGTACGAAAGTGGGAAGATTTCCCGGGTCCTGGTCAGCGGCGACAACGGGAGCATCTACTACAACGAGCCGAACACCATCAAAAAAGACCTGGTGGCCGGGGGCATCCCGGCCGACCACATCTACCTCGACTACGCCGGGTTCCGCACCCTCGATTCCATGGTCAGGGCCCGGATCGTCTTCGGGCTGGATTCGGTGACGGTCATTTCCCAGGAATTCCATAATGAACGCGCCCTTTTTATCGCCTCCAAAAAAGGCCTGCATGCCCTGGGCTTCAACGCCGGGGACGTGGAGGGGGCCAAAGGGCTGAAGGTGCACCTGCGGGAATATTTCGCCCGGGTAAAGGTATTCCTGGACCTCATTTTCAATACCGAGCCCCGGTTTTACGGGAACCGCATCGAGATCGGGTAATCAGGCAAAGTTTGTATTTTAGTCCGCTGACACTATGAAGGCATTAAAGGCATTACTGAGAAACCTGGGGCCGGGCCTGCTTTTTGCCAGTATGGCGATCGGGACTTCCCACCTGGTGCTGTCCACCAAGGCCGGGGCCACTTACGGGTGGGGCATGGTCGTTCCCATCCTGCTCGCCAACCTGCTGAAATACCCCTTCTTCGAGTTCGGGATCCGGTATACCAACGTAACCGGGCGCAGCCTGGTGGAAGGATACGCAAGGCGGGGAAAACCCTATATCTGGGTCTATGCGGCCATTACCCTGGTAACCACCTTTACCATTTTAGCGGCCCTCTACGTCGTTACCGCCGGGTTGCTGGGCAACCTCTTCCGGATCGAAGGGGTTTCTGTGGGCGGCATTGCCCTGGGGCTTTTTGTTTTTGTTTCCGCCCTGTTGATCGTGGGCCGGTACAAACTACTGGAAACCTCCCTTAAATTCGTGGTGTCCATCCTGTTTACCGCCCTGCTGGTCACCACGGTTTTGGTGCTTTACAAGCCTGCCGTGCAAACCATGCCCGGCTTCGAGCCCCCTCCCCTGTTCGACTCGGTGGGGATCCTGTTCCTGATCAGCCTGATCGGGTGGATGCCCACGGCCGTAGAAGCCAGCAGCTGGATCAGCCTGTGGAGCCTTGAAAAGTATAAGGCGATGGGCAGGAAGCCCTCCCTGAAGGAGGCCCTTCAGGAATTTAATTCCGGGTATATCACCACCGCCCTGCTGGCGGTATTCTTCCTGCTGATCGGGTACCGTACCCTGTACGGCACCCAAACGGAACTCAGCGGGAATGCCACCACCTTCGCCGACCAGGTGGTGTCGCTGTTTACCACCCATATCGGGGAATGGGCTTACCTGTTTATCGCCGTGTCGGCCTTTGCCACCATGTTCAGCACCTGCATGACCGCCCATGACGCCATTGCCAGGGTAAGCGTGGATGTGCTGGAGAACCTCCGCCCCGAACGCAAACGACTGGTTAAGAAATGGCATTACGCCGCGGCCGTACTGCTGCTGACCGGGGTGAATTACCTGGTACTGGTGGCCTTCGGGGCCAATATGGGGGTCCTGGTAGCCCTGGCTACCTTTATTTCCTTTGTCCTGGCCCCTCTGGTCGGGTATATGAACCTCAGGAACGTCACCAGCGCGGACCTGCCCGAGCAGTACCACCCCGGGCCCGGCCTGCGCCTGCTGACCTACCTGGGGATTGTATTCCTTTCCCTTTTTGCCGCGTATTACTGCTGGATTATGCTTTTCTGACAAAAAACACCCGGTAAACCAGTGCCCTAACACGGATTTAACACCCCAAAGTTGACTTGTGTCGGGGTTTTTGCAAGCTTTGCAACAAACCAGGTTGTATGAAGTTGATTCGAATTGATCGGAAAACCCGCGTTGAAAAACGTTTTACCCCCCAAATGGGCCGCCTGTATACCCGGGTGACCTACATCCGCAAAAAAGTTTTGGGCATCCCCTACAAAACCCTGCACAAATACAGGGAAACCTACTACGGGGAAGTGAAGGCGTGCAGCGATTGCGTGCTGCAGCGGTAACCCTTTACAGCTCGCTGTAATTCAGGACCACAAACGGGTAGCGCTCGTTTTGTTTGTGGAGTACATCGAGGCAATAGACCCCGTCCGTACAGTTGTTGATGATTTGCGTTTCGCCATACCCGGCCACTTCGGCCAGGGTTTCCGGGGCGACCCCTTTGGAGATCAGGTATTCCCGGATGGCCTGCGCCCTTCGCTGGGATAGCTGCAGGTTCGTGTTGGCACTGCCCCTGCTGTCGGTATGGGCTTCAAGGCGGATCCTTAAGGCAGGGAACTTGATCAGGACCCCTGCCGCCTGGTCGAGGACCGCAGCGATTTCCGGGGTAATCTGGTCGCTGTTGGTGCGGAAGTGGAAACGCTCCACCCGCAAAAGGGTCTGGTCGGTCTGCTGCAACACCACCGCCTCCAGGGGGGTCAGCTGGATCTTCAGGGGCCTGCCAACCAGGTCTGGCTGGCTTGCCGTATTGCCGAGGTCGAGGGTCTCATAGCGGTCGCGACCTACCTGGACAGAAATGCTGTCGCGCATGGGGATTTCGAGCCTGAAGGCCCCATCCTCCGCGGTATAGGTTTCCCGGATAAGCCTGCCTTCGGGGTCCAGCAGGCGCACAAAAGCTTTTTCCACGCCCAGGGCGCTGGGGTCCTGGACATTCCCCCGCACCACCAGGGTCTTCATCCCCGGCTTCTGGTCTACGGTAAACCCATAGAGGTCATCCTTCCCGACACCGCCTTCCCGATTCGAGGAAAAATAGCCCGAATATCCGCCTGCCGGGTCGGCTTTGATGATAAACCCGAAATCGTCCCGGGGGGAATTTATCTGGGAGCCCAGATTTACGGGAATACTGAAAAAATCGCCTTCCTGCACCTCGGCCTTATAGATGTCCATCCCCCCAAGGCCATAGAACACGTCAGAGGCAAAGTACAGGCTCCCGTCAAAAACATAGGGGGAAATTTCGTTCCCGGGGGTATTGATCTGCGGCCCCAGGTTCACCGGTTCCGACATGATCTGCCCATTGTTGGTATATACGTAATACAGGTCGGTGCCCCCGTATCCCATATTGAAATCGGCCGCAAAGTAGAGCCTCCCTGTGGCGCTGTCGAAGAACGGATAATAAAATGAGGTCCCCAGGTCGCGGAACAGGTTGCGGAAGACCCCATCGCGCCCGGCCCTGACAATGCCCAGGGTATTTTTCCCTTTGGGGTCAAAAGCCAGCGACCCGGTTTCATCCATATTGGACCTGACGTAGAACAGGGCATCGAGGGATTCACTGTAAAAGGGCGTGGCCTGGTGGTATTTGATCCTGGGGATCCAGGGCAGGGCAGAAGGCATGGTAGCCTGTCCGTCGCCCTGTATCGTGGTCACATAGATGTCCATATAAGATTCCCCGGATGGGATATAGGTTTCTTTGGCCGCGAGGGGGCGGGAAGAAGAAAACAACACCTGGTTATCCCCGAAAAAAGCGGGGGCAAAATCGGCCTGCTTGCTGTTTATGCTCAGGGGGAAAATGCGATAGTTGCTTGTGGGGGCCGGGGCATCGCCCAATACTTCGTAATTGAAGGCCGTGTTTTCGAGCAGGGCTTCCGACAGCTGGTCCGAACGGGTACTCAAAAAGGCCCTGGCCCGCTCGGGGCCTGAGGTCCTGGAAAGGGACTGCAGCATGGTATTGAACTGGGCGTTGGTCATCAGGCTGTCTTTCTTGTACACCTGCAGGAAGGTTTCCGCGGCCTGGTCGAATTGGCCGATGCGGAAGTAGGCGTCGGCCAGGTTCAATTCCTGTGCCGGGCTCAGGGAATACTGCTTGCTTTCCTCCTGGTACGCCTTCACGGCTTCTTTGAAGGCGTACTCAAAATAATACTGGTCCGCTTTGGAACCTTTCTGAGCGGAAAGCAACCCAAAAGCGATGAGAAATAACCCTGTGATGAACTGTTTTTTATTCATACCCAATGCCTAAAAGAATCGCGGACTGTCGATTTGTTGTCCCTTACCCTTACCCTTCCGGCCGTCCTTATCGCGGGATGCCGCCCCGCCCCTGCCGGGGTAGAACTTAATGATGGCTTCGTGGGAGCCGCTGTTGAACCCTCCCAGGCCATTGGTGTTGTAATCATAGGAATAACCAAGGAAAATGCTGTTGGTCACCTGGAAGCCGGCCAGCCCGCTAACCGCATTATCAAAGCGATAGGCCGCCCCAAGGGTAAAAGCGTCGTTTAACAGGAAGTTGGCCGAAACGTTCCCGTTTACCGGGGCGCCCTGGATGTAGTTGACCAGGAAGGCCGGTTTGAATTTCAGGTTGTCGTTGAGTTCAAAAATATACCCCCCAATGAGGTTAAACTGCATCTGGTCTTCCACCACCTGGGCCACCTCATTGCTGTAGAGGCCATCGGTAAGGAAGTTAGGCACCGACACCCCGAGGTACCATACCCGGTGGTAAAGGAACAACCCCGCCCCGATGGTGGGGGTGAATTCATTTAGGGTTTCGGCCCCCAGGATGGGTTCCCCGGGGTTCTCGAAGGTTCCTTTGGAAAAGTCGACATTCAGGAAGCTCCCCCCCACATCCAGGCCAAAGGACAGGAACACATCGTACTCAAATTCAATTTGGAAGGAATAGGAAACATCCACAAACGTCTGGGTGGTGGGCCCCAGCTGGTCATTGACCGCATTGAACCCCAACCCGTGCTTGCGGTTGCCCAGCGGATAATTGACCCCAAAGCGGATCGTCCGGGGCGCCCCGGGGATGTCGATCCACTGGGAACGGTAAAGCAGGTTGTACTCAGGGGATTCCACGCTGCCCACATAAGCGGGGTTAAAGCTCCCGATATTGTACATGTACTGGGTGTAGAACGGTTCCCGCTGTGCCTGCAGGGGCCCGAAGGCCAGGAGCAGCATCAACAGGGGGGCCGCCGATGGGAGGCAAAAAACCTTTTTCACTTTTTGCAACGTGTCCATATTATCGAATCAGTTGAATCCACCCCTTGGCCACCTCCCGGTCAGGGCCGAGGTTGAGGAGATAATAATAGGTGCCTTCAGGCGCCCTCTCACCCTTAAAATTCCCATCCCAAACCTGGTCATTGGTCAGGTTGCTGGCCTCAAAAACCAGTTGCCCGTACCGGTTGAAGATCTGGATGGAATTTGTGGGGAAGGTGGCAATGTCCCTCACCACCAGGAAATCATTGATCCCGTCTCCGTTCGGGGAGAACTGGTTGAAGACAAAACCGGGTTCCGCTTCCACCGGGATATTGACGTCTACCAGGAGCACGTCTTCATTGTTCCCGGGGTTGCCGTCAGACGGCGAGGAACCCAGGATGCGGGCCGCATTGGTGAAATCACCCGCTTCGGGGACGATGACGCTGATACGCAGCTCGGCCGATTCCCCGTTTTCCAGCCGGTTTATGGTCCAGATCCCGGTAGCCGGGTCATATGCATTTCCGGCAATGGGGCTGAAGCTGTGGAACTGGTATTCAAACCCCGTGGCCGTTGCGGGCGTTACCAGGTCCTCCACCCGGATATTGCTCACCGGGCCTTCCAGGGATTCATTCCTGACGATCACCAGGAAAACCACCCAGTTTCCGGCCAGGGGCCGGATCACTTCCCTTTGGAAACGGCCCACATTCCCGGGCCCGGACCCAAAGGCCCCCCATTTTTCAAGGACCAGGTCCACACCCTCCGTCTGGGAGAGTTGCAGGACCACCGTGCTGGTATTGTTTTCGGCATTGCGGTCGTCGGGGAAGGAAGTCAGCAATTCCGCCGTATTGGTATAGACCCCTCCTTCCAGGACGGTTACCCTGACCTCCAGGGTTGCTGTGGCCTGGGGCCCCAACTCCGGGATCTCCCAAAGTCCGGTTTCGGGGTCATAGTCCCCTACTGAAGCGGTATGCGACAGGTATGTAAAGCCGGTTTCGAGCAGGTCACCGATCTGGATATCGGTAACCCCTCCTGAATTCAGGTTTTCCACGGTAATGGTAAAGGCGACTTCCTGCCCGATGTCAACCTGAAGGTTGTCTGCCGTTTTGGTAATGGCCAGGTCCACGCAGGTCGGGCTGTCTGCATTCGGGACGCAGGGGTTGTTATTGGCAGGGTCCTGCTGGTCGTTTACCAGGTCACCGTCGGCATCCTCGATGGTGGATTCCAGGGCGTCGATAATGCCATCGCCATCTTCATCGAGGGGGTTGGTCGGATCGGGGCCCACTTCCGTCCCATCGTCGATCCCGTCTCCATCGGTATCGAGATTATTAGGATCAGTGCCAAGGGCAGCCTCTATTCCATCGAGTAATCCGTCCCCGTCGGTATCCGTATCACAGTTTGTGACCGTTATGCTCACCTCCACCGATTCATCCGTACACGGGGCCTCCGCTACGTTGGTGGTATACCGGAAGATATACGTCCCTGCCGCAAGGCCGGTAAAATTGAGCAGGTTCCCGGGGTCTATGGTCAGGCTTCCCGAGGGGTCCTGTACGATCTCCCAGGTACCCGGGTCGGCCCCTTGCAGGCGGTCGTCCAGGTCCAAAGTGGTGGGGCCATTGGCGGGGTCGCTGCAGGAGGAGGCATTGGTAGCCGTCCCGGCGCTGACCACAGGCGATATGGTGGCAATAACTTCCACCCGGGGCGAGGAGGTACAGCCATTGGCTGTGGCCTCTACCCAAAACGAGGAGGTGGCCTGCAATTCAGAGGTCGTAAAGGATGTGCCGCTGAAAATCGGGGTCCCGCCGGTTTCCTCCGTATACCAAAGGATGTCGGGGGCCGAGGCACTCCCGGGGGTTTCCCCGGCAGCAGACAGGACCAGGGAGGCAGGGCCACAGCTTTCAGCCCCGGTAACCTGGGTAATGGAAGGGGTTTCATTCCGCACCAGGGTAATTACCAAAGGTGATGGGCTGGCACAGAGGTTAACGGCATCGTAGAAAAAGGCGTAGTACGTACCCGGAGTGGGGTTTTGCACCTGGGAGGCCGAGAGGTGCCCGTCCGTGATCAGGGGGTCCGGGTTGATGCTCCAGGTCAGGGTCGTCCCGGCCGGGGCAGTGCTGTCCGTATAGGCACTGAGCGGCAGGAGGGTGTCTTCTGTACAGAAATCCGTAGGCACATCTGCATTCAGAACTGGATTCGCCCCGGCGTTGCACTGATCGTCGTTTCCAATGGTTCCAACCCCGGTAATATCTCCCGGGGCGGCACCCACTATGTTGGAAAGAACCACCAGAAAGGTTTCGCTGGGTTCAACTTCGGTATCTCCCCTAACCCGAACCGTGATTGTTGTACTGGTGGTTCCGGCCTCAATCGTTCCACTTCCGTCAGCAATCGAAACATAATCATCCCCTGCCGTGGCCGGGTTGGTTCCTGTTGCATCCTGAGCCGTTTCGTAATCAAAAGTAATATCCGAGAGGGCATTTCCCCCATCAATGCTTACCGGAAAAACAAAATCAGTGAACCCTGTGTTTCCTTCAGCCTGGCCGACATTGCCTATGCTGATATTGTGTTCATCATTATCAGTGATGGTCCCGGTAGCCGTATCACTATCTGCGATCGCTGCATTACTTGCTGTGAGGCTGACGGTGAAAGTTTCCGTCCCTTCCACTATGGCATCATCTAAAGTCGCCACCGTGAACTGCTGTGTCTCCCCCGCTGTTCCTGCAAAATTCAGCACCTGCGGGGC
>NZ_JAMXIB010000022.1 GCF_024006985.1 Robiginitalea marina
GGGGACGGCCTGGACGATGGGTACGAGGGCAGCGATGTGAATGACGGGTTCGATGTGAACGATGAGATCGACGACCCGGCCAATGACCTCCCGGATACAGACGGGGAAGGGGATGTGAACTACCGGGATGCGGACGACGACGGGGATGGGGTGAGCACCCCGGATGAGGATGCGGACCAGGATGGCGACCCGACCAACGACGATACCGATGAGGACGGAACCCCCGATTACCTGGACCCCAGGGATGACCTCCCGATAGAGGGAAGGATTGAGATCAACCAGCTGGTTACCCCCAACGGCGATGGGCGCAACGATTTCCTCTTTATCCGCAATGTGGAACTGGCGCGCAACAATAGCCTCAAAATTTTCAACCGCTGGGGAATTGCAGTCTATGAAGGTATTAATTACAACAACCAGAACAATGTGTTCGACGGCCGGTCAAAAGGGCGCTCCACGGTAAATGCCGGGGAATACCTCCCGGCAGGAGTCTACTTCTATATCTTTGAATACGAGTTGAACGGACAAAAAATCACGGATAATGGGTACCTGTATGTCAGCAAATAATTCGACCCAACCCGGGCGCAAAGGGATCAGCATCGGCTTCCTGATGGCCATGGTCCTTTGGGGGGGGAGTTCCCTGGCCCAGCAGGATGCCCAGTACACCCAGTATATGTACAACACCATGAGCGTCAACCCGGCCTATGCCGGTTCTCGCGGGCAACTCAGCGTGGCAGCCCTGTATCGTTCACAATGGGCCGGGTTGGATGGGGCGCCTGAAACCTTCACGTTGAACCTGCATTCCCCCATCCGGGAAAGCCGTGTAGGGTACGGGATTTCCATAGTACACGACAACATCGGGAGCGGGGTGGTGCAGGAAACCTACCTGGACGCCGTGGTGTCTTACACAGTGGACGTTTCCCGGGATGCCAAACTTTCTTTCGGGCTTAAGGCAGGGGGCAATATGCTGAGCCTCGATTTCAGCGGGTTGCGGAATTTCGATGCCGAACCCGTGCAGGCTGCCAACATCGACAACCGGTTTTCACCGAACTTCGGGGTAGGCGCCTACTACCACACCGATCGGTTCTACGCCGGCCTTTCTGCCCCGAACTTGTTGGAAAACGAATATTTTGACAACAGCCGGCAAGAGGCCAACCAGGTGCAATTTCTTTCCACGGAACGGATCAATTTTTATGCGATTGCCGGATACGTTTTTGACCTCAATTACAATCTGAAATTCAAACCTGCGGTCCTGACCAAGGTGGTCAGCGGTGCCCCCCTCCAACTCGACCTCTCGGGGAGTTTCCTGTTCAACGAGAAATTTTCCTTTGGGGCGGCCTATCGGTGGGATGCCGCGATCAGTGGCCTGATCGGCTTCCAGCTCAACCAGCAGCTGATGGTAGGGATTGCCTATGACCGCGAGACCACTGCCCTGGGCGGCACCCAGTTTAATGACGGGTCCTTTGAACTCTTCCTGCGTTGGGAGCTGGTCCGGTCCTTTGAGCGGATGGTCTCCCCGCGTTTCTTTTAAATCGATTACGCCATGAGGAAGCTACCTGCGATACTGTTTTTTACCCTGAGCACTTTTGCGGGAGTGGCCCAGGAGCCCCTTATCAGACAAGCCGATGACCAATACGGTGCTTTTTCCTTTAAGACCGCACAAGACATTTACCAAAAGGTTCTGGATAAAGGGTTTGCCTCTGCAGAGGTCCTCCAGAAACTCGGAAACACGTATTATTTCAATGCCGACTACCCCGAGGCGGCCGGGATCTATGAGCGCCTCCTGGCAGAGTACCCTGACCAGGCCGGCCCGGAATATTACTTCCGTTACGCCCAGTCCCTGAAAAGCCTTGGCGATCCCGGCCGTTCGGCCAGGGCCATGGAACAGTATTTTGAGCAAACCGGCCGCTCCGTGGAATCCGCCTACCAAGGGGAAAAGGGGGCCATGGAGTACCTTGCGGAAATCAAACAGCATTCCGGCGGCTACCGCCTGGAGGCTTTCGGGCACAACACCCGCTACCTTGATTTTGCGCCCTCTTTCTTTGGGGAAGAATTACTTTTTTCTTCCGATCGCGATACCGGCAATTTGGCCCGGTACCGGCATACCTGGAATGCCCGTGATTTCATGGATATCTACCGGGTCCCTTCCGATACTGCCGGGAAATCCGAAGTAAGTAAGCTCGATGGGGTAAATTCCCGCTGGCATGAGTCCACCACGGCCCTGAGCCCTGACGGGCAGACCCTCTACTTTACCCGAAACAACTACCGCAAGGGGAAAATCATCACCGATGAGGAAGGGGTGGTACGCCTGAAGATATACCAGGCCACCCTAAAGGATGGGGTTTGGTCCGAAATCCGTGAGCTCCCAATCAACAGCGACGCGTACTCCGTGGCCCACCCGGCCCTGAGCCCGGATGGAAAAACCCTTTATTTTGCGTCTGATATGCCGGGAACCCTGGGGCAGTCCGACATTTTCAGGGTGGCCCTGCGGGAAGACGGGGGTTTTGGTAAGCCCGAAAACCTCGGGCCCAAAGTAAACTCTGCAGCCCGGGAAACCTTCCCCTATGTGAGTTCCGACGGGGTGTTGTATTTCGCTTCAGACGGGATATACAGCCTGGGCGGACTTGATGTTTTTGCCGTAAAGCTGGCCCAGTTGCCCTTTCGGGGCAGGGTCCTCAACCTGGGTGCCCCGGTAAACTCCCCCATGGATGACTTTACCTTCATCCTTGATGGGCAGACCCGGAAGGGATATTTTGCCTCCAACCGCGAAGGAGGCCTGGGCGGGGACGACATCTATGCGGTTACCGAATTGCAACCCCTGCCCTTTGAATGCGTACAGGAAATTTCCGGGACCGTACGCGATAAGATCACCAACGAGGTCCTGGCGGGGGCGACCGTACAGGTTATTGACGAGGAAAACCAGCAGGTATTCTCAGCAGTCACCGACGCCGAAGGCACTTACACCCTGACCCTGGACTGCGACCGCGGGAATTTTGTGCGGGCTTCCCGACAGGGCTATGTGCCGGCAGAGGAATTCCTGTACCCTTCGGATGGGAAGCCGCGGATTATCGACTTTTACCTCGAGCCGGAATCGGTATTGGCCGGATATGGGGACGACCTGGCTAAATTATTGCAGCTCAGTACTATCTATTTTGATTTCGACCGGTACGAGATCCGCCCCGATGCCGAGGTGGAATTGCAGAAAGTCATTGCGGCCATGGAGAAATACCCCAGCCTTAAGGTCAAGGCCAATTCCCATACCGACAGCCGCGGCCCGGATGCCTACAACCTCTGGCTTTCCCAAAAGCGGGCCGAGGCGACCGTCGATTATATGGTCTCCAAAGGCATCGCCCCTGAACGGCTTCAGTGGGAAGGGTACGGGGAGACCCGCCTGATCAATGCCTGCGATGACGGGGTGCGTTGCAGCGCGGAGGAACACGAAAGGAACAGGAGGTCGGAATTCATCATTTTCGAATAGGGGGGTAAGGGCTTCCTGAAGGCAACGTTTGTAGGTGCTGATCGACGATCTGCACCCTTTTTGCGTTTGGTGACCCCATAAATCCGTGGATTTACAAGGGATTTGGTTTGCTTCACAACAAAAGTTTATCCCCTGGCCACCAGTCGATTACTTTTGTAGGGATGGGGAAGGTTGACGCCTTTCCATAACGATCGGAAAAGCCTATGCACATCAGACGGGCATTGCGAATGGGCCTGTTCCTCCTTCTGCTGAAGGGGACAGCCCTGTGGTCCCAGGAGACCTTCCGCGACAACTTCAGTTCAGTTTCGTATTCCAACAATGACGGTACTTTGAATTTCTCCGGGAACTGGGTGGAATCGAATGATGATGGAAACCCGGGTACAGGCAGGATATACATTTCAGGGAACCGCCTTGGATTTCAGGACCTCGATAATGCCTTCATTACCCGCAGCCTCGATCTGTCCGGGGCCCTGAGTGCGACCCTTACCCTGGACTTTGAGCGCACCAATGGGGATGAAAGGATTTCTGTTCAACTCTTCGATGGCACGAACTGGAATGAAAGGGCTTCCCTCAATGGTACAGGCACCATGAATTATGGGTTGTCCGCCGCAGAACTGAATGCATCTGCCGGGATTCGTTTCCGGACAGACTCGGGAAACTGGGGAAGCTCAGAAACGGTATTTATAGATAATATCCTGTTTACAGCCTTGTATCCGGCGGCCAATGAACCCCCGGTCCTTACGGCCACGGGGAACCAGGTATACTGCCCCGGGGGAAGCCTCCCGGTGGCGGAGACCATAAGCATCACCGACCCTGATGATACCACAGCCTTCTTGGTTTCCGTACAGATCTCTTCGGGGTATGTACCCGGGGAGGACCTGTTGACCCTGACGGGCTCCCACCCTTCCATTACCCCGGCCTGGAGCCCCGTGGAAGGCAAATTGACCCTCACAGGCCCGGCCACCCTGGCTGAATTTGAAGCCGCAGTCCTGGCCGTGGAATTTTCCAGCAGTAACCCTGCCCCTTCCGGCAGCCGTGGGTTTTCAATCACGGTGGGCGATGCCAACTACCTGCCCCAGACCGGACACTTTTATGAATTTGTGGCAGTACCCGGGATCACCTGGACCACTGCCCGCGATGCCGCGGCCCTTCGAACGTATTACGGATTGCAGGGCTACCTGGCGACCCTGACCTCGCAGGTGGAAGCCGATTTTTCAGGCTCCCAGGCCCTGGGCGTAGGGTGGATCGGGGCCTCCGACGATGCCACGGAGGGCGACTGGCAGTGGGTCACCGGGCCAGAGGCCGGTACCTCATTCTGGAGTGGCGGGGTAGGGGGTACCGAACTGACCTTCGCCTTCTGGAACGCCAATGAACCCAATGACTTTCCAGACGGACCTGCAGTACCCGGGCAGGAGAATTTTGCACACATAACCGATCCTTCGGTGACCACCTCCCCAGGGTCGTGGAACGACCTCCCGAACGCCGGTGGCGGGGGTGCCTATGCGCCCCAGGGCTATGTGGTGGAATACGGGGGAATGCCGGGGGACCCCGTATTGAGTATTTCCGCCAATACCACCATTACCATTGACAATATCGCCCCCACCGCAAGTGCCCCCCTGCCGGTAACGGTATATTGCCCGGCGGACATCCCCCCGGTGGATACCACCGTGGTGACCGATGAAGCGGATAACTGTACCCCGAGCCCGGTGGTCAGTTTTGTGGGCGACGTGAGTAATGGGGGGACCCCGGAGGTTATCAGCCGCACCTACCGGGTGACTGATGCCGTGGGCAATTTTGTGGAGGTAATCCAATTGATTACTGTTGAAACCATTTCGTTTGCCACCCAACCCACCGACCAGGTGGTACTGGTAGGTGCAAACGGGGTTTTTTCCGCATCAGTGCCACTCGCCGACAGCTTTCAATGGGAGGTGAGCTCGAACGGGGGAAGTTCCTGGTCTGCGGTGAGCGATGGCCCGGAATACATTGGAAGTACCACTTCATCCCTTACCGTCCTGATACCGGAGATTGACAAAAGCGGATATATGTTTCGCGTACTCGCCGGGAATTCCGCTTCCCTACTTTGCCCGGAGGTGATCTCGGCCAGCGCGGTACTGACGGTAGGCCCTTCCCGGGTGCTTACCAACCGACGCATAACGTACAGGGTCAACAAAGGATAATCCGTTTTCAGCACCATGTTATATGTGCCCCGGGCACGGCTTTCAGCCATTTCTGAAACCGGATTCCCCAACGGACTTTCCTTTTTGCGGTTTCCCACAATCCCATCAGCTGCTATTCGTTGAATTTATTGATCTGATCGATGAACGACACAAACATCACTTCAATTTTAGGACTCTATACCCTGCATTTGCACGCGTACACAACAAATATTTTCCCCCCCTGTACCTGCGTCTAATTTTGTAGGGTGTTAAAATACTGTAAATGAATCAGTACTCCTCATTCCAGTCCTTCCGCGCTCCAGGTTCCTCAACTCCTGAACCGGGGAGACAGCGTACCATGAAGTCGTCAACCCGCGGGGATGTTCCCGCATTTTCCATATCCGGCCTCACGCCACCCAAAGAAAAATCGAGTACCATGAAGAAATTAAGCGTACTGTTCTTTTTGTTCCTGGTATCTGGCTGGGGTTTTGCCCAGACCACGGTAACCCTTGCCGACCAGTGCAATTGTGAAGTACTCAGCGGGACTGAGGTGACTGCTGCCGGGGCGATCACGCCAACCGGGGCAGACACAGGCGATATTTATGTAAATATCAATACCGGAACGATCTATTACTGGGATGGGAATTCCTGGGAATTGACTTCCGTCGACACCAATACCACCAATACCAGTTTTTCCGTAGTGGGAACCGACCTGGTGCTTACCGACAGCGAGGGTAATTCCGTAAGCGTGGCTTTGGCGGACCTTGGGGCAGTGATCGATACCGATGACCAGACGGCAGCAGAAGTTACCTTTGACAACACGGCCAGCGGCCTTGCCGCCACGGACGTACAGGCGGCCATCGATGAGATCAACGCAGCGGCAGGCACCGTTTCCCTGGTGGACAACGGGGACGGCACGTATGACTTTACGGA
>NZ_JAMXIB010000023.1 GCF_024006985.1 Robiginitalea marina
TTCGCTCTACTTCAGGGGGTTCGAAATGACATGTGGGCCAATTACAATTGCAACTGCCGACTGCCAACTTGTTCCAATATCCCGTATCTTGTAGCAACCAAAAGACCCAACCACCGTGTTCCACTTCCTCCGCGCCGCTGGCAGGCTCCGAACATTCCGGATGAATGCCCGTGTCAAACTCCCGGCCATAGTCCTCGGGGTCCTGACGGCCCTGGGTTTGGGGTGTTCCTCCCCCCAATCCTTCGACATCCTGATTAAAAACGGGCAAATCGTCGATGGCTCGGGCGGGAAGGCCTTCACCGCGTCCATGGGCATCAACGCCGATACCATTGCCGCCATAGGCGACCTTTCGGGGGCCCGCGGCAGGCTGGAAATCGATGCCGCCGACAAGGTGGTGTCGCCCGGGTTTATCGACATCCACGCCCACCTCGACCCCATTTTGGAACTTTCGCACTGCGAAAGCCACGTGCGCCAGGGCGTTACCACGGCCCTGGGCGGGCCCGACGGCAGCAGCCCCTGGCCGCTGGGGCCTTACCTCGACACCCTGCAGCAGGTCGGCATCGGGATGAACGTGGGCTACCTGGTCGGCCACAATACCGTGCGTCGCAATGCCATGGGGCTCGAAAACCGGGCCCCCGAAGCCGGGGAACTGGCCCAAATGGAAGCGGAAATTGCCCAGGCTATGGCCGAAGGCGCCTTCGGGATTTCCACCGGGCTGAAGTACCTGCCCGGCGCCTTTTCCAACGTGGAAGAAGTGATTGCCCTGTCGAAAGTGGCTGCAGCCCGGGGGGGCATCTACACCTCCCACCTGCGCGAAGAAGGGCTGGGATTGCTGGAGGCGGTGCGGGAAGCCATCCTGATTTCCCGGGAGGCGGGCATCCCCGTGGTCCTGACCCACCATAAAGTGGTGGGCAAACCCATGTGGGGCAAAAGCAAAACCACCCTGGCCATGGTCGATTCCGCCAGGGCGGCGGGGCTCGATATCAGAATAGACCAGTACCCGTACAACGCGAGCTATACCAGCCTGTCGATCCTGATCCCGGGCTGGGCAAGGGCCGGGGGCGACGCAGCCTTCCGGGAGCGGGTGGGCGACCCTGTGCTGCGCGACAGCATCAGGGCGGGCATCCTGTTCAACCTCATCAACGACCGCGGCGGGGCCGACCTGAAGCGGGTGCAGTTTGCCAAAGTATCGTGGATGCCCGAACTGGAAGGGAAAACCCTGTACGACTGGAGCCGGCTGAAAGGTGTGGAGCCCACCCTGGAAAACGGGGCCGACCTGGTCATCGAGGCCCAGCTAAACGGCGGGGCTTCCTGCGTGTTCTTCGCCATGGAGGAAGCCGATGTGCAGCGCATCATGCAGCACCCCCAAACCATGGTCGCCTCCGACGGCAGGCTGGTGGCGCCAGGCATGGGCCACCCCCATCCGCGCTGGTACGGCACCTTCCCCAGGGTCCTGGGGCAGTATGTGCGCGAAAAAAAGATCCTTTCCCTGCCCGAAGCCATACACAAAATGACCCTGATGCCCGCCCGGGCCATGGGCCTGCCCGACCGCGGGCTGCTGCAGGAAGGCATGAAAGCTGACATCGTCGTTTTTGACCCGCAGACCGTGGCCGACAAGGCCACCTATGAAACCCCGCACCAGTATCCTGTGGGGATCTCCCACGTGCTCATCAATGGGCGGGTTTCAGTGGAAAACGGGGTCTTCCAACCCCGGAAAAACGGGGTGGTGCTGCGGAAGGAATAAAGCGGTATCCGGAAGGGAGACTTGCGCGCGTTATGGTGATCACTAGGGCCAAATTATGATTGCGTATTTGTGTCATTTCGAAAGAGGGAGTCCCGATCCCGATAGCTATCGGGGCGACTGAGAAATCTCACAAGGCGACCCCTGCACATCATAATGCTAACCTATCCCAATATCCCGTACCTTTAGGCAACCAAAAGACCCAACCCCCTTGCTCCGCTTTTTCCGAACCATCCGCCAACGACTCCTCTCAAACAACAAATTCAGCAGTTACCTGCTTTACGCCATAGGGGAAATCCTGCTGGTGGTGATCGGTATTTTGATCGCCCTGCAGGTGAATAACTGGAATGAAGGACGCCTGGAACGAAAGGAAGAGGTAGAGGTCTTAAAAAGCGTAAAGAAGGACCTGGCCAATACCATTAAGGAGTTTCAATATTTAAACCAGATCCGCGATAAGGTCCTTTACGGGACCAGGGGGCTTTTTCAGGCAGCGGGCACCGATGGGGTCAAAGGGCAGGAACTGGACAGCCTTATCGGGCTTACCTTCTACCGGCCGACCTTCAACAACAAACAGGGCGCCATAACCCTGTTGTTCACCTCGGGAAAGATCAACCTGATACAAAATGATTCCATTCGCGAACTCCTGCTGTCGTGGCCGGGACTGATCGACGATATGGTGGAAGAGGAGGTCTTTGCCGTAAAGCTCTTTCAGGATTCCTATTATCCGGCACTCTCGAAATATGTGTTCCTGGACGGGATCATCGTTACTGCAATGTCTACCTCTTTCTTTGGTACGATCACCCCGGAGAAACGATATAGCACCCTGCCGATAGAGACCGATTACAACGGGTTATTGGCCGACCGGGACTTCCTGAACCATTTGAGGATGAGGGCCACCCACATGCAGATCACAAAAGGGGAAACCCATGACATGATCCTCCATGCCAACGGCATTATAGCGCTGATCGATGAGGAAATCGGTCGGTAACCCTGTGCCCCGCTAATGTCATTTCGAAGGAGCCCTCCCGATAGCTATCGGGGCGACTGAGAAATCTCACCAAACAAGCCCTGCACATCATACTGCTAACCTATCCCAATATCCCGTACCTTTAGGCAACCAACTCCAACCCTTATGAAAAAACCGATTGCGCTCCTCATTCTCCTCGCCCTGGGCTGTGCGCCCCAACCGGAAAAAGTTTCAGAAGCCGAGGCCATCCGCGTGGTAGAGGGCTTTTTTGAGGCCCTTGACGTCGACAATGACGACCCGGGCCTGCTGGACCGGTATACCACCGCGGATTTCCTGATCTACGAGGCCAGTAAGAAAATGACCAAGGCAGAATTCGTCGAATTCGCCTCCGGCTCACCTGCCCTTGAAACCGATTGGGAACTAAGCGATTTCAGGGTTTCCACAGACTATAATTCCGCCCACGTGAGCCTGTTTAACCGCGGGACCTTTGTGGGCCAGGTCGACTCTGTAAAGCTACGCCTCAACCTGGAATGGCTGGAAAGCGCATACCTGGTAAAGGAGAACGATTCCCTGAAGATCAAATTCTACTTTTCAGACAACGTGGGCAGGTCCACAGACACCATTCAGTAGCCTGTGTTCCGCTTCTTCCGAAAACTCCGCCAAAACCTCCTCGCCCAGAACCGGGTCACCCGCTACCTGTTGTACGCCGTGGGGGAAATTGTGCTGGTGGTGATCGGGATCCTGATCGCCCTGCAGGTCGACACCTGGAACCAGTGGCGCAAAGAGCGCGAAATGGAACAGATGGTTTTGAAGCAGCTTCGCGACGACTACCGGGCCAACCTGGTCCAGCTCGACCAGAAAATCCGCATGCGGGAAGCGATAATAGAAGCCTCCCTGGATATACTCCGGGCCATGGACCACCCCGAAGGGGCCTCCCGCGACAGCCTTATCAGTAACATGGCCATCCTGCTGATCGACCCCACCTTCGACCCCATCGAGAACGACTTCAGCAGCAACGGCGATTTACGGCTGATTACCAACCAGAAGCTCAAAAGGCTGCTCTCGAACTGGAGCGCCGACATTGTGGCGGTGCGCGAACTGGAACACAACTGGGTAGACATCCTGAAGCAGGAATACGTGCCGATACTTGTGAATCTGGGCGTGAACCGCGACCTGGCCCATACCTTCCTGAACGACCTGGAAATGGACTGGGCCCTCTCGGGCACGGCCCGGTTTGAAAATGTGGCCGTGGGGAAGGCCAAAAAGACGGTTGCCCTGGAAACCCTTACTGCGCATGTCCCCCTGGAAGGCCTGGTGTCCGCTGCCCTGACCTATAATACCACGGCAAACCTGGAATCGCAAACCCTTCGCGAACGCATCGAAGAAGTGCTGGCGCTGATAGAATCGGAGATCCGGTGAGGGAGGCCCGGGGCTTTGCCAACCGGGCGGGGTACATCAAAGCCCTGATATTGGCCAAGCGCCGCGACAGGATCCGGTTGCTGGCCGCTGCCCGGGCCCTGAAAAACGAACTGGGGAATTTTGCTCCCCTGGAAAATCCCCCTGCGAAATGAAACGAATCCTGCATACCCTCAAAGAAAAGTGGCCGGAATACCTGCTGGAAATCGTAGTGCTGGTCATCGGCATCTACGGGGCGTTTGAACTGAGCAATTACGGCGAGGGCCAGGCCCGCAGGCGGGCGGAAATCGAAATCCTGAAAGGCTGCAGAACCGAGCTGCTGGCAGACCTGGCCGATATTGACCTGAATATTTCGGAATTGCAAAAAAGCATGCAATCCATAAACCTGGTCCTGGGCTTGCTGGAAGGCAATGGCACCTACCACGATTCCCTGAGCCGACACTTTAATTACACCCTGCTCCCCCTGCATTTCGTGCATTCCACCAGCTCCTTTGAAATGCTGAAATCAAAAGGGCTCGACCTGGTTTCCAACCCGGGGCTGAGGGCCCGCCTGGTACGGCTGTACGACTCTCAGTACGATTTTTTCCTGGCGGGGGAAGCCGAAGAATTGGCTGAGGTCCAATACGGCATGAGGCACATCTTTCCCGGGCGGTTTGAATCAGGGTATAATTTTGAAGGGGGACCCACCCTTGAAGGTACCCTGGTCCCCCTCGATTTTGAAGCCCTGAAAAAGGACGCCGAATACCTGTACTTCCTGAAAACCCAGCGCAACCGGACCCGGTCGTACCTGGGATACTTTTATGCCAACCTCGAAAACTCGGTAACCGCGATGATCGCGGAACTGGATACAGAGTTGGCCCGGCTGGAGCAGTGATTGCGTGTTCCTGTCATTTCGAAGGAGGGAGTCCCGATCCCGATAGCTATCGGGATCGGGACGACCGACTGAGAAACCTCATCTAGCATGACCCGGACACCTTTCTTGAGTTTTCTCACCCCTGAAGTGAGCTTCGCTCTACTTCAGGGGGTTCGAAATGACATGTGGGCCAATTACAATTGCAACTGCCGACTGCCAACT
>NZ_JAMXIB010000024.1:2500-3795 GCF_024006985.1 Robiginitalea marina
TGTTACCACAGCTTCAGCCTGCCCATGGGTAGATCACACGGTTTCGCGTCTGCCACTACTGACTATAGCGCCCTATTCAGACTCGCTTTCGCTCCGGCTCCACCCCTTAAGGGCTTAACCTCGCCAGTAACGGCAACTCGTAGGCTCATTATGCAAAAGGCACGCCGTCATCCCGCCGAGGCGGGACTCCGACCGCTTGTAAGCGTATGGTTTCAGGTTCTGTTTCACTCCCCTGTTCGGGGTTCTTTTCACCTTTCCCTCACGGTACTAGTTCACTATCGGTCTCCCAGGAGTATTTAGCCTTAGCGGATGGTCCCGCCAAATTCACACAGGGTTTCTCGTGCCCCGCGCTACTCAGGATACCGCTATCAATATCATTATCTTACCCGTACGGGACTATCACCCCCTATGGTGCAGCTTTCCAGCTGCTTCCAGTTCAATAATGCATCGAATGTCGCGGTCCTACAACCCCACATTTGCCGAAACAAACATGGTTTGGGCTGCTCCGATTTCGCTCGCCACTACTCTCGGAATCACTCTTGTTTTCTCCTCCTCCGGTTACTTAGATGTTTCAGTTCACCGGGTTCGCTTGCCAGATGGCATGACTGGCCTTCAACCAGCCGGGTTTCCCCATTCGGACATCTGCGGATCACAGCTTATGTGCAACTCCCCGCAGCTTTTCGCAGCTTATCACGTCCTTCTTCGCCTCTGGGAGCCTAGGCATCCCCCATACGCCCTTCACTAACTTGTCGCCTTGCTTTAATTGTATTCTAGCTCTAGTAATCTCGCAATTACTACTCTCTTTACTTTACGTTAGATTCGTGTTGTATCTCATCGAAGAATCAAAACAATATCCCTTAAAAGAATATCATCCCTCTCCTTCTATTCCAATATGTCAATGAACGTTGCCAAACTATATCCACAATTCCCCGGATTAGCGTGCCGCTCACCCACCCTAAGGCGGATTAGCGTGCCGCTGATCCGGACTATCGCGCAGTCCGGTAAATGCTCCTCGCAGCCTTCCTTCGGAAGCCTTGTCCTTAATCCTTCCCCCGTCCCATCTCAGGCAAGCCTGGATGGCACGGCGTCGAATTAAGTACGCAACCCTCCGGGTTGCCGCGATTCGCGCTTAATCGTGGAGAATACCGGATTCGAACCGGTGACCCCCTGCGTGCAAGGCAGGTGCTCTAGCCAGCTGAGCTAATTCCCCTCTCCGACTGGAAACCCCATCCCGATACCTTATCGGGGCCGAATTCCTAATCGCGGAGCTCAACCTCCAGAATTTCCATTACCTT
>NZ_JAMXIB010000025.1 GCF_024006985.1 Robiginitalea marina
ACGCCCTGGCCGAGGAATACCTCCGCCTGGCCTATCACGGCCTGCGCGCCAAAGACAAAAGCTTCAACGCCACCCTGGAAACCGAGTTTGACGACGCGGTGGGGTCCGTAGCCCTGGTCCCCCAGGACATTGGGCGGGTGCTGCTGAACCTGCTCACCAACGCCTTCCACGCCGTAACCGAAAAGAAGCAGCAGGCCCCGGAGGGGTTTGAATCCCGGGTTACAGTATGCACCCGCAGGACGCCTGAGGGCGTTGAGATCGCGGTGGCGGACAATGGCAACGGCATCCCGGAGGCGATCAGGGACAAGATTTTCCAGCCCTTCTTTACCACCAAGCCCACCGGGCAGGGCACCGGGCTGGGGCTCTCCATGAGCTACGACATTGTGACCAAGGGGCATGGGGGGCAGTTGAAAATGGTGTCAGATATAGGTGAAGGCACTGAATTTTTGATTATTTTACCCAAATGACGCCCCGTTTTTCATGCTCTTTTCTGTTCCTGTTTATTTCCCTTTGGGGATATGGGCAGGTCAATTTCAGCAGGGTAAACCACTACGAGGAACTCAACGGGATGATCATCACAGACCTCCTCGCTGACCGGAACGGGGAAA
Organism: Robiginitalea marina; assembly: GCF_024006985.1. GTDB lineage: Bacteria > Bacteroidota > Bacteroidia > Flavobacteriales > Flavobacteriaceae > Robiginitalea > Robiginitalea marina. The sequence continues at coordinate 609 of NZ_JAMXIB010000025.1, forward strand.
TCTGGATTACCACCTTCAGCGGCCTGCTTACTTTTGATGGATATGAATTCAGGAATTTCTATCCTGATACAAAGGACTCCACGACCATAGATGACCTGCTTCTTTACAAACTGGCCGAAGGGCGGAACGGGGACATCTGGATTGGCAGCCAGAACAAGGTCTACCGGTATGACGTGCAGACGGGCTTTTTTAGAAACTACCCCCTCAATAAATTCATTGAGTACCCGTCAAATGCCCAGCCGATGATTACCCATATCGAATCCGACGGGAACGGCAGCTTTTATTTCGGCATCAATTCCGGAACCGGGTACAACGAGTATCCCGGTTTACTTAGGTACCGCGAAACAGACGGGGAATTTGAGGTCGTGAACCTGCCCGATGGCCAACCCGTGCAGAATGTCTACCGTATGGAAAGCAACGATCGGGGTGACATTGCCATTATCTGCAATCAGGGCTTTATGATCATCCGGTCGGAAGAAACCGTATTTACGGACTTTGAACAGTTTCAAAGGTTCGCCTGGCAGGACCAGGAGGTACTCACGGACATGGTTTGGGACAAGGAGGGATCCCTCTGGTTTGTGACCAACCAGTGGCGCCTGGGGAAAATAGATTTGACGGAGGATACAATAGATTTTAAATCCTTCCAATCGCCGTTTAATGGCATTCTTGACTGGACTACCCGCATAGGCTACGACAATGCCCGGCTTTGGATCAGCCACCGGGATGGACTGGAGCTGTATGACATCCCATCAGGTAAATTAGAGATCCCGAAAAACACGATGGCCAGGCCATTTAATGCCTTTCTTTATGATACGATGGGTAATATTTGGCTGGGAACCGGGGCCTATGGGCTGTACTGCATCCCCCCCCAACAATCCCTTACCTCTTACCTGCATAACCCGGATGATCCGAATTCAGTGACGGAAGGGTGGGCCAGCAATCCATTTGAGGACGAAGCGGGCAATCTCTGGTTCCCCACCTATAACTGGGCAGGGGAAGAAGGCCTGAACCGGATCAACCCAGCTACGGGGGAAATCTCCAAGATGCTCTTTAAGGAAGAGCTGCCCCAGTACGGACAAATACAGATGATCAACGCCTATGACAAGGGACGCCTTCTTTTCCGGTCCGGTAAAAAGCTCTACGGGTACGATGTCAATTCAGGGGAGGTCGTGGACCCTGGAATCCTAAGTGAATCCGAAAATGTGGAATGGCTCAATTATGTGTACAGGGATTCCGGAGGGGACCTTTGGATCTGCACCATGTCAGGGCTGTACAGGCAATCCGGAGCAAGTTACAGCCTGTATGACTTCTCGAAAGGGGAGATGGGGCAGGTGGTGAGCAATGAGGTCCTGAAAGTAATGGAAAGCAAACGGGGCGGGCTATGGGTACAGACCAACGATGGCCTGTTCTTCCTTGATACGAGTACGGATTTACTGGAACGACACGGATATGATCCCAACAAAGGCCCGGTATTCTCATCACAGGACATCAATTCCCTGCTGGAGGATGAAGAGGGATACCTCTGGGTGGGCACCTGGCAGGGAGGCCTGAACAAGTATGATCCCGACACGGGGGAAATCCGGTATTACGGTATCGAAGACGGCCTGCCCAGCCCAAGCATACAGGGAATCCTGGAAGACAAAGCCAGAAATGTACTGTGGATGAGCACCTTTCGGGGCATCACCCAGTTTGACAGAGAAACCGAAACCTTTACTTCCTACGGCAATGAAGCAGGTGCCCAGAGCCTTTACGCCGACAATTCAGCCATTGAATTATCCAATGGGCTTTTTGTCTTTGGTGGCAGTAATGGGGTCACTGTTTTTGATCCGGCTGATTTCACCGGGGACTCCCGGCCCCCGATCATGCGGATTACGGGAATCAGGGTTGGGGAGGAAGCCATTTCATTTTCAGGGGAACAAGACATCACCCTGCAGCACTCCCAGAATAACCTCTCCATTTCCTATAAGGGCATCCATTATGACAATCCTTCAAAGAACCAGTTTGCCTACAAGCTTACACCTGTGGATGAAGATTGGCGCCAGGTGGGCAACTCGCGTTCAGCTTACTTCTATGATCTCAAACCCGGGGACTATACTTTCTCCGTTCGGGCTTCGAGCCCGAACGGCGTTTGGAGTGCCCCAAAAACGGTTGCCTTCTCAATCACACCACCCTGGTGGAGAACCTGGTGGGCCTACTCCGGGTATGGGCTGCTTGTTCTCCTCGGATTGCTCACAGCACACCGGATCCAGAAAAACCGGACCCTGAAAAAGGAGCGGGAACGCATCAAAGACCGGGAACTGGCCCATGCACGGGAAATCGAGAAGGCCTACACAGAACTCAAGCAAACCCAGACCCAACTCATCCAATCTGAAAAAATGGCCTCCCTGGGCGAGCTCACCGCAGGCATCGCCCATGAGATCCAGAACCCGCTCAACTTTGTCAACAACTTCTCGGAGGTCAGCAATGAACTGCTCGAAGAAATGGCTGAAGAACTGGAAAAGGGCGACCTTTCCGAGGTCCGGGCCATTGTGGAAGACCTCAAACAGAACCTCGATAA
>NZ_JAMXIB010000026.1 GCF_024006985.1 Robiginitalea marina
AAAAACCCTCTTATATTTGCACCCGCTTTTGAGAGGAACTGTGGGTTATTGAGCGGGGTTTTTCAGGAGCGTGGATTAAGGAGTTCATTGACATAATGACAAACAGCGTATACTTCTCCTGAGGGATCAGGGGGGGTATTTTGTACAAATAAACAACATCCGTCAATTTTTAAGACAGGGGATAAGAACCTGGTACGGGTTGGGAGTTGGACTTTTCGTGATTGATTGTTTTAGGTAGTATAGGTTGAACTATAGTATTTACGATCTACGATGAAGAGTTTGATCCTGGCTCAGGATGAACGCTAGCGGCAGGCCTAACACATGCAAGTCGAACGGCAGCACGACCTTCGGGTTGGTGGCGAGTGGCGCACGGGTGCGTAACGCGTATAGAACCTACCCTTCACAGGGGGATAGCCCGGAGAAATTCGGATTAATACCCCATGGGATTATTTTGGGGCATCCTGAAGTAATTAAAGCTTTGGTGGTGGAGGATGGCTATGCGTCCTATTAGTTAGTAGGTGAGGTAACGGCTCACCTAGGCATCGATAGGTAGGGGCCCTGAGAGGGGGATCCCCCACACTGGTACTGAGACACGGACCAGACTCCTACGGGAGGCAGCAGTGAGGAATATTGGACAATGGTCGCAAGACTGATCCAGCCATGCCGCGTGCAGGAAGACGGCCTTATGGGTTGTAAACTGCTTTTTTACGGGAAGAATAATGCCCACGTGTGGGCAGATGACGGTACCGTAAGAATAAGGACCGGCTAACTCCGTGCCAGCAGCCGCGGTAATACGGAGGGTCCGAGCGTTATCCGGAATCATTGGGTTTAAAGGGTCCGCAGGCGGGCCAGTAAGTCAGGGGTGAAAGTTTGCGGCTCAACCGTAAAATTGCCTTTGATACTGCTGGTCTTGAGTTGCGGTGAAGTGGCCGGAATATGTGGTGTAGCGGTGAAATGCATAGAGATCACATAGAACACCGATTGCGAAGGCAGGTCACTAACCGCCGACTGACGCTGATGGACGAAAGCGTGGGGAGCGAACGGGATTAGATACCCCGGTAGTCCACGCCGTAAACGATGGACACTAGCTGTCGGGCTTTCGGGTTCGGTGGCTAAGCGAAAGTGATAAGTGTCCCACCTGGGGAGTACGTTCGCAAGAATGAAACTCAAAGGAATTGACGGGGGCCCGCACAAGCGGTGGAGCATGTGGTTTAATTCGATGATACGCGAGGAACCTTACCAGGGCTTAAATGGGGAGTGACAGGGGCAGAGATGCCTTTTTCTTCGGACACTCTTCAAGGTGCTGCATGGTTGTCGTCAGCTCGTGCCGTGAGGTGTCAGGTTAAGTCCTATAACGAGCGCAACCCCTACCGTTAGTTGCCAGCATGTAAAGATGGGGACTCTAACGGGACTGCCGGTGCAAACCGTGAGGAAGGTGGGGATGACGTCAAATCATCACGGCCCTTACGTCCTGGGCTACACACGTGCTACAATGGCCGGTACAATGAGCAGCCACGTCGCAAGGCGGAGCGAATCTAAAAAACCGGTCACAGTTCGGATCGGGGTCTGCAACCCGACCCCGTGAAGCTGGAATCGCTAGTAATCGGATATCAGCCATGATCCGGTGAATACGTTCCCGGGCCTTGTACACACCGCCCGTCAAGCCATGGAAGCCGGGAGTGCCTGAAGTCCGTCACCGCAAGGAGCGGCCTAGGGCAAGATCGGTAACTAGGGCTAAGTCGTAACAAGGTAGCCGTACCGGAAGGTGCGGCTGGAACACCTCCTTTCTAGAGAATTGTTCACTTGTGCTGCCTTATATAAGGCAATAGATTGCGAAGCGGAGTTTAATTTCTTCCCGTCCGGGTTTTTATCTTCGGTTTTAAAGAGGGACGGATGTTGTTTATTGTTTGTCATTTTTACCATACAGTGGGTTGGTGCCTGAAGTAGGGCATTGGTACACTGCAACTGTAAGAAGTCTCATAGCTCAGCTGGTTAGAGCGCTACACTGATAATGTAGAGGTCGGCAGTTCGAGTCTGCCTGAGACTACGTAAAGTAGGGGAAGGCAGGGAGAGGTTTGCCTGAGACTATCAGGGTCAATTAGCAAATTAGCGAATTAGC
>NZ_JAMXIB010000027.1 GCF_024006985.1 Robiginitalea marina
GGGGACGGCACGTTCACTTATACGGATGAGGATGGCACCCCTGTAACCTTCGATGCGAAGAGCGCCACGGTGGTGGACAATACGGACGGCACCTATACGATCACGGATGACTTTGGCACTTCGGTGATCATCGACACCAACAACACAGTGACCACCCTGGTCGACAACGGGGATGGCACCTATACCTATACCAATGAATCCGGGGCTGTACAAACGATAAATACCGCTGCCAGTTCCAATCCCTATGACAATGCAGCTTCAGGCCTTTCTGCTACCAACGTGCAGGCAGCGCTGGATGAACTGGCTGCTGATGCTGCCGCGGATAGTGACCAGGTAGTCGGCAATGAATACAACACTTCGGTAGCGGTCACAGCCGGGGCGGTAGCCGTAACCGATGGGGGTGGTACCCTATCGGCACCCCTGATCAGCGGGGACGCAAACAACAACATAACGGTAGGTTCTGACGGGGCGCTGTATCTGAACGTGGCATCGGTGTCCATCGCCGAAACAGTGACCAACCTGACTGATAACGGGGATGGCAGCTTTACCTATGTCAATGAGAACGGGGTTCCCCAGACGGTTAGCAAAGCGGACCTCACAGACAACGGGAATGGTACCTATACCTTTACCAATAATGACGGTTCTGATGTAACCATCAATACAAACGGCATAGCCATAAGCAACACCGTGGCGGGAAACCGCATTGCAACGATCACCGATGCCGGGGGCACAGTAACGGATATCGACGAGACCATAACCACATTAGTAGACAATGCCGATGGCAGTTTTACCTATACTTCTGAAGATGGTACAACTACTGTGTTTACAGAAACCGACGACCAGACCGCAGCAGAAGTATCCGTAGCTGATGCCGGCGGAAACTTTACTTCTTCGGATGTGGAAGGGGTCCTGGCCGAACTTGCTGCCGGTAGCACCGACGACCAGGGGCTTAGCCTGAGCGGCAATACCCTGACCCTGGAAGACGGGGGCAGCGTGGATTTGACCCCGTACCTGGACAATACGGATGACCAACAGATCACAGACTTCAGCCTTACGGGCAACACCCTGACGCTGACCCTGGAGAACGGGGGCACGCAAGATGTGGACCTCTCGGGCTATGTCTCCAC
>NZ_JAMXIB010000028.1 GCF_024006985.1 Robiginitalea marina
GGGGACGGCCTGGACGATGGGTACGAGGGCAGCGATGTGAATGACGGGTTCGATGTGAACGATGAGATCGACGACCCGGCCAATGACCTCCCGGACACGGACGGGGAAGGGGATGTGAACTATCGGGATGCGGACGACGACGGGGATGGGGTGAGCACCCCGGATGAGGACGCGGACCAGGATGGCGATCCGACCAATGACGACAGCGATGAAGACGGCACCCCGGACTACCTCGACCCCACGGATGACGGCAATGGCAACGGTGGCGGAGACGATACGGACACCGACGGGGATGGGGTCCCTGACGCGGAAGACCTCGACAGCGACGGGGACGGCCTGTTGGATACCACCGAGGATGCGAACACCGATGGGGATGACGACCCTGCTACAAACCCCACCGATACCGACGGGGACGGCCACCCCGATTACCTCGATATCGATTCCGACAACGACGGCCTGTTGGACAATGTGGAAGCCCAGCCTGCCGACGGGTACGTGCCCCCTAGCGGGGAAGACGCCAACGGTAATGGCCTGGACGATGCCTACGAAGGGGATGGTTCCCAGGGGTTGGACCCGGTGAATACCGACGGGGACGGCCGCCCCGATTACCTGGACATCGACTCCGACAACGACGGCATCCCCGACAACGTGGAAGGCCAACCGACAGACGGGTATGTACCGCCCAGTGGGGAAGATAGCAATGGAAATGGCCTGGACGATGCATATGAAGGTCCCGGGGTTGTTGGAATTACCCCCGAGAACACCGACGGTACGGATGAACCCGATTACCTTGATGATGATTCCGACAACGACCAGGTACCCGACAACAACGAGGGGAACGACTTTGACTTCGACGGGCAGCCCGACTGGACTTTTACGGGTACGGACACCGACGGGGACGGCCTGGACGACGGGTACGAAGGCAGCGATGTGAATGACGGGTACGATGTGAACGATGAGATCGACGACCCGGCCAATGACCTTCC
>NZ_JAMXIB010000029.1 GCF_024006985.1 Robiginitalea marina
CTGCTTGCCGAAAATAAGATCAACCGATACCTGCTGTATGCCTTCGGGGAGATCGTGCTGGTGGTGATCGGGATTTTGATTGCCCTGCAGGTCAATACCTGGAGCGAAAACCAAAAAAGCCATGCAAAAAAAGAGGCCTTGCTTCGGGCGCTTTCGGTTGAATTCAATGCGAACCTCAAGCAACTCGACAGTGTAAATTATTTTAACGCCCGGGTTGTTCAGGCCACGCGTAAATTCTTTGTCCTGACCCTCGAGCAGGCGAAGCAGGTCTCCGATGACTCTTTGCGGATATGGCTGAGTGAAACCATTTACCTCTGGACTTTCGACCCCCAAAACGGGGCGCTTCGATCGGGGATTGCATCTGGAGATGTACACCTAATACAAAATGATACCCTCGTGAATCTGCTTTTCAGCTGGCAGGATGTGGTGGCAGACGCTGCAGAAAATGAAGAGCGCCATATCAATTCGTGGCTCGATAATGCCAATCGGATTATGGCCCCGCATGTGCGCAAAGTCGATTACGAAACCTGGTTCTACGATTCCAGCAAAAGCAAATTCAGTTCAGATTATCGGGCCCTGGTAGGCGACCCGTTATTTGAAGACTTCCTGGCTGAAAGATTTGGCCAGATCCTTGACGCGATGCAGGAACTCAATCTTGTACGAAGCCAGAACGTCCGGATACTTGAGCTCATCGCACGTGAACTAAAGGCAACGCAATGATCCGCTTCTTCCGACATCTCCGCCAACGCCTGCTTGCCGAAAATAAGATCAACCGATACCTGCTGTATGCCTTCGGGGAGATCGTGCTGGTGGTGATCGGGATTTTGATTGCCCT
>NZ_JAMXIB010000002.1 GCF_024006985.1 Robiginitalea marina
GGCAGGTAAGAATCCTGCCCAATCCAATATTTTATTCGGCCCTGCGGCCTTCCCGCCAAAGGCGGGACGCGATAACCGGGCTACGCTACACCCCGGGCCGAGCGTTAAGATAACGTCCAGTGGACGTTTTTAGTCCCGATAGCTATCGGGAAGCCAGCTGGCGCGTGGGCCTCAATAACTCAACTCTCAAACCGGTAATTCCGCCAAAAGCAGAAAACAAGTTTTTAAATCCCGCTGCTGCCCAAGCAACAAAGGGACCCGGCAGAGTTTACCGCGAACAACACCTACCGGTCTGGTTCAGGGCAACGCCGCGCTGTGAAAAAAAAACAGCGGACAGGTCCGCTGCAGCCTCGCTGGGCGAGGTTTGAGCGGAGAGACTGGGACTCGAACCCAGGCGACGGTTACCCGTCGACAGATTAGCAATCTGCTCCGTTACCACTCCGGCACCTCTCCAATTTTTTTCCTGAAAAGAACGTTCCGAAACTACCTCCGGGTTAATGCGGATGCAAAGGTAGTTTTTATGGTTTTGGGACGCAACTTTTTACGGAAGTTTTTCCTGCACCCGGCTACCGCATTTCCCTTAAGTCTTTTCGGAACGAGCCCGGCAGGCCATCTGGGGAAAGTGCTTCCACCCTAAACTGCAAATTTTCAGTGTCTTCAGGGATGTCGAAGCGGATTACGGCCTCCCCGTTTTCATCGGTTTGCACCCCGGGGTTCCAGTATACGGTGGAAAGCTCGGTTTTCCGAAGCTTTCGGTTTCGGTTGCGCTCAGCCAGGTAGGATTCGAAATCCAGTTCGGGTTCGTAACCTTTAAAATTAAGCCCCCCTTCCTTCCGGTCCACATAATCCAGGAAATTGCCGCTACGGGTATAGATCAACACCACGCCGGTAGGCGCCTGCACGCCAAATATGGAGGTTTGCCCCGCATCGATAAGGAATTCAATCCTGAGGATATCCAACGGGGTAAGGTAAACCAGGGGGGAATATTCCGGATCCCCTCCGGTGCGGATGATCTGCCCGTCCACTACCCAGAGCACTCCTCCCCCGCCCCTTCGCAAATGATACGCCACGGGAATCCCCTCTACGGTGGGCCTTACCTGGAACCCGGGAATTTTAAGCAACAACAAATCGATGGGCAGGGGTTTTTCAAGGTCCTGATACACGATGTCCCTGGGGTTGGGTTGCACCCCGTAAAGGCTGGGCACCAACTCGTGTTGCAGCCTGCGTTTATCCTCAACGGTGGCTTCCCTTAGCTTTATGACCCCTGTGGTGTCGTAAGGTACCGGCTGTGTAGCTTCCACAACCTCCATTTTCCGCTGGGTTTTCGCATAGCTTTTGCTCTTCGCGGGTTCGGCTATGCCCACTCCTTTGCCGGGTGTTTTTTCCCGGATCGGGACCACCTTCACCAACCGTTCTTTCTGGTCGTCACCCCGGGTGCGGAAGACGAGTTGGGTCTCTCCCACCACCTCCAGGCCTTCGAGGTGCAGCACCCCGGCGGCATCGGTGGTCACTTCCCGGATGACCAGGGTGGAATCGGAGGTGGCCAGTACCTGTACCCTGGTTTTGGCCAGTAGGTTGTTCTCCAGGTCATAGGCTGTGCCGTGCAACTCCAGGCTCCGCTGTACCGGATACCTGATTTCACCGGGGAATGCCTTCTCCCGGGCCTCCCCTGTATTGCTTAGTGCTTTCAGGTCGGATAGAAACCGTTCCCTCCGGTCGCCCGGGTTGCGCGTCGAAAGCCACCCCGGTTGCAAAAAGGCGTCAAGCCCCCACTCCCCAGATACCGCGCCCTTGCGGACACCCACGGAGAGGTCGGTTTGCACGGGGGTCCCGTCGGGGGCGGTTACCCGTATTCTGAAGGCGGCCTGCTTTGCAGATCCGTCGGCCGGGCCGATCGGGGCCACCTCAATGTCCAGTTCCTTCCTTGGATCCAGCCAAACAGAGCGCTCTGCCCACTGCGTCCCGTCGTAATCCCTTAGCCGGAAAGTCATCAGCCCCCGGGCCAACCCCGCCGTAGGGATTTCGAAGGCCTGGGTGGGTCCGTCCTTGAATTCGAGCACATGGACGAACGGCAACCGTCCATCCTGCTCCCCCTCGAGCAACAGGGGCTGCGCGCCCATGCCTTCGGTGGCCTCCACCTCGATAAGGAGCTTCTCCGGGGAAAGGTTGTTCATCTTCAGGGCATACCCCCGGGGTTCCACCCCGGGCAGTGGAAAAAGTTCCCCGTTGGCCGTTTGGAACTGGTAGGATTTACCCTCCAGGGGACGGAAAATAGCCAGGCCATAGCCATCCGCATAGCCCTGGACCTTTACCACGGCATCCCCTGTTTCATCGACGATAGCACCTTGCAGGTCATCGGTTGACCGCAATATGAGCCGGTTCGGGAGGCCTGCCAGCAACCGGCCCCCTTCGGGGTGGAAGGAGATGCCTTCCGACGGGGGGGGCTCAGGCAAATCAAGGTTTTCCGTAGCCTCCCCTACCCGGATCGGCATCCTGAAAAACTGTCCTTCCCCGTAATTCTTCATCCAGCGGGTATACGCCAGGAGCTCGTAGGAGCCCTCACGGAGCTTCCCGGGAAGCCTTAGCACGCCTTCCCCCGTCCCCTCCCGGATCGGGTGGTACTGGGCCGCGACCAGGGCATTTTCCCTGTCGCGCAGTTCCACACGCAACACCCCGCTGGGGCTGAACCGCCTGCGGGTAGGGCTGTTGAAAACATAGGCTTTGAAAAAAAGGACATCCCCGGGCAGGGCCTGGTCCCGGTCGGTATGGAGGTAAACCCGCTCCTCCCACCGCGCCAGGGAATCGGCGATCACCTGGTCCTGGTATGGGAATGCCCCCTGCTCCATAAAGGAAGGCAAAGGGGTCCTGGCCTGGCCCTGGGCAGACAGGGAAAAAATAGCGAAAAGGGTGAGCGTCGAAAAGAGGGCTGCCTTTACCATTTTATCAGCATTTTGCGGTTGTTGATTAAAAGTTAAGGCCGAAACCGCATAATTCCTACATTTTTAGGAATTTATTAGTAAAAACCAGGGGTAGTCCCGAAAAGACCAGCCTCTTCCCCTTGGCGTTCCCCTGAAATAAACCAGACTTATTCCGGGTATTCCACGCGCAGGTGGTAGATATTGGTTAGGCGTTGTTTGAGGACCTTTTTCACCGTTTCGATGTCCTTGAAGGTAATATCGGCATTCAGGAACTGCCCCGCCTGCATTTGGCCCCCTACGATGCGGTCCACGAATTCATCGATGATCGGGTAGGTCGGGTTTACCAGGCTTTTGGAGGCCGCCTCCACCGCATCCGACATCATCAGGATGGCGGTCTCCCTTGAGAACGGGATGGGGCCGGGATAACGGAATTCCTCTTCCTGAATTCCCTCGGGGTCGGCTTCCCGGGCCTTTTTAAAGAAATAGTAGACCAGGGTGGTGCCGTGGTGGGTCCTGATAAAGTCGATAATCCGGTCGGGGAGCTTGTTCTTTCGGGCCATTTCGATCCCTTCCAGGACGTGCTTTATGATGACCCGGGCGCTGGTTTGGGGGTCCAGGTCGTCGTGGGGGTTGATGTTGGTGGTCTGGTTTTCCGTAAAGAAGGTGGGGTTGTTCATTTTACCGATATCGTGGTACAGGGCCCCTACCCTCACCAGCATGGCGTTTGCCCCGATCTCGTTGGCCGCAGCCTCGGCCAGGTTCGCCACCTGCAGGGAATGGTTGAAGGTCCCCGGGGCCTTGTTCGACAATTCCTTAAGCAACCTGGAATTCGTATCGGAAAGCTCCAGCAGCGACACATCGGAAACCATCCCAAACATCTTTTCATAGATATAGATCAGGGGCTGGGCGAATAGGGTAATCATGCCGTTGAGCAGGAAGTACCCGAAGGTCACCCACACGATATTGTCCAGGTTGCCCTCGTGGATCACGTGGAAGGCAAAATACCCCAGGATGTAGATCAGGGTGATCTGGCCCACGGAAATAAAAAGGTTGGCCCGCTTGTACAATTCGGAAACCGTGAGGATCGTTACAATCCCGGCTACGATCTGCAGGAAAATGTATTCGAAGCTGTTGGGCACTACAAAGCCGAGGATCAGCACGGTCAGTACATGGACAAACAGCCCCAGGCGGGCATCGAAAAAGGTCTTCAGAATCAGCGGCAGGATACACAGGGGCACCACAAACACCATGGCCTGGTCATATTTGACCACAAGGGTGGTCAGAAACACCATCACAAGGATATTGAAGAAAATAAAGGTGACGTTAACATTGTTTCGATATACCTCCGGGCGGTACTTTTTCAGGAACAGAAGCAGCATCATCAGCACCAGGGCAACCAGCACGGTATAGCCGGCCTGTATGAAATAGGTATTGCGGACCGACCAGAGTTCCGATTCGTATTCTGCCTTCAGGGATTCCAGGACCTTCAGGTTTTCCGCTTCCACCACCTCCCCTTTGGCGATGATCAGTTTACCCTCGTCCACGCTGCCCCGTGTAAGGGAAATCCCCGACAACCGGTTTTGCAATTCCCTTTCCATAAGGCCCTTGTCGAGGACCAGGTTTGGCTTGAGCACCCTGAGCAGGAGGGAACGGTACGCCGCCGCAAAGGGTTCTTCCCGTTTTTGGGAAACCAGGCGCCCCAGGTAACCTTCCATTTCCCCGGGATGAAGCAGGGTGTGCGCAGGCACCCGGCTGGCCTCATTGTTACGCACCAAATACACTTCCGTGGATTTGGGAACCGCCCCTTCTTCAAGAAGGCCCCGGCTGTATACGCTGTCGATCATTTCCCGCCCTTTTCGGCCCAGGCGCGCCCATTGGGCCGGGGAAAATTCAGATTGCGGAAAAAAATTCGGGAACTGCGCCTCGTAATCCTGGTGTACCTCCCGGGCGGTATCGGATTCGTACCGGTAGTAGGGGATCTGCTCCTGTTCGATCGCCTGCCGCTCTGCGGCAAGTTCTTCAGCCGACTTCCGTATGGAAAAATCGAAAGGGGCGTAGAGGTTCTCGTACTGCCAGGGTTTCCCTTTCTGGAATTCGTATTTGAACTGCCCGCCCCGTGGGAAGAAAAAAACGATGCATCCAATGGCCGCAAAATACAGGATATACTTGTATATCGTCGCTTGGGATCGGTACAGGGAATCCAGGGTTTTGGACATAGGGCCGGCTCTTCGGGTCAAAAATAGGAAAATCCCCCGCTATTTGGTGGCCTTTTGCACCACCCGGCCGGAGCATCCGGGTTTAATTTAGTAAATTTGCAACAGAAAAAATCCATCCAATGAAAGAGGTTGTCATCGTGTCCGCCGTCCGGACCCCAATAGGTAGTTTCATGGGATCCCTCTCCAGCATCCCCGCCCCCAGGCTCGGGGCAGTAGCCATCCGGGGGGCACTCGATAAAATAGGGCTCGACCCTGCAAAGGTGGAAGAGGTCCTGATGGGCCACGTGGTGCAGGCAGGGGCCGGGCAGGCGCCCGCACGGCAAGCTGCGATCTATGCCGGAATCCCGGATACGGTTCCCTGTACAACGGTGAACAAGGTATGCGCCTCAGGCATGAAGGCTGTCATGCAGGCAGCCCAGGCCATCGCCCTGGGTGACCGGGCCATCATGGTCGCCGGGGGCATGGAAAATATGAGCCTTATTCCCCATTACCTCCACCTGAGGAGCGGACAAAAGTTCGGGCCGGCCACCCTGTTGGACGGGATGCAAAAAGACGGGCTGGTGGATGCTTATGACGAGCAGGCCATGGGCGTCTGTGCCGATGCCTGCGCTGCAGAATACCAGTTCAGCCGGGAAGACCAGGATGCCTTTGCCATACAGTCCTACGAGCGTTCCGCGGCGGCCTGGGAGGGCGGGAAGTTCGCCGACGAGGTGGTGCCCGTGGAAGTCCCCCAGCGACGGGGGGATGCCCTGGTAGTCGCCCGGGATGAAGAATACAGGAATGTGCATATGGATAAAATCCCGCAACTCCGGCCTGCGTTCTCAAAGGAAGGCACGGTAACCGCGGCCAATGCGTCCACCATCAATGACGGCGCGGCTGCCCTGGTACTGATGAGCGCGGAAAAGGCAAAAGAACTGGGGCTTGAACCCCTGGCGCGTATCCGAAGCTACGCCGATGCCGCTCAGGAACCCAAATGGTTTACCACGGCCCCTGCCAAAGCCCTCCCCCTGGCCCTCGACAAAGCCGGGGTATCCCTTGGCGACATCGACTATTTTGAGTTCAACGAGGCCTTCAGTGTAGTCGGGTTGGCAAACATCAAATTACTGGGGCTGACTGACCGCAATGTCAATGTACACGGTGGTGCCGTATCCCTCGGCCACCCCCTGGGCTGTTCCGGGGCAAGGATCCTGGTCACCCTTATCCATATCCTCCGGCAAAATAATGCCCGCCTGGGGGCCGCCGCCATCTGCAACGGAGGGGGGGGCGCCTCAGCCATGGTCATCGAAAGGTCCTAAACCCCGCGAGCAGAAGGAATGCAATACGGTATTTGTTCCCTGAGCCTACTTCCTGTCCACGAAACCGCGGACGGCCATAGCGGCCTGGTGACCCAATTGCTGTACGGGGAGCTGTTTTGCCTGTTGGAATCCCGAAAGCACTGGAGCCGCATCAGGACACAGGCCGACCAAACCGAAGGATGGGTGCGCAACAGCCAGGTCCACTCCCTGGAGGAAGCCGCCTACCGCGCTTTGGAACAGGAGTCGGGCGGCGGGTGCGCCGCAGACCTGGTGTCGCACATCTGTACCGTTGACGGGGTACTGCTTGCCGTCCCCCTGGGGGCTAGCGTCAGGCATGCCGCACACCTCGGCCATTCGCATGAAGGAGCCGTATTTCCCCAACAGGGGGCCGGGAAGGAGGCCCTGGTCGAAACAGCCCTCCTGTACCTGGGTACCCCGGAAATGCAGGGGGGGCGTTCCCCGTTTGGGATTGATGCCGGGGGCCTGAGCCAGATGGTTTACCGCAGCCAGGGCCTGTTGCTGAAACGAAACCCGAACCAGCAAGCCACCCAGGGGGTTCCCCTGAGCTTTATCGAAGAAAGCGACCCGGGAGACCTCGCGTTCTTCGACGGACCCGATGGGGTGATCAACCATGTGGGGATCATCATGAAGGACAACTACATCATCCATTGCGACGGGGAGGTCCGCATCGACCGGATCGACCACACGGGCATCTTCAACACCAGCCTTAGGCGCTACACCCATCCGCTGAGGGTCATCAAGAAAATCGCAGAATAAAAAAAGCCCCGGGGGTAACCGGGGCCTCATTTCATCAGGTGCCTGGACTTATTCGCCCAGCAGTTTTTTGATGCGCATAAAGTTCTCGGTATCCCCAAGGGCACCGTAGATGTTCTTGAGTTGCGAAAGCACACTTTGGTTGTCGGGGTTTGTCTTCAGGGCATCTTCCAGGACCCTGGCCCCTTCGGAAAACAAGTCGTCCTTCTTTTGCTTGAGTTCGTCGTATTTGGCGATATCGGCCCGGGAGGTCCCCAGGGCGTTCATTTCGTCAATCAGGGCGTTCCCCTCGTTCACATACGTGGTGGAAAGGTTCAACTGGGCATTTACGTATCCGGGGTTGACTTCAATCGCCTTCCGGTAGGCTGCACGGGCTGCCTCCAGGTCTCCCTGCTCCATGTTGATCACCCCGATGTTGTAATGCAGGTCCGGGTTGTCGGGAGCCATGCGTGCCGCCTCACCCATCAGGGACTTGAATTTGTCCTTATCCCCCATCTGGTAGTACAGGTTGGCCTCATTCAGCACCAGGTTTACGTCGTTCGGGTTGTCGGCACGCGCATCCTTATAGGCTTCAAGGGCTTCGTCATTCTGGCCCAGCTGGGTGTAGATCAGGGCAATATTCCTTACAATTTCAGCGTGTTTGGATTCGGTTTTCTCATCCATCGGGTTGGTGTAGGTGCCCGATTTCACCATGATGTCGCGCTGGGTTTTGTCCATTTCCTCCACCTCGCCAGTTTCCACGTTGGTAGCCTTGTAAACCATGGTGCTCCCGTCGTACCCGACATCTTTCAGCTCCTTGTAGTAGTCCAGGGCCATTTCGTACTCACCCCCGTTCACCGCGCTGCTGGCGGCATAGTACAGGAATACCGTATCCCTGGGGCTGAGTTTGTAGCTCATGTAGAGTTTTTCGGCAGCATCCTTGAAATTTTTGTTTTTGTTGTCTTCCACAGCGGCATTCACCAGGTCATTTGCCACTGTCGTCATCTGGGTCTTGGCGTCGGCAGTGTATTTGGCCTTGCCGCTGGCCTCCTCGATGCTCACTACTTTGTTGTAGGCGTCCACAGCCTGCTGAAAGGCACTGGCATCACCTTTCCTTCCCAGGTCGGCAAATACCTGCCCCTGGAGGAAATAATACTGGGCCTGGGTCCGTTCATCGGCCCCGGAAATCAGCCCTGCAGCGCTTTCAAGGCTGGCCTTTGCTGTGGCGATATCGCCGCTCTTCAAGGCTTTTTCCGCTGCCTTGATTTCGTTCTTCTGAGAAAATCCGGCCACGCTCATCAGCAGGGCCGCCATAAGAAAGATTTTGGTTTTCATGTAATCGTGTTTATTCAAATTAGTGTTTATTCAAATTCAGTGTTTGGATTATTTACGAGTTTTCAGGGGAATCCGGATGTTCCTGGTCAAGGACCGTGCCATCTTCGGTTTTTACCTCCATATCCATGATTTCGGCCTCATCGAGGTTTTCCTCATCCTTCATCACCTTAGCCACTGCGGCGATGGAATCGTTATCCCTGAGGTTGATAAGCTTTACCCCCTGGGTGGCCCGCCCCATGGTGCGCAGGTCTTCCACGCTCATGCGGATGGCGATGCCCGATTTGTTGATGATCATCAGGTCATCGAGGTCGGAAACGTTCTTGATAGCCACCAGGCCACCGGTCTTTTTGGTGATGGAGATGGTCTTGACGCCTTTGCCGCCCCGGTTGGTAATCCGGTAATCGTCGATGCTGGAGCGTTTCCCGTAGCCATGCTCTGAAACTACCAGGATATCCTCGTCGAAATTGTTTACGGAAACCATCCCGATGACCTCATCCTTGTCATTGGCAAGGGTGATGCCGCGAACCCCGGAGGCATTGCGACCCATGGGCCGGGTCTTGCTTTCCTCGAACCTGATTGCCTTGCCCGATTTCAGCCCGAGGAAGATCTGGCTTGTGCCCGTGGTGAGCTTCGCCTCCAGCAATTCGTCACCTTCCCTTACATTGATGGCAATGATCCCGTTCTGACGGGGGCGGGAATACTGCTCCAGGGGGGTCTTTTTCACGATCCCCTTCTTGGTGGCCATTATTACGTAATGGCTGTTGACGTACTCCTCGTCCTTGAGGTCTCGGGTACAGATAAATGCCTTTACCTTATCGTCCTGGGCAATATTGATCAGGTTCTGGATCGCCCTTCCCTTGGAGGTGCGGCTCCCTTCCGGGATCTCGTAAACGCGAAGCCAGAAACACTGCCCGTTCTGGGTAAAGAAGAGCATGTACTGGTGGTTGGTCCCAACGAAAAGGTGTTCGAGGAAATCCTCATTGCGCGTGGAAGAGGCTTTCTGCCCCACCCCGCCCCTGTGCTGGGTCTTGTATTCCGTCAGGGGGGTGCGCTTGATGTAGCCGGCGTGGGAAATGGTGATCACCACCTGCTCATCGGGGATCATGTCCTCGATGCTGAGGTCCCCCCCTGCATAGTTGATCTCCGAACGGCGGGCATCCCCGTACTTTTCCTTTACCTCCAGGAGTTCTTCCTTAATGATCTCCATCCGGCGCTCCTCCCTGGCCAGGATGTCCTTGAGGTCTTCTATGGAGGCCAGGACCTCCTCGTATTCCGAGCGGAGCTTATCCTGCTCCAGGCCCGTGAGCTGGCGCAACCGCATCTCCACGATGGCCCGCGCCTGGATTTCGGTAAGCTTGAAGCGCTCAATCAGGTTTTCCCGGGCTTCTTCCGGGTTTGCAGACCCCCTGATGATCGCGATCACCTCGTCGATGTTGTCTGAGGCGATGATCAGCCCTTCCAGGATGTGTGCGCGTTCCTCCGCCTTCCGCAGCTCGTACTGCGAACGCCGCGTCACCACCTCGTGGCGGTGTTCCACAAAATACCCGATCATTTCCTTCAGGTTCAGCAGTTGCGGCCTTCCGCCCACCAGGGCGATATTGTTCACGCTAAAGGAAGTTTGCAGGGCGGTATACTTGTACAGGGTATTCAAAACGATGTTCGGGATGGCGTCCCGTTTCAGGACATAGACCACCCGCATACCCTTCCGGTTGGATTCATCGCGGATATCTGCAATGCCCTCCACCTTTTTCTCGTTGATCAGGTCAACCGTTTTCTTGATCATATCGGCTTTGTTGACCTGGTAGGGGATTTCGGTGACCACGATGCATTCCCGGCCCTGGATTTCTTCAAAATGGGCCCGGGCCCGCATCACCACCCTTCCCCGGCCGGTGTGGAAGGCCTCCCGCACCCCGTCGTATCCGTAAATAATCCCGCCTGTTGGGAAATCCGGGGCTTTGATGTGCTGGATCAGCTCGTCGATTTCGATCTCGCGGTTGTCAATATAAGCAACGGTACCGTCAACCACCTCGGAAAGGTTGTGGGGGGCCATGTTGGTGGCCATACCCACGGCTATCCCGGAAGCCCCGTTAACCAGCAGGTTCGGGATGCGCGTGGGCAACACGGTGGGTTCCTGCAGGGAATCGTCAAAATTCAGCTGGAGGTCAACGGTCTCCTTGTCGATGTCGGCAAGCATCTCGTCGGCTATCTTGCGCATGCGGGCCTCGGTATACCTCATGGCCGCAGGGCTGTCGCCGTCTATGGAACCAAAATTCCCCTGCCCGTCGATAAGCATATACCTCAGGCTCCATTCCTGGGCCATCCGGACCATGGTGTCATAAACGGAAGTATCGCCATGGGGGTGATACTTACCCAAAACCTCCCCGACAATCCTGGCCGATTTTTTATGCGCGCTGGTGGACCGAACCCCCAGTTCGTGCATCCCGAAAAGCACCCTCCGGTGTACGGGTTTCAGGCCATCCCTGACATCTGGCAGGGCACGTGACACAATGACCGACATCGAATAGTCGATGTAGGCCGATTTCATCTCATCTTCAATGTTGATGGGGATCAATTTTTCTCCTTCCGCCATAGTACTGTTTTAGTTCAGATTTTGGGGTTAAAAAATCATGCCAATATACGTAAAATCGAAGGTTTTGAGGGTAGCCGGCGGAGTTTTATTCAAGAATTTATCAACAGAATCCGGGGGGGTGAAGGTGGATAAATGCCGCGTTAATTTTTTTGTAAATCGCCTTATTTTTTGTCTATTCGGACAGGTTTATCGAATATGGGTACGGTATTTGTCTATCTTAAAAATAGATTTCGTAATTTTAATTTTGATTAAGGAGCATTTATGGATGATAATTTTTCACCAAGGGTAAAAGACGTAATTGCCTACAGCAAAGAGGAAGCACTCAGACTCGGCCATGATTTTATCGGTACCGAGCACCTGATGCTGGGGTTGCTGCGCGATGGAAACGGGAAGGCCATCAGCATTCTCGATGCCATGGACGTGGACCTGGAACACCTGCGCAGGAAGGTCGAGATCCTCAGCCCCCCCAACCCAAATGCCAACAACCAGCCCAAGGATAAAAAGAACCTGCACCTGACCCGGCAGGCAGAGCGCGCCCTGAAGACCACCTTTCTGGAAGCCAAGCTTTTCCAGAGTTCTTCGATCAATACAGCCCACCTCCTGCTCTGTATCCTGCGGAACGAAAACGACCCCACCACCAAGCTGCTGCACAAGATGAAAGTAGACTACGATGGGGTAAAGGAACAATTCAAAAGCATGATAACCAGCGAGAGCGAAGAGGACTACCGCGAATCCCCTTCCGCGGAATTCCCCAGCGATTCAGATGACGTGGGGGAAAGCAAGGAGGGCTCCTATACAGGCAGTGCCGCCCAGAAGGGGAGCAAGAAATCCAAGACCCCTGTGCTGGACAATTTTGGCCGGGACCTCACCCAACTGGCTGAGGAAAACAAACTGGACCCCGTGGTCGGGCGGGAGAAGGAGATCGAACGGGTCTCCCAAATCCTGAGCCGTCGCAAAAAAAACAACCCCCTGCTGATCGGGGAACCCGGGGTGGGGAAAAGCGCCATTGCGGAAGGCCTTGCCCTGAGGATCATCAACAAAAAAGTGTCGCGCATCCTCTACAATAAAAGGGTGGTTACCCTGGACCTGGCTTCCCTGGTGGCGGGTACCAAATACCGCGGGCAGTTCGAGGAGCGGATGAAGGCCGTGATGAACGAGCTCGAAAAGAATGACGATGTGATCCTCTTCATCGATGAAATCCACACCATCGTGGGGGCTGGCGGCGCCACCGGAAGCCTCGACGCCTCCAATATGTTCAAACCCGCCCTGGCCAGGGGCGAAATACAGTGCATCGGTGCCACTACCCTCGATGAGTACCGGCAGTACATCGAAAAGGACGGCGCCCTGGAACGGAGGTTCCAGAAAGTCATGGTGGAACCCACTTCCGTGGAGGAAACCATCGAAATCCTCAAAAACATTAAAGGAAAATACGAGGACCACCATAACGTGAACTACACGGAAGAGGCTATCGATGCCTGCGTGAAGCTAACCAACCGGTACATCACCGACCGCTTCCTGCCCGACAAGGCCATTGACGCCCTGGACGAGGCCGGTTCCCGGGTCCATATTGTGAACATGGACGTGCCCAAGCAGATCCTGGAACTGGAAAAGCAGCTCGATGAGGTGCGGGACCTCAAAAACAGCGTGGTCAAAAAGCAACGCTACGAGGAGGCCGCCAAGCTCCGGGACGATGAAAAGCGACTCGAGAAGGACCTCTCCATCGCCCAGGAGAAATGGGAGGAAGAGAGCCGCCTGAACCGCGAAACCGTTACCGCCGACAATGTGGCCGACGTGGTATCGATGATGAGCGGCATCCCGGTAAACAAGATTGCCCAGACAGAAAGCAACAAACTCGCAAAGTTGCCCGACCTGATCAAAAACAGCGTCATCGGGCAGGATGAAGCCGTGCAAAAGGTGGCCAAGGCCATCCAGCGCAACAGGGCCGGGCTGAAAGACCCCAACAAACCCATTGGCAGCTTTATTTTCCTCGGCCAGACCGGGGTGGGCAAAACCCAGCTGGCCAAGGTCCTGGCAAAAGAACTGTTCGACTCCGAAGATGCCCTGGTGCGCATCGACATGAGCGAATACATGGAAAAATTCGCCATCTCCCGGCTGGTCGGGGCGCCTCCCGGATATGTGGGATATGAAGAAGGGGGGCAGCTGACCGAAAAGGTGCGCCGCAAACCCTATTCCGTTATCCTGCTCGACGAGGTTGAGAAAGCCCACCCGGATGTGTTCAACATGCTGTTGCAGGTACTCGACGACGGATACCTCACCGACAGCCTGGGCCGGAAGATCGACTTCCGCAACACCATCATCATCATGACCTCCAATATCGGGGCCCGGCAGTTAAAGGACTTCGGGCAGGGGGTTGGTTTTGGTACCGCTGCAAGGAAATCCCAGGAGGATACTTACCAGAAAAGCGTAATCGAAAATGCCCTTAAAAAGGCCTTCGCCCCGGAATTCCTGAACCGGATCGATGACGTGATCGTATTCAACCCCCTGGAGCGGGAACACATCCACCTGATCATCGATATCGAGCTGAAGAAACTCTATGCCCGTATCAGGGATATCGGCTATGAACTCCAGCTCACCGACAGGGCCAGGGACTATATTGCCGAAAAGGGCTTTGACAAGCAATACGGGGCCCGCCCCCTTAAAAGGGCCATACAGAAATACATCGAAGATGCCCTGGCCGAGGAAATCGTCAATGCCAAGCTGCAGGAGGGTGACCACATCACCATGGACCTGGACGAAGGCAACGACCGCCTGAGTATTGCCATCACCAAATCCAGCGAGTCTTCCAAGGAGGCCTGAGGCCTGTAGGAAATTGATTATACGGGGTGTCCCTGAAAGGGGACGCCCTTTTTTTGTACCCCTTTCCCCCTTTCGTAGGAATAGGAATACAGGCGCCTGCCGGCAGGCACCTTATATGCGATATTTCGGTCATTAATCTAATAATTTTCCGTTTCGGGGGGCTTACGGGTACTTTCGCCCTGAGACACTAAAATGAAAAATGGAATGAGCTACGGACCGGCCAAAAAGACCGTCATCGTCAAGGAGTACCTGCTCGATGTTGGAAAGATTCAGGTTTATGACAATTACATGGTTTCCCTCTTCGACGAAGGATCGACCCTCACCCTGGAACGCGCTTACCAAATCATCGGGATCTCCGAGATCCATTTCAGGGACCGAAACTTCGGCTTTATCAGCCACCGGACGAATTCCTATGCCATCGACCCCACGGTATACACCTACCTCAGGGAACTGGAAAACCTAAAGGCTTTCGCCATCGTTTCCAATAAGGAAGTGGATATGCATAACTTCCATATCGAGAAAATGTTCTACAGAAAGTCCATGAAATTCTTTGTGGATTACCAGAACGCACTGAAGTGGGTGCGCAAAAGGCTGGTGATCAGCAATCCTGAATAGCCTTTCCTGGCCACTGAAGGGCCTTTGCCCACAACTTCACCCCCCGGCAGTATGCTTTTGGTCCGGGCCCGCAGGGCCCGACAATTCAAGGAATGCCTGAGAAATCGAGGAGATTATCTCCGTAGCAGTCAGGGCCTCATACCCCGTTCGGGAAGCACCGAGATCCCCGGCCCTCCCGTGGAGGTATACCCCAAGCAACGCTGCCTGCAGCGGCTCATACCCCTGGGCGAGCAACCCCGTAATCATCCCGCTTAGTACATCCCCGCTTCCGGCCGTGGCCATGCCCGGGTTGCCTGTGGTATTGACATACCCTTTCCCCTGTGCAAAAACCATGGTATGGGCGCCCTTAACGACAAGAATGCACTTGTGGGCGCCGGCAAATACCAACGCTTTTTCAAGTTTGTCAAAATCATCTTTCCAGGGACCAACCAGGCGTTTCAGTTCCCCCGGGTGGGGGGTCAGGATACTCCCCCCGGGGATCCGATGCAGGTCCGCAGGGTGGAGGCTCAGGATGTTTAGCGCGTCCGCGTCCAGCAGTACCGGTGTTTGCATTTTTTCGAGCCAGGCGAGGAACGCCTTTTGTACAGGTTCACCCGTACCCATGCCCATGCCGATGCCACACACCTGTGCTGCCCCCACGTCGGGAAGCTCCGTATGCTCTGAAAAACCGGGGGTGGTCAGCACCATGACCTCAGGTAGCTGGGCCTGCAGGGGCACATACCCGCACTCCGGCACACAGGCGGTAACCAGCCCGGCCCCGCTGGCCAATGCCGCCTTTGCAGCCAGGGCCACCGCCCCGATTTTCCCATGGCTGCCCCCCAATACCAGGGCATGCCCATAGGTCCCCTTATGGGAAAACTTCGTCCGGGGCCTGTAAAATGTGCGCACCATTTCACGCCCGACCAGGTTATATGCGGCCTCTGCCTCCTCCATATATACGGGGTCCTGACCGATATCGAGCACTTCCCAACGCTCTGCAAATACCCCGGTTTGGGGTAGGAAAAAAACGAGTTTGGGGGCCATGAACGTCAGGAGGACATCAGCCCCCACCACGGCAGAAGGGTCTTCCGGGACCCGGTGCAGGTAGAGGCCCGAGGGCATATCGATGCTCAGGACAAACGCCCCGGAGCTATTCAGGTGCCGGATCAGGTCTGCCACCCACGGATCGGGGGGGCGATTCAGGCCAATGCCAAATATCGCGTCTATAATTACCCCGTTGGCGGGGATTTCCGGGAGGGGACTTCCCTGGTCGAGGTATTCCGGCCACTTCTTTCGCCCCTTCAGCCGTTTCAGGTTGGTCAGGAAATCCTCCGATCGCGCCTGGCTGTAATCCACCACAAAAACATCTACTGTGTACCCATGGTCCAGAAGGTGTCGGGCCACGACCAGGCCATCGCCACCATTGTTCCCCACGCCGCAGAAAACAAAAACAGGCACCGGCGCTCCCTCAAGGCGGGCATGGAGCCAGTCAAAGACCCGCGTTGCCGCCCGTTCCATAAGGGCTTCGCCAGGGATCCCTTCAGCGGAAAGCGTCCGTCGGTCTGCCTCGTAGAACTGTTCTCGACTAAGTATTTTCATAGGTTCCCGGATTGCCTATTTCCTTATAAAGGAAGCAAATGTTGGAAAGATCCAAAAGAAAAATCCCCGATTTCTGAATCCTGTGTATTTCCGGGGTCAGGATTTGGACAGGGTTTCAAATGTACTACTTTTGGGGTGTTACCGGGCCGGGGCCGGACTTTTTGGGACCTGAACGGGATACCCGGGCCCGCAACCCCGCCCGATGAATACCTGACCTATGATTGTCTTAAAATTTGGGGGGACCTCCGTGGCCACCCCGGAGTCCATCGCCAGTACCCTGGCGATTGTGAAAGCTACCGAAACCCCCGCCCTGGTGGTCGTCTCTGCCCTGGGGGGCATAACCGACCTCCTGGTAAAGGCCACCCAGCAGGCTGCAGCCCAGGACGAGGCGTGGCGGGAATCCCTGGAAGCCATTGAAAGCAGGCACCTGGATACCGTAAGGGGGCTCTTGCCCCCCCAGGGGCAGCCCGCTGTGGTTGGAAAAGTCAAAAAAGACCTGAATACCCTTGAAACCCTGTTGGAAGGCTCATTCCTGATCGGGGAAACAACCCCGAAAATCCAGGACAAAATCCTGAGCTACGGGGAACTATTGTCCTCATTTATCATCGCCTCCTACTATTCCGGCCAGGGCCTTCAGGCCGGTTTCAGGGATAGCCGGAAACTGATCCGCACCGATAATACCTATGGAAATGCCCGTGTTGCAGAAGACAACACCTATGCCCTCGTCAGGGAAGCACTCGACGGCTCTCCACCCATCGTGGTACTCCCCGGGTTTATCGGGGCCACCCCGGAAGGGCATACCACCACCCTGGGGCGGGGGGGCTCAGACTATACGGCCGCCCTCTATGCTGCGGCTACCGGGGCCTCGGAACTGCAAATCTGGACCGACGTAAGCGGGATGTACACCGCCAACCCACGGGTGGTGCCGCAAGCCCGGCCAATTGCTGTGATCTCTTATGAAGAGGCCATGGAATTGTCCCATTTCGGGGCCAAGGTCCTCTACCCGCCCACCATCCGCCCGGTCTTGCAGGCAGGGATCCCGCTATCGATCCGAAATACCTTTGACCCCAAGGCGCCGGGGACCCGCATCGAAGCTTCCGCCAACGGGGCGGGAAGGACGGTCAGGGGCATCAGCTATGTGCCGGAAATCGGGCTGCTCTCCCTGGAAGGGCCCGGGATGGTCGGCATCCCGGGGGTAAGCAGGCGCTTTTTTGAGGTCCTGTCGGCCGAACGGATCAACGTGGTCCTGATTACGCAGGCGTCTTCAGAGCATTCGCTCTGCGCCGGCATCCATGAAAAAGACCTCGCCCGGGCTGCATCGGCCCTGGACGAGGCATTTGCCTTCGAGCGTTCCAAGGGGGAAGTAAAACCGGTACTGGTGGAAAACGGGTTATCCATCGTAGCCCTGGTTGGGGACCAGATGAAACACCACCAGGGGCTCAGTGGAAAAATGTTCAGCGCCCTGGGGCGCAACAACGTCAATATCCGGGCCATTGCCCAGGGGGCTTCCGAGCGGAACATCTCGGCCGTAATCGCGTCATCCGATGTCAAAAAGGCCCTCAACACCCTGCATGAAGAATTCTTCGAAGAGCGGATAAAGCCCCTGAACCTGTTTATTATGGGGGTCGGCAATGTGGGTTCGCGCCTCCTCGCGCAAATCCGCAACCAGCAACACTACCTCAGCGCGCAGCACCGGTTGCAACTCCGGGTGGTTGGGATCTCCAATTCCCGGAAAATGGTATTCGCGGAAGACGGCCTGGACCTGGACCAATGGGAACGCCTGCTGGAAAACGGCATCCCGGCCGACCCCGACGCCTTTTACCAAACGGTCAGGACGCTTAACTTAAGGAATGCCCTCTTTGTGGATAATACGGCCAGTGAATCCATTGCAGGGGGATACGCCCGGTACCTGCAGGGCAGTATTGCCGTGGTGACCTGCAACAAAATAGCCTGTTCCGCTGCCTATGGGGAGTATGCCCGCTTAAAAGGCCTTGCCCGGACCTATGGGGTCCCCTTCCTGTTTGAAACCAATGTGGGGGCAGGCCTTCCGGTGATCGACACCCTGAAAAACCTCGTGCTGTCAGGCGATCGAATCCACCGTATCCAGGCGGTACTTTCCGGGAGCCTGAATTATATCTTGAATACCTATACGGGGGAAAGGCCTTTCGTTGAAATCGTGAAGGAAGCCCGTGAGGAAGGGTATACCGAGCCCGACCCCAGAATCGACCTCAGCGGGGTAGATGTGATGCGCAAAATCCTTATCCTCGCAAGGGAAAGCGGGCACGGCCTGGAACTGGATGACATCGGGAACCGGGGCTTCCTGCCCCAAGGGGCCCTGGAGGCCCCTGCCCTGGAAGGGTTTTACGAGGCCCTTCAAGCCGGGGAGCCCCATTTTCAGGCCTTGTACAACAATGCCACCCGGGGTGGCAAACTCCTGAGATTCGTCGCGGAGTTCAATGCAGGAAAGGCCTGGGTAGGCCTGGAGGAGGTCCCGGAGGGCCATGATTTCTTCTCCCTTAAAGGGAGTGACAACATTGTCCTCTTCTACACCGACCGGTACCGGGAGCAGCCCCTGGTGGTGAAGGGGGCCGGGGCCGGGGCCGAAGTTACCGCCTCCGGGATTTTCGCCGACATCATCAGGGCAGGAAAGGTATAAGCCAGGACAGAACCATTAGAGCCACAAAATGAACCCAACTGAATTGCGCGTATTTTGCCCGGCGACCATCGCCAACCTTTCCTGTGGATTTGACGTCCTGGGACTCGCCCTGGAAGGGGTTGGAGACTACATGACCCTCAGGCTCTCCGAACAGCCCGGGGTCCGGATTACCCGGATCAGCGGGGGGTCCCTCCCCCTGGAGGCCGAAAGGAACGTGGCCGGGGTGGCTGCCCAGGCCCTGCTCAGGGTTTCCGGCTATGGCGGGGGCGTGGAAATGGAAATCGAGAAGCACATCCTTCCGGGGAGTGGGATCGGTAGCAGCGCAGCCAGTGCGGCCGGTGCGGTTTGGGGGCTGAATACCCTGCTGGGAAACCCCTTTACCCTGACGGAACTGACCGGGTTTGCGGCTTCGGGGGAAGCCCTGGCCAGCGGGGCCCCGCATGCCGATAATGTAGCGCCGGCCCTCTTCGGGGGTATCACCCTGATCCGAAGCTACACACCCCTGGATATCGCCCGGGTGCATTGCCCCCCCCTGCTCCACGCCGTGGTACTGCACCCCCAGATTGAGCTTAAAACATCCGATTCCCGCAGCCTCCTTAAAAAAACGATTACCCTGCAGCAGGGAATCCGGCAGTGGGGCAATGTCGGGGGACTTATCACCGGGCTTTTTACGGAAGACTACGACCTGATCAGCCGGTCCCTGGAAGATGGCATTGTGGAGCCTGTGCGCTCCCTCCTCATCCCCGGGTTTGGGAAACTCAAAGAAGCAGCCCTGCAGGCGGGAGCCCTGGGCTTCGGGATTTCCGGTTCGGGCCCCTCGGTCTTTGCCCTCACCCGGGGTGCGCAACCCGCCCGCCAGGTCGGCGAAGCCCTGAAGGAGGCCTATGGGCCCCTCGGGATCCCTTTTAACCTCTACGTATCAGCAGTAAGCCCACAGGGGGTACGCCCGGCGGAAACTGGACAAAACGACCAAATTGCCTGACATGGAGTACTACAGCCTGGAGGGTAAAGCACCAAAGGTCGGTTTCCGGGAAGCGGCCCTGCGCGGGATCGCCCCAGACCGGGGCCTCTATTTCCCTGAGCGGATCCCTGCCTTCCCGAAACGCTTCTGGTCGGAAATGCACCACCGCCCATTTTTGGAAATTGCCCTGGAACTGATGCTCCCCTTTACGGGGGATTCCCTTCCGGGACCCCAGCTCAGGACCATCCTCGAGAAAACCCTTGCCTTTGACACCCCCCTGGTTTGGCTCGGGGATAAGGTCGGGGTACTTGAATTGTTCCACGGCCCCACCCTGGCGTTTAAAGATGTCGGCGCCACGTTCATGGCAGGGTGCCTGGGCTATTTTTCCCAGGCCGCCAATACCCGCACCACAGTGCTGGTAGCCACCAGCGGCGACACCGGGGGTGCCGTGGCCAGGGGGTTCCTGGGGGTTCCGGGGGTAGACGTGGTTATCCTATACCCAAAAGGCATGGTCAGCGACATCCAGGAACGGCAGCTGACCACCCTGGGTGAAAACATCAGGGCTTTCCGGGTGGAAGGCACTTTTGACGATTGCCAGGCGATGGTTAAGAAAGCCTTCCTGGACCCTGAAATGAACGAATCCCTGACCCTGACCTCTGCCAACAGCATCAACGTGGCCCGGTGGCTGCCCCAAATGCTTTATTACGTTCGGGCTTTCCAACAGGCCGGGCCTGGAACCCCGGAACTGGTTTTTGCAGTGCCCAGCGGCAACTTCGGGAACCTTTGTGCGGGCATGCTGGCCTGTAAAATGGGGATGCCCGCCGCGCACTTTGTGGCCTGCACCAACCAGAACGATACCGTACCCCGGTACATGGCTTCCCGCACGTATGCCCCGAACCCCGCTGTGGCTACTTTGTCCAATGCCATGGATGTGGCCGACCCGAGCAATTTCAGCAGGGTCCTGCAGCTGTTTCAAAACCGTTCCGAAGTTCTGGCCCGGTACCTGAGCGCCTACGCCTTCTCCGATGACCAGACCCTGGAGGGGATCAGGGAACTCCATGAGCGCTTCGGCTATGTGGCAGACCCACATGGGGCTGTGGGGTACCTGGGCCTGAAACGCTACCTGGAAGCCTCAGGGGGGGGGCGGGGTGTCTTTCTGGAAACGGCCCACGCCATTAAATTCCGGGAAACGGTGGAAGCATGCCTGCATCTCGAACTCGAGCTCCCCCCGGGGTTACGGGAATTGATGCCCCGAAAAAAAGTGTTTACCTCCATAGCCGGCTATGCCCAGCTCAAGGAGGCCCTTCTCGCAAAGTGAACCCAAACGAAGGGAAATGCTTTTTGCCCCCTGTCAACTATTTTCAATACTTTTGCGGGGTAGCAAACCATCCTGATGAAAGAAACTGCATTATCCGCCACACATAAGGCCCTCGGGGCCAAAATGGTCCCTTTTGCGGGCTATAACATGCCCGTTTCGTACGAGGGGGTCAACGCTGAGCACCAAACCGTGCGGGAGGCCGTTGGGGTTTTCGATGTGTCCCATATGGGAGAGTTCCTTATCGAGGGGCCAAAAGCGCTCGAGCTCATCCAGAAGGTGACCTCCAATGACGCCTCCAGGCTGGAGGTGGGTCGGGCACAGTATAGTTGCATGCCCAATGAAACCGGCGGCATAGTGGACGACCTGATCGTCTACAGGGTCAAGCCGGAGACGTACCTGCTGGTGGTGAATGCCTCGAATATCGCCAAGGACTGGGCGCATATTGCCAAATACAACAAAGCCGTGGGGGCTGACATGAGGGACCTTTCGGACGAGTACTCCCTGCTGGCCATTCAGGGGCCCAAAGCGGCGGATGCCATGCAATCGCTGACCTCCGCAGACCTGGGGGCCATCCCTTTCTACCACTTCGAGGTGGGGGATTTCGCAGGGGTGCCCCACGTGATCCTTTCGGCCACCGGATACACCGGCTCCGGGGGCTTTGAGGTGTATTGCCGCAATAGTGAAGTACAGCAGGTCTGGGACCGGGTCATGGAGGCCGGTGCGCCTTTCGGGATCAAACCGATCGGCCTGGCGGCTCGCGATACCCTGCGCCTGGAAATGGGTTACTGCCTGTACGGCAATGATATCGATGACACCACCTCCCCCCTGGAAGCAGGCCTGGGATGGATCACGAAATTCACCAAGGACTTCGTCAACAGCGAGGGCCTTGCCCGTCAGAAAGAAGCGGGGGTGGAGCGCAAACTGGTCGGCTTTCAGCTGGAAGAGCGGGGAATTCCCAGGCACGACTACCCAATAACCGACGCCCAGGGCAACCCCGTTGGAAAGGTAACCTCCGGGACCATGTCGCCCTCCCTTGGCATGGGGATCGGCATGGGGTATGTACCGATTGCGCTTTCGGCGCCCGGAACGGAAATCCATATTCAGATCCGCAGGAACCTTTTGCCGGCCACCGTGGTCAAACTCCCGTTTTATAAGGGATAGGAAGGAAAAACCAGAACAGAAGGGTGCGGGAAGCAGGAAAGAAAATTTTGATCTTAGGGGGAAGCGGGTTTCTGGGGAACGCCATCTACAGGGAGTTGTGCAATTACTTTGACACCTATGCGACCTATTGCTCCGCGCGCCGGAGTTTTGAGGGAAACCGGAAATTTTTTCACTATGACCTGCTGGAGGATGACATATACCGCCTGCTGGAGGAAGTGAAGCCCGACCTGGTGATTTCCGCCCTGCGCGGGGATTTCGGGGCGCAAATACAGGCCCATGCACATCTGGCGGAATACATCGCCAAAAACCCGGTGCGCATGCTCTTCCTTTCCTCTGCCAACGTTTTTGACGCCTACAGTAAATTCCCTTCCTACGAATACGACAAGACCCTGTCGGAGAGTGTCTACGGCCGGCTCAAAATCCGCATCGAAAATATGCTGCTGCGCCTGCCGGCCAGGAAAATGGGGATCCTCCGATTGCCCATGGTTTTTGGCAATGCCTCCCCAAGGGTGCGGGAAATCCGCGATGCCCTCGACCTGGGGGCCCCTATTGAGGTATTTCCCAACCTCGTGATCAACGTGACCTCCCACGACCGGCTTTGCCAGCAGGTGCATTACCTCATCAACCGCGATAAGTACGGGATTTACCACCTGGGCTCCCGCGACCTGGTGCATCACGACGACCTCATCCGGGAGATGGCTGCGCACCTTGACCAGGGTACCCCCGTGTTCAAAAGGGTCTATACCACCAATGAAGAACGCTACCTGGCGGTACTCCCAAAAGACAACCTTTTGCCCAAAAACCTCCAATTGAGCTATCAGGAGGTTATCGATGACCTGATTAAGCAATAAGCTTCGTAGCTTTACAGGGAAACGCTAAAACCAGAAATCCATGGACCCATTATCTGAAAAGGAAATTGAAGACCGCCTCGCGGAACTCGAAGGGTGGGAATACGACGAGAACGCCCTGGAAACCACCTTTGAATTCCAGAATTTCCGGGAAGCCTTTACCCTGATGACCCGCATTGCCTTTGAGTGTGAAGCGCAGGGACACCACCCCGACTGGACCAATGTGTACAACCGGCTCCATATCCGCCTGAGCACCCACGATGCCGGGGGCGTAACGGCGAAGGATTTCCGACTGGCCAAAACGATTGAAGCCCTGGTGGGCACAGACGAGTAAGGGGGGGCTGGGGATTGTCGTTTCCAGTTTGACCGGGACGGGGGAATTCCTATTTTTGTTCCTCAAATTTAGCAGCTGTTTATGGGAAGAGCATTTGAGTTTCGCAAAGCCCGAAAATTCAAGCGCTGGGCCGCCATGTCCAAGGCCTTCACGCGGATCGGGAAAGATATTGTGATCGCGGTCAGGGAGGGTGGGCCCGAGCCGGAAAACAACTCGCGCCTGCGGGCTGTGATCCAGAACGCCAAGGCGGTGAACATGCCCAAGGAGAACGTCGAGCGGGCCATCAAACGTGCCTCCGACAAATCGCAGGGCGACTTCAAGGAACTCCTCTACGAGGGCTATGCCCCCCACGGCATTGCCATTTTGATCGAAACGGCCACCGATAACCACACGCGCACCGTAGCCAACATCCGCAGCTATTTCAACAAGTGCAACGGCAACCTGGGCACCTCCGGCTCGGTGGAGTTCCTGTTCGACCACACCTGTAATTTTACGATCAAACCCGCAGGCCTCGACCCGGAAGAACTAGAGCTGGACCTGATCGATTTCGGGGCCGAAGAGGTTTTCCTCGATGAGGACGGCATCCACATTTATGGCCCCTTTGAGGCCTTCGGGGCCATCCAGAGGGAACTCGAAGCCCGCGGCATCGAAATCCTCTCCTCCGGCTTCGACCGTATCCCCCAGGTCACCAAGGAACTCTCCCCTGAGCAGGCCGGGGACGTGGAAAAACTCCTTGAAAAAATCGAGGAAGACGACGACGTGCAGAACGTCTTCCACAATATGCAGGAATAACCTTTGATGATTCAGAAAGAATACTCGGGAACCCGGCCTACCACGCCTTTAAAAAACTCCCGATACCCCGCATAGTCTTTCTCATAATCGCCCGTGGGGGTTTGGGGTTCTGAAATGCGTATGGTCCGGCTGCCATAGTCAAAAGCTACCAGGACGATGGGAACCTGCGCAGCCTGGGCGATGTAATAGTATCCCGTGCGCCAGCGCTCGACTTTTTTACGGGTCCCTTCAGGGGAAAGGGCCAGGCGGAATTCTTCGCGCTCCCTGAAAATATCGGCAATGGCCTGTACGGTGTCGCTGCTTTTGGTACGTTCTACCGGGGTCCCCCCCATCCACCGGAAAAACCAGCCAAAGGGCCCTTCGAAAAGGCTTTTCTTACCAATGTAATGGATGTCGGTACCCACCACCCTGCGGATCAGGAGGCCGAGTAAGAAATCTACCCAGTGGGTGTGGGGGACAACAATGACCACGCACTTGTCGACGTTCGGGAAACTTCCCTCCAGGGTCCACCCCAGAAGGCGATAGTAGATAAAAGAGGCGATGGCCTTCATACCCTTTGGGGCTTAGATTTTTCGATAAATATCCTTGATGCGTTCGGGCCCTACCTGCTCCCTCCATCCTTCGCCCAGGGCGTTTTCCCAAAGGGGCTCCATCTCAAGGGCCACCTGTGCCATAAGGTCGAGTTCTTCCTCGGGCAACCCGGAGCAAAAGCCCTCCGGCAAAACAATCCCCTGTTTTTTCATCATCCTTTCGAAAAGCCGTACCCCTTCGGGGTAGAATTCAGACAAATGCTGAAACACCAGGCAATTCCCCAGGCCATGGGGAATATGCAACACATAGGACAGGCCGTAACTCAGGGCATGGGCAACCCCCACCTGGCTGTAGGCGATGCTCATGCCCCCGTGCCAGGAGGCCATCATCAGGTTTTCGCGGCTTTCCTCCGGGGAAAGGTCGCCAAGGAATACCTCCTGGCATAACTCCATGGCCTTTTCCCCGTAACTCCGGCTAAACGCATTGATATAGCCTCCATTCAGCGATTCGACGCAGTGGATAAAGCAGTCCATCCCGGTGTAGAACCATTGTTCCCTGGGGACCCCCAGGGTAAGGTCCGGGTCGAGGACCACCTGGTCGAAAGGGGTATGGTCCGAATTGATGCCCAGCTTCCGGTCGGGGCCAAGCAATACGGTGGTACGGGAAACTTCAGCCCCGGTCCCACTCAGGGTAGGCACCCCGACATGGTATACTGCGGGGTGGCGGACCAGGTCCCAGCCCTGATAGGCCTCGGTGGGGCCTTCATTGTTGATCATAATGGCGACAGCCTTGGCCAGGTCGAGCAGGGTCCCCCCCCCTATGCCCACAATCCCTGAAGGCGGATAAGGGCTTTCAGAACGAATCCTTCGCACCAGGGCATCCACCTGTCCGGTCCGGGGTTCCTCCCTGGCGGAAATCAGGATGATACGGTCTTCCATTATGGCAGGGATGCGACCCATCAGGGTTTTTCCCTCGAAGACATCATCGACCAGGAAAATCATGGGGGCCTGGGCATGCTTGCGGGCTGGCAGCAGGATTTCCCCCAACTGGTCGAAGCAGCCCGACCCGAATATTACCCTGGGGACCATGGGGAAATTCCGGTATTTGGTACCCTTCAGGGCGGCGCTGACATTCGTTTGATCCTTCAATTTCATAGCATCAGATTAAATACCTTAGCAGTTCCCTGAGGCTGGGAAGGGTAAGGTGCTCATTGTTGTGCAGGTGCGGTTCCACCTCTTCGTGAGCCCAGGTCGTGTGAAAGGGGACATGGATGGCCCGGGCCCCGATGTTCAGGATAGGGAGGACATCTGATTTCAGGGAGTTCCCCACCATTAGGAATTCATCCACCCCGATTTCAAGGTGGTCCAGCAATCGGCGGTAGTTGTCCTCCTTCTTATCGCTGAGCACTTCCACATGGTGGAAGTATTGTATCAGCCCCGATTTTTCAAGTTTGCGCTCCTGGTCCAGGAGATCCCCCTTGGTGAGCACCAGCAGGCGGTATTTGTGGTGGAGGGCCTCCAGGACCTCTGCAACCCCGTCGAGCAGTTCCAACGGGTGGGCAATCATGTTCTTCCCGATCTGCAGGATGTGGGCCAGGGTACTCTGGGAGACCTGCTGGTTGGAAAGTTCCAGGGCCGATTCAATCATGGAAAGCATAAACCCTTTGATGCCATATCCGTACAGGTCCAGGTTTTGCATTTCCTTCCTGAAAAGTTCCTGGTCAATGGTGTTCTTGGTTTCATAGGGTTCGAGCAGGGCGGCAAATTCCTCCTCCGCCTCCCGGAAGTAGGTCTCATTTACCCACAGGGTATCATCGGCATCAAAACCAATTGTGGTTATGTTTTCGAATTTCATGTCCATGCTGCCTTGGCCCGTTCCAGGTCCTCCGGGGTATCGATCTCGATGCCCGTAACCCTTGTTTCCACCATTTTGATCTTTTTCCCGTACTCAAGGTACCGGATGGCTTCAATTTTTTCCACAGTTTCCAGGGGTTGCATCGGCAGGTTCCTGAAATCGAGCAGGGCCCGTTTTCGGAAAGCGTATACCCCCTTATGCTTGAAATACCGTGCTTTTGGCTGCTCCGCCCGCTGGTACGGGATGGGGGCCCTTGAAAAATACATGGCAAAACCCAACCGGTCCGTAATGACCTTGACGGTATTCGGGTCGCGGATTTCATCGGCATCAGAGATTTCGGTCATCAGGGAAGCCAGGTCAACCTCCTCTTTCGGGTCTTCCCTGAACACCTGGAGGAGCTTCTCCAGACTTTCCCGTTCCGTAAAGGGTTCATCGCCCTGCACGTTGACTACAAGGTCCACCTCGAGGCCCTCCACGGCTTCGGCTATCCGGTCACTTCCCGTTTCATGGGCCTCCCGGCTCATCATCACCTTTCCACCTTCCTTCCTGATAGCCCCGGCAATTTCTTCGCTGTCGGTAACCACCAACACCTCATCGAAAAGCCCGGTGCCCAGGGCGGCCTCGTAAGTCCGTACGATGACGGGTTTCCCCCCCAGGTCTTGCATCAGTTTTCCCGGAAACCGGGAGGCGGCGTAGCGCGCCGGGATCATGGCTATGGTTTTCAAACGCATCGGCTTGTGGTTCGTTTCGCAAAAATACATTAATTCCCCGGTCAATCTCCCCGGCGATGCGGCCTTAGTTTCCGGTAGATCCGGAACACAAATACCAGTACCACGATCACCAGCAAGGCCGCCAGTACAGGGGCCAGCACGGCGGCCAGGCTCAGGGTCGTTGCCGTGGCGGTCTCCACGGCGGCTATAGCCGGGTTGGCAAGCCCCCCGGTCCCCGCCGAAGATACCAGCCTGCCCCCTGTAGCGGCCCCTTTGATAGCCGTTGCCGTGCCGCCCCCGGCGATGATCGCCAGGCTCCAGGTAACCACCGGATCCATCCCGGCGAGGGTGGATACCACCACCGCGGTCCCCGCCAGGGCGGCCAGGGGAAGGGCCAGCGCATCGAGGAGGTTGTCCACCAGGGGTATAAAATAGGCGAAAAGTTCGGCTACTGTCGCCACTCCCAGGGTAATCAGGGCGGGCAGGCTCCCCATCCAGGCCCATTCCGGGTTGAGTTCCCACAACCCGGCGTAGGATGCCAGGGAAAGGGCAAACAGGGGAAGGAATACCCGAAATCCGGCAGATGCCGCCAGCCCGATCCCCAGGAAGACGCTCATTATCGTCTCTGCGGTCATAAAACAGGTTTTCCTTTAAAAGTAAGTTATTCGCCGTTGAGAAAAAAATCGGACTGGAACCCGATCAGGAACAGGCGGGTCCTCGCCCGGGTAACTGCCGTATACAGCCAGCGCTGGTAGTCCCTGTCGGGGCTCCCTTCCAGGTAGGGCTGTTCTATGAAAACCTGCTCCCATTGCCCGCCCTGGGCCTTGTGGCAGGTAATGGCATAGGAAAACTTTACCTGCAGGGCATTGAAATACGGGTTGTTTTTGACACTGAGGAATTTCTTGTAGCCCGACCGTTCCCCTTCATAATCCTTCATCACCTCCTGGTAGAGGCGGTTATTGTCTTCGTAGGTCAGGGCCGGGCTTTCTGCCTGAAGCGTATCCAGCAACAACACCGTTTCAAAGGCGGGTTGGCCGGGGTAGTCTACCATCCGGACCCTTACCTCTGCAAAGTGAAAACCGTAAAGGTTTTTAAAGGCAAAGATCTCCAGGACTTCCAGGATATCGCCGTTGGCGATGAAACCGGCTTCAGAGGAGCTTTTCAACCAAAAGTAATTGTTTTTGACCACCATGAGGAAATCGCCCGCAGCCAGCTCATTTTCCAGAAAAAGCAACCGGCTCCGGATATTCTGGTTGTACAGGTTGGCCCTTTTGTTCGACCGCACGATGAGGGCGGTTTCTTCCTTCCCGTACGTGTCGAAAGACTCGTTGATGGCATCCTGTATTTCGTAACCGTCCACAAGCCGCACCACATCGCTGAACCCCGAAAGGGCAAAACGGAATTCCGGAAGGGGCTCCGAGGCAATGCCCTCCCGAAGGCGGGTGGCATTCATCAGGATCCCCGAGCCCTCAGCCTGCCGCATCACCTCATCGAGTTCGAGTTCCACCACTGTTTTTCCATATTGCAATTCAAGCCGCTGAGCATCCAGGGCTGGACTGAGCGACAACCTGACCGGTGGGAGCTGGGCCGTGTCGCCAATTAGGACCAGCATGCATTTGTGTCCCGAATAGACAAAGGTGATCAGGTCGTCCAGCAGGGAGCCGGCGTTACCAGGCCCGGTATCGGTAGGGTTGTCGGGGATCATAGAGGCCTCATCGACGATGAAAATGGTGTCGCGGTGGCGGTTGGGGGCAAGGGTAAACCGCACTCCCCCACCCCGTTCTTTTTTTGGAAAGTAAATCTGCCGGTGGATGGTGTGGGCTGCGGTGCCGGTGTAGGAGGCCATGACCTTGGCAGCCCTCCCAGTAGGCGCCATCAGTACCGCTTTTTTGCGCAGGTGCCAGAGGTTGGCGATCAGGGTGCCCAGCAAAGTGGTCTTACCTGTGCCCGCATACCCTTTCAGGAGGAAAAGTTCTCCCGGGTTCCCCCTGATCAGGAACCCGGAAAGGGCCCGGAGGGCTAAATCCTGTTTGGCGGTGGGGACGTGGGGGAATTTTTCGCTCAGAAGCGCGTAAAAAGAGGCCTCGGTAAGGGGTTTCATAGGCCCTCAAAGATAGGGAGGATTTTAAGGGAAAGCCTTTCGCGATTAAAAAAAAAGTGTAGTTTTGTGTTTACCACTAAATCAAATTAACATTCTCTAAAATGAAAACCATACTTCAGATTGTTCTTTGGATCGTATGTATTTTCCTCGGGTATATGATCTACAAATCCGTGACCGGGCCCATCGAATTCGATAAAGTCAAGAAAGAACGATTTGCAGAAGTGATTCAAAAGCTCAAGGATATCCGCAACGCCCAGGAAGCCTATAAAACGGTGAACGGGCGCTACGCCAATGATTTCAATAGCCTGGTGGCTTTTGTGGATACCGCAAAATATACCATTACCCAGCAGCGCGACTCTTCCTACATGGAATTCGATAAGGTGTACCAAATCGATATGCTCAAGGAAATTACCATTATCGACACCCTGGGCTTTGTGCCGGTTAAGGACTCCATCTTCCGCAATAGCGAACGCTACAAGCAAATGATGTATGTGCCCTACGGACAAAACAACGAACAGTTCACGATGAAGGCCGAAATAATTGAAAAAAGTGGATACAAGGCTCCGGTTTTTGAAGCCAAGGTAGCCAAGTCCGTGGTGCTTTACGATCAGCCCAAGGACCTCCTGGCCCGCGAAAACGTACAGGTTAGCGTGGAGGAAGTAAATGGTACGGAAATAAAAGTAGGCTCGCTTACCGAAGTGAGCACCAGCGGAAACTGGCCCCCGATCTATGACAAAAAAGGAGACCAATAACCCGGAGGAGACTACGGAAAACGCCTTTCACAAACTGTCCATCCAGGTAAGCCTGGATGGACTTTCTTTTTGCGTGCTGGATACCCTGTCAAACTCCCTGGCCCTGAGTCATTCGGTGCACTTCAAACAAGACGTAAGCCCTTTTGACCTCCACCGGGAACTCAGGGAAAGCTTCGCTGAGAAGGGGGTGCTTGAATACTTTTTTTCCGAAGTGATTGCCATCCACCGCAACGCCCTATTTACCCTTGTGCCCCAACCCCTTTTCGACCCGGATCACCTGGCCAATTATTTAAAGTTCAATGCCCGGATCCAGGCCTCTGACCACCTCGATTATGATCGCCTGGAAGGACTGGATATGGTGAATGTGTACGTCCCTTTTGCCAATGTGAACAATTATATCTACGACCTGTTCGGGGAGTTCGAATTCAGGCATAGTGGTACCGTTTTGCTGGAAAGCCTCCTTAAACTCCCGAGCAGCAGGCAGGGGACCCTCTGCTTTCTGCACCTGTCCGGGACGCAGATGGACCTCGCAATTTTTGCGAACCGAAAATTATTATTCTACAACTCCTTTCCCTTCTCCGGGCCCCCGGAAGTGATTTATTACCTTTTGTTTTCCCTGGAACAACTGGGATTGGATCCCGCGGTTACCAGGGTAAGGCTCTTCGGGGAGGTCGGGGAAGGGGACCCGGTTTACGAGCAATGCGCTGAATTCTTTGAACAGGTATCCCTGCTGCTTCCTTCGGATACGGCACTTTTACCGGCATCCCCTCCGCCTGGCATCGACTTCACCCTGATCAACGCCCTGTGATACGCATCATCTCTGGCACCCACAAAAGCCGGCGGCTCCAGGCGCCTAAAAACCTGCCGGTTCGCCCCACTACCGATCGGGCCAAGGAAGCCCTTTTCAACATCCTTGGCGGCGGATTGCATTGGACGGAAGCTTCGGTACTCGATCTGTATGCCGGCACGGGAAACATCAGTTATGAATGTGCATCCAGGGGATGCACATCGG
Organism: Robiginitalea marina; assembly: GCF_024006985.1. GTDB lineage: Bacteria > Bacteroidota > Bacteroidia > Flavobacteriales > Flavobacteriaceae > Robiginitalea > Robiginitalea marina. Next base: position 31,148 of record NZ_JAMXIB010000002.1, read on the forward strand.
TGACTGCCGTGGATGCACACCCGGGCTGTGTGAAATTCATTGAAAAAACCGCATCCCAGTTGGGCATGCAGATTTCTGTGGTTCGCAGGGATGTGATGAAATTCCTCGAACAGTGCGGGCAATCCTTTGACCTGATCTTTGCAGATCCTCCTTATGAGATTACCCCGGAGGAACTCGGGAAACTGGTGTCGACCTGCCTGGAAAGGGGCCTCCTTAAGCCGGGAGGGGTTCTGGTCCTTGAGCATGCCTCCTCACGCGATCTGGGAAACCTTATGGGCTTTCAGGAGGTGCGTAGGTACGGCAGGACACATTTCAGTTTCTTTACCCAGGATAAATAAAAAAAGCAGGCCGTAAGCCGGATTCTGTATCCCCGGTAAACCGGGTACCTGTCATCTATCTGGACCCAGGGTTGCCCCGGGGTTCTATCCGCCTACCCGTCAGCTCAGGCGTGCCACCTTCGGGCGCTGACCTACATGGCGTTTCACCGCATAGAGTTTGCCGATTTCACTACAGCCGAACTGTACATACTTTCTGTTGCACTGGTCCTCTCCGCCGGGGGCGGAGGGCGGGCGTTACCCGCTATGCCGCACTATGGTGTCCGGACTTTCCTCCCTGACTTTTCGAGTCAGGGCGACAGGCTGGCCTGCTCTGTTGCAAAGGTACTCCAATTGTTGATAAAATAAGCAATAGCTGTGCCAAACAGGGGGCAGGAACGGAGCTGTATCTGTATATTTGTAAGAAGGCACTCCCTGACAGAGCATCAAGAGCATGGAACCGTTTATAGTATCCGCAAGAAAATACAGGCCCCAGCACTTCGAAGACGTGGTCGGGCAGGAGGCCATTACCCGAACCCTGACCAGCGCGATTGAAAACAACCACCTGGCACAGGCCCTGTTGTTCTGTGGCCCAAGGGGGGTGGGGAAAACCACCTGCGCCCGCATCCTGGCCAAAAAAATCAACGAAGACGGCAGCCAGAAGGAAGGGGAAGATTTTGCCTTCAATATTTTTGAGCTGGATGCGGCCTCCAACAATTCGGTGGATGACATCCGGAACCTGATCGACCAGGTTCGTATCCCGCCCCAGGTTGGCAAGTACAAAGTATATATCATCGACGAGGTGCATATGCTTTCCCAGGCGGCTTTCAACGCCTTCCTGAAAACCCTGGAAGAACCCCCCAGGCATGCGATCTTCATCCTGGCCACCACGGAAAAGCACAAAATCATCCCCACCATCCTTTCGCGGTGCCAAATCTTCGATTTCCGGCGCATCACCGTTGGGGATGCGGTGAAATACCTGCAGTACATTGCGCAGGAACAGGGGATAACCGCAGAGGAAGATGCGCTGCACATCATTGCCCAGAAAGCCGATGGGGCCATGAGGGACGCCCTTTCCATCTTTGACAGGGTCGTCAGTTTTGCGGGAACTACCCTCACCCGGAAAGCAGTGGCCGAAAACCTCAATGTGCTGGACGTGGAGGTGTATTTCCGCGTTACCGACCTGATCCTGGGCCAGGACATCCCCGGCCTCCTGTTATACTTTAACCAGGTCCTTAGTTCAGGGTTTGAGGGCCACCATTTTATCAGTGGCCTGGGCTCCCATTTCCGTGACCTGATGGTTTGTCGCGATCCCCAGACGGTTTCGCTGCTGGAAACCAGCGACAATATCAAAAAGCAATACCTGGACCAGTCCCGCCTGACCGATTCAGACTTCCTGCTGCAGGCCCTTGAACTCACCACCCAGTGCGAGCTAAACTACAAAGCCAGCAGCAACCACAGGCTGCTGGTGGAACTCTGCCTGATGCAACTGGCCTCCCTGGGGGTCCATGAAAAAAAAAAGGGCACTAAGGCCGTCCCACTGATCCCGGCGAGCCAGTTCCGCGGGCAGGAAAGACAAACCCCTGCATCTCCGTCGAATGAAGCTCCCACCCGCCCCGAACCGAGCTTAAAGGAGGATGCCCCCGCAGCGGAAGCCGCCCCCGACACCCCTGCAGAGCCTGAAAAAAGGCCCAAGAAACCGGCAATAGCCGTGGACCACCTTCGGGCGGAAAAAGTCTCGGCCCTGTCGCTCTCTTCCATCAGGGCCAAAAAACTCCATGAAGCCCAAAAGAAAGCCCACTTACCGGCGGAAGAAGCCCTTCCGGAAGATGCAGTTCCGGAAGAAGACCTCGTCCGACACTGGGAGACATTCACGCACAGAATGGAGGAAAATGGCAGGAAAATCCTGGCTTCAAGCCTGGCCATGGACCGTCCTAAACTAAAGGAGGACTGCGTAATTTGGATTGAACTGCCCAACCTCACCATGAAAAAGGAGGTGGAGCGCGAGCAGCAGGAATTGATGGGGTATCTGAAAAAAACCCTGAACAATTACAGCCTGCAGCTCAGGATTACCGTAAATGAAGAAACCGCCCGGCAGTTCGCCTTTACCCCGGAGGAAAAATACCAGAAGTTGAGGGAAAAAAACCCGGCCCTGGACCTGCTTCGCAAAACCTTTGACCTGGACCTGTAGAAGGCTACTTTTTTTGCGGAAAAACCCATAAAATGAGGAAAAACAAGGCTGTAACCGCCATTCCCAGGGATTCGCGACCTCTTTCGATATTGACGATATCCCCCCCTCCAATGGTGACGCCTTCAAACACATCCGGCCAGAAAGCCACAGCAAGGCCCCCGAACGCAAGCGCCAGCAACAGGCTTACCGCTTTGGGAAGGCGGTTCAGGCCGTAAAGCAGGGATCCGAGTGCAGCGACCAGGTAGATACCTATCCAGATCCCGGCATCAGGGTCGTTCAATTGCACGTAAGCTGCCCACAGAAAAAGGGCTGAAAACAGGAATGATAAGTACTTCAATACGCTTTTCATGACTTATGGTTTAAGAGACCACATGATCCCATAGTTGCGAATATACTTCTGTGGGCTGTAGCTGCCCACCCCTGAGCAGTTCTGCCCGGTTGGTTATGAAAACCGGGTAATCTTCTTCCGAATCCGGAATCCTCCCGTGTGATCCCCTGACGAGCCCTGCCTTTAGGGGGATGATATCCATGACCGTGCGAAACCCCAACTTTTTCGCAAGGAGTTTTCGGGCGACCCTGAGGCTGACCAGGGGGTCGGAGGGATCCGTGAATAACTCCACCGGGTCGTACCCGGGTTTTTTATGAATGTCTACCATCCGGGCAAAATCCGGGGCTTTTCGGTCATCTTCCCAGAAATAATAGGTGAACCAGGAATCGGCAGCAGCCACAACCAGAAAATCCCCGGACCTCGGATGCCCCAGGCCCCGTTGGCGCTGCGCCTGGCGATCCAACACTTCCTCCACCCCGGGCACGGCTTCCAGGATTCCCCTGACCTTCTCCAGCTCCCCCGGTTCGTTGACATATACATGGGCAACCTGGTGGTCGGCCACCGCAAAGGCCCTGCTCGCCCCGGCATCCAGCAGTTCCAGGCCACGCTCTTCCCTGATCGCCAGGTATCCATGGTGGCGCAGCACCCTGTTGAGGTGGACCGGGCGTTCCACATTGGTGATGCCGTATTCCGACAGCAGCACAATATTCGCCTGGCGTTCGCTGTAGTAAGCGATTAGCTTTCCCACCACAGTATCGATCTCCAAAAGGTCCTTTCCAATCCCCGGAAAATCGTTTCCATAGCGCTGCAGGTTGTAATCGAGATGGGGAAGGTAAATCAGCGAAAGGGTGGGGTTATACTGCCGGTCGGTTTCCATGGCGGCATCGGCAATCCACTGCGAGGCCTTTATAGAAGTCCTGGGGCCCCAGAAATTGAAGAGCGGAAACCTGCCGAGGTTTTCCTGCAGCGAATCCCTCAATTCGGCCGGGTAGGTATAAATGTCGGGGATCTTCCTTCCGTCGGCCAGATAGTTGGGTCGCGGGGTAATGCTATAATCCACGGAAGAATACATGTTATACCACCAGAAGGCATTCATGCAGGTAAACCCGGGGTTTTCCTCCCGAAGGGCTTCCCAGATTTTCCTCTCCTTAACGAGGTTGTTGGACTGCCTCCAGAACTTCACCTCGCATTCCTCGTCAAAATACCATCCATTGCCAACAACCCCATGGCGATCGGGCAGTGTTCCCGTAAGGTAGGTGGCCTGAGCCGTACAGGTAACTGCGGGCAGGACCGGGCTGATACGGGCCCTCCCCCCCTTTTCCATAAACTGAAAGATCTGAGGCGTGTTTTCCGCGGAAAGCAGGCGGGACGAAAGCCCTACAACATTGATTACTGCCGTTTTCCTCATGGGTTCAGTTCATTGAGGAACCACTGCAGTTCCCGCGAAATTGAGTTTTCCAAATCCTGTTTCAACCCGGAAGGCAGGACTTCCCAGGTATAGGTTTCCACTTCGAAGTGGACGCATTCAGGATGTTCCCTGAAGTAGGACGCGGCCTCCGTAATTTCTGCCTGGGTTGCGCCCAACACCCCGTATGTGTTCACAAAAATGGGGACATGAAAATGCGACCGCAGTTCAGAGAACGGAACCGGGTTCTCCAGGAAATCGGACAAATCCCTGTAGGTGCGTAACCCCTCTTCGGTTTTCAGGGAAACCTGATGGAGGTACGTGGGTTCATCAAAGGGTTTAAGGGCCCGGATAACCTCCTGAAAATCGCCTGCCCCCGCAACCGCCCGCAGGGCGGCGCTAACCTGTACCTTGCCAACCCGGATGCCGTTTTGCCTCATCCGTTCCAATACCTCCCGGGGCGATTCAAAAGCCAGGGCAAAATGACAAATATCAAAACACAGGTTAACATGCCTCCTTACCGCGGCTTCCGCCTCCCGGGCATCCAGCCCCAGGGCCTCCTGCAGGAACGACTGCCCTGCGGGAATCAGGTAGTCCCGGTAAAAGGACAGCACCTCCCCGGAATTTTCCAGCAAGCCGTCCGGTTCGGGTTCAATGTCAAGGTGCAGAAAAACCCCGCTTTCCCTTTCTTTATCGTATAAATCCCCCACCAGTCGGGCCATCTGGGAAGCCCCCTTCGCCAGGGCCCCTGCTTTTTGCCCGGGGGTGGGGTAACTGTGCCTGTACCCTATCGGGGAGGTGGAAACACCCCCTTCCAGGCCTTCAGGAAGCAAATAGGACAGCTGGTTAAATAGCCTTTGCGTATAGGCGAGACGTTCGGGGTGCGTCCAATCGGGTTCATGGACTTTTTCTTTGACAGGCGCGCCGTGGAACTCTCCATAGGGAAAACCGTTCATCGTAAAGACATAGAAATCGTTTTTCCTGAGCCACTCCCGAAACTCCTGAAGGGCATTTCCCCGGGAAAGCTGAAGGCTGGCCAGGTTAGAAAGGCGGAGGCCTATCCCAAATACCTTTGACGGCGCCACTTTTTCCCTGATCCCCGGCAAATGGGTTTTAAGGGAATCAAAAGTGTCCTCCCAGGTAGTTCCGGGGTGGATATTGGTACAGTAGGTAAGGTGAAAATCCTTCAATCGCATGGCTAACGGCCCGTTTTAGTCTGCCAGGACGGGAAACAGCTCTGCCATGGCCTGCTCCATGAGTCCCCGGTCTATCTGGTGCACTTCTGTTTTTTGCCCTATCCCCTTAAGCAAGGTTATGGTGAGGGTTCCCCCGAGGTGTTCACGGAATTCCTCAATCCCTTCAAGGAGCATTTCCCTGGGAAAATATGGCGGGTTCTCCAGGAAATTCCGAAACCCGAGGTTTTTCAGCAGGGCCAGAATCCGCTCCTTTTCCTCCCCGGAAATCAGCCCCAACAAGTGACTGTAAATGCTATCGAGTGCCATGCCAATGGCAACAGCTTCCCCATGCCTCAGGGAATAGTCGGTAAGGTGCTCCAGTTTGTGCGCGGCCCAGTGGCCAAAGTCCAGGGGCCTCGCACTCCCCTTCTCAAAAGGATCGCCCCCCTGAGCGATGTGTTCCATGTGCAATCGGGCACAGCGAAAAATAAGGGTTTCCATGGGGTCCGGGTCGCGCCGAATAAGAGCAGCGGACTGGTTCTCGAGGTATTCGAAGAAATCCCGGTCGCGGATCAGGGCTACTTTTACAGCCTCGGCCATTCCGGAATTCCAATCGCGGTCTTCAAGGGTCGTCAGGAAATCCCGGTCGTTGATGATGGCCAGGGGCACGGAGAAGGTGCCGACGAAATTTTTCTTGCCAAAATAATTTATGCCATTTTTTACCCCCACGGCTGCATCGTTCTGAGCCAGCACCGTGGTGGGGATCCTCAGCAGCCGGATCCCCCTGTGGGCGATTGCCGCGGCATACCCAGCCATGTCGATCACAGCACCCCCGCCGACCACCACCAGGACTGAATGCCGGCAAATTCCGTGCTGGTTGATCGCACTCAGGACTAATTCGACATTTTCGGGATCGTTTTTTGCCCCTTCCCCCCCGGGAATTTCCAACAGGCCCGAAAAAAGCAGGTCCTTCTGGTAGTGCCTGCAGTACTCCCGGATTTTGGCCCCGAGGCCACGGTGGTTTTCCAAAACCCCCTGGTCGGCCACAAAGAGTGACTTAACAGGCCTGCCGGGCTTAAGCTCCCTTAGCACCGAGGCAAACAAGGGGTTTTCTATCTCAAAAACACCCCGGGTAAACTTCAGTTCGTAGTGATAACTCACCTGAAAGGTACTGCGGATTGATTTTTCCATCCTCTGAGTTGTTACGTAACGGCAAACTTCCTTGCAATTAAACCGGATAGCGGCCACAGGAGCAAAACCAGGAGGGCAATATATCCCTGCGCAAATCCGGCCACCCATGCGGCATCCATCACAATCAGGCCCAAAACCCCTGCCTTAACGGCCTTCCTGATGGCTCCTGGGGTCTTTTCCCGATAGGCCCGGAGCAGCGGGGAATAAACCAGTACGGCAAAAAAGCCCAGAAAGGGCAGCATTTGCCAGAAATGGCCTTTTTGCACCCATGTTATAGCTCCAACGCTGAAAATTGCCAAAGCGTATAGCAAAATTGCCCAAAGCACAGAAACCTTCCCTCCCCCGCTTACTTCGCTCCGGCTCACGGCGGTGATGGCAAAGATATAGATTACGGGGATCCAAACGAACCCCGGGGCCCCGCTGAACGGGACCAGACTCATCCCAAGCCACAGGTTCAGCCCCCGGCACATCCCCATCACCAGGGGCCCGAAAAAACCGTGCTTTTTGGCCAGGCCGTCATAAATCAGGATCCCGGCGGCCAGGGAAAGGGCGATTATTCCGCTTTCCAGCCTTGAAAGAAAAGCCAGAACTACCCCAAACACCAGCAGCACCGCCCCGAAAACCGCTGCGTGGCCCCATGGGATAAGGCCACTGGGGATCGGCCTTTCAGGGCGTTCCCTGAGATCCGTTTTCAGGTCGAAAACATCATTGAGCACTACCCCGGCCGCGTACAAAAACACGGAAGCCACCAGGAGGGCCAGGAATCCTGCGATAAGGTGCGGCTGCATTTCGGGGCCGGCAAGCAGGGATGCAATCCCACCCGAGATGGCCGCTCCCGCGGCGATATCCGCAGCTGCGGTCGGAAGGTTTGCCGGCCTGCATAATTGCAGGTATCCCCTTATAACATTCCGGTCCAAATCAGGTAATTTCTTCGGAATCGATCCGGGGGCTTTGCCCCCTCAGAACACTGTTGTCATTGAACAGCAGGCGTTGGTCCACCCCTTTGGCCTCCAACCAGTCGGCTTCCTTCATGGTGCTGTTTTTTCCAAAGGCTTCAAGGGCGTTCTGATAACAGCTGCGGTGCACTTCCGCCGCGTCGATCCCCCGCTTCAGCATCAGGGAAGCCGTTTTGGGGACTGCCAGGGGGTCGCTGACCCCCCAGTCGGCAGAACTGTCGACAATGATGCGCTCACTGCCGTATTTCCGGATGACCTCCACCATTCGTTCGTTGCCCATCTTGGTTTTCGGGTAGATTGTAAAGGCGGCCCAAAAGCCCCTGTCGAGTACCTCCTTAACCGTCTCCTCGTTGTTGTGGTCAATCACCACGTCGGCCGGGTCCAGGCCGTGTTCCAGGCATACCTCCATACTCCGGATGGTACCGGATTTTTTATCGCGGTGCGGGGTATGCACCTGAACGCTCATCCCGTACTCCCGGGCGAGCTCCAGCTGGGCCCGGAAATACTTGTCTTCTGCCGGGGTCTGGTCGTCATAGCCTATCTCACCTATGGCCACCACATTTTCTTTATTCAGATACAACGGCAGCAGGTCCATTACAGCTTCCGCCAGGGGCTCATTGTTGGCTTCTTTCGAATTCAGCCCGATGGTGCAGTAATGCTTTATCCCAAACTGGCTGGCCCTGAAGGGCTCCCAACCCACCAGGCTGCTAAAATAATCCTGGAAAGAACCGACTTGTGTCCGGGGTTGCCCAAGCCAGAAAGAAGGTTCTATTACGGCTACCACGCCGGCCGCGGCCATGGCCTCATAATCATCGGTGGTGCGCGAGGTCATGTGCACATGGGGGTCAATAAATCGAAGTTTTGAATCCATACTCAGTTATTTATATCCTTCCAGGTATACGGGTTTTTGATAAATGTTTTGTAGAGTTCATGGTCTTGGGCCCATTGGGTTGCCTGCGGGTCCCCACTTTGGAGCGCACAGAGGAACCCCGCCTTCTGCTCGGCCGGCTCAGAACTGGCCAGTAAGCGCTGCACATCGCCTAGCAGTGGGCCTGAGATAAATTTTGCAACAGGTTGCCATATCAACGGGTCCACTTTCCGGGAAGCCGCCCATCGCTCATGGGCATAATCGGAAATGATCCGGGCAAGGGGTCCATTCGCCCGCTCGTCTATCCCATGGATGCGCAGCAGGTCGAGCCCCATAAAAGCGGCCTTCAGATACATCTGGTTCCATTGCTGCTCGTTGAAATACGTTTTTGGATAAGGGTTGTCCATGGCGATTGCCTCAAACACGGGGGCGATATTGGTCCTCAAGGCCTCCACTGCCGCCTGGCGGAATTCCCCCGCCCGGGGCAGGAAGCTCAAAAAACGCAGGAAGGTGATCAATTCCCCGGTATCAGCCACCTGGATCAATTTGGTGATAGCCGGGATAAAATACTCCGGGTTCTCCCTCAAAACTTCACAGAGCAGGTAAACCCTACCCAAATCCCTTACGCTAACGGCACCGCCGCCGGGCAGCTGCAGGCCGTGCCCGGGGGCATCTGCGGGGATTACGGGTTTCCCTTCGAATTTCCTGCCGATCAGGCTATAGGTCAGATAAAGGTTCCTGGTGGAAGGAGGTTGGCACACCGCCTGAAGTTGGTCCGCGAACCAGCGTCGGTCAGATGCCTCCAGATGGCCAAACAAAAGATCCCCAGAGGCGGAACAAATGGGATTCGAATCCATTACCAAGGTATTTACCGGAAAACTGGTTCACAATAACGCAGTACTATGAACGACTTCACAAAGTTACTTATTATAACTTGGAAAGGAACATGGGGTTCCCCTGAAAGTCCCCTGAAATGCCGGGAGATTCTTTATACCTTTGAAAAAAACGCAACTATGCTGGGCCTCAAACTCCCAACGGACCCCAGGTGGGTAAACCTGGTGGAAAAAAACATCGATGAAATCCTCACCGATCATGCCTTTTGTGAGCAGAAAGCGGCGAGCACCGCCATTTCCCTGATCGTGAGTTTTCCTGAATTCCCCGAACTGGTTGACGAAATGGTCGCCCTTTCCCGCGAGGAAATGGGGCATTTCAAGATGGTGCACGACCGCATTAAAGCCAGGGGCCGTACCCTGGGGAAATACCGGAAAGACGATTACGTTATTGAGCTGATGAAATTTTTCCCGAAAGGGGGCGACCGGACCTCCCAGCTGGTCCACCGCCTGCTCTACGCGGCCCTGATCGAAGCCCGGAGCTGTGAGCGCTTCCGCCTGCTTTCAGAGCAGCTTAAAGACCCCGACCTGGCCGAATTTTACCGAAAACTCATGGTGAGCGAAGCCGGGCATTACACCCTTTTCCTGAAGTTTGCCCGGAAATTCGGGGATCGCAGGGAAGTGGACCAAAAATGGGAGGCCCTGCTCGAATACGAGGCCGGGATCATGAAAAACCTCGGAAAAAAAGAAACCGTCCACGGTTGATTCCCGGCCCAAACCTGCGTCAACCCCCTGCAGGGATGCCTTCTTCGCGGTAGTACAAATCGCGGATAAGGCCGTCCGCAAGGCCAATCTGGGGTACGTGGATCATTTTTGCCCCGCTCCATTTGGCTGCCTGCAGGAAGATCTGGGCCGCCGGAAGGATCACATCGGCCCGGTCGGGGTTCAGGCCGAGTTCCGCTACCCGGTCTTCATATGACATGGCCTTCAGGAAATGGTACTGGGCATTGAGCCAGATAAAGGAAAGGGGTTGTTCCCGTTTCCTTCCCGACATTTTATGCAACTTATTGATGTTCCCGCCCGAACCGATAATGGATATCCCGGGGTAGCCGCTGGTTTGCCCTGTGATCCACGCCTTTAACCCGGCCCAATCCTCCTCCGTAACCATGGACTTCAGAAGGCGAACCGTGCCTATTTTGAAGGATCTGGAAGAAACGATCTGCCCGCCGGAAAACAAGGTGAATTCCGTGCTCCCCCCACCGACGTCCACATAGAGGTAACTGCTTTCCTGCCGGATGAGCTTGCGGAGGTCCGTATGGGCGATGATAGAGGCTTCTGTGGGCCCGTCGATCACCTCCACTTCCATACCCGTGGCCCGATGAATCTCCGCAATCACTTCGGGGCCGTTACGGGCTTCCCTGAGGGCAGAGGTAGCACAGGCCCTGTATTTTTCCACGCCGCTTACCTCCATGAGCAGGCCGAAGGCCTTCAGGGTACTGGCGATGCGCCGGGTGCTCTGAGGCGAGATCACCCCGGAGGTAAAACTATCTTCCCCCAACCGCACAGGCACCCTGACCAGGGCACTCTTGTAAAACTTCACGGGTTTTCCGGGAGATTCCACTACGTTGTGGACCAGCAACCGAATGGCATTGGAACCGATATCAATGGCGGCAAACTTACGGACCTTCACTTCCCTGTTTTAATTTTCTGACATAATAGTCATACATTTCAAATTGGGACCGAAAGGCCGGGGCATCATTCCGGCGGTATTCGTTGTCCTGCTCCACATTGAAAACCCGGGCCTTGACATTGTCCTTCCAGGAGATATCAAAGGTATCTATGAGTTCCTGGCGGATTTGCGGATCATAAATAGGACACCCCACTTCCACGCGATAATCCAGGTTCCGGGTCATCCAGTCCGCAGAGGAGATAAACACCCTGGGGTCCCCGTCATTGCCGAAAATAAAGATCCTGGGGTGTTCCAGGAATTTATCGACAATACTAATCGCCTCTATGTTCTCGCTCATGCCGGGCACCCCGGGCACCAGGCAGCAAATCCCCCGGATGATCAGCTGTATCCTTACCCCGGCATTGCTGGCCTGGTAGAGCAGGTCCACCATGTCATAAGAGGTCAGGCTGTTCATCTTGATCTGGATATAGGCTTCCTTACCCTCTTTGGCATTTTTTATTTCCCTGTATATCAATTTTTTAAATCGACTACGGGTATAATGGGGAGAAACAATCAGGTGCTTGTATTTATTGATTTTGTAAGTGGTTTCAAAAAACCCGAAGACCTTGTTGAGTTCTTTCAGGATGGCCTCGTGGGCTGTAAATAGGGTGTAATCCGTGTAGATGCGGGCCGTGTCTTCGTTAAAATTCCCGGTGCTGATAAATCCATACCTGCGCAGGCCCTCCCCTTCTTCCCGTTCGATAAGGCAGATCTTGCTGTGTACCTTCAGGCCGCGTACCCCGAAAATAAGGCGTACCCCCTCTTCCTGCAGCTGTTCGGCATACTGGATATTGGCCTGCTCGTCAAAACGGGCCTGCAATTCGATCTGTACAGTTACCTGTTTCCCATTCTTGGCCGCATTGATCAGGGAGGCTGCCACCTGGGAGTTATTGGCCAGGCGGTAGAGGGTGATGTTGATGGTCCGCACCTTGGGGTCCAGGGCCGCTTCCCGAAGGAATTTTATTACGTACATAAAGGAGTGATAGGGCGCATACTGCAGGTAATCCTTCCTGCCGATCCGCTCAAACAGGCTCCCTTCCAGGCTGAGGCCCTTAACCGGCAGGGGGGTGATCTTCTTATACATCAGGTCGGCTCGTCCGAGGCTGGGAAAGCCCATGTAATCGCGTCGGTTGTGGTAACGCCCCCCGGGGATGACGCTGTCGGTATCCTGGATGTTCATTTTATCCTGGAGGAATTTCAGGGTATCGGGTTCGATGGAGCTGTCGTATACGAATCGCACCGGGTCGCTGATCTTGCGGTTTTCGACACTGCTGGAAATCTTCTCGATAAAACTCTTGCTCAGGTCATTGTCTATGTCGAGCTCGGCATCCCTGGTGATCTTGATCATATGGGCCGAAATGGAGGAATAGGAAAACATGTTGAAAATGCTCCTCAGGCAATACCGGATCAGGTCGTCGAGCAGGATGATATAATTCCGCTGTCCCTCCCTGGGAAGTTCTATAAAGCGGTTGATCTCCCTGGGAATCTCAATCAGGGCATACCTCCTGGCCTCTTGCCCCGAAGGGCTGCCGGCCTCGTCGATCAGGACCATCCGGACGGCCAGGTAGGCCGCGGTATCCTTCAGGGTGGGAAATTCCGTGTGCTCATCGAGGATAATGGTCATCAGGGCCGGGCTCACTTTCTGGACGAAATAGCTCCGGAGGAATTCCTCCTGGTGTTCCTGGATTTCGGTCTCATCGATCAGGAAGATATTCTCCTTTTCAAGTTCTTCCTCGATTTCCTGGAGGATCACAAGGCTTTCCTTTTGCTGGCGGATCACAATATTGGTAATCTCTTCCAGGAGGTCCTTGGCTTTCTCCCCGCCCAGGACGCTTTTCCCCGATTTACCCGCCTGCACGATCCGCTTTACCGTGGCGTAGCGGACTTTGAAGAATTCGTCGAGGTTGTTGGAGAAGATTCCGAGGAACCGGAGCCTTTCGATCAGGGGCACCCTTTTGTCGGCACTTTCCTGCAGTACGCGCTCATTGAACCGGAGCCAGCTGATCTCCCGGTTGATATATTGGTTTTTGTTCATTTGCTCATTTAAGTTGTCCGGGGAATACCGTCATCCGGGTCTTTCCCGTAGATACCTCTTTCCAGGTGGCCGCCTGCAGGTCCAGGTAAACCAGGCCGGCTGTAGGCACATTTTCCACATATTTGTTCCCCCAGGCATTGGCAATATAGGTCATGGCGTGGTTGTGTCCAAAAACCATAACCCGGTGGAGGCCCTCGTCCAGCCCATGAACAAAATCCCGCACCGAGGTACCTGAAAAGTCATAAAGGTCGCGGTGGACCCGGAGTTTTTCCAGGGGGATGCCCAATTCGCGCATCAGGATCATACAGGTATGCAGGGCGCGGTTGGCAGGGCTGGAAAAAACCGCCTGCACCTCAGGAAGCCGGGCTGCAACGGCCGCAGCCACCCGGTGTGCATCGGAAATGCCCCGTTCCTTCAAGGGGCGGTCAGCGTCGTCTGCATCGTAGTCCCAGGAGGATTTGGCGTGCCGGACCAGGATCAGTTCCTTCATTGTGCTATCGGTTTAGGGTGTTTGTCTTATCTGCAAGCCTCAAGGCTCAGGGAGCAAGCCGTTCCAGCTTCCAATCCCAGTCTTCCTGCAGGGTGTAGCGGAGCCGGTCATGCAGCCTGTTGGGCCTTCCCTGCCAGTATTCAATAGACCAGGGACGCACCAGGAACCCGCCCCAGTACGGGGGGCGTTGGATTTCTTTTCCCTCGTATTCCGCTTCGAGGGCTTTGAGACCGTCTTCCAGGAATTCGCGGGAGGGAATGACTTCGCTCTGGCGAGAGAGGATGGCGCCCAGCCGGCTGCCTTCCGGCCTGGATTCAAAATATCCGTCAGAAAGGTTTTCCGCAAGGCGTTCCGCCTCCCCTTTGACGATCACCTGCCGCTCCAGGTGGGACCAGTAAAATGAAAGGCATACCCGGGGGTCCGCGGCGATGGCCCTGCCTTTTTCACTTTCATAATTGGTATAAAAGATGAAACCCTCGGCCGTAAAACGCTTGAGCAGGACCATCCGGTTCTTCGGGAACCCGTCCAACCCGTTGGTTGCCACGGCCATGGCATTGGGTTCATCAATACTCCCGCTTTCCTGTACCTCATAGAACCATTTGCGGAATAATTCCATGGGGTTGGAAGGCACCTCGGACTCAAGGAGCTGCTCCTTTTGATAGGTTTTCCGAAAATTTCCGAGGTCTTCGTGCATGGGTTCGCTGTAGGGGCGCAAGATACGAACAAAGTTCGAAAAAGTAAGGGCTTCCCCCCTTGCCCTCCAGGCCCGCCGGGGGCCTTGCAGGACTACCATTCAAAGGTTTTCCCGTCTTCGGCCAGGGAAACCCTTGGAAACACCGCAAGGGCCTCCTCCCTAAAGTCCTCAAGGTTGCTGTACCGGGTGGAATAATGGCCCAGCAGGAGCTCGCCCACCCCTGCATCCCGGGCTATGGCAGCGGCCTGGGCCGCTGTGGCGTGCTTCGTTTTGGCAGCCAGGCCGGCATGTGCCTCAAGGAAGGTGGCTTCATGGTAGAGGACGTCCACCCCTTTGATCAAAGGCACCAGGGAGGGCTTGTATGCGGTATCGCTGCAAAAGGCATAGTGTTTCGGGGGTGGCGGGGGATCTGTGAGCAGGGCATTGGGGATCACCGTACCGTCGGCTGCCGGGGCGTCCGCCCCTTGCTTTATGCCCTGGAAATGCGCCCGGTCGATACCATGGGCACGGGCCACTTCGGCCCGCAGGGACCGCTCCCCTTCCCGAAGCTCAAAATGGAACCCGTTGGTATATACCCGGTGGTCCAGGGGAAGGGTCCTGACCCTGATCCTGGCGTCTTCAAAAATAACCTCCGGTTCGGTCGCGGTGAGCTCGTGGAAATGCAGGGGATAATTGGTCCAGGAATCTCCCAGTTTAAGCAGGAGGGTAATGGCTTCCTTTATTCCCGGGGGGCCATAGAGGTGCAGGGGGTTTTCCCGTCCCAGGAGCCTGAAGGTCGATATCAGCCCGGGAAGGCCGAAAAAATGGTCCCCATGCAGGTGCGAAATGAAAATATGCTCAATCCTGGAAAAACGGACCTTAAACCTGCGCAATTGCATCTGTGTCCCTTCCCCGCAATCGATTAGTACCAGGTGGCCCCCCAACTCCAGCACCTGGGCGGTAGGATGTGTCATAAAGCGGGGGGTCGCCGCGTGGCACCCCATGATCTGCAGCTTTATCCGTCGGCCATCACCCATGGGTCAGAGGTCGAGGTCCCTTTCGATGTCTTCCATCTCGATAATGTCGCGGGCCTCCTGAAGGGTGGGCACCAGGTTCATCTCCTCGGGGACTTCGTCAAAAGGGATGGTCTCGCTCACCAGCACAAAGGATTTCCCCCGGCCGCGGTGGCGGTTTGAAAGTTCCAGGAAATCGCGCACATCCCGCGGCCTGAAAGAAGCAAGGGCGGAAAGGTTGATGATCAGGTGGTCATCCCTGAGGCGCGGGTAGGCCTCTTCAAGGTTTGCCAGAAAGGTAGGCAGGGAGGTGCGTTCCTGGATGACGATAGTGGTATTCCCTTCTTTGTCGAATATCATGGCGTCCTACTTGATTTTGGAGGCGAGCAGGTAAATGACCGCCATCCGAATGGCTACGCCGTTTTCTACCTGGTTGAGGATAATGGACTGGCTGGAATCGGCCACATCGCTGGTAATCTCAACCCCCCGGTTGATGGGTCCCGGGTGCATGATGACAATTTCCCGTTCCAGGCTGTCGAGCAGGGCCTTGTTGATCCCGAACTGACGGGTGTATTCCCTGGTAGTGGGAAAATAACTCATGTCCATCCGTTCATTTTGTATCCGCAGCATGTTGGCCACGTCGCACCACTGAAGGGCGCGTTTCAGGTCGTATTCCACGCCGATCCCAAGCGATTCCACATACTTGGGGATCAATGTCCTGGGGCCGCAAACCTTTACCTCTGCCCCCAGCATCTGCAGGGTGAATATATTGGAAAGGGCTACCCGCGAATGCAGGATATCCCCGACTATAACGACTTTTTTACCCCCCACTTCCCCCAGGCGTTCCCTGATGGAATAAGCGTCGAGAAGGGCCTGGGTGGGGTGTTCATGGGCCCCGTCCCCGGCGTTTACTATAGATGCCTTTACATGGTTGGAAAGGAATATGCCCGCCCCCGGGTTCGGGTGCCGCATCACCACCATGTCGACCTTCATCGAAAGGATGTTATTGACGGTATCGATGAGCGTTTCGCCCTTTCGGACGGAAGACTGGGCTGCCGAAAAATTGATGACATCGGCCGATAGCCTCTTTTCCGCAAGTTCAAAGGAAAGTCGGGTACGGGTACTGTTCTCAAAAAATATGTTGGCAATGGTCAGGTCCCTCAGGGAGGGTACCTTTTTAATCGGACGCGCGAGGACCTCCTTGAAATGGTCGGCCGTTTCGAAGATCAGGTCCAGGTCGGACCGCTTCAGGTACTTGATGCCCAGTAAATGACGTACGCTCAGTTCACTCATGCGCTTATTGGCTAACCAGGTAGACCGTATCTTCTCCTTCGTTCTCTTTCCAGCAGACCTTCACCCGTTCCTCCTTGATGGCATCCACCTGCCGGCCCCGGTAATCGGGTTGGATGGGCAGGTGCCTGCTGAACCTCCGGTCGATAAGGGTCAGCAGTTCAATTTCCCCCGGGCGACCGAAAGACTGAAGGGCCGTGAGGGCAGCGCGAATACTGCGCCCGGTGTAGAGGACATCGTCTACCAAAACCACCCTTTTCCCCTCTACCAAAAAATCGATCTGCGTGCTGCTGGCTGCCAGGGTCTTGTCGCCCCGCCTGAAATCGTCCCGGTAAAATGTAATATCCAAAAGGCCAAAAGGGATGTGCCGTACCTTGTAGTCATTCTGGAGCACGCCCAGGAGGCGTTTTGCCAGGAAGGTACCCCGGGGCTGCAACCCGATCATGACGGAATTTGAAAAATCGAGGTGGTTCTCTAATAATTGGCAGGCCAGTCTGTGCAGGATGATATCGATTTCCCGGGAAGAGAGGAGCACTTTTTGACTCATTCGAGGTAGGCCCTTAAGGTTCGGTTCACAAAAATATACAATTCCCCCTAATTCCCGGCCATCCTCCGGCAAGGGATTGCATCCGGGGCCCCGGCATAAAAAAACCCCGGACACGCGTCCGGGGTTTCTATGGATAGATGGAGGCAACCTTACTTTTTCTTCTTGTTGCTGGCTTCCATCCGGTCTTTCAGCGCCTGCAACTGCTCGTTGGCATCTCCCAGGGTCGGCTTGGCCTCCTCTGAGGCGGTTGCCTTTTTCCGGGCAGCCCGCACATTGCGCTGTTCTTCCTCCTTGAAAATCGCGGTATGGCTTGCCACCACGCGTTTCAGGTCTTTATTGAACTCGATGATCTTGAATTCCGCTTCCTCCCCGCGGCCCAGCTTCTTGCCATCTTCTTTTTCCAAATGGCGCTGGGGTACAAAGGCGGTTATGTCTTCATTGAATTCAACGATCGCTCCCTTGTCGACAATTTCCTTGATGGAAGACTTGTGGACGGTTCCCTCCGCATAGTCATCCTCGTATTTGTCCCAGGGGTTCTCAGTGGTCTGCTTGTGGCCAAGGCTCAGTTTGCGACCATCCACATCCAGCTCCAGCACTTCCACCTCCAGCACATCGCCTACGGTGACGAACTCAGAGGGGTGCTTGATTTTCTTGGTCCAGGAGAGGTCGGAGATATAAATCAGTCCGTCGATCCCTTCCTCCAGTTCCACGAAGACCCCGAAGTTGGTAAAGTTGCGTACAATCCCCTTGTGGCGCGAGCCTACCGGGTATTTTGAAGTGATATCGGTCCAGGGGTCCGGCGTAAGTTGCTTGAGCCCGAGGGACATTTTGCGGTCTTCCCGGTCGAGGGTCAGTACCACAGCCTCCAGTTCATCGCCTACTTTCACAAAATCCTGGGCACTCCTCAGGTGGGTAGACCAGGACATTTCAGAGACGTGGATCAGTCCTTCAACCCCTTCGGCTACTTCCAGGAATGCACCGTAATCGGCAATGACCACTACTTTCCCCTTAACCTTGTCGCCAACCTTGATCTCATCGCCCAGGGCATCCCAGGGATGCTTCTCAAGCTGCTTGAGACCCAACTGGATACGCGACTTGTTGTCGTCGAAATCCAGGATGACCACATTGAGTTTCTGGTCGAGGTCGACCACTTCGCTCGGGTGGTTGATCCGGCTCCAGGAAAGGTCGGTAATGTGCACCAGGCCATCCACGCCCCCAAGGTCGATAAAGACCCCGTAGGAGGTAATGTTCTTGACCACCCCTTCCAGGACCTGCCCTTTTTCGAGCTGGCTGATGATTTCTTTTTTCTGTTCTTCGATATCCGCTTCGATCAGCGCTTTGTGGGATACCACCACGTTCTTGAATTCCTGGTTGATTTTCACCACTTTGAATTCCATGGTCTTCCCTACATACTGGTCGTAATCGCGAATCGGCTTGACGTCGATCTGTGAGCCCGGCAAGAAGGCCTCGATGCCGAAAACATCGACGATCATCCCTCCTTTGGTACGGCATTTCACAAATCCGGTCACAACCTCTTCCTTCTCATAGGCGGTGTTTACGCGCTCCCAGGCTTTGATCGTGCGGGCCTTGCGGTGCGAAAGCACCAGCTGTCCGCTGCGGTCTTCCCTGATATCGATAAGGACTTCCACCTTATCCCCAACTTTCAGGTTAGGGTTATAACGGAATTCGTTCAGGGAAATCACCCCTTCCGATTTCGCGTTGATATCGATGATTGCCTCGCGGTCGGTCAGGTGGGTTACGGTACCTTCCACAACCTCCTCGTCGGCGGTATCCACAAAATTGCGGGT
Organism: Robiginitalea marina; assembly: GCF_024006985.1. Lineage (GTDB taxonomy): Bacteria > Bacteroidota > Bacteroidia > Flavobacteriales > Flavobacteriaceae > Robiginitalea > Robiginitalea marina. Next base: position 49,991 of record NZ_JAMXIB010000002.1, read on the forward strand.
TACCAGGTCTTCGAATTCCTTAAGTTTCTGGTCTTCGACCCGTTCGATCCCTTCCTCGTACTTTTCCCAATCGAAATTTTCGAGGAATTCCTTCGGATCCTGCTGTTGGGCCGGCGCGGCGGCCGGCGCTTCTGCCTGGGTGGTTTCCACCTCTGCGGCGACTTGTTTTTCTTCAGCCATGTGCTGAGTAATGTTTGTATTCCAAGGTATTCAGGAGCCTGACAGATGCCCTGGAAGCTGTTCTACATGTCTTTGATCGTACCCTTTTCCTCCTGATTCCCTGTCAAAAAGGTGTGCAAAAATACAACATTTATCGCGTTTCGCCAACATTATTTTTTAGTTATCCCCCCGGCAGGCTTCCGGGTTTTTGGCGCATAATTCGTATCTTTAAAGGCATTAGCAAACCACATAACACCAGTTATTCATGAGCGCAAAAGACAAGTACCAGGCTGTACTCGACCTGGGGGAAAAACTCGGGGCCAAAGACGGTAAGGTTTCAGAGGAAAACGGAGTCCTTAAAATCAAGGGCACGGTAAAAACCCCCTATGAAAAAGACATCCTTTGGGATAAAATCAAGGCAATCGGAGGGGAGAAACCTTCTGACATCATGGCCAACATTCTGGTGGAAGATTCCTCCGTCTACCACAGGCACGAGGTGAAATCAGGGGAATCCCTCAGCAAAATCGCCAAGCACTATTACGGCGACCCTATGAAATACCAGCGGATTTTTGAAGCGAACCGCGATATCCTGAAAAACCCTGACCTGATCCATCCCGGGCAAAACCTGGTGATCCCAAACCTGTAACTGTAAGGTTTCCAAAGAATCGGGCGCCTGCTACCCGGGCGCCTGATTTGTTTTTTCGATGATCCTGAGGGCGTGGGAATGGATGCGCTCGAATTGCTCTTCCAGCCCCATATCACTGTTGTCGAAGAGGATGGCGTCTTCGGCCTGCCTTAATGGGGAAACCTCCCTGTGGGAATCGAGGTAGTCGCGCTCCCTGACGTTTTTAAGGACCTCTTCGTAGCTGACCTGCTCCCCCCGATCCAGCAATTCCTTATACCTGCGGGCCGCCCTGATTTCCGGTGAAGCCGTCATGAATATCTTCAATTCGGCTTCAGGGAGGACTACCGTGCCTATGTCGCGCCCGTCCATAACCACCCCCCGGTTGCGGCCCATTTCGCGCTGGAGTTTCACCAGCTTCTCCCTGACCCCCGCAATGGCGGAAACCTGGCTGACGTGGCTGGATACCTCTATGGTTCTTATTTGCTTTTCGACATTCTCCCCATTTAGCCTGATTTCCGAGCGCCCGTTATCGGGGTTCAGGGCAAAATCGAGCTCGACACCCCGCAGGAGTTCCACCAGCCTTTCGGCGTTGGGCTGCCCGTTCAACAGGCCTTCCCTGAGGGCAAAAAGGGTGACGGCCCGGTACATGGCGCCAGAGTCGATATAAATATAGCCAAGGGATTTTGCCAGTTGCCTGGCCAGGGTGCTTTTCCCCGTGGAAGAGTAGCCGTCTATGGCTATGGAAATCTTGCGCATGCGCAAAAATAAGGAATTAAATCGCTGCAAAAAGCAGCCCAGGGGCGCCATGGCGCCCCTGGGTCTGCAAGCCGTTTATAATTTTTTGGCATTCTTTACCTTCTGGGAGGTAATCGCAATGTCGATGACTTCCATCATGTCCTTTACGAAGTGGAAGGTCAGGCCCTTGAGGTAATCTGCCTTAATCTCCTCCACGTCGCGCCGGTTCTCTTCACAGAGGATGACCTCCCTGATCCGCGCCCTTTTGGCGGCCAGGATCTTCTCCTTGATGCCCCCAACCGGCAAAACCTTCCCCCTCAGGGTGATCTCCCCGGTCATCGCCATACTGCGTTTCACCTTCCGTTGCGTAAACAGGCTGACCAGCGAGGTCAGCATGGTAATCCCCGCACTGGGGCCGTCCTTGGGGGTTGCCCCTTCGGGCACGTGGATGTGGACGTTGTATTTCCCGAATACCTCGGGGTCAATCCCCAGCTCGGCAGCATGCGATTTGATATATTCCAGGGCGATGGTCGCGGATTCTTTCATCACCTGCCCCAGGTTACCGGTGATGTTCAGGGTACCCTTGCCCCTGGAGAGTATGGATTCAATAAACAGGATATCGCCGCCCACACTGGTCCAGGCCAGCCCGGTGACCACCCCGGCCACCTCGTTGCTCTCGTATTTGTCGCGCAGCATGCGGGGGGCACCCAGCACTTTTTCGATGTCCTCATCGGTTACCTTCACGTTATACGGTTCTTCGGTGGCAATGTTCTTCGCGGCATGACGGACCATTTTGGCGAGCTGCTTTTCCAGCCCCCTTACCCCAGATTCCCGGGTATAGCCCTCCACGATCTTTTCAAGCTGCCGTTTGCCGATCTTCAGGTCCTTTGCAGTGAGGCCGTGCTCCCTGAGTTGTTTGGGCAATAGGTGCCGCCTGGCTATTTCCACCTTCTCTTCTATGGTATATCCGGTCACATTGATGATTTCCATCCGGTCGCGCAGGGCCGGCTGAATGCTCGACAGGCTATTGGCCGTGGCAATGAACATCACCTTGGACAGGTCGTACCCCATCTCCAAGAAGTTATCGTGGAATTCCGTATTCTGTTCAGGGTCAAGTACTTCCAGCATGGCGGAGGAAGGATCCCCCTGGTAACTGGTGGAAAGCTTGTCGATCTCATCGAGGACAAACACCGGGTTGGAGGTCCCCGCCTTCCGGATACTCTGCAGGATACGCCCCGGCATGGCACCGATGTAGGTTTTCCGGTGCCCCCTGATCTCCGCCTCGTCGCGGAGGCCGCCCAGCGACATCCGGATATATTCCCTCCCGAGGGCCTCGGCCACGGATTTGCCGAGGGACGTCTTCCCCACCCCGGGGGGGCCATACAGGCAAAGGATGGGTGATTTCATGTCTTTCCTCAATTTGAGGACGGCGAGGTATTCGATGATGCGCCTTTTGACATCCTCCAGGCCATAGTGGTCCCGGTCCAAAATGCGTTCTGCCCGTTTCAGGTCAAACTGGTCCTCGGAATAGTGGTCCCAAGGGAGTTCCAGCATAAGGTCCAGGTAATTGCGCTGGATGGAATATTCGGCCACCTGGGGGTTCATGCGCTGGAGCTTGGCCAGTTCCCGCTCGAAGTGTTCGCTCACTTTCTCGCTCCATTGCTTTTCCCTGGCACGGGCTTCCATTTCCTCGATCTCCTCATCGTAGGAAACGCCCCCGAGTTCCTCCTGTATGGTCTTCATCTGCTGGTGCAGGAAATACTCCCGTTGTTGCTGGTCCATGTCGGAGCGCACGCGGGATTGCAGCTCATTTCGAAGCTCCAGCTTCTGGAGTTCCACATTGAGGTGCTTCAGGGTTGCCAGGGCGCGCTCCTGCAGGTTGCCCAGCTCCAGGAGTTGCTGTTTTTCCGCTACGGTGAGGTTCAGGTTGGAACAGACAAAGTTGATGAGGAAGGAGTTGCTCTGGATGTTTCGGATGGCAAAGGCGGCCTCACTGGGGATATTCGGGTTGTCCTTGATGATCTTCAGCGCCAGTTCCTTGATGGACTCTATAATGGTGACAAACTCCACACTTGCCTCATCGGGCCGCTCCTCCTCCGCTTCCCTGATGGTGGCGGTGAGGTACGGCTCCTCGGTGAGGACCTCGGCGATCTCAAACCGCTTTTTACCCTGGATGATTACGGTGGTGTTTCCGTCCGGCATCTGCAGGACCCTGAGGATGCGGGCAACCGTGCCCAGGGTATTGATATCCTGTACGCCCGGGTTCTCCACGTTTTCATCCTTTTGCGACACCACCCCGATTACCTTCGGGCCGGAATTGGCGTCCCTGATCAGGTGGATAGACTTGTCCCTGCCCGCCGTGATGGGGATAACGACACCCGGAAAGAGCACCGTATTGCGCAGGGGGAGGATGGGCAGGGTCTCCGGGAGCTGCTCATTGTTCATCTCTTCTTCATCCTCCGGCGTCAGCAGGGGGATGAGTTCAGAATCCTCCCCCACCCCCTGAAGCGACAGATTGTCAATGGATATAAATTTTGTTCTCGACATAGCGTGTTTTTCGGTCATTCTGTCACCTGAGGACAGTATTTTGCTGTTCAGGCCGGGCCACCTGCAGGCTAATTTGCCTCGTCTTCATCCCGAAAAGCTGTGTTTTCGCCCGACCTTCACCCACTTTTGGGCAATTCCTGTGCCAAGGCTGAAATTTTAGCCGGGCCAAACTGTAACAATGCGAAATTTACTTCATCTTTAAAGCAAACTATCACTTTTTGAGCCGCCAGAAAGAAGATATTGAAGAATTGCTGCAGTCCTGCAAGCAAGGGAACCGACGAGCACAAATGAAGGTTTACGACCGGTACTACCGCGCCATGTACAACACCGCGGTACGGATCGTGAAAGATCCTGCAACAGCTGAAGATATCATGCAGGAATCCTTCCTGAGTGCCTTCACAAGGTTACACACCTTTAAAGGGGAGGTCACCTTTGGTTCCTGGCTGAAACGGATTGTCATCAACAACAGTATCCACCACTACCGGAAACAACAAAAACGTCAGGAAGTGGGACTTGAAAGTGTATTGTACAAGGTCGAAGATAACGACGGGGCTTCCACGGATCATGGAAGTACGGAACGAATGGCTCAAAAAGTGATGGAAACCATGAAACAACTCAAGGATAGCTACCGCGTTTCTTTGACCTTACACTTGATTGAAGGGTATGACTATGAAGAAGTTTCCGAAATCATGGATATCAGTTATGGAAACTGCCGGACGCTGATCTCCAGGGCCAAGGAAAGCCTCAGAAAGAAATTAACCGCACCACAGGTATGAAACAAAACCAGGACATCGAAAACCTTTTTAAAACCCTGGAGGGGCAACTCGACCGGGAGGAGGCGCCCGAAGGCCATCGCGAACGCTTCCTGCAGCGTCTGGAATCGGGAAGTACCCCGGGTACAGGCAGGGGGCAGCCCTGGTGGAGGCACCTTTCCGTGGCCGCCGCGGCGGTCCTGCTCCTCGCGGCCACTGCCTTCCTTTGGCTCCCCGGGCCTTCCCTGGAGCAACAGGTAGCTGAAATTTCCCCGGAGGTTTCCCAGACGTCCAACTACTTTGCCGGAATGGTCTCCCGTCAGGTACAGGAACTCCGCCAACTGGAAAGCCCGCAGACCCGGCCCCTGATTGAAGATACCTTAAAGCAGCTGGAAGCCCTGGACCGCAGCTACCGCCAACTGGAGGAAGACCTCCTTGCCGGGGGCAACAGCAAAATGATCCTCGGGGCGATGATCCAGAATTTCCAGACCCGCATCAGCCTGTTGCAGGAAGTGATGAAAGAAGCAGAACGCGTAAATCAATTTAAAAATCAAACCCATGAAAATAGTTCCCTTTAAGATTGCAATCGCCTTTTTGATCGCTCTTGCCCTCCCTTTAACCGGACGTTGCAACGACTTCAAAGGAAGGCATACCCAGGAGAAAACCATTAAAAAAGAATTCGAGGTAAACCCGGATGCCCTGTTGAAAATCGACAACAGCTACGGCAACCTGGTGCTCAGTTCCTGGAACGAAAACCGGGTGGTCATCGAAGTTCACATCACCGTAACCGGGAGCAACGAGAGCCGGGTGGCGCGAAAACTGGAGGAGATCACCGTCGCTTTTGAGGCTTCCCCGGGAATGGTTTCGGCAAAAACAGTGTTTAACCGGGGTTCCGGCTGGAACTGGAAGGGAAACAACGTAAACATGCAGGTCAATTACAATGTGAAACTCCCGGTTAAGAACAGCATCAACCTCAGCAATGACTACGGCGGCATCACCCTCGACCGTATCGACGGCCATGCCAAAATAAGCTGCGACTATGGACGGGTAGACCTGGGGGAACTGCGCGGGCGGAACAACCAGCTCAGCTTCGACTACCTCTCCAAATCGCGGATCGGGACCATGAACAGCGGGGAAATCCGGGCCGATTACTCGCGGTTTACCCTGGAAAAAACCGGGGCGCTGATCCTTAAGGCCGACTATACGGATGCCACCCTGGAAGCCGTGGAAACGCTTGATTACACTTGTGATTATGGCTCCCTTGAAGTGGGAAATGCCCGCGACATCATCGGGAAGGGTGACTATATCAGCGTCCGCCTGGGAACCCTCCAGGGCAATGTGGACATCAAGGCAAACTATGGCAGCATCAGCATAGACCGGATGGCTCCAGACGCGGGAAACATCACCCTTTCAACAGACTATACGGGTATAAAAATCGGATATGACCCCGAATACCATTTCGATTTCGAAATCAGTACGGAATACGCCGGCGTGAGCGGGCGGGAGCCCCTGGAAGTCAGGGTAAGCCGCGAAAAATCGAGCGAGCGCTACTACAGCGGGTTCCACGGTGTTCCGGACAGCGGAAACCGGGTAAGCATTAGAAGCCAATACGGAAACATCTCCCTTAAAAAGAATTGAACACCCTGAAAAACACAAAACTCATGAAAAAATTACACTTGTTTGGCCTTTGCATGCTCCTGGCGCTTCCGGCCACCGCCCAATGGGGAAAGAAGATCAAAGGAAACGGGAACCGGGTTACCGAAACACGGAATGTAGGTTCCTATGAGGAAGTCTCCGTGGCGGGCTGGTTCGACGTGGAACTGGTCAGCGGGCAGGAAGGGACCCTTGAGGTAAAAGGGGAAGAAAACCTTTTGGAACACCTGGTTACGGAAGTCAAGAACGGTAAGCTGGTCATTAAACCGGAATCCGGGTACAATCTGCAACCCTCTTCCTGGAAATCAGACGGGATCCTGATTACCATACCCGTGCAGGACCTCAGCGGGGTATCCCTCTCCGGGTCCGGCGACATCCGCGGAAAAACCAAGCTGGAAGCGGAAACCTTTGCCGCCGTCATGTCGGGCTCAGGCGACATTGAGCTCGATATAGAGAGTGAGCAGGTGGAGGCCACCCTGTCGGGTTCCGGAAACCTTACCCTGAGGGGGCGGAGCGGGAGCCTGACCGTGAGTGTTTCGGGTTCCGGGGATGTGGATGCCTACGGCCTGGAAGCCCGTTCGGTGGATGCCTCAGTGTCGGGTTCCGCAGACATCCGGGTGACCGCCACCCAATCCCTCAAAGCGCGCATTTCCGGTTCCGGGGACATCCATTACCGGGGCAACCCTGAAATCATCGATAGCAAATCGGCAGGTTCGGGAGACGTAAAAAAAGGATAACCCACAGGATCCGCAACTGCATCCCTGGGGCCAGGTCGGCCTCAGGGATTCTTTTTTGAGGGTACCCGCAGTAAAAGCAGCATGCCCCCTATAAAGAATACCCCGAGGAAAATGGTGGCATTGCGCATGCTCCCCGTGAATTGTGCCACCAGGCCGTAGAGGAAGGTCCCGATGACGATCCCAATCTTTTCCGCCACATCGTAAAAGCTGAAGAAGGAAGCGGTATCGCGCGTCTCAGGGATAAACTTGGAATACGTCGACCTGGAAAGCGCCTGTATGCCCCCCATGACCAGGCCAACAATGCCCGCTGCCAGGTAAAAATCCATGGGGTCCACCAGGAAATAGGCGTAAACGCAGATCCCCACCCACATAAAATTGATCGCTACCAGGACCGGGATGTTCCCAAAGGCCCTGGAAGCCCGGGCAGTGGCTGTTGCCCCCGCTATAGCGACCAGCTGGATGAGCAGGATGCTTACGATCAGTCCTGTGGTGCGCTGTTCATCGGACCCCCAGGCGATTTCCTCCTCCCCGAAGTACGTGGCGATCAGCATTACGGTTTGCACGGCCATACTGTAAACGAAAAAGGCAGCCAGGTAGGCCTTCAGGGTTGGGGTATTGCCCAATTGCCCCCAGACCTCCCGCAATTCGCGAAAGCCATTGAAGACGATATTGGTGGGGGTTCCCTCCCGCTTGTTCCCCCGGGGCAGGTAATGGAAGGTGTACTGGCTGAACAGGATCCACCAAAGGCCCACCGAAACAAAGGAATACCGCATGGCCATCATTGGCGCAGGGTGGTCGGGATGGTCGGAAATCCCAAACCTGCCGGGTTCCATGACCATGGCCAGGTTGAACAACAGCAAAATCACGCTCCCGATATACCCGAGGGAAAACCCTTTGGCACTGATGCGGTCCTGTTGTTCGGCAAAGGCAATGTCGGGCAGGTAGGAATTGTTTATGGCAAAACTAACCCAGAACCCGACCAGGCCCATGAAATAGCAGAGCAGGCCGAAATAGATGGATTCAAGGGAAAACCAGTAAAGCCCCATACAGGAGAGTCCGCCCAGGTAACAGAAAAATCGCATAAAGACTTTTTTGTTCCCCAGGTAATCTGCAATGCCCGAAAGCAGGGGGGTAATCAGGGCGATAAAGACAAAGGCAGCCGAAGTTACATAGCTGATCAGGGGTGCCCTCGCGATCTCCCCGCCGAATACCGAAACTTTCTCTACCCCCGCCAGGCGGAAAAGCGCCCCATAGTAGATTGGGAAAATGGCGGAAGCGATTACCAGGCTGTACACCGAATTTGCCCAATCGTAGAAAGCCCAGGCGTGGAGCAGTTTTTTGCTTCCTTTTGGGAGAAAGGGACTCGGCATAGGCAACCCTGTTAGACGGATATCCAGGGGAAGATACAATAATTCCCCAATGGGCCCATGCTACTGAAAAGTGGTTACCCCGAACTTCCTGGCTTCGGCTTTGGCCTCGGGTACCCACTTGGTCAGGTTGCTGATGCGGGTATCGTTGGAAGGGTGGGTGCTGAGGAATTCCGGCGGGGCGCCCTGGCTGTTTGCCTTCATCCGCTTCCAAAGCTCCGGGGCCGCCCCAGGGTCATACCCGGCGATGGCCATAATCCGCAGGCCGATCAGGTCCGCTTCGGTCTCATGGCTCCGGCTGAAGGGCAACATAACCCCCACCGAGGAGCCCACGCCATAGGCCATATTGAAGGCATTCCGCGTTTCCGGGTCCTGAATGGCCACATTGCCGGCCACGGCGCCCAAGGTCTGCAGGGTGCCGGCACTCATGCGCTGCGCCCCGTGGTCTGCCAGGGCGTGGGCCACTTCGTGCCCCATTACCACGGCGATCCCAGTCTCGTCCTGGCAGATGGGGAGGATACCCGTGTAGAATACGATTTTGCCCCCCGGCATACACCAGGCGTTTACGGTTTTGTCATCGACCAGGGTATATTGCCAGCGATAATCCTTAAGGTAACCCGGATGGCCGTTTGCGGTAAGCCAGCGTTCAGCCGCTTTGGCGATGCGCTGGCCCACGCGGGTAATCATGGCAGCCTGCTCCGTCCCCGTTACCACCTTGTTCTCCTCCAGGAATTGGTCGTACTGGGCAAAGGCCGTCGGGAAAAGGCTTTGGTTGCCGTAAAAGTTCAGGGTGCTTTTTCCGGTAAAGGGGTTGGTCTTACAAGCCACTACCCCCAGGAAAATGAAAAGGGTAAGCACTGTTTTTTTCATGTCCGGGAATTTTTTGGTCTCCTTAGGCCTTAAATTAAAAAATATCCCTTACCCCCGGATGACCAGGGACGTGAAATTTTTGTCTACTTCGATGGTATTCTCCCCGTTGAGGCGAACATCGTTCAGGTTAACAGGTTCATTATCTACCTGGATCTTCCGGATACGAAAGGGGAGTCCGATCAGGTTTACCCTGAAGGTCGAATATGGGGTGATATACGTACCATCCTTGTATTGCTGGATAATGAGTTCCTTCTCCTTGCCGGTAAGCTTGAAGTTCCTCAGGCTGTATTCCCCCTTTTTGTAGTCGTAGCCATCCTGTGCGTCCTCGTAAAGGGTCGATTGCTCCGTCCCCAAAAGGAAATACGTGTTCAGGGTAAGCTGTTCCATCTTTACTTCCCCCACATATTGCTGTACGGGGTATTTTGGGATCATGGCCCCTGCCTTGATGAAGATCGGGATTTTGTCGATGTCGGCAACGACCCATTTCTCCATCCCGCCATCGACCACTTCGCCGGTCCAGTAGTTGTGCCATTTCCCGCGGGGGATGTACATGCGGCGCCCCTGGGCGTTCGGTTCCTGAATGGGGCATACCAAAATCTGGTCGCCACACAGGAATTCATCGGTGCGGAAATGGGTTTGGTGGTCTTCCTGGTCGTAGTAAACCAGGGATTTCAGCATGGGCACCCCTTCCCGGATATATTTCCAGAACATGGTATAGAAGTAGGGCAGCAGCTGGTAGCGCAACTCGATAAACTTCCTCACGATGCCGGTAACCTCCTCATCGAAGGACCAGGGCTCCTGATCTCCGTGGTCGCCACTGGAATGCACCCTGCAGAACGGGTGGAAAATCCCCATTTGTATCCAGCGGGCAAAGAGCTCCCCGTTGGGCTGTTCCGCGAATCCGCCGATATCGGACCCGGCAAAGGACATCCCGCTCATACAAAGCCGTTGTACCTGGATATTGGCCAGCCAGAGGTGTTCCCAGGTCGCCACATTGTCGCCGGTCCAGGTGCTCGAATAGCGCTGCGTCCCGGCATAGGCGGCCCTGGTGATCACGAAAGGGCGTTTGGGGAACACATATTTCTTTACCCCGTGGTAGGTAGCCCGTACCATTTGCATGCCATAGATGTTATGCGCCTTGCGGTGGCTGCACGGGTGGCCGTCGTAGTCATGGCGGGTGTCGAGGGGGGCAGTTTTGCTGGGGACCTCCATCACGGCAGGTTCGTTCATGTCGTTCCAGACCGCGTGCACCCCGGATTCCTGGATAAGGCCCTTGTACAACTCGGCCCACCATTCCCTGACTTCAGGGTTGGTGAAATCGGGAAAACTACAGGGCCCGGGCCATACCTTGCCCTGCATAATGGGGCCGTCGGCCCTTTTGCAGAAATAATCCTTTTCCAGGGCCTCCCGGTATACCCAGTAATTCCGGTCGACCTTGATCCCCGGGTCGATCATGACCACGGTTTTGAAGCCGTCTTCCTCCAGTTCGGAAATCATGCGCTTGGGGTCGGGGAAACGCTCCCGGTCCCAGGTAAAGCACCGAAACCCGTCCATGTAATCGATGTCGAGGTATATGGCGTCGCAGGGAATCCTCAGTTTGCGGAAGGTGGTGGCGATCTCCTTCACCCGGCTTTCCGGGTAATAACTCCATTTGGACTGGTGGAAGCCAAGGGCCCACAGGGGCGGGAGTTCCGGGGTTCCGGTAAGATCGGTATAGGCACTGACCACCCGGCGCATCTCGGGGCCGTAGAAAAAGTAATAGTTCATTTCCCCCCCATCGGCCCAGAAACTGGTGATGTTCCTGCGCTCATGGGAGAAATCGAAATGGGTGCTGAAGGAGTTGTCAAAAAAGACCCCGTAAGCGATATTGTTGTGCAGGCCCACGTAAAAGGGAATGGCCTTATAGAGGGGTTCCTGGTCCTTGCTGTAGGCGTACTGATCGGTTACCCAGTTCTGAATGCGCTTGCCTTTGAGGTTGTTATGGGTGGCTTTGTCGCCCATACCGTAAAACGATTCCGCTGCCTGGGCGACCTTGCTCATCTTCACCGTATTCCCGCCGAACTCATAGTTTTCCTCCCAGTGGAACCCGAGTTCATCCTCGTTGATCACCCGTCCCTCGAGGTCGGAAATCTGCACCCGCAGGCTGGCCTTGTCGACGGTAACTTTAAGCTTGGAGGTGTAAATCAGGTAATCCGTATCGGTCTCCTCCTTCCGGATTTCATCGAAGCCCCTGCTGTGGTTCGGGCTGATGGCATAGGAAAAATCGGGCTCAAAAACGTGGTCCGTGGCATAGCGGAACCGCAGGACGCTATTGCGGAGGATCGTCAACTCCAGGATGACCCCGTTTTCTGTGGTAAAATAGAATTTATCGGTATCCTTACGAAAATCAACAACCTGTTTGGGGTACAGGTTGCCTTTGTATTCCAGCTCGGTATTGGTAATCATCTGTCTTGGTCCGTTTGTAGCCCGACAAAAGAAAGACAAAACGGTCAAAAACCGAAATCTTCAGGCTCCCAAATATGAACTACATCGTTTGCGCCCCTTGTTTACCTGAAAATAACGACCCCGAGGGGTGGCAAGTTCACGGAAATAGAACGATCAAAGCCATGCCAGGGGGTCCTGGAAACCTTTGCGGACCCATTTTCCATGCCGCTGCCCCCATACCGGGTTGCATCGGAGTTGAAAATCTCCTTCAGCTGCCGGGTTTTGGGCACCCCGATCCGGTATCCCTCCCGGGGCACAGGGGTGAAATTGCAGGCTACAATAAGGTCATCTTTGGAATCCCTGCCCTTGCGGATAAAAGTAAGGACGGAATTTTCCCAGTCGCCGTAATCGATCCACTGGAACCCTTCGGGGCTGAACTGCTTTTCGTACAGGGCAGGCTGGCCCCTGTACAGGGTATTCAGGTCCTGCACCAGGGCCTGGACCCCCTTATGGAAATCATACTGCAGCAGGTGCCAATCTAGGCTTTGCTGGAAATTCCATTCCGACGACTGCCCGAATTCCCCTCCCATGAACAGGAGGTTCGTGCCGGGGTGGGTGAACATGTATCCAAACAACAGGCGAAGGTTGGCAAAACGCTGCCATTCATCCCCTGGCATGCGATACAAGAGGGATTGCTTGCCATATACGACCTCGTCATGGGAAAAAGGCAGCATGAAATTCTCGGTAAACGCGTAAGTCATGCTGAAGGTGAGGTCATTCTGGTGGTGCCTCCGGTAAATGGGTTCCTTTTTGAAATATTCCAGGGTATCGTGCATCCAGCCCATCATCCACTTCATCCCGAATCCGAGCCCGCCAAGGCTCACGGGCCTGGAAACCATGGGAAAGGAGGTGGATTCCTCTGCGATGGTCTGCACCCCGGGGTAATTGCCATAGACTTCGGCATTGAGCTCTTTCAGGAAAGATATCGCCTCGAGGTTTTCCCGTCCCCCATAGATGTTCGGTTCCCATTCCCCTTCTTCCCGGGAATAGTCGAGGTAGAGCATGGAGGCCACGGCATCGACCCTGAGGCCGTCAATATGGTACTGGTCGAGCCAGAAAAGGGCATTGCTGATCAGGAAGGCCCGCACTTCGTTCCTGCCGTAGTTGAAGATCAGGCTTTTCCAGTCGGGGTGATACCCTTTCCGCCTGTCGGGGTGCTCATAGAGGTGCGACCCGTCAAAAAAGCCCAGCCCGTGCGCGTCTTCCGGGAAGTGCGAGGGCACCCAGTCCAGGATCACCCCGATGCCGTTCTGGTGCAGGGCATCCACCAGCAATTTGAAATCTTCCGGCTTCCCGAAACGGGAGGTCGGGGCAAAATACCCGGTGAGCTGGTATCCCCAGGAAGGGTCATAGGGGTACTCCATAATGGGCATCAGCTCCACATGGGTAAAGTTCATCTCCTTCACATAGGCGACCAGTTCCTTCGCCAGTTCCACGTAGGAAAGGAACCGCCCCCCCTTGCCGCGCCTCCACGAACCCAGGTGTACCTCATACACCGAAAACGGTTGGTCGAGGCTGTTGTGCGCTGCCCGGCTTTGCATCCAGGCACCATCCTTCCAGGGGTAATTCGACTCCCAGACCACCGATGCCGTCTTCGGGGGCGCCTCGCAATAGCGGGCAAAGGGGTCCGCCTTTTCCGTCTTTATGTCGTTGTGGTGCGAATGGATTTTGTATTTGTAGAGTGCCCCGCGTTCGACCCCCGGAATAAACCCTTCCCAGATTCCGCTTTGGTCCCAGCGCACGCTGAGGGGATGCTCCCCCTCCAGCCAGTAATTGAAATCACCGACCACGGAAACCGCCTTGGCCGACGGCGCCCAAACGGCAAAGTAAACCCCTTTTACCCCATTGACCTCCGTGAGGTGGGAACCGAGTTTTTCATAGAGGCGGAAATGCTTCCCCGCCTTGAATAGTTCAATGTCGAAATCCGAAAATAAGCTGTGGGGGACTACATTTCCCATATTTTGCTTTAGTTTTTATCGTTGATAATGCTGCGGATGCCTTCCAGGGGGATCACAGCCCAGTGGGGGCGGGAATTCATTTCATAACCCAATTCATAAACGGCTTTTTCCAGCATACAGTACTTGAGCAGGAAAATGCGCTCTGCGCTGTAGCCGATGTCGATGTTATGGACCTGAATCAATTGCACATAGGTTTCCATAAACACCCCGGTAAAATAACGGTAGAGCAGTTCCCCGGCCCGGAAAAGGGCCTCCCTGGAATACGGATATTCCCCTTCGTGGTTGAAGATAGTGGCATATACGGCATAGTGGAACGACCTGAAAATTCCCGCGATATCCTTCAAGGGGGGCTGCTTGACCTTCCGGTCGCGGATGGTGCTTTCCGGTTCCCCTTCAAAATCGAGGAGGTAAAAATCGTCGCCCTGCACCAATACCTGGCCGAGGTGGTAATCGCCATGGACCCGCAGGCGCTCCCCCTTTAATTTGGTCCAGTCAAAATTCACAAATCGCTTTCGGATTTCATTTTTGCGTTCCAGGAATTCGGTGGCCAGTTCCAGGGTGGTGCCCTCGAGGCGATGAAGGTTATTTTCCACCGTATTCAACCGGTTCTGGAACATATACAAGAGGCGGTTTTTGAGCCATACCTCGTAATCCCCGTTAAAGTGGGCGGGGGTGAATGCCGTATCCTCGAATTCCGAGCCCAGCGCAATATGCATTTCGGCTGTGCGCTGCGCCAGTTTCTGCAGTTTCAGGAAAATATTCAGGCCTGCCCAGTCGATGATCTCGGGGGGCACTTCCCGTATTTTAAGCCGTTGGAATAACTCCACATTGGGGAGGTTTTCCGCATCGATGCCCTTGTATTCCAGGTTGGAGAAAATCTTGTGGAGTTCCCCCAGCATAAATTCCCAGGCATCCCCCTGGTTGGGGACCAGTTCCTGCATCAGGGCGATGGTGATATTGGCATTATCGGCATCCATGATGCTCAGGCTTCCCTGGTAGGCCGGGGTGTTTTTGTATCCCTTTCGCTCCGAAAGGAAACGGCTCATCTCGTAATCAGGGTTCTTGTCGGCGTAGATCCTCCTGAAGAACTTGATGACGGACCGGCCGTTGATGATGATGGAGGTATTGCTTTGCTCAAGGCCCATGAATTTAGAGGTTTCATAGGGGCCCGGCTCGAAGATGGCGCTCCTGTGGTACCGCACCCGGGTGGTATCGTTCGGCTCGGCGGTGGCGATCCGCTCATAGACCAGCCTGCGAAAGGCCTCGAGGTTCACCGCATCGATGATAAACCCTTCAACCCCACCGATGGTAACAGGCAATATGCGGTCCTTCTCCGCAAAACTCTCGTCGGAAACAAACGCAATGGGCAGGAAATAATGTTGGAAAAACGCCTCTTCAAAATTGACTTCCAGCAACAACCCGTAGTAGACCTCCTCCCGTTGCTGGATGCGGAAATACTCCTGCAGCTCTATATATTTCAAGGTACTGGACTTTCCACCGTACCAGCGTTGCTGCTGTACATAGTTCTCGAGCACCTCGGAAAGGAATACCTTCATGAATCCTCCCTCGTCCAGTAACTGTTCCCAGGGGACATCAAAGGCGTAGGTGGTTTTTTTAGGGGCTTCAACCGTCTTTTTCTCCATGGTCTTCGGCTTCTATCGGATGTGAAACAGGTGTATGGGCAGATCCGGGTGCAGGGCGACATAGTTCCATTCAGCCTCCCAATGGTAGCTGGTATGGGTCATCAGGTCGTGGAGCTCCAGGCGCGTGCCGGCCCCAACCCCCAGGGCGTCGAGGGGAAGCTGTACATAACCCTGCTGGGTACTGTGCGGGTCAAGGCTGATAATGACCAGCAGGCGGTCGTGCCCGGCATCATCCCATTTGTAAAACGCCAGCATCTGCTGGTTTTCAAGCCCGCAAAACCGGATATTATTGGTCTGCTGCAAGGCCGGGTGGGCCTTTCGGATCGCATTTAGTTTGCCGATAATGTGGGTCAGTTTGTTCTCGCGCCCCCAATCCCAGTGCCGGATCTCGTATTTTTCCGAATCCAGGTATTCCTCCTTTCCCGGATAGGGTTCGGAGACCATGTACTCGAAAACAGGGCCATAGATCCCGATATTCCCGCAGAGCGAAGCGGCCAGCGCATAGCGGATTATGTGCATTGCCTCCCCCTGCCCCTGAAGGTGGTAGGGGTTGATGTCCGGGGTGTTGGGCCAGAAGTTGGGGCGGTAGTACTCCCGCATTTCCGACTGGGTGAGCTCGACCATATACTCGATGAGTTCCTGTTTCTGGACCCTCCAGGTAAAATAGGTATACGACTGGCTGAAGCCCTGCTTGGCCAGTTGCTGCATCACCCGGGGCCGGGAAAAGGCTTCCGCCAGGAACAGGACATCGGGGTGCTTTTTCTTCACCTCGGCGATCAGCCAGTTCCAGAACCGATACGGCTTGGTGTGGGGGTTATCGACGCGGAAGATCCGGATCCCGAAGCCCACCCACTGCAGGGTAACCTCCAGCAGTTCCTTCCAAAGGGCCTTGTACTGGGGACTTTCAAACCAGAAATTGACGATGTCCTGGTACTTCTTTGGCGGGTTTTCGGCATACTGGATGGTACCGTCCGGCCGTTTTCGGAACCATTCCGGGTGCTCGGTTAGATAGGGGTGGTCAGGCGCTGCCTGGAATGCCAGGTCCATGGCAACCTCCAGGCCCAGTTCCCCGGCAGCGCGGATAAGGTTTCGAAAATCATCCTCCGAACCCAGTTCAGGGTGCAGGTGCCGGTGACCCCCGAAACGTGAGCCGATGGCCCAGGGCACCCCGGAATCGCCTTCCTTTGCCTGGGTGGTATTGTTTTTTCCTTTTCGGTTAACCTCCCCAATGGGGTGAACCGGGGGGAAGTAGACGGTATCAAAGCCCATTTTTGCGATCCTGGGCAGGAGCCGCTCGCAGTCTTTGAAGGTTCCGTGCTTTCCGGGTTCCGGAGCAGCCGACCTGGGGAAAAATTCGTACCAGGTGGAAAAATTGGCCCGTTTGCGGTCTACATATACCTGCAGGACCCTGGAGGTGTGCGCCAGGAACCGGCCCGGGTATTTCAGGAAGAGTCCATGGAGCCGTTCTGAAACCGCTTCCTTTACGGCCTGTTCATAATCGCCTTCATTTTTAAACCGGGAGGCAAGTGTTTTTACGTATTCTCGGTCGAATTTTTCGGCCTTACTGCTCACATAGTCAAGGTATTGTATGCCATCGAGCAATTCACTTTTGACATGCTGCCCGTCGCGGATCTTGGCCTCGATCCCATGTTGCCAGTTCAGGGCATAATCTACCCAGCCCCTTACCTTGTATTCATAGAAGCCCTGGCGGCTGACCGTAAAGGCGGCCTGCCACCGGTCGTTGGGCAGGGGTTCCATCCGTACTTCCTCCCACTTGCGGGCCGACTGGTGCTTGTAGAGCACCTCCGCCTGGATGACGTCGTGCCCATCGGGAAGGACGTCGGCCGATACCACGACCTGTTCGCCCACTACCCGTTTGATAAAGAATTTCCCACAATTAATCTGGGGCCGGAGGTCATCGATCACCACCCGTTCTTGCTGCATCATAGGTTTATCGGTGCTTTTGCGGTTTAAGTTCGATTAAAGATATAAATTAAAGTGGTAATTGCCTGTGTGACGGCCCGGGGCACTACCCGCAAGCGCCCTTCCCATAGCCGGCAGACCTTTGGCCTACCCCAGCCCATCGACGGAAATTACTGCCTGGTCGTGGACCCTCAGGGTCAGCAACCCGGAAAGGATCATGGCCACTCCCCCAACAATCAGGGCATACACGGGCTGGTTCCCGAAGAACTGGTTTACGATAAACCCAAGCAGGGTGGCGGCTACCATCTGGGGGATGACGATAAAGAAATTAAACACCCCCATATAATATCCCATTTTTTTAGGTGGGAGGGCACCGGCCAGCATGGCATAGGGAACAGAAAGGATGCTCGCCCAGGCAATGCCCACCCCTACCATGGAAAGCAGCAACCAGTCGGGGTCTGTAATAAAATAGACTGAAATAAGTCCGAGGCCTCCCAGGGTAAGGGCCAGGAGGTGGGTAATTTTCCTGCTGGTCATTTTCGCCAGCACAGGGAGGAGGAAGGCGACCAGGGCTGCCACGCCATTGTATACCCCGAAGAGTACCGTTACCCAGTCGGCCCCGTCATTATAAAGGGCACTGGTAGTATCGCGGGTGCCGTAAACATGGCCGGTGACAGCCTGGGTGGTATAGATCCACATCGAAAAAAGGGCAAACCAGGAAAAGAACTGCACCCAGGCGAGCTGTTTCATGGTCCCCGGCATGTAAAGGAGGTCGGTCATGATAATGACAAAGCCATTGCGGCCGACTTTCCGGCGTACCGCCGAGGCTGCCAGGAACAGGATCCCGACAATCAGGAAACCGACGGTGAGTACATAGAGCTCTTTCTGCAGGCCATAATAATAGGGCAGCAGGGTAGCCCCCCCTCCCAGGAGGACCATGGCCACCCCGTAATTCCGGAGTTTCCGGATCCGAAGTTCGTTTTCCCCTGCCGTAAGTTCCGGGGGTACCGTCGCCTGGTGGTCTTCAAAGGCTTCCAGTTCTGCCGGGCTGTATTCCCTGGAACGGAAAACCGTCCATAATACGGCGAGCAAGAAGACCACGGCCCCCATATAGAAAGACCACTTGACCGAGTCAGGAATCACCCCCTCGGGGGCGGTATTGCTGATCCCCAGCCAGTTCGTGAAAACATAGGGCATAACAGACCCCACCACGGCCCCAATGCCGATGAAAAAACTCTGCATGGCAAAACCCAGGGTTCGTTGTTCGGAAGGGAGGTTATCGCCCACAAAGGCCCGGAAAGGTTCCATGGAGATGTTGATGGAAGCATCCATGATCCACAGCATCCCGGCAGCCACCCACAGGGAAGGGGAATTCGGCATGATGCACAGGGCAAGGGAAGCCAGCACTGCGCCTACCAGGAAGTAGGGCCTACGCCTCCCCAGGCGCGTCCAGGTGCGATCCGAAAAATACCCGATAATGGGTTGGACCACCAACCCGGTAACGGGGGCCGCGATCCATAGGATGGGGATGCTTTCCACCTCGGCCCCGAGGGTTTCGAAGATCCGGGAGGTATTGGCATTTTGCAGGGCAAATCCAAACTGTATGCCCAGGAAACCGAAACTCATGTTCCAGATTTCCCAGAAACTCAGGGTGCGTTTTTTCATAGTGGTCAGGTGCGGTCGCAGTATTTTCAGTAGGCACGGAATCGACTCCGGAATAAATATAGTATTTTTCCCTTCAGAAGGAGCACAATGCCGGTTGACGGGCGTTATCCTCCCAAACAGGATGGTAACGCCTTCATCATCAGGCGATTTATTATGTAATTATATTTTTGGAACGCTTTTTGCCACACTACAGGAAACGGGGCCGGAGCCCTGATTATCAACTAAAATCTAACCCTTATGAAAAAATCTGTATTGCTTTCAGCCCTGTTCCTCGCCCTTACCACCCTCTCGTGTGAAGGCCCTACCGGACCTCCGGGCCCTCCCGGCTTCGATGGCCAGGACGGCCTTGACGGGGTGAATATCCTGGGGCAGATTTACGAGATTACCGGCGATTTCACCCCTGCCAACAACTACTCCCTCTTCTCGGTATTTTCTGAAGATGCCCCATCCGTGGAAGTCTTCGAAACGGATGTGGTTTTGGTCTACATCCTCTGGGAACAGTTTGACGACCCCACCGGCCCGATCGATGTATGGAGGCTCCTTCCCCAGACCAGGGTGCTCAACCAGGGGATCCTGCAGTATAATTACGACCACACCTTCCTGGATGTCTCCATTTTCCTGGAGGCCGATTTTGACCTGGGTACCCTGCTGCCGGGGGATACGGATAACCAGACCTTCCGCATCGCCATATTGCCGGCCGATGGCGCCGGGCTGGATACCAGCAACATGTCGGAAGTGCTCAATTTCCTGAATGTGAAGGAAGGGAATATCCCACGATTCCAACTGGATTAATTCCCCCTGCCAAATACCGCAAATGCCCTGCCCGCTGCAGGGCATTTTTTATGAATCCCCTATCTTTGAAACCCGGGGGGTCAAGCTCCCCGGCCAAAAAAAATATGCGCTATGAAAAAAAAACTTTTGTTTCTCGCCATTGGCCTGATGCTGGGCTGCCAGGGCCAATCTCAAAAAGCCCCTGACCCTTCCGGGGAGGGCACCTCCTACCCCGTATCCAAAACCGACGCCGAGTGGCGGGAATCCCTCACCGAACTTGAATATTATGTACTCCGGAAAGCCGGCACTGAAAGACCCGGAACCAGCGACCTGCTCAAAAACAAACAAAAAGGGACTTACGTCTGTGCAGGCTGCGGCCACCCCCTTTTCCGGAGCGAACACAAATTCGATTCCGGTACCGGATGGCCCAGCTTTGACCGGGAGATCGAAGGGAATGTGGCCTACAGCGTGGATTACGAAATCGGGTACAAACGGACCGAGGAACACTGCGCCCGCTGCGGGGGGCACCTGGGGCATGTTTTTGACGACGGGCCGGGGGAAACCACCGGGATGCGTCACTGCATCAACGGGGCAGCCCTGGATTTTGTCCCTGAAAATTAACGGCTTGGCCCAGGTGGGAAACCGCCGGGTACCCCATGGGGTCTAAACGACCCGATGGGGGCTTTGCTTTCAATTCGGTTTTGTACCTTTGGCAGGCAATTTTTCAAGAAACCAACACCAGCATGAATACTTTTGACGTCATTGTTTTAGGGAGTGGCCCGGGGGGATATGTAACTGCGATCCGCGCCTCGCAACTGGGCCTGAAAACCGCTATTGTAGAAAAAGAAAGCCTGGGAGGGGTTTGCCTGAACTGGGGTTGTATCCCTACCAAGGCCCTGCTGAAGTCGGCCCAGGTGTTCAATTACCTGCAGCATGCTGAAGAATATGGCCTGAAGGTCAAAGAAGCCGACAAGGATTTCGATGCGGTGGTTGCGCGCAGCCGACAGGTAGCCGACGGGATGAGCAAAGGGGTGCAGTTCCTGATGAAAAAGAACAAAATTGAGGTCTTACAGGGCCATGGGACCCTGTTGCCCGGGAAAAAAGTAACCGTCCGGGGGGAAGATGGGAAGGAAACCACCTATGGGGCTTCCCACATCATTATTGCCACCGGGGCACGCAGCCGCGAGCTGCCCAACCTGCCGCAGGACGGTGAAAAAGTGATTGGCTACCGCAAGGCCATGACCCTGGAAAAACAACCCGAAAAAATGATCGTGGTGGGCAGCGGGGCCATAGGCGTGGAGTTCGCCTATTTCTACAATGCCATGGGCACGGAGGTAACCGTTGTGGAATACCTGCCAAATATCGTCCCGGTGGAAGACGAAGAAGTCTCCAAACAACTGGAGCGAAGCTTCAAGAAGTCGGGAATTAAAATCATGACCTCATCCGAGGTGACGAAGGTGGATACCAGCGGCAAAGGCGTCAGGGCCACCGTCAAAACCCCGAAAGGCGAAGAAATCCTGGAGGCCGATATCCTCCTTTCCGCCGTAGGCATCAAAACCAATATTGAAAATATCGGCCTGGAAGCGGTGGGCATTGCCACGGACCGCGACAAAATCGTAGTGAACGATTTCTACCAGACCAACATCCCGGGGTACTACGCCATCGGGGATGTAACCCCGGGCCCTGCCCTGGCCCACGTGGCCTCAGCTGAAGGCATCCTCTGCGTGGAGAAGATCGCCGGGATGCATGTGGAGCCCCTCGATTACGGGAACATCCCCGGGTGCACCTATTGCTCCCCTGAAGTGGCCTCGGTTGGGCTTACCGAAAAGCAGGCCCGTGATAAAGGCTATGAGATCAAGGTGGGGAAATTCCCCTTTTCCGCCAGCGGGAAGGCCAAGGCATCGGGGCATGCCGACGGGTTTGTGAAGGTGATTTTCGATGCCCGCTATGGCGAGTGGCTGGGTTGCCACATGATTGGGGCCGGGGTAACCGATATGATCGCGGAAGCCGTGGTTGCCCGAAAGCTCGAAACCACCGGCCATGAAATCCTCAAGGCGGTACACCCCCACCCTACCATGAGCGAAGCGGTGATGGAAGCTGTGGCGGCGGCATATGACGAGGTGATCCACCTTTAATGTTCCTCAATCCAAAAAAATAAACGATCGTGCTAAAGACTTTTCGATGGGTGGCCCTTGCAGAGGGGGTTTCGTACCTGCTCCTTTTTGCCCTGAGCATGCCCCTGAAATACTGGGCCGGCCTTCGGGAGCCGAATATTTACATCGGGTATGCGCATGGCGCCCTGTTTATAGCCTATATAGTGCTGGCCACCTTCCTCTGGCGGGAGCGCAACTGGAGCAATAAGGTGTACCTCTACCTTATTCTGGCGTCCCTGCTCCCCTTTGCCACTTTCTACCTGGAATCACGGCTGCTGAAGCCGATGGAGGCCTAAAGAAAACTCTGGACGGCCAACGCGTATCCCTTCAGGCCAAAACCGAAGATAACCCCACGGGCCCCTGCGGAAATATGCGATTCGTGACGGAAGGGCTCTCGGGTGGCAAGGTTGGAAATATGGACCTCCACCACAGGGGTTTCAATAGCCTTTACCGCATCGCCGATACCCACCGAGGTGTGGGTGTATGCAGCCGCATTCAGGATGATCCCGTCATAGGAAAAGCCGGCATCCTGGAGCTTATCGATCAGCTCCCCTTCGATGTTCGACTGGAAATACTCCAGTTCCACTTCCGGGAAGCGCGATTGCAATTGGCTGAAAAAGGCTTCAAAAGACTGGCCCCCATAGATTTCGGGCTCCCGCTTTCCCAGCAGGTTCAGGTTCGGCCCGTTGATAATCAGTAGTTTCATAAGCTTCTGCGGGAGGGCGCTACAGGCCGACCCCTTGGGCTAAGGTACAAAGTTCGGAGCATATACCCACCTGTAGGGCAGCCCCGGATCGGTGTGACCGGGTTACCGTAAAAAAAAAGCGGAGGGGTTACCTCCGCTTTTCATATTTATGGGCACCCCTGGGGTGAACCTAGAAGGAATACATAAAGCCCAGCCCAATAGTAGACCAGGTTCCTCCATCGAGGCTGATTCCGGTGTACGAAAGGTTGAGTTCCATGCTTTCGTTCAGGCCATACCCGACCATAGGACGGTAATAGAAGCCCCCGTCATTGCCATCGCTGATGCCAATGGCGTAGCCGAGGTCGGCGCCAACCCTGAATTTATCAGTGGCGTGGAAACGTCCGGCAGCAGCGATCGGGAGGAATTGTACATCGTCCACCTCAAAGCTTCCAAAGCCAGGCACTTCGATTTCCTTTCCAAAGGCATTGGTAAACCCGGCAGCAATACCAGCATCAAAAGAATCTGATACACTCCACAGGTAATTCACATCGAGGCCAATGCTGAAACCGGAGACATCGGAGGCATCCCCTGTGGGGATCGCCAGGTTGATTCCGGCCCTGAAGCCTTCCTGGGCCTGAAGGGCCAGTCCTGAAACCATCAAAAATGCAATAAACAGTACTTTTTTCATACTCGTTGTTTTTTAGTGAGAATTGGATTATCGGTAAAGAACGACAAAACTGGCATTTTGTTTCATGCTGGCCATTTTTTTTTCTCCCGGGTTCGCGCTGGACAGGGGCACTTCAAATCCCTATCTTTACCTGGTGAACTGGAAACAGGCCCTTACGGACTATACCCATTACCTCCGGCTGGAACGCGGGCTGGCCAGGAATTCCATAGCCAGTTACCGGCAGGATGTACAAAAACTGGCAGCGTTCCTGGAAGGGGAACGGGAAGGGGTGCCGCCCCTGAAAACACAACGGGAAGACCTGGAAGCCTTTATCCACACGGTTGGGGAAACCCTGCAGGCCCGGTCCCAGGCCCGTATCCTTTCAGGGTTGAGGGGGTTTTTCGATTACCTGGTTTTTGAGAATTACCGGGAAGACAACCCTATGGAGCTCATAGAATCCCCAAAATTGGGCCGGAAACTTCCCGATACCCTGAGCGTGGAGGAAATCGACCTGATCATTGGGGCCATCGACCGGTCTACCCCGGAAGGGGAACGCAACCACGCCATCCTGGAAACCCTTTACGGGTGTGGCCTGCGCGTATCCGAACTCCTTGGCCTTCGCCTGAGCGACCTTTTTTTCGAAGAAGGGTTCATCAAAGTGACCGGCAAGGGCAACAAGCAGCGCTTCGTGCCGGTAAGCCCTGCCACCCAGAAATACCTCCGGCTGTATATGCTCGAGGTCCGTCCCCATTTCAGGCCGGGGAAAGGCTATGAGGACCTGTTGTTCCTAAACCGCCGGGGCAAAGGGCTTTCGCGGAACATGGTCTTTACCATCGTGCAGCGCCTGACCGCGGAGGCGGGGCTGCGCAAAAAAGTTAGTCCGCATACCTTTCGGCATTCCTTTGCGACACACCTGCTCAAAAACGGGGCCGATATCCGGGCCATCCAGCAAATGCTCGGCCACGAAAGCATCACCACCACCGAGGTCTACATGCACCTCGACCGACAGCACCTCTCGGAGGTGGTAAATGCCTTCCACCCCAGGCGTGAAGGGGACGCCACTACCCCCTGAAGGAACCCTTGGCAGATAGCCCGGTTATCGTATCTTTAGGAAACAAAACATTTGCTCCGATGAAGTATACACTTATGCTCCTGCTCGCGGCTTCCCTCTGGGGGGTCCGGGCACAGGAAGATGCCCTCAGGGCCTTAGATCTTAAATCCGAAGCCTACGGAAAAATCGCCCTTCAAATCTGGGAATGGGCCGAAATGGGATACCAGGAGGTCCAAAGCTCGGCCCTGCTGCAAAAGACCCTTGCCGATGCCGGCTTTCGCATCGAAGCCGGGGTGGCGGGAATCCCCACGGCATTTGTAGCAGAATACGGAAGTGGTTCCCCGGTTATTGGCATCCTGGGGGAATTTGACGCCCTCCCCGGGCTTTCCCAGCAGGCCACTCCTGAGAAGCTTTCCGCCGGGGGGGAGGCCGGGCATGCCTGCGGGCACCATTTGTTTGGCACGGCCTCGGCCGCTGCAGCCATTGCCGCAAAGGACTGGCTCGCCCGGGGCGGGCAGCAGGGTACCATCCGTTTTTACGGGTGCCCCGCGGAAGAAGGGGGGTCCGGAAAAGTGTATATGACCCGGGCCGGCCTCTTCGACGACCTTGATGTGGCCCTGCACTGGCACCCCGGGGACCGCAACGATGCGAGCGCCAGCGCTTCCCTGGCCAACAAATCGGCTAAATTCCGGTTCCACGGGGTTTCCGCCCATGCCGCCGGAGCCCCGGAAAAAGGGCGTTCTGCCCTGGACGGGGTGGAAGCCATGAACGCCATGGTGAACCTGATGCGCGAACACATCCCCGAAAAAGCCAGGATACACTATGTGATTACCGACGGGGGAAAAGCCCCCAACGTGGTGCCCGATTTTGCCGAAGTATATTATTACGCCCGCCACAACAGCCGGGAAGTGGTCATCGACATCTTCGACCGGATCGTCAAAGCGGCCGAAGGGGCGGCCCTGGGGACCGGCACGACCATGGACTACGAGATGATCGGGGGCACCTATGAACTCCTCCCCAATGTGCGCCTGCAACAGGTGATGCACAAAAACCTGGAAGCCGTGGGCGGAGTTGCCTACACCCCTGAGGAAATGCGTTTCGCGGAACAAATTGCCAAAAGCCTTGGCTCAGGGGGCCTCCAGGCGGATATGGCCCGCGGCGTCCAGCCCTTTAAAACCGAAAGCCAGGCCTACGGCTCCACCGATGTAGGGGACGTAAGCTTTGCAGTGCCCACCGCCGGGCTGAGGATAGCGACCTGGGTGCCGGGGACCCCTGCCCACAGCTGGCAGGCCGTGGCGGCCGGGGGTACCTCCATTGGCCTGAAAGGCATGATGGTGGCCGCAAAGACCCTGGCCGCCACCGCCATCGACCTTTTTAAGGATCCGAAGGCCCTGGCCGAGGGCCGGGCCGAATTCCTGGAGCGCAGGGGCGCCGATTTCAAATACATCCCCCTTTTAGGGGACCGACCCCCGGCCCTCGATTACCGGGAATAAGACAGCGGATTGTGGACAATATCAAAAACCGCTTCCCCTGGGGAGGCGGTTTCCCTGTTTTTATCACCTTGCTGTAACAAACAAGGCATTGCGCCTACTTATGGATCAGATCAACCCAACCCCGTGAATACCGAGCTGGAGCACCAATTTGTGACCGAACTGGAGAGCAATCAGAATATTGTTCACAAGGTGTGCAGCCTGTATACCGACAACCGGGAAGCCCATAACGACCTGTTCCAGGAGATCGCCATCCAGCTTTGGAAGGCGTATCCCCGGTTCCGTGGGGACTCCAAGTTCAGTACCTGGATGTACCGGGTGGCCCTCAATACGGCCATAACCCTTTACCGGAAGTCGCGTAAACAGCCCCATACCCAGGATTACGACTCTGTGATTTATAAAATCCGCGCCGAGGAGTACGACCCTACCGTGGAGGAGCAATTAAAACTCATGTACAGCGCCATACGGCAGCTGGGCGATATTGACAAAGCACTGGTTTTCCTTTACCTGGAAGACCGGAATTACAGCGAGATCGCTGAAACCCTGGGTATCTCCGAAGTGAATGCCCGGGTGAAGATGAACCGGATCAAAACCAAACTCAGGACCATCCTGAACCCTTAGCCATGATAGATGAACTTGAATTACTGAAGGAAGACTGGCGAAAAAGGGAGGAACACCTCCCGAGGCTTTCCTATGACCAGATTTATAAGATGATCTGGAAAAAATCCTCGTCCCTGGTCCGATGGATCTTCTACATCAGCATTATCGAATTCCTCCTCCCGCACCTGCTTTACCTGATCCCTTCCTTCCGGGACGGGTCGAGCTACGATATCGCCAGGAGCCTGGGCATCAACCAATGGCTCATTGCCCTTACTGCGGTGCAGTACCTGGTGGCGCTATTCTTTATCCTGCAGTTTTATAAGCGATACCGGGAAATTTCTGCCCTGGACGATGCGCGTAAACTCATGAATCGGATCATCCGAACCCGCAGGACGGTCAAAAACTATGTGATTGTAAGCCTCAGCCTCATCCTGCTGGTCTTCGCGGTATTTGTTACGGGCATGTACCTGGATGACAACCTTGCGGCCTCCCTGGGCGTTACCCCCGGGCCGGGCCGGGTATCCCCCGGGGAACTGAAATGGATCATGATTGGGGTCATGGCAGCCGCTGGCATCTTCTTTACCGCCCTGATGGGGGGGATCTACTTCCTGCTCTACGGTTTGCTTACCCGGAAACTGTTCCGCAACTACCAGGAATTAAAGCGGATGGAAGCCTAGTCGCGCGATGGCCTCCATCGCCGTTCTTTGTTGGATTCCTCATAGGCCATGAGTTCTTCCATGGGGATTACCTTCAGGAAGGAGGGGTGCTGCTCGATGGCATATTCGAGCTTCTCCATGATTTCCCCGACGGTGTCGTTCTCGTAGTCGATATCCAGGGGTTCCTTGATCACCATATGCTGCAGGATCCCCTTCTTTTTGATGAAAAGGCCTTTTTTGTCAAACGACCGTCGGAAGCCGTCGATGACCACGGGTACCACCACGGGTTTGTAAGTTTTAATGATATGCGCGGTCCCCTTCCTCAGGGGTTTCCACGGGGTGGTGGTCCCTTGGGGGAACGTTATGACCCATCCGTCCCCGAGGGCCCTGCCTATATTGCTGATATCGCTGAATTTTACCTGCCTTTTGACCTCCTGACCGCCGGCGCGCCAGGTACGCTCAATGCTGATGGACCCCACATAGGCCAGAATCCGGGTCAACAGGCTTTTGCTCATGGTCTCCCGGGCCGCCACATAATAGATATTGAGTTTCGGGTTCCACAGGTAGCCGATATTCTTGATGGAATCGTCGCGCCCGCTCAGGCTGGCATTGAAGACGTGGAACATGGCCACCACGTCGGCGAAATACGTTTGGTGGTTGCTTACAAAAAGCACATTATTGTCGGGAAGGGAACGGATAACGTCGGACCCTTCGATCTCCAGTTTGTTAAACCCCTTGTAGCGCTGGTGGGTCAGCAGCCCCAGGATGCGGATCAGCCATTTCTTGATGAAAAGATAATGGCCGAAAGGATTTTTTTTGAATACCCCCATGCCTGCAAAACTACGAAATTAGGTTCAGAAGAATTCCCTCAAAAGGGTTTTGATCTCATTAAGCATCATGGCGGTCGCCCCCCATACGATCTGGCCCTGCAACTCGAAGGCTGGCACCTCAATGTCGTGGGCATAGGAAGTGGTAAGCCTTCGGGTGACCAGGCGTGCATCGTCGAGGATTTCGGCCAGTGGAACTTCCAGCAGGCCTGCCACTTCCGATTGCTGCCGCCGGAAGGACGGGGTCTGGCCGCAATAGCCCATAAAGGGGCTCACCTCGAAATTGCTCGGCGGGATAAACACGCGTGAAAGGGGGCGGATTGGGCGCACCAGGCCCGGGGGCACCCCTACCTCTTCCTGGGTTTCCCGCAGGGCGGTATCCCACAGGTCCCGGTCTCCCCCTTCCTGCTGCCCGCCGGGGAAGGCAATCTGCCCGGAGTGTACCCCGGGGTAAGCATTTCGGATAATGAACAAAAGCCTGGTTTGCCGGTCTGCCCCGGGGTAGAACAGGGCCATCACCCCCGCCCGCCGGAAGTTTTCACGCCGGTTATACGCCTCCCGAAGCTCTGCGATACGAAGTTCAGGTGCCATCTGCAGATGGGATGTTTCCCCCGGTAGGGGAAGTTTTTTTATTTTTGGGACCTGACCCGAAAAATCCTCGAATTCCATGTTGAAACGTATCGCCCTGTTCAGCCTCCTCCTGCTTGCCGGAGGGATATTGGGTTGCGGGGAGCAAAGTAAAGAAAAACCCAACAAAGAACCCGCTGCCCCCCAGGCCTCCGATTCTTTGGAAACTGCAGCGGGGACCCGTTCCGAAAAATCAGAAAAAGAAGCGGAGGAGCCCTTCGTGCTGACGGAGGAAAATGCCATCGATTTTTTCTTTGACTACCAGAAAAACCTCAAAGCCAACCGCGTACGCCTGACCACCAGCCTCGGGAGCTTTACCATTGCCCTGCACGACAACGTTCCCTACCACAAGGCCAACTTCATCTACCTCACCCGCAAGGGGTATTTTGACAACACCATGTTCCACCGGGTGGTCCGCGGCTTTATCATACAGGGTGGGAATGCCGACAACAGGGAAACGGCCCGGAAGCGGACCGAAATCGGGAGGTACCTGCTTCCCCCCGACACGCGCAAAGGCTACCGGCACCACCGGGGCACGGTCTCCATGCCGTCAAGCGAGATCAACAACCCGCACATGCTGGCCTCTCCCTATGAATTCTTCATCGTGGTGACTGACCCGGGCTCCTACCACCTCGACGGGGACTATACCCCCTTCGGCAAGGTGGTCGAAGGGATGGACGTGGTGGACCGCATTAATCAGGTGCCCGTGGACGACGGGGACTGGCCCAGCCAGAATGTATACATCCTCAAGGCCGAGGTTCTGGACTAAGCTGCCAGGTTCAAAGGCGCTTCCGGTAAATATCGGGCAGGGCGATCCCATAGCGGACCGCAAGCAGTCGGGTCCCGATAACCAGACCGGCCCCGCACAGGTAGGCATAGGCTGGCGGCAGCGGGGTTTTCAGCAACAGGAAATAGCCGATTCCCCCCAGGATGCAGGCCGTGGCATAGATCTCCTTTCGAAAGATAACCGGGATTTCATTGCAGAGGATATCCCTGAGCACCCCGCCAAAACTGGCCGTAATGGTCCCCAGGGCGATACAGATGAGCGGTTGCAGGCCGGCCTCCATCCCCTTCTCGATCCCGACCATGGTGTAGAGGCCAATGCCGATGGTATCGAACAAAAACAGGGAGGTCCTCAGGTATTTCAGCCGGCTTTGGAAGACTACGGCCACCATCACGGAACCCAGGATCACGTACATATACACCAGGGTGGTGGTCCAGTTCACCGGCAGGTTCCCGATGAGCAAATCCCTGAGGGTGCCCCCGCCCAGGGCGGTCACCAGGGCAATGATGCCAACCCCGAACAGGTCGAGGCGCTTTTCCATGGCTACCAGGACTCCCGAAATGGCGAAAGCCACCGTGCCCAGGATATCGACTGTGAAATAAAGCTGTTCCATGTAACCTGCAAGTTCGGGCCAAAGATATCCCTTTGCTCCATTATCCCACGATACGGGTTTCGAATTTTGGCCTGGGTGGCCACTTCAGGCCCCAGGTTCGGGTGAATCTTCGTACCTTTTCACGAGTCTTAACCCATGCCACAACCGCCTTCCCATGAAACACCCTGTACTCGTTTTGCTCTTCCTGCTGCCGGCGCTGCTCGCCGGACAGGAATCCCTTAAGGTGAATGCCGAAAGGCTGAACCAAACCCTCGGACAGCTCGCCGAATTCGGCCGCGATGCGCAGGGCCGGCCCAACCGGGTCGCCTTCAGCGACGGCGACCTCGAAGCCCGTGCCTACGTGGTGGGGCTTATGGAAGAGGCCGGGCTGCAGACCTCCATAGACGCGGCCGGGAATATCATCGGGCGACGTCCCGGACGCAACCCCGACCTGAAACCCATCGCCTTTGGCTCCCATATCGATATGGTGCCCCTGGGGGGAAATTATGACGGGTGCGTGGGGTCCATGTCCGCCATTGAAGTGGCCCGCACCCTGGAAGAAAGCGGCACCCGGACCCGGCATCCGCTGGAGGTAATCATTTTTACCGATGAAGAAGGCGGGTTAACAGGAAGCAGCGCCCTGGCCGGTGTGCTCAGGCCCAGCGCCCTCGGGGTGGTCAACAGTACCGGGTATTCCATTGGGGAGGGCATACAGCGCCTGGGAGGGGACACCACCCGCCTTAAGGAAGTGATCCGGCCAGAAGGCAGCCTGGCGGCCTTCCTGGAGCTGCACATCGAACAAGGGGGCCTCCTGGAACGGAAAGGCCTGGATATCGGGGTTGTAGAAGGCATTGTGGGCCTGCGGTGGTGGGACGTGACCATCAGCGGCATGGCCAACCACGCCGGGACCACCCCCATGCGGATGCGGCAGGACGCTTTGCTGGCGGCCTCCCGGTTTATCCAGGCCGTGAATGAAGAGGCCCTGGCCATGGAAGGGGGGCAGGTGGCCACGGTAGGACGGATTGACGCCTATCCCGGTGCCCCAAACGTCATCCCCGGAAAGGTACTCCTCAGCCTTGAAATCCGCGACCTCTCCGATGCAGTAATCGACACCCTTTTTGATCGCATCCAGGGCCGGGCCGATTCCATTGCGGAAAGCTCAGGAACACAGTTCGCCTTTACCCGGCCCTATTCCGGGAAGCCGGCCCTTACGGCCCCCTGGATACAGGAAGAGATCAGGCGGGCGGCAACCGACCTGGGGCTTAGCCACCAGCAGATGCCCAGCGGGGCGGGTCACGATGCCCAGGACATGGCGCTGATCTGCCCCGTGGGGATGATCTTTATCCCCAGCCGGGGAGGGATCAGCCATTCCCCGGAGGAATATTCCTCCCCTGAAGATATCGCCAATGGGGCGAATGTGCTGCTGAAAAGCCTGTTGCAACTCGACGCAACATTGGCAGAATAGCCCGGCAAGACTTTTAAATACGCTTAACGAAACAATTCTAATAAGTTTTATCCCAATGAAAATTCTGATCAACCTCTTACTCGCCCTGCTTTTTATGGTGGGGGCATATGCCCAAACCATTACGGGTTTCAGCCCCGGTGAAGCCCAAAAGCAACTCGTGCTGGAATCCCGTTTTGACGCCCAGTTATCCACAGACAACCTGGATGCCTGGATGGAGAAAATGGCCGCCCGCCCACATTGGGTAGGCACCGAAGCTGGAGCCGATTTGGCCCGCTGGATGCGTGGTCAGTTTGAATCCTGGGGTTATGAGGCACGCATTGAAACCTATCAGGTGCTCTTCCCCTACCCTAAAATCCGCCTGCTCGAGCTCACTGAACCCACGCCATTTAAAGCCGCACTAACGGCCGTTCCGGTGGAGGGGGATCCGTATACCCGCCAGGGCGATGCCCTGCTGCCTTCCTACAATGCGTTTTCCAGAGATGGGGATGTGGAGGCTGAGCTCGTCTACGTGAATTATGGGGTTCCAAAGGATTATGAGGAACTGGAAAAACTCGGGATCGATGTTAAGGGGAAGATTGTCATCGCAAAATACTACGGTTCCTGGAGGGGTATCAAGCCAAAGCTCGCCGCTGAGAAGGGGGCTATTGGCTGTATCATTTATTCGGATCCCAAAGACGACGGCTATTACCAGGGGGATGTCTACCCCAAAGGGGCCTTCAAGAATGCGACAGGCGTACAGCGGGGGTCCGTAATGGATATGCCGCTATACCCAGGAGACGTCCTAACCCCTGGGTACGCGGCCACAGCCGATGCCAAACGATTAGATAGGGAAGAAGCCCCCACCATCACCAGAATACCTGTATTGCCCATTTCCTATGCGGATGCAGAACCCCTGCTGGAAGCGCTTAAGGGACCTGTTGCCCCGGACTCCTGGAAGGGGGCCCTGCCCATTACCTACCATATTGGGCCCGGGCCCGCCAAGGTCCGTTTAAAACTGGAATTCGAATGGAAGCTCCAACCGGCCCATAACGTGATCGCAATTCTGGAGGGTTCTGAATACCCTGACCAGTGGGTTATGCGCGGCAACCACCACGACGCCTGGGTTCACGGCGCGGCCGACCCGGTCAGTGGGATGGTCGCCCTGATGGAAGAAGCCCGGGCCGTTGGCGTGCTGGCCAAAAAAGGGCAGCGGCCGAAAAGGACCCTGGTCTATTGCGCCTGGGACGCGGAGGAACCCGGGCTGATCGGTTCCACGGAATGGGTGGAAGACCATCTGGAAGAATTACAGCAGAAGGCGGTTGCCTACATCAATACGGATGGCAATGGACGCGGCTTTCTGGAAGCCGGGGGGTCCCACTCCCTGCAGACCATGGTTTCTGAAGTGGCTGCCTCCGTCCCCGACCCCCAAACAGGGGTGTCGGTAAAGGAGCGCCAGGCCGCGCGGAACCTAACCAATGGTGGGGATGGGGCTTTTGCCTTAGATGCGCTGGGTTCCGGATCGGACTATACGCCCTTTATCCAGCATGCCGGGATTGCCTCCCTGAACCTTGGGTTTGGCGGGGAGAGTGCGGGAGGCGAATACCACACCATTTACGATACCTATACCCATTACAAACGTTTTAAGGATCCTGACATGAGCTATGGGGTGGCCCTGGCTCGGACTGCCGGGCGCATCACGCTCCGACTGGCCAATGCAGAAGTCCTGCCCCTGGATTTTGGCCCCTGGCACCAAACCCTTTCAAACTACCTGAAGGAGGTGATGAAAACCTCAGAATCGATGCGGGAAGATATGCTGAAACACAACAAGCTCATTGACAAAAAGGCCTACCTCCTTTCGGCCGACCCCACGAAGCCCCGGGTCACCCCAACCAAAAAGAATGAGGTGCCCTACCTGGATTTCTCCCCCTTACAGAATGCTCTTGCAACCCTTCAAAATGAAGTGGATGCTTTGGCAGCTAAGGATTTGGAAAGTTTATCTAAACCCGGAAAAGATGCCCTTAATGTACTGCTGATGCAGGCAGAACAACAGATGATTTCGGAGGAAGGGTTACCGCGGAGGCCTTGGTACCGGCATCAGATCTATGCCCCTGGCTTCTATACCGGCTATGGGGTTAAGACTCTTCCCGGGGTACGCGAGGCAATCGAACAGGAAAACTGGGAGGAAGCCCGGCAGCAAATCGGAAAGCTGGCCGGCACCCTGGAACGGATGCGGGCCTACCTGATAAAGATCAATGCCTCGATTCCCTGAGACGGTTCCTTCAACGGCATCTCCCGGTTGAAGCGCCAGGAAGGTTACCTAAAAAAGGATCTTCCTCCCCCCTGCAGGCATGAAACAATTCCGAAATCTGGAAATACGGGGCAACGTGTAACATTGGATTCCCTAAGGCGTCCTTAAGCAGGGCGCAAGGCGGTGCGGGTATGGGAGGCTGATCGCAGGATGTCCCTTAAGAGCTGATCGGAGGGTGTCCCTTATGGGTAACCGGATATGTTGGCTAACCTAAAAAAAACTTCATGTCATGAAACGCAAAGTCAATGTATTTTGGATTGCTGCCCTGGGGGCAGCCCTGATCATTTTGTGGAACATCCCGGAACAGACCCGGGAACTTCCCAAGCGGGAAAAAGCGTCCATTGGCGCCATAAAATGCACGGTGGCCAAATTCCTGCTGGGGCCCGTGGACAGTACCCGTCAGATCGCCCCCCTCTTCGAAAACCTGGGGACCTATACCTTTGGGGTTTCCACGGCAGATGTCCGTTCGCAGGCATTTTTTGACCAGGGAATCAAGCTAACCTTCGCCTTTAACCATGCCGAAGCCCACCGCTCCTTTCTGGAAAGCGCCAGGCTCGACCCGAAGAATGCCATGGCATACTGGGGCCAGGCCTATGCCCTGGGACCCAATATCAATGATCCCCTTCCGGACGAGGATCGAAAGGAAAAGGCCTGGGAAGCCCTGCAAAAGGCCAATGCCGCCCTACAGGGAGCAAGTCCTCTGGAACGGTCGCTGATCGGGGCCCTCAATGCACGGTATAGCGATGTATGGTCAACGGATCAGTCCAGGCTTAATGGGGCATATCTGGAAGCCATGCGGTCCGTACGGGAGCAGTATCCCAATAATCCGGATGTGCTCACCCTTTTTGCGGCAGCGGCCATGAACACCATGCCATGGAACTACTGGGACGCGGATGGAAAACCCATGCCCAATACCACAGAGGCAAAAGAAGCCCTGGAAAAGGCCATTTCCCTGGACCCTAAACATCCGGGTGGGCACCACTACTACATCCATCTGGTGGAGCTCCCACAGCCTGACCTGGGTGTCCCGAGTGCCGGGGTCCTGGAGGACCTCATGCCGGCGGCAGGACACCTGGTGCACATGCCCTCCCATATTTATATCCGGGTTGGTCGGTATAAGGATGCCGTGCGCGTGAACGAACTGGCAATAGCAGCGGATGAAGATTATATTTCACAGTGCTTTTCCCAGGGCCTGTACCCCCTGGGGTACTACCCTCACAACATCCATTTCCTGTGGTCGGCCTCGAGCCTGATCGGGGAAAGCAGCACCGCCCTGGCCGCGGCAAAGAAAACGGCTGAGAAAGTTCCCGTAGGTGAAATGGAAACCCTCCATTTCCTCCAGGATTTTGCCTCCACCCCTTTGCTGGCCTACACGCGCTTTGGGAAATGGAACGATATCCTGACGTACCCGGCCCCTGCTTCCGGCATAAAGCACCTGAGGCTGATGCGGCATTATGCCCGGGGCCTGGCTTTCGTCCGCAAGAAGAACCCGGTGGAAGCGAGGGAGGAGTTGGAGGCCATTGATGCCATGCTTGGGGATCCCGAAATGGATTCTATCGTGGCCACTGCCCAGAACCCGTCTAGTAAAATCGGGCGGATCGCCTTCGAGGTGGTTGCCGGCGAACTGGCCCATCTGGAGGGCCGGGCAGAGGAAGTCGTGTCCCACCTGACGCGGGCCGTGGAATACGAAGATGCCCTGACCTACACCGAGCCGTCGGCCTGGCACATCCCGCCAAGGCAAAACTTAGGGGCCGTGCTTATGGACCTGGGACGATACGAAGCCGCTGAAAAAGTATACCGGGAAGACCTGGAAAAGTTGCGAAACAACGGGTGGTCCCTGTATGGGCTCTACCGGGCCCTGGAAGCGCAGGGCCGAATGGGGGAAGCCGGAGCGGTGAAAAAGGAATTCGACCAGGTGTGGCGTTATGCCGACATTGCCATTGAGCGGTCGGTTTTCTGAACGGTGCGGATTTAAAGCTTTACCCCCGATAGTTCCAGCCGGGCGACTTCAAATTCATGCACCAGGTTCCTTACGATTTCAGCAGCCGGGAGAATCTCGTGGATGATGGCAGACACCTGCCCTATCTCGAGTTCCCCTTGGTCCAGGTCGCCTTCGAACATACCCTTTTTCGCCCGCGCCCGCCCGAGCAGCTCCCGGAGTTGTTCGGGCGTCGCACAGCGGGCATAAGCCTCCTCCACCTCCTGGTAAAACTTGTTTTTCAACAGGCGCACCGGGGCAAGTTCCTTCAGGGTCAGCCGGGTATCCCCCTCCCCTGCCTCTACCACCTTCTGTTTAAACGCCGGATGGGAGGAGGCCTCCTCGCTGGCCACGAACCGGCTGCCCACCTGTACGCCATCGGCCCCAAGGACCATGGCGGCCAGCATGGCACGCCCGGTGGCGATGCCCCCCGCCGCGATCAGGGGTAAGGACAATTGTTCCCTTACGGCCGGGATAAGGGTAAGGGTCGTGGTCTCGTCCCGCCCGTTATGCCCCCCGGCCTCGAAACCCTCTGCGACCACCGCATCGACCCCGGCCTCCTCAGCCTTCAGGGCAAACTTAACGCTGCTTACCACATGGACCACGGTAATCCCGCGTTCCTTAAGGTAGGTGGTCCAGGTTTTGGGGTTGCCGGCAGAAGTAAATACGATCTTCACGCCTTCCTCCACCAGTATTTGCATCAGCTCCTCTACCTGGGGGTAAAGCATGGGCACATTCACCCCAAAAGGAAGGGAAGTGGCCTTTTGACATTTCCGGATATGTTCCCTCAGGACCTCCGGGTACATGCTGCCGGCCCCGATCAGGCCCAGCCCCCCGGCATTGGATACGGCAGAAGCAAGGCGCCAGCCGCTGGCCCAGATCATCCCCGCCTGTATGATCGGGTAGCGGATTTCAAAAAGATCGGTAATACGGTTCTTCATGGCCTTTTTATTTACATTTCCACGGGAGACTGCTTACGCTATTACCCCCGAACCCAGCAATTCGTCTTCCCGGTACCAGGCCACGAATTGCCCCGGGGTTATGGCACTCTGGGGTTCCCGGAAATCGACATACATGCCCCCTTCCGTGCGGTAGAGCACTGCAGGTTGGAGTTCCTGGCGGTAACGGATCCGGGCCATGATTTCCATTTCCTGCCCGGGTTTCAGGGCGAGGTCTTCGCGCACCCAGTGCAGGTCGGCCTCCCCCACAAACAAGGTGCGGCGGAACAGGCCCGGGTGCGCCTTTCCCTGCCCGGTATACAGGATGTTTTTGTCCACATCGGTTTGGATAACGAAGAGCGGCTCCGGGGTACCCCCGACATCCAGGCCCTTTCGTTGGCCGATCGTAAAAAAATGCGCGCCCGGGTGGGTGCCCACCACCTTGCCGTGTTCGGGCTTCAACTGTGGTGGGGTGGCCTCAAACGCCAGCTCGGCCTCCCTGGAAGCGAACCCCGGATGGACCCGCTGAAAGGGGTCCGCCGTACCCGGTATTTCCACAATCTGGCCTTCCCGGGGCTGCAACTGCTGCTGCAGGAATTCCGGAAGGCGCACTTTTCCTATAAAACACAACCCCTGGGAATCTTTCTTCCCGGCAGTCACCAGGCCGTGGCGGGCCGCAATTTCCCGTACTTCTGACTTTAGCAGGCCCCCAATGGGGAAGAGCGCCCTGGAAAGCTGCTCCTGGTTGAGCTGGCACAGGAAGTACGACTGGTCCTTCCCCGGGTCCTTCCCCGCCAATAGCCGGTATACCGGATTGCCGTCGGCCACGGTAGCCTCGTCTTTCCTGCAATAATGGCCGGTGGCCACATAATCGGCCCCAAGTTCCAGGGCCAGTTTCAGGAAGAGGTCGAACTTGATTTCCCGGTTGCACAGCACATCCGGGTTGGGGGTACGCCCCTGCTGGTATTCCCTGAACATATAATCCACGATCCGCTCCTTGTAGGGCGCGCTCAGGTCCACGGTCTGGAAAGGGATCCCGAGCTTTTCGGCCACGATGAGCGCATCATTGCTGTCGTCGAGCCAGGGGCATTCCTTCGAAATGGTGACGGAGTCATCGTGCCAGTTTTTCATAAAAAGGCCAATGACCTCGTAGCCCTGTTGTTTGAGCAACAAGGCGGCCACACTGCTATCCACGCCCCCGGAAAGGCCAACAACCACTTTCTTCATACCTGCGATTCGGCAAGGCAAAAGTACAAAAATTACAGGGGCTCCCCTCGGGTTCCGGGAACAGGAAATATTTCATAAAACAGTAAAATACTTAAACATTTTGTTAACATACGCCCTGACATAATTTTTTAGCAACACCCGCCTAAACCCAATATATATGGACTTATTACAAGGCCATCATTGTTAAACATTTACTAAACCAAATTGTTTTGTTTAACTTTTATCTAAATTAGCCAAACAATTAAAAACTACTTATCGTTATGAAAAAAACTCGCTTTTTATTGAAAACCGCAATTCTCAGCCTTTTTGTGGCCACTGCGATTTCCTGCTCCGATGATGATGACAACGGAAACGGGAACAACCAGGACTCTGACCCGAACATTGTAGAACTCGCCGCAGACAATCCGGAACTATCCAGCCTGGTGGCCGCCCTGGAGCGCGCCGGACTGGTAAGCGCCCTGGAAGGGGACGGGCCCTTCACGGTATTCGCCCCAACCAATGCCGCATTCCAGGCCTTCCTTACCGCCAACGGCTTTGGAGGCCTTAATGATGTGCCTGTGGATGTACTGACCCAGGTACTGCTGAACCATGTGGTTAGCGGGGAGAATTTCTCCAGCGGCCTGAGCAGCGGGTACATTTCTTCCCTTTCGACCGCCGGTCCCGGAGGGGCTAATTTGAGCCTTTATGTGGACACCAGTGCAGGAGTGGCCATCAATGGCGTCTCTGACGTGATCATTCCGGATGTGGAAGCTTCCAATGGGGTGGTACATGTGGTGGATGGGGTTATCGGCCTGCCGACCATCGTGGACCATGCCGTGGCCAACAGCAGCTTCACCTCCCTGGTGACTGCCCTTACCACCGGTGGCAACACCACCTTTACCGACCTGCTTTCCGGGGATGGGCCCTTTACCGTGTTTGCCCCGGTGAATGCCGCCTTCACCAGCTTCAACAACCCGAATGGGAACGACATCAACAACATTCTCGCCAACCACGTGATTTCAGGGGTGGCCGCCTTCTCCTCAGGCCTCGCGAATTCCTATGTAAATACCCTGGGCACCAACGCCGACGGGGATGCCCTCAGCGCCTATATCAACACCGATAGCGGGGTGAGCATCAACGGAAGCAGCAGTGTGGCCGTTGCCGACGTAGTGGCGACCAATGGAGTGATCCACGCCGTAGACGGGGTGATCGATATCCCGACTGTTGTCACTTTCGCCGTGGCAGACCCAACCTTTGCCCCCCTGGTGACTGCCCTTACCGAGGCCACCCCGGGCACCGATTTTGCCACTATCCTGAGCGGCGACGGACCCTTTACCGTATTCGCCCCCACCACCACAGCCTTCAATAATTTGCTGACTGCACT
Source organism: Robiginitalea marina (assembly GCF_024006985.1). Lineage (GTDB taxonomy): Bacteria > Bacteroidota > Bacteroidia > Flavobacteriales > Flavobacteriaceae > Robiginitalea > Robiginitalea marina. The sequence goes on from NZ_JAMXIB010000002.1 coordinate 89,270, forward strand.
TGGCCTTGATGGTGTAGGGGATATCGACGAGGCCCTGCTAACATCCGTGCTGTTGCACCATGTAGTTTCCGGAAACATCCGGTCCGGAGACCTCACCAACCCTGGAGATACCGTAGCGGCCTCCCTGGAGGGCGATAACATTACCATCACCCTGCCCGGTACCGATAATGGGGTCAATATTGCCGACATTACCGATGGGGCCGGGAATACCGGCATCGGCATCATCGCCGTGGACGTACAGGCCGGAAACGGGGTAATCCACGTGGTAAACCAGGTCCTGCTGCCAGACACCACTAACTAATCCATTACCGCTTTCCTTAAAAGCCGCCTCAGGGCGGCTTTTTTGGTTTTAAAAGGACGCTGTTCCCCCGGGTGCTTTAAGGTATTTACGCCCCGTCGGTTTCGGTAAGAAACGGGAGATCGGCTTCGGGGCCCGCCCTTCGAAAACACCCCCCCTGTCACTAACAGGGAAATGAAACTGACGCCCGCCGGGGCTTTCGCAAGGGATTACCCCACAGAAAAACCTATAGCGACCTACACATTCCGTAAGCTGGCAACATTTTCTTTCCGGTGGCCCTGGGATTATGCATCTTTCCAGTCCCAAATCTTACCACACTAAACCAGCTCAACCAAAAAGCCCCGACCATAAAGTCGGGGCTTTGTTAATGAAATGAAATGCGCATTAACTGCGTTTCCCTGACTTCTTCTGCGATTCCGCCTCTTCCATCATCTCCCGCATCTTGCGCTGGAACCGGTTTTCCTTGCGGGGCTTCTTTTTCTGCTCCTGGATCTGGGCATGGATTTTGTCTTCATCCAGGATCACATTCTTGATCACCAGCATGATGCCGATGGTAATCAGGTTGGAAACGAAGTAATACAAGCTCAGGCCGCTGGCGTAGTTGTTGAAGAAGAACAACATCAGCAGGGGCGACAGGTACATGATGAACTTCATGTTCGGCATGCCCGGCTGCTGGACCTGCATGGTCTGGCCGGTCGTCATCATCATGTAAAAGAAGATGGCAATGGAGGCCAGGATGGGAAACAGGCTCACGTGGTCCCCGTAAAAAGGGATGGCAAAGGGCAGTTGGGCAATGGTGTCGTACGAAGACAGGTCATCTGCCCACAGGAACGATTTCTGCCGCAGGGAAAAACTGGTGGGGAAAAACATGAAAAGGGCATAGAAGATAGGCAGCTGCAACAGGGCGGGAACGCAACCACTTAAGGGGCTTACCCCGGCCTTATTGTACAACTTCATGGTCTCCTGTTGCCGTTTCATGGCATTGTCCTTGTGCGTTTCGTTGATTTCGGTGATCTCGGGTTTCAGCACCTTCATCTTGGCCTGCGACAGGTAAGACTTGTAGGTTACCGGCGACATGACGATCCGGACAATGATGGTCATGACCACAATGGCGATACCGTAGGGCAGGAAGGAGCTGAGGAAGGAGAAGAAAGGGGTGAAGATATACCGGTTGATCCACCCGAAAATGCCCCATCCGTAGGGGATGGAGTCAGCCAGGGCCAGGTCGTCATAGGTCTCGAGCACGTCCACGTCTGTGGGTCCGTAATACCAGTACATGGATTTGGAGAGTTCCCCCCCGACGAGTTCCAGTGGGGTGCGGGCCCCGAATTCCTTGGTGAATTGTACTTCTTTACTCTCCTCTTCCACCAGGTTTTTTGAACTCAGGTCCACGGTGGGAAAGGGTTCGTCCGTAGCCAGGATGGAGCTGAAAAAATGCTGCCGGAAGGAAATCCACCGCACCTCTGACTCGGTATCCTCATCGTCGCCCCCTTCGGAAAGCTTGCTGATATCGTCCCCTTCGTGGCGATAGGTCAGGCGGGTATAGCGGTTGCCGTAGACCACGCTTTTGTTGTGGCGTATCCCGCGGAGTTGCCAGTCGAGCAGGGCGGATTGCGCAGGGTTCAGGATGGTGGAAAGCCCCTGCGAACGCACGTCAAAATCCAGGAGGTACTCCCCTGGTTTCAGGGTGTACCGGTACTCCAGATAGCTGTCAGGGCCGGCTTTGGCCCTCATGGACAGTACCTGGTTTTCCCCTTCCATGGTCATACTGGGCTCAAAATAGAGGTCCCGGGTCTGCAAAAGGCGGTTGTCGCGCATAGCGAGTTGCAGGTTGAACAGGGCATTCCCGTCTTTGACCAGGTATACAGGCACCGAATCATAGGTGACAAACTGCTTCATCCGCGCCTCGATGATCTGCCCGCCCCGGTTGGAGACTTCCAGGTAGAGGAGGTCGTTCTCCAGCCGGGTAACGCCCTCTTGGGCGGTGGTATAGGCAAAAGCCCCCACCTGGGTGGCATAGGCAGCCTGGGCCAGGGAATCCCCCGGATAGGAAACCGGTTCCGGGATGCGGTTTAGCGGCTGGAGGGGCTCCCCTCCTTCCGGGGAGGCCTCTGCAGCCTGCTCAGTGGCCTGTTTCTGGGCTTCAAGCTCTTCGGGGGTGGGCTGGTTCAGGTAAAACCAGAACAGGAGGATCCCAAAAATCAGGACAAATCCGATTATGGCATTTACGTCCAGTTTCTTTTCTTCCATGGATATTTTATTTACCCGAAGGCCCCGCGAACAGGGGGCCCGGACCGGGGCGGTTGCAAATATAGGCCCAATTGCGGAGTTTAGGCCAACCTGGCCTTGCTTCTTTCTTTTTTATGGCGGAGTACCGCACTGACGAAGCCCACAAACAGGGGATGGGGGCTGGCCACGGTACTTTTGTATTCCGGATGGTATTGCACCCCTATAAACCAGGGGTGGGATGGGATTTCAATGATTTCCACCAGGCCGGTGTCGGCGTTGATGCCGGAAGCCACCAGGCCGGCCTTCTCCAGTTCCTCCTTGTAATCGTTGTTAAACTCATAGCGGTGGCGGTGGCGTTCAGAGATGGTACTGGCCCCGTGGTAGACCTCCGAGGCCAGGGTGCCTTCGGTCAGTTCACAGTCCCACGCGCCCAGCCTCATGGTACCCCCCTTGTTGACAATGGTTTTCTGCGCATCCATCAGGTCGATCACCGGGTGGGCGGTATTTGGGTTCATCTCGGTGGAATTGGCGTCCTCATACCCCAGCACATTGCGGGCGAACTCGATCACGGCCATTTGCATCCCCAGGCAGATGCCCAAAAAAGGGATCCCGTGCTCCCGGGCGTACTGCACGGCCTTCACTTTTCCCTCAATCCCCCGTTCCCCGAATCCGGGGGCCACCAGGATTCCGTTTAGCCCCTCCATTTTTTTCTGGATGTTGTTGGCACTGATGTGCTCGGAATGTATGGAAGACACCGCAATCTTCACCTCATTGGCTGCCCCGGCATGGATCAGGGCTTCGAGGATGCTTTTGTAGGAATCCTGGAGTTCCACGTATTTGCCGATCAGCCCTATGCGCACTTCGCCTTTGGGGTTTTTTAGGCGGTTGAGGAATTCCATCCATTGGGTAAGGTCGGGCGGGGGCTGCAGGGGGAGGTCGAGCCTCTGAAGCGCAACCGTATCCAGGCCTTCTTCCAGCATCATCACCGGCACATCATAGATGGTCGAAGCATCGATGGACTGGATGACCGCCTCTTTCTTTACGTTGCAAAACAGGGCCAGTTTCTGCTTGATTTCCTCGGAAAGTTCGTGTTCGGTGCGGCAGACCAGAATGTCGGCCTTTATCCCGCTTTCCATGAGGGTTTTCACCGAGTGCTGGGTGGGCTTGGTCTTCAGTTCCCCTGCTGCCGAGAGGTAAGGGACCAGGGTAAGGTGGACCACGATGGCGTTGTGGTCCCCTAGTTCCCAAAGCAACTGCCTGACCGCTTCGATATAGGGAAGGGACTCGATGTCCCCCACCGTACCCCCGATTTCCGTGATGACGATATCGTAGTCCCCGCTGTTGCCCAGCAGTTGTATCCGCTCCTTGATTTCATTGGTGATATGGGGCACCACCTGCACGGTTTTCCCCAGGAATTCCCCCCGGCGCTCCTTCTCTATAACGCTCTGGTAGATCCGCCCCGTAGTGACGTTGTTGGCCTGGGAGGTCCGCACGTTCAGAAAGCGTTCGTAATGCCCAAGGTCGAGGTCTGTTTCGGCCCCGTCGTCCGTCACGTAGCATTCCCCGTGTTCATAGGGGTTCAGCGTACCCGGGTCCACGTTGATGTAGGGGTCCAGTTTTTGGATGGTGGTCCTGAAACCTCTTGCCTGAAGGAGTTTGGCCAGGGAGGCGGCGATGATTCCCTTGCCCAGTGAAGAGGTTACTCCCCCCGTAACGAAGATGTACTTGGTAGCTGCCATGAGCGGATTATTTGTTACGGGATTCAAAGATACAAATTGCCCGAGGAAATCGGGCAGCGAACCCCCGAAATTCTTCGGCGATCAGGCTGGGCCCACCCGCTGCGGCCCCTCCGCCCGGGGCAACAGAAAGCCTTAGGCTTCCCTGGTAATTCCCGGCAGGCAAAACCAGAGCTACCCCGTAATGGCAAAGACTGGCAGGGCCTAAAGGGTCCAGAAAAACCGGACGTCCTTGGCGATGGCGTCATTGAGGCTGTACCATACCGGGCAGGTGCGGGCCGTGGCCTCCAGGATCTTCCGGTCCCGCTGCGGCACAGCCTGCGGGAGGTAGAGGTCCACCTCAACCCGCGAGATACGCCTGGGGTTGGCAGCCATGTGTTTGGTTACCTCTGCGTATGCCCCCTCAAGGGAACCTTCCGATTCCCCGTACCGGATCCCCATCATGGTAAGCATGCAACTGGCAAGGCCCGTTGCCACGGTATCGGTGGGGCTGAAGGCCTCTCCCAGCCCATGGTTATCCACGGGGGCATCGGTGTTGAAACGGTCCCCGGACCGAAGGTGGGTACATTCGGTCCTCAATTTTCCCTTATAGGTTACTTTGGAGGTCATGGATCTTTGATTTCTTTAAGCTGCAGGTCCTCATACTTTAAAATGTAGGAGGCGATATTGTAATAGCCCGACTGCCATCCCTTCCAGTAGTTGAACTTATTGCCCGAATAGGCGAGTTCCCCCAACTGGTCAGCCGCCTCGAACAGGTCGGGCCGGTAAGCCAGGCGAAGCAACAGGTCCATCCCGAGGTCGAAGCCCCTGATGGCATAACGGTCGGGTTCCCCCTTGAAACGGTTTGCATATTGTCGCATAAACCCTGGGGTGGTGCTTTCCAGGGTCACAGACGGGAAGGTGAAATTGAGGTTGGACAGGTGGGGTACGGAGATCACTTCATTTTCAAAAGCCTTGTTCCGGTTGGTGGTAAACATGCGGATACGGGTCGAGTCGGAATTGGAGGAATTCAAAATGGAACTCACGCTGGAAGCAATTTTGAAATCATCGGTCTCCACAAAAACCCAGTTTTCGGCCTCCTGCGATAACCGGGACCGGAAGGCATTCATATCGAGGGAGATATTTTTTTCTTCCTCCCGCAGCACCACGGCCTCTGCCGTAGGGAAGGCCTCCATAATCCGGTCCTGTACCCCCCGGTTCTTACGGTCTGAGATCACCAAAATCTTCTGGTCGGTCACCTGGCCTTTCACAAAGGCGAGCATGTGTTCGCGAAGGCGGTCCTCCGGGGTGAAGGAATAGAAGAGGTTTTCCAGCGGCATATCTTCCCCCAGGGGCAGGGGGGCAATCACAGGGACCTGCAGGGTTGCCGCCTGGGTGGCCACCTCCCTTATCGCTTCCGGCGAAAGGGGTCCGATAATCGCGCTGTAGGAGCCGAGGTCTTCCTGCTGCAGGAATGAACGGACCCGCTGGGTATTGAGCTGGGTGTCGAAGGTTTTCACCTGGACGGAAACGCCCAGGTCGGCAATCGAGTCCAGGGCCACCAACAGGCCGGAGTATAGCCCCAGGCTGTATTTCAGGGCATTGTTCTGGTCGATGCGCTTACGGGTGCTTTCCGGATCTTCCAAATCGAGGCGGTCGAGGCGGAATGGCAACAAGACCAGTATTTTTGGGATATTCCGTCGATCTATGCTGTCTTTCAGGTTAAAGGATTCCAGGACCAGGTCGTTCTTTACCTGCAACTCCCCTGCATTTGCCCTCGGCACTTTCAGGACCATGCCCGCCTTAAGGCCTCCGACAAGGTCGGGATTAAGGGCCAGCAATTCGCGGTAGCTGAGCTCGAACTTCCGGGTGAGGGAAAATTCCGTCTGTTTGGGAAGCACTTCGTAATACACAAACTCCGAATCACCGGGGTCGGCGGGTTCCGGCTTTTTCTCCGGAAGCCGGAGGACCATGCCCTCCTGGAGGTTACCCCTCTCCATGATCTCGGGGTTCAGGCGTATAATCTCCTCCCTTGTAATCCCGTATTCCTGGCTAAGGCTGAAAAGGGTTTTCTTTGGGGGTACGGTATAAGAAACATAAATCTGGGTTTCCCCGGACACCTCACTGGCCGCGGAGCGGGGCACTTTTAGCTCCTGCCCGGCAGCCAGGTAGCTGGTATTTTCGGGGAGTTCGGGGTTCAGTTGTAACAGGCTATCTACCGTTATGCCATACCTGTGAGCGATGCTCCACCGCGTTTCCCGGGGCTGTACCACATAGGTTTCAAGGGCTTCGGCCCCTGTCTCGCCCGAAGGCTCCCGGCCTGAAGGATACATCGGAATCCGCAGGACCATGCCCTTTTGCAGGGTGGCGGAATAGAGTTGCGGGTTATAGCGCTTGATCAGGTCCTGGGGGAGGTCGTAACGCCTCGAAATACTGAAAAGGGTCTCCTTCCGCCTCACCCTGTGCGTCTGGAAGCCTATGGGCTTTTCCTGCCCCACCGTATCGGGGCGCGGGGCATTTTGCTGCCCGGGCCGGGCCTCGGCGGGGCCTGATACCGGGATGACCAGGATGGTATTGACCCGAAGGGGCGATCCGGGCTTGAGCTCCTTGTTGTACCGGTACAGGGCCTCAGTGCTGACCTGGTAACGCCGCGCAATGGATTCAAGGGTTTCCCCCTCTTTCACCGGGTGGCTCCTGAACTGCTGGGCCCCTGCCCTGCAGGCGACCAACAGCACCAGAAACCCCAATAAAATGTATTTCCCGAAGTGCTTCATGCCTATTCCCATTCAATTGTGGCCGGAGGCTTGGAACTGATGTCATAAACCACCCGGTTTACCCCGGGGACCTTGTTGATGATTTCGTTTGAAATTTTCTGCAGGAATTCATACGGCAGATGTACCCAATCGGCCGTCATCCCGTCCGTGCTTTCCACGGCCCGCAGGGCAACGCATTTTTCATAGGTGCGTTCATCTCCCATCACCCCCACACTGTGCACCGGCAACAGGATGGCCCCGGCCTGCCAGATCTGGTCGTACAAGCCCCAATCCCTGAGGCCCTGTATGAACAGGTGGTCCACCTCCTGCAGGATTGCCACTTTTTCAGGGCTCACATCGCCCAGGATCCGAATCGCCAGTCCCGGACCGGGAAAGGGATGCCTGCCCAGGCGCTCATCGGGGATCCCGAGGCTGGCGCCCACCCTCCGGACTTCATCTTTAAAAAGCATTTTAAGCGGCTCCACAACTTTCAATTTCATGAAATCAGGAAGTCCCCCCACATTGTGGTGGCTCTTGATGGTAGCCGAGGGCCCGCCGGAGGCGGAAACCGATTCAATCACATCCGGATAGATCGTCCCCTGTCCAAGCCACCGGGCATCTTCTACTTTATGGGCCTCATCGTCAAATACCTCGATGAATACCCGGCCGATGATCTTCCGTTTCTTCTCGGGGTCGTCCTCCCCCTTCAGGGCATCCAAAAAGCGTGCCGAAGCGTCCACCCCTTTTACGTTAAGCCCCATGTGCTTGTACTGCTCCAGAACTTCCTCATATTCATGCTTCCGCAGCAGGCCGTTGTTGACAAAAATACAGTGCAGGTGCTCCCCGATGGCCTGGTGCAGCAATACGGCTGCCACAGTGGAGTCGACCCCCCCGGACAGGCCCAGGATCACCTTGTCTTCCCCTATTTGCTCCTTCAGGCCGGCCACAGTGGTTTCCACAAAGGCAGCAGGCGTCCAGGTCTGTTCCAGCCCGGCAATATCGACCAGGAAATTCTTCAGGATGCGTTTTCCCTCCTTGGTATGGTAAACTTCCGGGTGAAATTGGATGCCGTAAAGGTTCTCTGATTCAATCACATAGGCTGCATTCTCCACGTCGTGGGTACTGGCCAGGAGCTTGGCTCCCCCGGGGAGTTGCTGTATGGTATCGCTATGGCTCATCCAGACCTGGGTATCCCGGGGCACATCCCTGAAAAAAGGATCGGGGGTAATATGGGTCAGCCTGGCACGCCCGAATTCCCGGGTATTGGAGGGGGCCACATTGCCGCCCCCGAAGTGCGCAATGTACTGCGCCCCATAGCAGATCGCCAGCACGGGTTTTTTTCCCTTTATTTCGCTCAGGTCCGGATGGGGTGCCGTATCGGACCGGACGGAGGAAGGGGAGCCGGACAGGATAACCGCCTTATACCCTGAAAGGTCTTCGGGAAGGTGGTTGAAAGGTTTTATTTCGCAGAAGATATTGAGCTCCCGTACGCGCCTTGCGATCAGCTGGGTGTACTGGGAACCAAAATCGAGGATCAGGACGTTGTTTTGCATGGCCAAAAATAGTAAAATGAAAAAACCGAAACGACCTTCTTTGGCAATAATTATCCCCACGTTGTGAAGAACGCACCAGGGTACTTCCCGGGGCACCCCCATCCGGACAGCCGGTGGCCGGGGACTGATCAGGCCTCCAAATCGACCTTCCGGGAAGACGCCGACCTGCTTCGGCAATCAAAAAAACACAGCCTGGCAGGGCCCGCCCTGACTAAAACAGCAATATAAATTTATAATTCATATAATTTTATTTATAGCATTGGTAAACAACCTATTAAATCAATTCCTACATTTTTATTTTTTGCCAATTTCAGCCCTGTCAAGGACAAAACTGAACGATAAAAAAATCCCCGGCCTGCCGACCGGGGATCCCTTGCTCCCCTGCCGCGGCAGGGGAAAAACTAACCTAAACACATGAATGAAAAACGGCACAAAATCCAACCCTCAACAGGGTCCTGGGTTGCCCCGGGATAAAACCCCGTCCCAGGCCGCTTGGGCAGCCGGGGAGCAGGGTTCCCTCCTCTTTCATGGCAACTTCAAACTTAGAACAACTCAGGACGCGGATACCCTACCTGAAATCTCCATTTTTTTTGTATCTTTAAAAGTAAAGAATTGGGGTATGGCCGATCAAATCTGGAACGAACTTGTGCAGGAGCTCAGGGAAGGCCTTCAGGATCCTTCCCACCCCTTTCGCCTGGCCACCCTGGCCACCCTCGGACTGGAACGCCTTCCCCGGCTTCGGACCGTGCGGATCCGGGAATTCGACCCGGGCAGCCTGCGGATGGCCTTCTACACCGATTCCCGCTCCAAAAAAATCCTCCACATCAAGGAAAACAACAAGGTAAGCCTGTTGTTATACCACCCCGAAAAACTGGTGCAACTCCGCATCGAAGGGCTGGCCCTACGGGAACGGGACCCAGAGGTACTCCATGACCACTGGATGCGGGTAGAGGGAAATGCCCAGCAAAACTATACCACCGCCAGTGCCCCTGGGACTGAGATCAAAAGCCCTGAACAAATCGAATACCTGGAACAGGAACAGTACTTCACCCTGGTGTACATCCTCCCCTTTAAGGTGGAGTACCTTAAACTCCACCGGCCCCATCACCTCAGGGTCCGTTTTTCAAAGACCGACAACGGCTGGAAAAGCACCTACCTAGTCCCCTAGGGTATCCAGGATCATCTGCACATCCTCTTCCGTGGTGTCGGGGTTGATAAAACAAAAACGCAATACGGTTTCCACTTCCCGGGCCCTGCGCCATTTCGTGGGGGTAACCAGGGCCAGCCCGGCTTTATGGTTGCGGTAGGTCCAGCTCACATATTGCTCCGGGGTCCAGCCCTTTTTCCGGAACAACACGCAGGATAGGCTGGGTTCCCGAACCAGTTCCAGGCCTGGCCGGGCCGAGATCATCTCCCCTGCCGCAAGGGCAAGGGAAATCCCCCGCTCCACCGCCCATTTGTATTTATCCGTTCCATGGGTGGCCAGGGAATACCACAAAGGCATCCCCCGAAGGCGACGGGTCAGCTGGATCTGGTAATCGGCCGGGTTGAACCCCCTGGCCCCCTCATCCTGGAAAATATCGAGGTAGGAACCTTCCTGTTGATGGGCCTCCCGGGCCAATTCGGGTTCCCGGTAAATAACCGCCCCGCAATCGTAAGGTGAGAACAGCCATTTATGCGGGTCGATGGTAACGCTGTCGGCCTGTTCAATCCCCCTGAAAAGATGCCTTACGGAGTCGGCTGCCAGGGCCCCGCCCCCATAGGCGGCATCTACGTGGAACCAGAGGCTTTCGCGCCGGCAGACTTCGGAAATCCCCTCCAGGTCGTCCACAATGCCTGCGTTGGTGGTACCCCCGGTCGCTACCACGGCAAAAAGGCGCCTGCGCTGGGCCGGGGCCAGGGCGTCCACCGCCTGCCCGAGAAGCTGGCCGGTCATGCGGTCTTCGGTCTCGACCTGCAAAAGGTCCACGTCAATGACCCTCGCCATGGCCTTAATGGAACTGTGGGCCCCTATAGAGGTGAGGATGAGCCCTTTTTCACCGACCTGCCCGCTACTTTTGCGCCAGGCTTCCCTGGCCGTAACCATTGCGGAAAGGTTGGCGGCAGTTCCTCCGCTGGTAAACACCCCGAATGCCCCTTCCGGCATCCCGGTCAGGGAAACCAGCCAGTCCATGGCCCGGTTTTCGCAGAAAATCCCCCCGGCACCTTCCATCCAGTAAGCCCCATGGACCGAGGAGGCCGAAGTGATCAGGTCAAAAAGGATGGCAGCCCGGGTAGGGGCAGCCGGCACAAAAGCCAGGTGCCTGGGGTGGTCGATGGGCACGGTGGCCCTGATGAGGATATCCCGGAACAGGCGAAAGGCCTTTTCCCCACCGATGCCCTCAGGGGTAATGGTTTCGCCTACCAGGGCCTTCAATTCTTCCTCTTTTTTGGGTTGCCCGAGCTCCGGGGCATTGTTGGTGATCCGGCTGATGGCATATTTCATGACATCCAGGGTCATTTCCACGGTCTCAATATCGATTTTGTGCATCCTTTGGGGGGTTATTCCGGATGCAAAGATAGGATTCCGACCGATACCCGGTTCAGGGTTCGTAGACCAGGAGGGTGAATTCCCCGGCCATGGGGTCGAAAGCTTCCAGCAGGCCTTCCCTCAAGGTCGGGCCCAATTCCAGGTAGAATTCCGAAAAGTTCCGGTTTCGTTCCTGAAGCCCGCCCTGGGGAAACAGGGACTCCCTTAACAGGCGTATACGCTCCACCTCATCGGAAAGCTTTCGTTTCTGGGCTTTCAAAAGCCGTTTCTCCAGGCGGTCAAGCCCCTTTAACTGCCGTGCTTCTTCGGCCCTGACGGCCCCGAGGAAGGATTTGTCGGTTTGTTCGGCCAGGCGGTACAGGGCCTCGAACTGCTCCGTTAAATGGCGGCGTTGCGGGCCGAAGTCGATAGGGATTTCCGAGATCTCCCTGACGCGCTGTTCGACAAGGCTGTCGGGGTCCCTGAAAAGTGCCTTCAATTGTAGGCCCAGCTTTTCGGCTTTCCGCTGCTGCTTGGCGGATGCCACCAGGGCCGAATTCCTGAGCAGGAGCATGGGAAAAGGCACCCCGGATTGCGCAAAATATTCCCTCAGTTCGAGCCAGTAGGCCAACTCCCCTCCCCCGCCCACGTAACAGAGGTTGGGCAGCAAAAATTCCTGGTAAAGCGGGCGGGTCACCACATTGGGGGAAAATCGTTCGGGATGGCTATGCAATTCCTCCCGCAGGGCTTCGGCCCCGAAGCGAATATCGCTTTCCATCACCCCAAAACCTCCCGCATGGGGGACCAGGCGCTCCCGGAACCCGTCTTTCAGGTAAAAGAAATTCAGCTCCCGCGGGCTGACCTGTATGCGGTACTGTCCCGAAAGGGCATTCAGGCGGGTGATGCTTTCCGAAACCGTGCGTTGTCCAAGGTTCCCGAAGAGGTCCTGCTCCATGTGGGGCACGAAAAGCGCCTTCAGGCGCGGGTCATCGGCATCCAGGATCACCAACCCCAGGTCGCCGAAAAGTTCATTCACCAGGTAACGGGTAGCCGCCGCCATGTTCGGTTGCTGCAGGTAGGCACTGGAAAAAAGGTCTTTGAGGTATGCCGCATGGGTTCCCGGGCCCAGGTCTTTGGAAAATTGTTCGAACACGGCATCAAGGCCATTGGTATCCATGCGTCCGACAGCCCCTCCGGTGGGCCGGTTCCAGCGAATCTCCTTTCCCCGAAAATTAAAATGGTTGACCTCGTCGAAATCGTGGTCTTCAGAACCCATCCAGTAAACGGGCACAAAATGGGCCTCAGGATATTCCTCCCTCAATTGGGAGGCCAGTTTAATGGTGGTCAGGATCTTATACAGAAAATACAGGGGGCCAGTAAAAAGGTTCAGCTGGTGGCCGGTAACTACTGTAAAGGCGTTTGGGTTCCGGAGGTTTTCCAGGTGTTCCCTGGTGGCCGCGGAAACCTGCAGGGAAGCATACTGCTCCGAAAGGACCTGATGGAGGACTTCGCGGTGGGCCGCAGGGTAATGACCCGCCTTTTCACCCATCTGGTCCCGGAAGGCCTCCAGGGTCGGATAGCGGCCATAAAAAGGGGCAAGGTGCGGAACCTGGTCAAGGTAATCCCTGATAAGCCCTGAAAAAAAACCCGTTTCCTGGAAGGGGATTCCTGATGCTTGCATGCGTTGGATCAATGCCTCAAAGATAGGATTCCCGGAGGTAGGAATTCCTAAAAATACGTTAAGAAAGCGGCCCCGGCACGGGTCCCGAAGGCCGAAAGGTACCGGAAAATGTCCTCTAATTGCCACCTTATTGGGCAGGGCTGGTGACGGGGAATTATGTAGATTTGGAACCTGAAAAATCGCTTCAAACCCTTTTTATGAAATCCATCCTTTCCTTCCTGGCCATTTTTTTCCTCTCTTCTGCCCTCGCGCAGGACCTGAAATCGCCTTCGGAGTTCCTGGGCTATGAACTGGGTACCCAGTTCACCCGCCATCACGAGGTATTCGCCTACTACCAGTATGTGGCGGCATCCCTGCCCGGCCAGGTACGCCTGGAAACGTACGGGTATACCCCGGAACGCCGGCCCCTGTTCATCGCCCTGGTTTCCGCGCCGGAACATATGCAGCAGGCAGAAGCCCTCAGGTTGAAACACCTCGAAAGCACAGATGGAAAAGGAGATGCCCGCCTGGCGGTGGTCTGGCTGAGCTACAACGTGCACGGGAACGAAAGCGTCAGCACCGAGGCTTCCATGCAAACCCTTTACGACCTGCTGACGTCAAAAAAAAGCTACCTCGAGAATACCCTTGTGATCATGGACCCCTGCATCAATCCCGATGGGCGCGAACGCTATGTAAACTGGTATTACCAGTATAAAAACACCCCTTACCAGGCAGACCCGAACAGCAAGGAGCACTGGGAAGGCTGGTGGAGCGGGCGCAGCAACCACTATATGTTCGACCTGAACCGCGACTGGGCCTGGCTCACCCAGGTGGAAAGCCGTCAGCGACTGAAAAAATACCAGGAGTGGATGCCCCACATCCACGTCGATTTCCACGAACAGGGGATGGACAACCCGTATTACTTCGCCCCGGCTGCAGAACCGTATCACGAAGTGGTTACCGGGTTCCAGCGGGAATTCCAGGATGAAATCGGCCGGAACCACGCCCGGTACTTCGACGCCAACGGCTGGCTCTATTTTACCCGTGAAGTTTTTGACCTGTTTTACCCGAGTTACGGGGATACCTACCCAACCTACAATGGGGCCATCGGCATGACCTACGAACAGGGGGGCAGCGGTAGGGCCGGCCTGGGGGTCGTGGTTGCCACGGGGGACACCCTTACCCTGAAGGACCGGATCGCACACCACCTGACCACCGGGCTCAGCACGGTGGAGGTGGCCGCCCGAAACGCAGCCCGGCTAAATGAGGAATTCAGGAAATTCTATGGGGAACCCAAAAATTTCAAATACCGGTCTTACGTGCTCACGGGCGACCGCGACAAGCAGGAAGCCCTGGCCGCCCTGCTGGATAAACACCAGGTTGCCTATGGCTGGGCTGCCCCCGCCACGGTGAAGGGATTCCATTATGGAAGCGGGCAAACCAGGTCGATCAGGGCAGACCAGGAGGCCATGGTCGTTTCCACCAACCAAAAGAAAGGGACACTGGTGAAGGTATTGTTCGAACCGGATGCCAAATTGAGCGATTCGCTCACGTACGACATCACTGCCTGGTCCCTGCCCTATGCCTATGGCCTGGATGCCCTCGCCCTGCAATCCGATATACCCGTAACCACTCCGAAGCCCCAGGACACCGCCGTGGGGTTCCGGGAAGATGCCTATGCCCACCTAACGGATTGGAACAGCATGAAGGACGCCCGATTCCTGGCCGACCTGTTGCAATCGGGCATCCGCGTAAGGCGGGCTGAACGTCCGTTTCGACTCGATGGCAGGGATTGGGCGGCCGGGACCCTGATAATTACCCGGGGCGACAACCGCAATCTGAGCAGTTTCGGCGAACAGGTCAGTTCCCTCTCCCGGAAGCACAACAAATCGCTTACCCCGGCAACCACGGGGAAGGTAGACCAGGGCAGGGATTTTGGTTCGGGATCGGTGGGCATGGTGCCCGCAGTAAAGGTGGCCCTGCTGTCAGGGGAACCTACCTCCACCCTTCGCTTTGGGGAGGTATGGCACTATTTTGAACAGCAATTGCAGTATCCGGTTACTGTACTGGATGCCGATTACTTCGATCAGGTAGACCTGGGGGATTACGATGTTCTGGTTCTTCCAGGCGGGTGGGGGTACCGGAAATTCCTCAATGAAAACCGAAAGGGTGCGCTCCGCGAATGGGTATCCTCCGGGGGGCGGCTGATCGCCATGGGGGAAGCCCTGGGCCACCTAGGGGGGGAAAAGGGCTTTTCCATTCGGGAGAAAGAAACTGAAGAACCGGGGGACGAGGCGGAACCCGAATATGCGCAAACGCGACGGGAACGGATCCGGGATGCCATTACGGGGGCCATCTTCAAAGCCGGTGTAGACCCCACCCACCCCTTGGCCTTCGGGTACGGGGACACCTACCATACCCTGAAGCTGGGGAATGCGGCCTATGAGCTGCCGGGTGGAAATACGGTGGCGGTCCTGGACAAACTTCCCAGGCCCGTTGCCGGGTTTGCCGGGAGCAAGGCAGTAAAAAACCTGCCGGGGAGCCTGGTTTTCGGTATGGAATCAGTAGGCAGGGGCCAGGTGGTCTACCTGGCCGACAACCCCCTGTTCCGGGGCTTCTGGGAAAATGGGAAGCTCTTTTTCGCCAACGCGGTATTCATGGGGAACCCATAAAAACCAAATTCCAAATTCCAACGTCTTGGGGGCGCTGAGCCTTCCCCTGTTGGGATTTGGAATTTGGAATTACGGTCCTATAAGGCAGCAACCACATTCGGGGCGTACTGGCCGACCCCGGGCGGGTTTTCCAGCAGGACGGCATCGAGGTCGACGCCTTCGACCGGGATGATCTGCTGGCCCTGCGGATCCCATTCGATACGCCTTCCTAGTTTCCAGGAAAGGCCGGTCATATGGGCTGCAATAGCCTCTTCAAAACCTTCCTGGATCCCGCAACTCACCTGTCCGCCGTTGCGGATCACGCTGAGCCATTCGCGCATGTGCAGGAAGGTGGAATCGACCCTTTTTCCATCCACATAGGTCCACATCAGGCCCTTGTCGGCGAAATACTGGGAAGTGGCAGAAGACACCCCATCCAGGGAACTGGCTGCGGGATCATAACTGTAAATGGGGGTTTGCGGGCTCATGTCACCCGATTCAATCATCCCGGCATAGCGGGTGGAGCCGGAATCCGGCCAAATTGTGAGCCGGTTCCCCAGTTCCATGGAGGCATCGTGGCCCATCAGCATGGTCGGCCTGTTCCAGCCATTGCCCAGCGTGGCGCTGTAGGTGAAGGTCATCCCTTTTTCCTTGCCGGCCCTCTGGCTGCTCCCCGTACTGAAATCGGGGAATTCAAAATTGGCCTGCAAGACGTCAGGGACGTTTCGCCCGTCGCGGTGGGTATATATTCCCCCGGAAGCCATAACCGATTTCGGGATCCCCATTTTCAGGACACAATTCAGGCGGTCGTAATCGTGTGTAAGCAAGTCGCCTGAAAGCCCGGAACCATACGCCCACCATTTCCTCCATCGAAAGAAATGGTTCTTGTTGAAGGGGACCTCCGGGGCAGAACCGAGGAATTGCTGCCAATCGATGGTTTCGGGATTTGCCTGCGGATGGATGTCGTAATTCCAGGCCCCGTTATCGTCATTCCGGTTGGTATTGGTGGTAATCAGGGAAACATGCCCCAATACCCCTTTATCGACAATGTCCTGGGCGGTTTTAAAGCTTAGGGTCTGCCGGTGCTGGTGGCCTACCTGGAAGATGGCTTTCGAATTCCGGGCAGCTTCGCGAAGGGCATACGTTTCGGCCACGTTATGGGTCATGGGTTTTTCCACATAGACGTGCACATTATTGTTCAGCGCCTCGATAGACATGGGCGCATGCCAGTGGTCCGGGGTGGCGATGACCACCGCCTCCACCTCCCCGCTCCGAATCATGTCGGTGTGGGTGGCATAGCGTTTTACAGGGTTATCAGGGGTGCTGAAGGAACGGATGGCCAATTCGGCCTTTACGTCAAAAATATCGCAAACCCCCACTATACGGATATTCAGCGGGTCCTGGCTGCGAAAATCCTGAAGGGCTGTAAAAGGCCTGCCTTCTTTTTTGGCAAGGGCCTCTTCGGCTTCCATCGCCGCCACCCACTCATCGGTAGCGTACCCCAGGGAACGACAGAGCTGTTCCCCCCGAATGCCAAAGCCAATGATCCCTACCTTCACCGGTTCCCCGGAAATGGCGGGTACGGCACCCGGAAGCGAAGGCTGAATGTTGAGTTGTTCCAACAGGGCGCTGCGCTCCCTTTTCCGGCCTACCGCCCCGGAGGCTCCGGCCCACCATACGGCGCCAAGTACGGGGATACTTCCCAATCCCAATAAGGCTTCTCTGCGTGTCCAGCTCATAATACTTTGGTTTTAGAGGTTGCGGGTTTTTTTGAAAAAAGGCGGGAAAGCCCGAAGAGTTTTCCCGTGGGGTGGTAAAACAGGACCAGGCAGGCTACCGCCTCGATCAGGTTTTTATTGACGATCCAGTAACTGCCTTCGGTGTTGATCTGGGGCATGCCCGGCCAGGAGGGATGGGCGAGGTAGTATAGGAGCAACAGCCCCACGCCCACCAGGGCGCCAAGCCGCTCTGCCACCCCAAGGATCAGGGTAATGCCCACAAAAACCAGGGCGGCCCAGTTCAGGGTATCTACCCAGGGGATAACAGCCTCTGCCGTAAGGGCCTGAAACACCGGTTTCAGGGGCCCCTGTGCGGAAGCCAGGTACCCGAAGCTGGTCCAGTCGGGGTTATAGAGCTTAATGATCCCCTCGTAGAGGAAATGCCAGCCAATCAGGATGCGCAACAGGGCCACGCTCTGGTCGGGGCCCCATCTGTTCGAAGTTGAAGTCATATGTATTCTGGTTTGGTTCCTAAGTTTCAGTCGGAAGTAGGCACCGACCGGGGCAATCTCCCAAAACTACGCCCCTTGCAAAGCCCATCCTATGACCAATATCATCTTTTTATCCCCTGCCGCAACCCCCTACGCCCGGGCCGCAAGGGTTTTCATAGCCCCGATGAAACGGTCGAGTTCGGCCGTGGTTGTATACACATTGGGAGTGATCCGGCAGCCCTGCACGTTCGCATAATCGATGGCCACGGTAAAGATTTTGAATTCCTCCAACAAGGTCGTGGCCAGGCGGGCAGGCTTCATATGGGAAACCCCTACATTCGCAATGGCGCAACTGCGCTCCGGGGCTTCCGGGGTATTTATCACGATGTTCGGCACCCCCCTGAGGGCGTCGCTCCAGTACCGCTGCAGGAAACCAAGGCGCTCCGCTTTGCGTTCCAGGCCAATCCCCTCGAGGTAATCCATGGCATCGCCTATGGCGAGGTCGGTATGCACCGGGTGGGTCCCCGTATGGTTCAGCCGGCCGATATCCCCGGGATCGCGAGGGTAGTCTGCCAGCAGGGGCCATATTTTTGGGATATGTTCTTTGCCCACATAGAGCATGCCGGCACCCAGCGGGGCACTCAGCCATTTGTGGAGGCTCGAGCCGTAATAATCGCAGTGGAGCTCCGGAATGTTTACGGGAAACTGCCCCACGCAGTGGGCCCCGTCCACGAGCACCTCCACGCCGTGGCGGTGGGCCATATCGCAGATCTTGCGCACCGGGAGGATCTGCCCGGTGATATTGATCATGTGGCAGATCATCAGCAGGCGGGTCCGCGGGGTGAGCTGCTGCTCGTAAAGGGCGACCAACTCCTCGTCAGAGGCCGGGTGGTTCGGGACGGAGACCTGCCGGCACACGACCCCGTACCGGTCGGAAACCTGCCTGAAATGGTCCTTCATGGCGCCGTAATCCTGCAGGGCATATACGGCTTCATCCCCTTCCTTCCAGGGGTAGCCGCCGATGATCATATCCAGTGACTCTGTAGTATTGCGGGTAATCACCACGGTATCCTCCGGGCAGACGAGCATGCCCGCAAGGCGGGCGGCCACCCTTTTCTTGTTTTCCCACTGTACCGTCCGCATATAGTAGGCCCCCTCGTAATTGACCTGGCGGACATGTTCGGTAAACTGCTCCATAACCGGGATCGGGATAATGTTATAGTATCCGTTTTCGAGGTTGATGTAATCGGGTTTCAGTGCATAATCGGCCCTGATCCGGCTCCAGAAATCCTCCCCTGAGCCCTTCGGATATGGCATTCGAGCTTTTGCAGGGGTGCCGGGTTCCCAGGCCGATGCCACCCAGGGGGCGGCAAGGGCCGCATAGCCCAGGTGCCGGATAAAATCCCTTTTTTTCATAACTATGGCGTAATTGCCCCTCCAATATAAAAAATTACCGCCTATTGGGGTACATCCTTTATCTTTACGTTGGAACCTAAATCCGGAGCAAAATGGAAAAAATGAAGGTGGAAACCCTTGTTTATTACAGTAAGGCCTTCGCGAAAAGGGATCACATTGCAGCCGATTCCAAAAAGGACATTCAGGAACTCCTGGACCGCTATGCCTCAGAGGGGTACCGCCTGGCAAGTACCAACAGTGCAGGGTTCGGCTATGCGATGTATGTCTTTTTGTATTTTGAAAAAGTGGGCGGCTAACCCCGATGGGGGTTGATTTTACGGCCCTCCTCCTGTGAGATTGCCCTCCCGGGAATACAGGGCGGGATGAATAAATGGAGTTAACTTTAATTGCTATGAAAAAAACGCGTTTGTTTCTGGCCTGCGTCGCCCTGATATGCTGCGGGGTGCAGGCAGCCCTGGCACAGGAAAGCCCAGGGGGGCCGCCTGCGGCATTCAGGCAGTACCAGGGGGAGGTCACCGATGCCGATTCGGGTGACCCCCTGGTCTTTGCCACCATTGTTCTTGAAAACCAAAACATCAGTACGGTCACCAATTCCGAGGGACGCTTCCTGTTAAAGGTGCCGGAAGGGATCCGGGAGGGAAACCTGCTGGTCTCCTACCTGGGCTATACCCTCAGGACCATCCCCCTGGAACAGCTCCGACCCGAAGGCAACCGCATTGCCCTCCGGGTTTCGGTTACCCCCCTCCCCGAGGTGGACGTGGTGGTGCCCAGGGATGCCCGGTCCCTGGTTCAGGAAACCCTGCGTCGGAAGGGTGAAAACTATATGCAGGAACCCATGGAGATGACTGCATTCTACCGTGAAACCATAAAGAAGCGACGGAAAAACGCCTCCCTGGCCGAGGCGGTGGTAACCCTGTACAAGGCCCCTTATTCCGGGCCCAGGAAGGATGCCGCCACCCTTTACAAGGCAAGGAAAAGCACCGATTACTCCAGGCTCGACACCGTGGCCCTGAAACTGCAGGGAGGGCCCTACAATGCCCTGTACGTGGACCTTATGAAGTATCCCGATTTTATCTTTTCCCCGGAATACATGGAAGACTACGATTTCTTTTTTGAACGAAACACCCGTATCGGCGGCCGTCTGATCTTTGTGATCGGGTTTCGCCAGAAACCTGAGGTCACGGAGCCCCTGTATACCGGACAGCTCTTTATCGATGGGGAAAACAAGGTCCTGACCAGCGCCATTTTTTCCCTGAACATTACCGACAGGAACCTGGCCAGCAGGATGTTCGTAAGGAAGAAACCCGCCAATGCCAGCGTTTACCCCACGGCGGTAGCCTACCGGGTAGACTACCGGGAAAAGGATGGGAAGTGGTTTTACAGCTATAGCAATGCCATGCTCGAGTTCAAGGTAGATTGGGACAAGCGACTGTTCAATTCCGTGTACAGCATCACTTCTGAAATGGCGGTGACCGACTGGGTAGCGCATTCCGGGGAGCGCGGGACGCAAACAGGGGAACGGATCCGGTCCTCGATAATCCTTAGCGATGCTGCAGACGGCTTTTCCGACCCGGACTTCTGGGGAGCTTATAACATCATAGAACCTGAGAAATCGATTGAAGCAGCCATCCGAAAAATCCAGCGCCAGTTGAGGCGGGAAGATCGCGAATAGGGAAATCCGTCCCGGGACCCGGCAAAATATAGGGGCCTGAGGCAAGGCTCGATATATATCAACAATTGTTAATAACCAAAGTTGGCAACCTGTGCATTTCTTTTTTCGCAAAGATTTGGATATCAGGGGTTCAGATAGTACTTTAGGGATGTAATTAAGTAGGTATCCCCGTCCAGGGACATATTGAAAGATTACTGCGAAGTTGACGTTCTTTGCATTGCGGTTTACTCGGTTCAAAAGGGCGATACACGTATTGTCCGAAGAAGCGAAGAGCCTTGTCCGGGGGCGGGAGCTGCCGGAGGTGGTGGGACCTTTTGCAGGTTTGATGAAGACCCAGGTCTTCTGAATCCTTCCAATAGGGCCAGGCTGCAAAAAGAGTCAGGAGAAAAACGCAGGTGGGTTCATCCCTGCAGCGTTGGAAGCCTGCTCAAATGTCAGAATAACCAGGCGGGAAGCAACCACGGGTTGCAGAACCTGGCTTATGCCGGGGGAAGATACTGCAGGTTATTCCAGGAAAGCCATATCACTGTACTTGTTACATCGATATGGCTTTCTCATTTCCCGGGGGTACCTCCCGGCTATTCCCGCAAAAGGCTGCACCGGCCAAAGGGTATTCCCGGACCCGTTGAAAACCCTATATTTGCCCCGCTTAACCCCTAACCTACCCCATGGCGAAAATACGCTATACCAAAACAGACGAGGCCCCGGCCCTGGCAACCATTTCCTTTCTGCCCATTGTAAGGGCTTTTACCCGCCCGGCCGGGATAGAGATTGAAACCAGGGACATTTCCCTTGCAGGGAGGATTCTGGCGGCCTTCCCCGAACGCCTGAGCCCGCAGCAGCAGGTGGCCGACGACCTTGAGTTCCTCGGGGAACTCGCCAGGAAGCCGGAAGCCAATATCATCAAACTCCCCAATATCAGTGCTTCCATTCCCCAGTTGAAAGAAGCCGTTGCCGAACTGCAGGCCAAAGGATATCCCCTCCCTGAGTATCCGGATGAACCGGGTAGCCCTGAGGAGCAGGAAACCAGAGGGCGATATGACCGGATCAAGGGCAGCGCTGTAAACCCTGTACTCCGGGAGGGGAACTCAGACCGCAGGGCCCCCCGGGCCGTGAAAAACTTTGCCCGCAAGCACCCGCATTCCATGGGTGCCTGGAGCCCCGATTCCAAAACCCACGTAGCCACAATGGGCACAGGTGATTTCCGGGCGAACGAAAAATCCCTTACTGTAGACCGGGCCCGCTCCCTGCGCATCCAGTGGCGTGACGGGCAGGGCAACACCCGGGTCCTGAAAAACGAAGTCAGGGTACTGGAAGGGGAGATCATCGATGCCAGTGTCATGGAAAAAAAAGCCCTGCTGACCTTCCTGCAGGAACAAATCCGGGAGGCCCGCAGTCAGGGGATACTTTTTTCCGTGCACCTGAAGGCTACCATGATGAAGGTTTCCGACCCGATTATCTTCGGCTACCTGATGCGAACGTATTTCCACAAGGTTTTTGAACGCTACGGGGACGTGCTGGAAGCCATAGGGGTGAACCCGAACAACGGGCTGGAAAGCCTCCTGGAGCGCCTGGGGGAATTGCCTCCCAACCAGGCCGCAGAAATCCGCAAAGCGGTGGAACAGGCCATGGAAGATGGCCCTTCCCTTGCCATGGTAAACTCCGACAAAGGCATCACCAACCTCCATGTCCCGAGCGACGTCATTGTTGACGCCTCCATGCCCGCCATGATCCGGAACTCGGGCAAGATGTGGAATGCAGCGGGCCAGCCCGAGGATACCCTGGCCGTGATTCCCGATAGCAGCTATGCAGGCATTTACCGGGCTACTATTGATTTCTGCAAGGAGTTTGGGGCCCTGGACCCCCGTACCATGGGCACGGTTCCCAATGTTGGGTTGATGGCCCAAAAGGCCGAAGAATACGGCTCCCACGATAAAACCTTTGAAATTGAAGCCCCCGGGGAAGTCGAGGTGATCGATAACGAAAACGGGGAGGTACTGCTGGGGCATCAGGTGGCCCGGGGAGATATCTGGCGGATGTGCCAGGTAAAGGACCAGGCCATAAGCAACTGGGTATCCCTGGCGGTCAGCAGGGCAGGGGAATCCGGGATGCCGGCGGTTTTCTGGCTCGACAGCGAGCGCGCCCACGACCGCGAACTGATCAAAAAACTGGATGCCTATCTGCCCAAAGCCACCCGGAAGGAACTCGATATCCGGATCCTGTCGCCGGAAAAAGCCACCTGGTATACCCTGGAGCGGCTCCGCGAAGGAAAGGATACCCTTTCCGTGACCGGGAACGTACTCCGCGATTACCTGACGGACCTTTTCCCTATCCTGGAAGTC
Source organism: Robiginitalea marina (assembly GCF_024006985.1). Classification (GTDB taxonomy): domain Bacteria; phylum Bacteroidota; class Bacteroidia; order Flavobacteriales; family Flavobacteriaceae; genus Robiginitalea; species Robiginitalea marina. The sequence continues at coordinate 112,277 of NZ_JAMXIB010000002.1, forward strand.
GGGACCAGTGCAAAAATGCTTTCCATCGTGCCCCTGATGAACGGGGGAGGCCTCTTTGAAACAGGGGCAGGGGGATCTGCCCCCAAACACGTAGAGCAATTCCTGGAAGAAGGACACCTGCGCTGGGATTCCCTGGGGGAATACCTGGCCCTGGCCGTATCGCTCGACCATTATGGTCGGACCAACAATAGTGAACGGGCGCGGATACTGGGCGACGCCCTGGACGCGGCCACGGAAAAATTCCTGGAGGAAAACAAATCCCCTTCCCGCAAAGTCGGGGAAATCGATACCCGCGGGAGCCACTTTTTCCTTGCCTGCTATTGGGCGGAAGCCCTGGCCAGGCAATCCGGGGATGATGAGCTGCGGGAAATCTTTAGGCAGGTGTCCGAAGAACTGGCTTCAGCCACAGGGACCATAACGCAGGAGTTATTGCAGGCCCAGGGTTCCCCCCAGGACCTTGGGGGCTACTATTTGCCCGACCCGGCCAGGGCTGAGGCAGCCCTCAGGCCCAGCCCCACCTTCAACCAAATCCTCGGGAAACTGGGGTAATCGCCATACGGGGAATTCGGGAATACCGCTTAGGAATGACCCCAAAGGTTTGCTGCTGGAAATTTCTGCCTATTTTTGAACAAAAAATTGCATGAAACCATTCCCGGGGATCTCCCTGAGTATTTTCCTGTTTTTTTCTGCCTTCACGGTTTTCCCGCAGGCCCGCTATACCCTGAGCGGGACCATTACGGAAGCCAACAGCAACGAAACCCTGATCGGAGTCAGCATCCTGGTCCCCGAACTCCGGGCCGGCGCGGTTACCAACGAGTACGGGTTTTATTCCCTTTCACTTCCCGAAGGTACCTATGAAGTGGTCATTAGCTACCTGGGCTACCGCGATATCCGGAAAACGGTATCCTTCGACAGCAACCAGCGCCTGGACCTGCAGCTGCAGGAGGAAGCCGAGGAACTTGAAGAAGTGGTCCTTACCGGGGATGTGGAACGACTCGATATCCGAAAACCGCAGATGAGCGTGTCTTCCCTTTCGGTGCAAACCATCAAGAGCATCCCCGTGGTGTTGGGGGAAGCGGACGTGATCAAATCCATCATCCTGTTGCCGGGGGTGACGAACGCCGGGGAGGCCTCCTCTGGCTTCAATGTCAGGGGAGGGTCCGTGGACCAGAACCTCATCCTGCTCGACGAGGCCATCATCTTTAACTCCTCCCACCTGTTCGGTTTTTTCTCCGTTTTTAACCCGGACGCCATCAAAGACATCAAACTCTTCAAAGGGGGCATCCCCGCCCGCTACGGGGGCCGGGTATCCTCCGTGCTGGAAATTTTCCAGAAGGAAGGGAACAGCAAAGAGTTCCACATGAGCGGGGGTATCGGGGCAGTAGCCAGCCGGTTGCTGGCCGAAGGGCCCATTGTAAAGGATAAAGCGGCCTTCCTGATCGGCGGCAGGGCCTCTTACGCCCACCTGTTCCTCCCGTTGCTGGACCTGGACAACCGCGCATATTTCTACGACCTGAACACCAAGCTGAACTACCGGATAAACGACCGCAACAACCTCTACCTCTCGGGCTACTTTGGGCGCGACCTGTTCAGCATCAATGACCTGTTTGTGAACATCTACGGGAATTCGGTCTTCAATTTCCGCTGGAACCACCTGTTCTCCGACAAGCTCTTTTCTAACCTCTCCCTGATCTATTCCGACTACTATTACGGGCTGGAACTCGATTTTGTGGGCTTTGAATGGGATTCGGGCATACAGAATTTCAACGTGAAATACGACCTGAAGCACTATGTCAACGACCGCTTACAGGTGAACTACGGCCTCAACAGCATTTACTATGTCTTCAACCCGGGAAAAATTATCCCGAACAGCGAGGATTCGGGCATCGTAGAGGAGCAGCTGACCAAAAAATACGCGAACGAAAATGCCGTATATGTAGATGTTTCCCATGAGATCACCGACCGTCTCAGCCTGGGCTACGGCCTGAGGGTGAGCCATTTCAACCGGCTGGGACAGGACGAATTCTTTGTCTATGAAAACGACAACCCGGTAGATTTCAACCCGTTCAGCCTGGTGTACCAGGAGGCCACCCCAATCGACACCCTGAGCCCCGGAAGGGGTAAGTCCCTGAAAACCTTCCTGAACCTGGAACCCCGGGCCTCCCTGTCGTATACCCTGAATGACCAGAGCTCGGTAAAGGCCAGTTTCACGCGTATGGCCCAGTACCTGCACCTGCTTTCCAATACGGCCTCCCCTACCCCCCTGGACGTGTGGACCCCCAGCGGGCCCTTTGTGAAACCCCAGCTGCTGAACCAGTACGCCCTGGGGTATTTCAGGAATTCGGCCTCCGGGGAGTACAGCCTGGAAACGGAGGTATTCTACAAACAGGTTGACAACCGGATCGACTACATAGACGGCGCCAACCTGATCGCAAACAATGCCATCGAGCGGGTGATCCTGAACGGGGAGGCAAGGGCTTACGGATGGGAGCTGTTGCTTCGCAAGAACACCGGTGCCTTTACGGGCTGGATGGCGTATACGCTGTCAAAATCCGAACAACGCACCCCTGGCCGTGACCTTGACCTCAACAACGGCCGATCGGGGCTGGAAACAGGCATCAATTTCGGGGAATGGTACAATACCCCCTTTGACAAAACCCACGACCTGACGCTTTTTGGAAACTACGCCCTGAATGACCGGTGGAGTTTCAATGCGAATTTCACCTACCAGACCGGCCAGCCGACCAACTACCCCGTGGGGCAATTTGAATTCGAGGGGCTGGTGGTGCCCTTTTACGGGCTTCGCAACCAGGAACGGCTGCCGGATTACCACCGGCTCGACCTCTCCGCCACCCTCAGGCCTCGTCGGGCAGAAACCCGGAAAGTGAAGGGCGAATGGGTGTTTAGCATATACAACGTTTACAACCGGATGAATGCTGCGGCAATCAACTTCCGTCAGAACCAGGATACCGGGAGGAATGAGGCGGTGCGCACGTCAATTTTCGGGATTGTACCCTCCGTAACCTATAACTTCAAATTCTGAGCAGATGAAAAAATGGCTTGTGATTTTTGGGTTGGGAAGCCTGGGTTTGCTGGCTTGCGAAGAGGTTATCGAGGTGGAAACCCCCGTGGAGGATCCCCGCCTGGTGGTAGATGCCCTGTTGCGGGTAGACACTACCCAGACCTATGTGCCGGTGGAAATAAAACTCTCGCAGACGGCCGGGTTTTTCGGGGAAATCGAGCCGGTAACCGATGTGGACGAAATCGTCATTATTGTGCAGGAACTGGACAATGGGGTGCCCTCCGGCTCAACCTTCACCCGCAGCCTGGCCCAGGTGGACCCCGGGAGCGGGGTCTATGTCCCCGACCCGAATTTTGACCAGGACCAGCGGCTGCCCGTTTCCGTCCTGGTGGAAAACGAAGTGATGCTCACCCTGGTGATCACCTGGCGGGGCCGGCGCTACGCCGCCCAGACGCAGTATGTCCCCTCCGTGCCCATCGATGCCCTCGGGCTGGGCGACGGCACCCTTTTCGGTGAAGACGAAACGGAGCTTACCGTGCGCTTTACCGACGACCCGACCCGTGACAACTTTTATGTGTTCGATTTCGGGTTCGGGAATTTCCTCGCCTCCGAAGACACTTTCTACAAAGGACAATCTTTTGAATTTTCGTATTTCTACGACCAGGCGTTTGCCCCGGGGACGACACTGGAAGTAGCGATCCTGGGGGCCGACCGCACGTTCTTCAACTACATGGACCTGCTTGTGGAACAGGCCGAAGGGCCCCAGGGGCCTTTCCAAACCCCCGTGGCGACGGTGCGGGGGAATGTTTTTGACGTGACCGGGATCGACAACCTGAACAATTTCGACAACGCGGGCACCCCGGAGGTTTTTCCGCTGGGGTATTTTGCGGTGGTGCAGGAATTCCGCGATCAGATCACCATTGAGTAGAAGGATGGGGGGGTGCAGGAAAATAGGCATTTTGCTTTCTCTCGCGCTGCTTTTGGGGTGTGAGGAAGTTATAGAGGTGGACGTGCCCGGGGAAGCCACCTCAAGGCTCATTGTGGATGGCCTGATCCGGGTGGACGCGCAGCAGCCGTTCGTGCCCGTGCGCATCGCCCTTTCCGAAACGAATGGCTTTTTTGAAGAGCTCCCGGTTGCGCAGGCCGAGAATATCCTGATCACCGTCTCGCGGTTTGACCCCGAGGGCAACCTGATCGAAACCCTTACCTCCTCCCTGGCTGAGGAAGCCCCCGGGACGGGGGTCTACATCCCGGACCCGGATGCTACTTTCGACCAGCGGATCCCCACTGTTTTCCTCAACGAAAACGTCCGGTTCACCCTGCAAATCCGCCACCGCGGGCGGCAGTACCTGGCTGAGGCCTGGTATCAGCCCGTCGTGCCCATAGATTTCCTGCTCCAGGGTCGGGCCACCTTGTTTGAAGGGGACGAAACCGAAGTGATCGTGGCCTTTACCGACCCACCCGGCAAGGCCCACTACTACCTCTTCGATTTCGGCCGGGGGGAATACCTGGTAACCGAAGACACTTTTTACCAGGGGCAATTTTTTCAGTTCTCCTATTTCTACGAAGACCCCATTGACCCGGGTACCGAACTGGATATCAGCATTATGGGGGCCGATTTCACCTTCTATAACTATATGGACCTGCTCATCGAACAAAGCAGCGGCCAGCAGGGGCCATTCCAGACGCCGGCGGCCACCGTAAGGGGAAATGTTATCGACGTCACCGGCCTGGACAACCAGGAGCGATTTGACAACGCAGACCGGGCCGGGGTATTCCCCCTGGGCTATTTTGCAGTGGTGCAGGAAGAGCGAAGGACCCTGGTTATCGAGTAAGGCTTCCGCCGGGGAGGCTCGAGAAAAATTCAGAAACGGTTCGGGAGGTCAGCGCTTCCGCATGTTCCATGTTATAGGCCAGGCCTCTGTCGGGGTCAGCCACTTCAATGACGGCGCGAAAACCAGCGTCTTTAACTTCCAGGGCCGTAAGGTCGCACTTCCCGCAAACGGCAAGCACCGGCACCCCATGGCGATTGGCCAGCCCAACCACGGCCTGTAGCAACTTCCCGTGAAGGGTTTGCCGGTCAAGCCGTCCTTCCCCCGTGCATATGAAATCCACCTTATGGCCCTCCAAATAGGCCTCCACCCCACTGATTTCCAGAACATAGTGGGCCCCGCTGACAAACCGTGCCCCCAAAAAGGCGCAAAGGCCGAAGGCTGCCCCCCCGGCTGCGCCTGATCCGGGTACCTGGCAGCCTCCTTTGCCGAGCTGTTCCTGCACCAGGCGTTCGAGGTGTCGGAGGCCCTGGTCGAGCAGGGGTACCTGGCCCGGCCGGGCCCCTTTCTGGGGGGCATAGGTGAACGCGGCCCCGTCGGGCCCATGGAGGGGATTGGATACGTCGTTTACCGCCACCAGGTCCACCCCCTGGAAGAAGGAAGGTCCTTCCGGGGGAACGATGCGGTGGATGTTCCCCAGGTTTTCCCCCGAAGGGTGTACCGGGTTGCCTTTCGCATCTAGGAAGCGAAACCCGAAGGCCAGGGCCAGGCCACATCCCCCGTCGTTGGTGGCACTGCCCCCAAGGCCTGCAAAAACCCGCCGCGCCCCCAGGCTGATTGCTTCCCGGATCAACTCGCCCGTGCCCAGGGTGCTGGTCTTTCCGGGGTCTCTTTCCGTTGGGTCCAGCAGGGACATCCCCGAGGCGGCTGCCAGCTCTACAAAGGCCTCACGGGTATCCCGGTCCCACAGGAAGGCGGCCCGGACCGGCCGTCCGAGGGGGTCCGCCACCAGGGCTTCCATGTACTCTGCCCTTGGACGGGCTGCCCGTACGGCCTCGAGGAACCCATCCCCCCCATCCGAAGCCGGAAAATTCATGAATTCAGCCCCGGGAATAACTGACCGCACCCCCTTTTCAATGGCAAGGGTGACTTCGGCTGCCGTCAGGGAGCCTTTGAACTTATCCGGGATCAATACCATTCGCATACGCGGGATTCAGAGTCGGAATTACCGGGGTTTCGGCCCAAAATACAGCAATTCTTGCTATTTTTGACCCCAAAGTCCCTGAAACGTGCCAACAGACAAAACCTTGCTGCTCAAAGGCGTCAAACGCCTGGCCTATACCCTGGCCCTGATGTTTTCGGGCCCGATCGTGCTGTACCAGGCCTTCAAAAACCAGGACCATCCCTGGTACCTGCCGGTTCTTGTGGTTGGGGGCCTCCTTGCCCTTGGCGCCATTGCCATGGGGTTTTACAGCATAAAAACCCTGGTGGACGCCCTGTTCGGGGGCAGAAAATAAACGGCAACCGCCCGGCGCAAATGGTTGTCTGCAATGCCCGGAGGTATTATCTTTGCGCCCTTACACGCACACCATGATAAACATTACGCTGCCCGACGGGAAAGTGGTCCGGTACGCCCCGGGGGTCACCCCGATGGAAGTCGCCCGGGACATAAGTGAAGGCCTGGCCAGGAATGTCATTTCTGCCCGATTCAACAACCGGAAGGTGGAAAGCCAGACCCCCCTTGAGGAAGATGGGGACCTGGTCCTGTACACCTGGCAGGATGACGAGGGCAAAAAAGCCTTCTGGCACTCTTCCTCCCACGTCCTGGCCCAGGCCCTGGAGGAATTGTATCCCGGGATCAAACTGACCATCGGGCCGGCTATTGACTCCGGGTTTTACTACGATGTTGATTTCATGGAGCATACCATTTCCGAGAAGGATTTCCCGGCCATAGAAAAGAGGGCCCTGGAAATCGCCAGGGGAAAACACGATTTTGTGATGCGTGAAGTCTCCAAGGCCGATGCGCTGGCCTATTACGGGAATCAGGGCAACGAATACAAGCTGGAGCTCATCGAAAACCTGCAGGACGGGGACATTACCTTCTGCGACCACGACACCTTCACCGACCTCTGCCGGGGCGGGCACATCCCCAATACAGGCCTGATCAGGGCCTTTAAGATCCTCAACGTGGCCGGGGCCTACTGGAGGGGCGATGAGAACAGGCCGCAACTGACCCGGGTCTATGGTATTTCGTTCCCCAAACAAAAAGACCTTACAGAATACCTCGAATTACTGGAAGAGGCCAAAAAGCGAGACCACCGCAAGCTCGGGAAGGAACTGGAGCTCTTCACCTTTTCCGCCCGGGTCGGCCAGGGGTTGCCCCTGTGGCTTCCCAAAGGGGCCGCGCTGCGCGAACGCCTGGAGCAATTCCTCAAGAAGGCCCAGCGCAAGGCGGGGTACGAGATGGTGGTATCGCCCCATATCGGCCAAAAAGAGCTCTATGTGACCTCAGGGCACTATGCCAAATACGGGGAAGACAGTTTCCAGCCCATCCACACGCCGAAGGAAGACGAGGAATTCCTGCTCAAGCCGATGAACTGTCCGCACCACTGCGAGATCTACAGGGCCAGGCCGTTCAGCTACCGCGAACTACCCAAACGCTATGCCGAATTCGGGACCGTGTACCGCTACGAACAAAGCGGCGAATTGCACGGGTTGACCAGGGTCCGGGGCTTTACCCAGGACGATGCCCATATCTTCTGTACCCCGGAGCAACTCGACCAGGAGTTCAAGGACGTCATAGACCTGTCTCTTTATGTGCTGACCTCCCTGGGCTTCGACCAGTTTACCGCCCAGGTATCGGTGCGCGACCCGGAAACCCCGGAAAAATATATCGGTACAGCTGAAAACTGGGAACGGGCGGAGGCTGCGATTATCGGGGCAGCCAGGGAAAAAGGCCTCGATTTTGCCATCGTCCCGGGGGAGGCGGCCTTCTACGGACCAAAACTGGATTTCATGGTGAAGGACGCCCTGGGCAGGCAATGGCAACTGGGTACCATCCAGGTCGATTACAACCTGCCGGAACGGTTCGACCTGACTTATAAGGGAAGTGACAATGAACTCCACCGCCCCGTGATGATCCACAGGGCCCCTTTCGGCAGCATGGAGCGGTTTGTGGCCCTGCTGCTGGAGCATACCGGGGGTAATTTTCCGCTCTGGCTGACCCCTCAGCAGGCTATCGTACTGCCTGTGAGCGAGAAACACGAAAATTATGCGCAAAAAGTTTTAAAATCGCTGGAAAATCACGAAATTCGCGCCCTTGTAGATGCCCGCAGTGAAACGGTTGGCCGCAAAATCCGGGAGGCGGAAATCCAAAAGGTGCCGTTTATGCTGATTGTGGGCGACCAGGAGATGGAAGAGGGCACCGTTTCGGTGCGCAGGCATGGAGGCGGCGATCTGGGAACCCTTTCAGTGGACGCCTTCTCGGACTTGGTAAGCAAAGAAATAAATAGTACCTTAAAGTCGTTTAAGAGCGAAGTTTAATTAAAACCCATACGCCATAGCAATACGAAGAAAATTCAGACCCCGTCAACAGCGGGAAAATAAATTTCCCCACCGGATCAACGAAAAAATCACCTCCCCGGAGGTCCGATTGGTAGGTGATAACGTTGAAATCGGGGTTTACAGTACACAGCAAGCCCTCAGGAAGGCCGAGGAACTGGAACTTGACCTTGTGGAGATCTCCCCCAAGGCAGATCCACCGGTCTGTAAGGTGATCGATTACAAGAAATTCCTGTACGAGCAGAAGAAACGGGAAAAAGCCATGAAGGCGAAAGCCACCAAGGTGGTGGTCAAGGAAATCCGTTTCGGGCCCAATACGGACGACCACGATTACGAGTTTAAAAAGAAGCACGCAGAAAAATTCCTCAAGGAGGGGGCCAAATTAAAGGCCTATGTGTTTTTCAAGGGAAGGGCCATCGTTTACAAGGACCAGGGTGAAATTTTGCTGCTCCGCCTTGCCCGGGACCTTGAAGATTACGGAAAAGTAGAGCAGATGCCCAAATTGGAAGGCAAGCGGATGACCATGTTCATCGCGCCCAAAGCCAAGAAATAAAAACGAGAGAACGAGAGTCAATATTAATTGTTAACCAGGAAGAGATGCCTAAGATGAAGACCAAATCCAGTGCCAAGAAGCGATTCAAGCTGACCGGCACCGGTAAGATCAAGAGAAAGCACGCCTTTAAGAGCCACATCTTGACCAAGAAGTCAAACAAGCGCAAGCTTCGTCTGACCCATTCCACATTGGTCCACCCGGCCGATGAGAACAATATCATGGACCAGCTGCGCCTGAAGTAAGCAGCAGCGAGGAACAGGTACTAATGTTTAACCATGGAGCCAGGCCTGAAAGCGCCCGATAACCGGGCCGCCTGCTACAAAAAAACAACAAAAAAATGCCAAGATCAGTAAATTCAGTGGCTTCAAGAGCTCGCCGTAAGAAGGTGATGAAGCAAGCCAAAGGGTATTTCGGGAGACGGAAAAACGTCTGGACCGTTGCCAAAAACGCGGTTGAAAAGGCTATGGTATATGCCTATCGCGACCGCAGGACCAAGAAAAGGAATTTCCGTGCCCTATGGATCACCCGGATCAACGCCGGTGCCCGCCTGCACGGGATGTCCTATTCCGAATTCATGGGAAAAGTCAAGGCCAATGGAATCGAGCTGAACCGCAAGGTGCTGGCCGACCTGGCGATGAACCACCCGGAAGCCTTCAAAGCCATCGTGGAGAAGGTAAAATAAAGCCCTCGGGCTCTCGTTCTGACCCCGGTCCCGATAGCTATCGGGACCGGGGTTTTTTATTGCCCCTGCAAGGTCAGGACCAGGGTCCGTCCGCCAGCGCGGTCGCGGTGTTCGCACAGGTAGATGCCCTGCCAGGTCCCCAGGGCAAGGCGCCCACCGGTAACGGGCAGGGTAAGGGAGCTGCCCATCAGGGAGGCCTTGATATGGGCCGGCATGTCGTCAGGGCCTTCCAGGGTGTGCTGGTAATAGGGGGCGTTTTCCGGCACCAGGATCGACATATGCCTTTCGAAGTCGGCGCGGACCGTAGGGTCTGCATTTTCATTCAGGGTGAGGCTGGCGGAGGTGTGCCTGATAAATACATGGAGCAGCCCCACCCGGAGATCCGCGATCTCGGGCAGGGCTTCCTCGATGGCCGCGGTGATCAGGTGAAAACCCCTGGGAAATGGCCGGAGCCGGAGTTCGCGTTGGGTCCAGGTCATGGAAACACAAAATTTAGGTTAAACCTGCTTTGTCGGGGGGGAGAAAGCTACGGATAAAATTACCTTTGCCGCTAAATGCAACGGCCTATGGACCTTAAAGGTATTAAATTGGTGGTGACCGATATGGACGGAACCCTGCTGAATGCGCGCCACCAGGTAAGCGGTCGTTTTTTTGAACTCCAACGGGAGCTCAGCCTTCGGGGCATCCGGTTTGCCGCTGCCAGCGGGCGACAGTACCAGAGTATCGCCTGCAAGCTGCAGCCCATCCTGGACGAGGTTATCATCATTGCCGAGAACGGCGGGCTGGTTCGCCACCGCGACCGCGAACTGCTCTCCACCCCCCTGGGCAGGGAAGTGCGCGACCGGGTCCTCGAAACCCTTGCCCTGGTCCCAGGGGCACACCCCATCCTCTGCGGCAAGGACCGCGCCTACCTGCTTCCCCCTTCCGAAGCATTCCGGGCGCAACTGGAGGAGTACTATACCGAATTTGAATTCCTGGAACGCCTGGTGGGCTTTGAGGGGGAAATCATGAAGGTGGCCGTATACCACTTTGAAAGCGCCGAATCGTTCCTTTACCCTGCTGTGAAACCTTTTGAAGGGCAACTGAAGGTAAAGGTTTCCGGGGCGCACTGGGTAGACCTGTCTGACCCCCTGGCCCATAAAGGCCATGCCCTGGAACTGGTACAGCAGTATCTGGGAATTACCCCCGGGCAGACCCTGGCCTTCGGGGACTACAACAACGACCTGGAAATGCTGGAGCGGGCCGAATTCAGCTTTGCGATGGCCAATGCCCACCCCAATGTTTTGCAAAAAGCGCGGTACCGGACCGCCAGCAATGAGGAGCAGGGGGTGGAACAGGTGCTGGAGCGGCTGTTGGGACAGCTGGGTTAGGTCTTCTGCTTTTTCTTGCGGGCCGCCGGGAAAAGGACATTGTTGAGGATTAGCCGGTAGCCCGGGGAATTGGGGTGCAATTCCAGCTCGGTTTTCGGGTCCCCGACCCGGTGCTGGTAATCTTCGGGGTCGTGCCCCCCGTAGAAGGTAAAAAAGCCCCTTCCCCTTACCCCATGGATATAGCGGGCCTCCCCATTGAGCCTGTTCTCGCCCAGCACCAACACCGTCGGCTTGATCTCCGACCGGGTAAAGGCCGTGGTTTGCCCCATGAACCCCTTGACCAGGGCGGTATGGTTCTGGCACAACATGGTGGGCACGGGGTCCCATTTGGCGGAAAAATCCATAAGGGTGAAGTAGTCGGCATCCATGGGCACATCGTCGCGCTTGTTGGTCATGTCGATCGAGGAAAATTCATAGCGCAGGGGGTTGCGTTCCAGGGTAAACCCGGTAAAGGCAAAAGATTGGCTGAAATCAAGGCGTTGCTGGTAATTGGGGTCCGAAGGATCCCCGTCGAACATGGGCTCACAAATATCGACCCCCTGGGCCGCCAGGGCGATATCGAAGCTGTCCGTGGCCGAGCACATGGCAAACATAAAGCCGCCGCCGATCACAAATTCGCTGATTTTACGGGCCACGGCGCCCTTGGCCTCGGAAACCTTGGAAAACCCGAGACGGGCGGCCAGGGCTTCGGCTTCTTTTTTCCCCTCGATATACCAGGGGGCTGCCCGGTATGCCCCGTAGAATTTCCCGTACTGCCCGGTAAAATCCTCATGGTGCAGGTGGAGCCAGTCGTAAAGGGCAAGTTTGTCGCCGAGTACCTCTTCGTCGTAGACGGTTACGTAGGGGATTTCGGCATAGGTGAGCACCATGGTAACCGCATCGTCCCAGGGCGGGTTGTCGCTGGGGGTGTACACCGCAATCCTGGGGGCTTTCTCCAGAATCACCGCCTCCTGGTTCTGGGAAGGGCTGGCGATCAGGTCCAGGATTTCGGACGCCTGGGGGTCGCTGAGCACCTCAAAGGAAACGCCGCGGATACGGCATTCATTGCGGATCAGTTCCCCGTCGGGCAATAAAAAGGAACCGCCCCGATAATTGAGCAGCCACTGCACCTTCTGGTTTTTGCTAAGGACCCAGTACGTGATCCCATAGGCCTTCAGGTGGTTTTCCTGCCCTTCCGCATCCATGGGGATCAGGATCATGGAAGCGGATATGCGCAACAGCCCGGCAAAAAAGAGGATCAGGGACAGTAAGCGAAAACGCGGGTAAAAAAGGGCGGGGTTATTTGGGTCAAAAGGGTACATCATCATCCGGGTCGGCCTCGGGGAGGGCGTTCATGGAACTGCCAAAGGCCTGCTCCGCACTGGGAAGGTCCCTGGTGATGAACGGGTTTTCCCCCTCGGCATTCATTTTGGATTGAAACTCAAACGGAGAATCAAAGTCATCCAAATTATCAAATTTACCCAGATGCGCAACAAACTTTAACCGAATATTATCAAGCCCGCCATTCCGGTGCTTGGCCACAATGAATTCCGCCTGGCCCTGGGTGGGGGTGCGCTCCTCGTCGTCCCACTCATCGATTTTGTAGTACTCGGGCCGGTAGATAAAGGAAACGATGTCGGCATCCTGCTCAATGGCCCCGGATTCCCTGAGGTCGGAGAGGATCGGCCGCTTGCTGCCCCCCCGGGTTTCCACCGCCCGGGAAAGCTGCGAAAGGGCAATCACCGGTACGTCCAGTTCCTTGGCCAGGGCCTTCAGGTTCCGGGAGATCGTGGAGATTTCCTGTTCCCGGTTCCCACCTTTCTGACTCACCCCTGAGGTCATCAGTTGGAGGTAGTCGATGATCACCAGCTTAATGCCGTGCTGGGAGGCCAGGCGCCGGGCCTTGGCCCTGAGGTCGAAGATGGACAGGGAAGGGGTATCGTCGATGAACAGCGGAGCCTTTTCCAGGGTCTTTACCTTCACATTCAGTTGTTCCCACTCGTGCTTTTCCAGGCGGCCGGTACGCAATTTCTCGGAAGAAAGGCCCGTCTCCGACGAAATAAGCCGGGTAATCAGCTGTACGGAAGACATCTCCAGGGAAAAGAACGCCACGGGGATATTGGCATTCACGGCAATATTCCGGGCCATCGACAGGGTCAGGGCCGTTTTACCCATACCCGGGCGGGCGGCAATGATGACCAGGTCGCTGGGCTGCCACCCCGAAGTGAGCCGGTCTACCTTGTCAAAGCCGGAGGGGATGCCGCTCAGGCCTTCTTTGTTCGAGATTTCCTCAATCCGCTTTTTGGCCTGTATCACCAGGTTCTGGGCGGTCTCCGCAGACCGCTTCAGGTTGCCCTGGGTTACCTCATACAGCTTGGCTTCCGCATTGTCGAGGAGGTCGAAAACGTCCGTAGCCTCTTCATAGGCCTCCTCGATGATTTCGCTGGAGATCTTGATCAGGCTCCGCTGGATGTACTTCTGCAGGATGATGCGGGCATGGAACTCAATATGGGCCGAGGAAGCCACTTTCTGGGTGAGTTTGATCAGGTAAAAGTCCCCTCCGACCGCTTCGAGTTTGCCTTCCTGTTTGAGTTGGGCCGAAACGGTTAATAAATCGACGGGTTCGGAAGATTCGAAGAGCCTGAAGATGGCCTCGTAGATATACCGGTGGGCTTCTTTATAAAACACATCCGGATGCAGGATGTCGATAACCTCATCGACCCCCTTTTTATCGATCATCATAGCGCCAAGCACAACCTCCTCTAAATCAACAGCTTGCGGAGGTATTTTTCCCCGCTCCAACGGAATAATCTCGGCCATCCCGATTTTCCGGCCGGCTAGCGCTCTGGTTTTTTCCATAACTTCAAAAGTAGGGAATTAAGATTAAGGGAACCCCGGGAAAGCCCTCCCGATATTCACCATTCATTGACAAAAGCCCTGTTGATAAGTTACAACATTTTGTTCATAACCAAAAAAATCCGGGGCGCGGCGCCCCGGATTTCCCATAACCGTGCGAAGGTAAATGCCTTATCCCCGGAAAACCCCCATGGAGGCGTATTTCTCCATCCGCTGGGTGACCAGGTCTTTTGGTGATAACTTTTTGAGTTCCTGATAGTGCTTGTCAATCCTGTCGCTCACGATCTCGAACGTCTTTTCGCGGTTGGCGTGCGCCCCCCCGACGGGTTCGCGAACGATCTCATCGATCAGTTTCAGCTTTTTCATGTCGGAGGCTGTGAGCTTCAGGGCCTCGGCTGCCTGCTCCTTGTATTCCCAGCTGCGCCAGAGGATGGAAGAACAGGATTCCGGGGAGATCACGGAATACCAGGTATTCTCGAGCATCAGCACCCGGTCGCCCACGCCAATGCCCAGGGCTCCCCCGGAAGCACCTTCCCCGATAATCAGTACGATGATGGGCACCTTCAGGCGGGTCATTTCCAGGATATTCCGGGCAATGGCCTCGCCCTGCCCCCGCTCCTCCGCTTCGATCCCCGGGTAGGCCCCAGGGGTGTCGATCAGGGAAACCACCGGCAGGTCAAATTTCTCGGCCGACTTCATCAGCCGGAGGGCCTTCCGGTATCCTTCGGGGTTGGCCATCCCGAAATTGCGGTATTGCCGGGTTTTGGTGTTATACCCCTTTTGCTGCCCGATGAACATGTACGACTGGTCGCCGATTTTCCCCAGGCCCCCGATCATCGCCTTGTCGTCGCGCACGGTGCGGTCGCCGTGAAGTTCCAGGAAGGTTTCCCCGCAGATGGCGCGGATGTAGTCCATGGTGTAGGGCCGGCTGGGGTGGCGGGAAAGCTGGACCCGCTGCCAGGGGGTCAGGTTTTTGTAGATCTCCTTTCGGGTATCGTGGAGCTTTTTTTCAATCTGCTTGCAGGTTTCGGTGACGTCCACCTCGCTTTCTTCCCCGATCAACTGGCATTTGTCCAATTGTTCCTCCAGTTCTTTGATCGGCAGTTCAAAATCCAGGTATTCCATGGAACGGCAATTTAATGGGAGTTTGGTCTGGGCAAAGATAAACTATCCGGGAAAACCACCCACGGCCGGGATGGAATTCTGCCGAAGAATGCGATTTACCGCTTGGCCTTCTGCAGGAGGTATACCCCCAGGGCCCCGAACAACAGGTTGGGGACCACCACGGCGAGCAGGGGCGGAAACCCCGATTGTTCCGCCAGGGTCCCGAAAACCTTGTCCATGAAAATATAGATAAAGGCCACCCCGATGCCCAGGGCGAGGTTGACCCCCATCCCGCCCCTCCTTTTTATGGAGGAAACCGATACCCCGATGACCGTCAGCACAAAGGCAGTGACCGGCAGGGCCCAGCGCTTGTACGATACCATCACGTAGGTGTTTACGTTGGAGGCGCCCTTGCGCCGTTGTTCGCGAATGAAATCGTTCAGTTCGAAAAGGTTCTTGGTCTCCGCGATATACGAAACGGGGGTCAGGTCGTCGATCTGGAAGGAAAAAACGGTGTCGAGGCGCCTCAGGGTCTCCACCCGTTCGGTTTCCCCCCTCAGGGTCCGGCGGGTATAGGAAGTGAGGCGGTAAAGGCTGTCCTGGGGCACCCACCGGATATTTGCCGCACTGATCTTGAAATCCAGGGTCCCCTCTTCGGTGAAGTGCTCATAGGTAAAATTGTAGCCGATCTGCCGCTCGGGGTCAAAGCTGCTGACGTAAATATAATCCCGGTCGCCCAGCTGGTTGAAGATATTGCTGGTGACCCGGTCCTGTTTTCCCTTTTTCAGGTACTGGAACTTGAATTCGTTGTATCCCTTGCTGGCTGCCGGCACAATGAACATCCCCATCACGAACATCAGGGAGGCGATGATGGTCGCCCCCACCCAATAGGGTTTGAGGAACCTGCCAAAGGAAACCCCCGAACTGAGGATGGCCACGATCTCGGTGTTGTTGGCCATTTTGGAAGTGAAGAAAATGATGGAAAGGAACAGGAAAATCGGAAACAACAGGTGGCCGATGTAGATGGTGAAGTTCAGGTAATAGATCAGGATTTCCACCAGGGGGGCTTCGTTGTCGATCATCTTCCCGATCTGCTCGGCCAGGTTCAGCATGATCCCGATGGGGATGAACAGCATGAGCATCAACCCGAAGGTCAGCAGGTATTTCCGCAGGATGTACCGGTCGATGATGGTCAGCATACTAAAGCCTCTTGTCCATTTGGCGCACCATTTTGTCCTTCCAGGCCGCGAAGGTCCCTTCCGCGATCTTCTGCCGGGCCTCCCGCACCAGTTGCAGGTAAAAGCCCAGGTTGTGCAGGGTGGCTATTTGTTTCCCAAGATACTCATTGGCGGCGAAAAGGTGCCGGAGGTAGGCCCTGGTGTATTCGCGGTCGACAAAGGTGCGGCCTTCGGGGTCCAGGGGCGAAAAATCGGCCTCCCACTTCTTGTTCTTGATGTTGATGGTGCCCTCGGAGGTAAACAGCATCCCGTTGCGGGCATTGCGGGTGGGCATGACGCAGTCGAACATGTCGACGCCCAGGGCGATGTTTTCCAGGATATTTGCGGGGGTGCCCACCCCCATGAGGTACCGTGGTTTGTCCTCCGGGAGGATGGCACAAACCGCCCCGGCCATGGCGTACATTTCTTCGGCGGGTTCCCCTACGGACAGGCCGCCGATCGCATTCCCGACGGCACCCTTTGAGGCGATGTACTCCGCGGAACGCTCCCGAAGGTCCTTGTAGGTAGACCCCTGGACGATCGGGAAAAACGATTGCCCGTACCCGTATTTCGGGGGGACTTTTTCCAGGTGTTCCAGGCAGCGGTCGAGCCATCGGTGGGTCATGTGCATGGAGCGCTCGGCGTATTTGTAATCGCAGGGGTACGGGGTGCACTCGTCAAAGGCCATAATGATATCGGCCCCGATGCTCCGCTGGAGTTCCATGACCCTTTCCGGGGTGAACACGTGGTATGACCCGTCTATATGGGATTTGAATTTGACCCCCTCCTCTTTGATCTTCCGGTTGGCCGAAAGGGAATAGACCTGGTACCCGCCGCTGTCGGTCAGGATGGCCCGGTCCCAGCCCATGAAGGCGTGCAGGCCGCCAGCCGCTTCCAGGATGTCCATACCCGGGCGCAGGTAAAGGTGGTAGGTATTCCCCAGGATGATATCGGGGTCCACCTCTTCGCGCAGTTCGCGCTGGTGGACCCCCTTTACAGAAGCCACCGTGCCCACGGGCATAAAAATGGGGGTATGCACGGGGCCGTGGGCGGTCTGGAACAGGCCGGCCCTGGCGGACGACCCGGGGTCTTTATGCTCGAGGGTAAAACTCATCCAATGCCTTTAGCGGGGCGGTGCCAAAGATACGCAACTCCGCCTCAATCCTCCCTAAAGAAAGATTAAAGTTGCCGTGCCGTACCCGTTGATAAAATGTAATAACATCGGTTGCGAAGCCCACAGAATGCCCTTACTTTTGGGCTGATTTTAAATTTGTGCAGATGGCGGAATTAAAGGATTTGGAAGCCCTGGTGAGCCAGGTGCGCCGCGACATCGTAAGGATGGTACACGCCGTGGACTCCGGCCACCCCGGGGGGTCGCTCGGGTGTACAGAATTCCTGGTGGCCCTGTTCAACCAGGTCATGGAGATGCGGGATACCTTCGATATGGATGGCATTGGGGAGGACCTCTTTTTCCTATCCAACGGGCATATCTCCCCGGTGTATTACAGCGTGCTGGCGCGAAGGGGGTTTTTCCCCCTGGAGGAGCTCCGGACCTTCCGCAAGATCAACTCCAGGCTGCAGGGACACCCGGCCACCCATGAGGGGCTGCCCGGGATCCGCATCGCCTCGGGATCCCTGGGGCAGGGCATGTCTGTAGCCCTGGGGGCGGCCCTTGCCAAAAAACTCAACGGCGACCCGCACCTGGTCTACAGCCTCCACGGCGACGGGGAGTTGCAGGAAGGGCAGATCTGGGAAGCCGCCATGTTTGCCGCCGGGCGCAAGGTCGATAACCTGATCGCCACCATTGACCGGAACGGGCAGCAAATCGACGGGCCCACCGAAACGGTCATGCCCCTGGGCGACGTCCGGGAAAAATTCGAAGCCTTCGGGTGGGACGTCCTTTCCCTGAAGGAAGGGAACGACCTGCAGGCCATCCTGCAGACCATGGAGGCCGCCAAAAAACGCACCGGGAAAGGAAAGCCGGTAGCCGTGATCATGGAAACCGTCATGGGCCATGGGGTGGACTATATGATGCACACCCACGCCTGGCACGGGAAGGCGCCCAATGACGAGCAACTGCAGCGGGCCCTGGCCCAGAACCCGGAAACCCTGGGCGATTATTAACGCGAAACAAAAGGAAGCATGAAAAAATACACGGATCAGGGGAAACAGGATACCCGCAGCGGTTTCGGGGCCGGGCTGGCCGAACTCGGACGGACCAACCCCAAAGTAGTGGCCCTGTGTGCCGACCTTGTGGGCTCCCTGAAAATGGACGAGTTCATTTCGGAAAACCCCGGGCGTTTTTTCCAGGTGGGGATCGCCGAAGCCAATATGATGGGCATTGCCGCAGGCCTTACCATCGGGGGGTACATCCCCTTTACGGGCACCTTTGCGAATTTTTCCACCGGCAGGGTGTACGACCAGATCCGCCAGTCCATCGCCTACTCTGAAAAAAACGTGAAGATCTGCGCCTCCCACGCCGGCATCACCCTGGGCGAAGACGGGGCCACCCACCAGATTCTCGAAGACATCGGCCTGATGAAGATGCTTCCCGGCATGGTGGTGATCAACCCCTGCGATTACAACCAGACCCGGGCGGCCACCCTGGCCATTGCCGTGCACCAGGGACCTGTGTACCTGCGGTTCGGCCGGCCAAAGGTGCCGAATTTCACCCCGAAGGACCAACCATTTGAAATCGGGAAAGCGCTGTTGTTGCAGGAAGGCTCCGACGTGACCATCGTGGCCACGGGGCACCTGGTGTGGGAAGCCCTGGTAGCCGCTGAGAACCTGGAAGCACGGGGGGTTTCCGCCGAAGTCATCAATATCCACACCATCAAGCCCCTCGACGAGGCAGCCCTACTGAAGTCCGTTGCCAAAACGGGTTGCGTGGTCACGGCCGAGGAGCACAACTACTGGGGCGGGCTCGGGGAAAGCGTCGCCCGGGTGCTCACCACCCACCTGCCCGCCCCCCAGGAATTCGTCGCCACCCGCGACACTTTCGGGGAAAGCGGCACCCCAGACCAGCTAATGGAAAAATACGGGTTGAACAATAAGGCTATAGAAAAGGCCGTTTTGAGGGTAATGGAAAAAAAGTCCTGATCCCGGGATACTCCCGGGGTAACCCTTAAAACGAAACCCTTTATGAAACTATTCCCATTGATGGCCCTGCTGTTGCTATGCAGCATGGCCAGCTACGCGCAAAGCGGCTCCGGATTCGGCGTAAAAGCCGGCTTGAACTTCAACTCCAACGGAGACCTCCGCCTCGACGAGGTCCCTGACCTCAGCTCAGACACCAAAACGGGATTCCACCTTGGGGTCTGGGGAAAATTCGGCGACCGGGTCTACCTGCGGCCCGAACTGATGTACACCAAG
Source organism: Robiginitalea marina (assembly GCF_024006985.1). Taxonomy (GTDB): domain Bacteria; phylum Bacteroidota; class Bacteroidia; order Flavobacteriales; family Flavobacteriaceae; genus Robiginitalea; species Robiginitalea marina. Next base: position 131,765 of record NZ_JAMXIB010000002.1, read on the forward strand.
ACCAAATCGGCCTATGACGGCGTGGATTTCGATATGCAGAAACTGGACCTCCCGGTGCTTGTGGGCCTGCGCATAATCGGGCCCCTGCACGCCTTTGCGGGCCCGGCCTTCCAGTATATCCTGGATACCGACCTGGAAGACATCAACCTGGGCGACGTGGAGAATGACTTTACCGTAGGGCTCCATATCGGGGCCGGCGTTAACCTCGGGAAGCTCGGGGTGGACCTGCGGTTTGAACGGGGGCTCAGCTCCAATGAGGCCGAACTCGTCGATTTGGGCAACCAGCGGCTCGACACCCGCCCAAGCCAATTTATCCTCAGCCTTTCGCTGAAACTTTAGGGTTGCTATGAAAACGAAAAAGAAAAGTCCCCGGCCGGGGACTTTTTTTTATGGGATTTCGGGAACTTATTTCGTATCCGGGTCGAGGTAATCGGGGATGCCGTTATTGTTCGAATCCGGGAACGTCAGGCTGCCATCGGGGTTGATGATGATTTCATCGCGCGTGGGGGTATCGTCCCCATCATCGTCGGGGTCCAGGAAATTTACCCGCAGTACCGTCCCCGGGACACTCCTCTCCCGGGCTTCATCAGTGTTGTCGTTGTACAGGTACCCGTCCCCATCCAGGTCTTCCATGATGGAGGGTATCCCGTCCCCATCGTGGTCGGCAGTTTTTACCGAAAAGAGCTCCAGGGCAAAAATGAGCGGGGCATAGGCCGGGATCGCCGAGGAAGGAGGGGCATTAAAAAATCCCAGGCCGGAGGGCATAAAAAGCATCCCCACCCCCCCATCGAGGGATGACACCGTGCCGTCGGGATTCGACGAAACGCCGCTGGCTTCCTTTAAAAAGCGCATCCCCTCGGTAAAACCGCGCGCCCCCTGCAGGGGGCCCTGGATCCTGGCCAGGTCGAACCACACGGGCTCTGTAAAAGAGCCATCAAAATCCCGGCCATTCAGCAGGCTACCCCGAAAAGTGGCCAGGGCAGAATCGGCCACGGTAGGCATGGCCTCCCCTCCCCCTTCGCGGGCGATGAGGTAATACAGGGTATGCACCTGGTCGGGCTGGTCCTTCAGGCCCATTTCCTCGTTGGTGACGGTAACCTGTACGCTTTGCACCTGGTCGATCAATGGAATTTTCTGGGCGTTTTCCCCGGCCAGGGTATCGAGCACAATCTTGTAGTCAAACCCGGCAGGGGGCATTTCAAAAGCCTCGTAATTGTAAAAATGGGTCTGGAGGAATTCCCTGATCTCGGCATCGTTTTCCTGGGCCACCTCGGCCAGTTCCCGGGGGGGGATGACCTCAATATCGAGTCCGTCATCCTCGCCGCAAGCCGCCAACAGCCCCATCAACAAGAACATCGCCCATAAATGCTTACCTGACATAGCCTCCGTTTTAGAAGGCGCAAGATACAATTTTCCCCTATTTTTGACCTGCCCTTAACAAAGAATTGGCCCATGCGCATTGACAAATACCTTTGGTGCACCCGGTATTTCAAGACCCGGAACCAGGCTACGGAAGCCTGCCGGAAAGGGATGGTCCGCATAGGGGGAATTGCGGTAAAACCTTCGCGGGAAGTCCTTCCGCACGACGAGGTGCAGGTGCGCAGAAACCAGGTAAACCTGCAGCTGAAGGTGGTGGGGATCCCGCCCCAACGGGTCGGGGCCAAATGGCTGGGGTTGTACAGGGAAGACACCACCCCCCGGGAGGAAATGGAGCGCTTTGAAAAAATGCAGGAAGCCAGGGAATACTACCGACAGAAGGGCACGGGAAGGCCCACTAAAAAAGACCGGCGGGAACTGGACGACTACCTCGATGGACCTGAATAAAACGTACTGGCAGCAGCGCTACCTGGAGGGCCGCACCGGATGGGACCTGGGGGCGGCCAGCCCGCCTATTCAGGCCTATATCGACCAGTTGGGGCGAACGGACCAGCGAATCCTCGTCCCCGGGGCGGGGCGGGGCTTCGAAGCGGAATACCTGTACCGGAAAGGGTTTGCCAACTTTACGGTACTCGATATTGCCCCGTTTCCCCTAAAGCAGCTGGCCGACCGCCTGCCGCCGGAGTTCCCCGCGGAGCGGCTGGTGGAAGGGGATTTTTTTGAATATTCCGGAGGCCCTTTTGACCTTATCCTGGAACACACCTTTTTTTGTGCCCTGCCCCTGCAGGACCGGACGCGTTACGCGGAAAAGATGGCGGAACTCCTGCGTCCCGGGGGCATCCTGGCCGGCCTGCTCTTCGACTTCCCCCTGACCCCTGACGGCCCGCCCTTCGGGGGTTCCCCGGAGGAATACAAAACGCTGTTTGCGCCGGCCTTTTCGATAAGGGTCCTGGAGCGGGCGAGAAATTCGATCCCCCCAAGGGCCGGAAGGGAACTCTTTTTTATCTTTGAGAAGAAATAACCCGTCCTATGGACCACAGAATTTTGTCGCACCAGCAAATCCTCCACAAAATCAACCGCATGGCCTACCAGATCTATGAGGCCAACGTGGAGGAAAAAGAAATCATCCTGGCCGGCATCGAAGGGGGCGGGCTGGAGCTGGCCAAAAAGATCAAAAGCGCTTTGGAGAAAATTTGTCCGGCCGAAGTCCGGCTGTGCCGGGTGAAAATGGACAAATCGGCCCCCCTGGAAAGCGGGGTAACCACCTCCATGGACCCCGGGGACTACCGGGGGCGCTCGGTAGTGCTCATCGACGACGTCCTGAAATCGGGCAGCACCCTGATCTACGGGGTGCGCCACTTTTTGGGCACCCCCCTGAAACAACTGAAAACCGCAGTGCTGGTCGACCGGAACTACAAACGCTTTCCGGTGAAGGCCGACTTCAAGGGCCTTTCCCTTTCCACTTCCCTGGAGGAAACCGTAAAGGTCGATTTCAGCGCCCGCAATTATGGGGTTTACCTAGACTAGCTTTTCCCGGATGGCCTTTACAAGTTCTCCTGGGGCCTTTCCGTCGCAAGGCAGTATGTGGGTGGCCCTGGCGTAGTACGGCACCCGGTCAAAAAGGTGCTTGCCTATGAATTCGGGCAGTTCTTCATCAGCCAAATGGGCAATCATTGGGCGCGAAGCGCGCTCATGGGCCAGGCGGCCCACCAGGGAGGGGATGGAATGCTGTAAATAAAAGGTATTCGGGGTGGCCCGGCATACCAGGTCCATATTCCCCGCATAGGCCGGCGTACCGCCACCCAGGGAAAGCACCCCCGGGGAATGGCTTTTGAGCAGGCCTTTAAGGAGTTCATGCTCCTTCTTCCGGAAAAAAACTTCCCCCCGGGTACGGAAAACCTCTGGGATAGACATCCCCAGTTCCTGCTCGATGTAGGCATCGAGGTCCGCAAAAGGCAGGCCAAGGCTTTGGGCGAGCTCCTGCCCCACCCTCGATTTACCGCTGCCCATATAGCCCAGCAAAACGATGAGCCCTGGATTTTCAAACGCTTCCACAGCCCAAAGATGACACTTTTTGCAGAAATCTGAAATTTCTAAACCCCGGCGCTTGATAAATAAAGAATAGACACTATATTTGCACCCGCCTACGCTACCCCCCCGGGAGGTAGTTCGGCGGGCCAGCCCGCCGGGAGGCATTTATTTTTTTGACCTGGTAGCTCAGTTGGTAGAGCATCTCCCTTTTAAGGAGAGGGTCCTGGGTTCGAGCCCCAGCCAGGTCACGATCAAGCGCAAAACCCGCCTCATTTGAGGCGGGTTCTTTCGTTTCAGAGCAGCGCCAAGCCCGCTTGAGCGATGCGGGTGGAACGAAAGAACCGCGCAGTTGAAAACTGCGCTGGTTTTGCATTTGCAGCATGGGACGGCTGGGTCAGGCGAGCGCAGCGAGCCAACCCCAGCCAGAGACTCCCCTAACCGGGTTTTTCCCTTGCCAGCCCACGCACCGCCTGGCTCCTCGCTGCGAAAGGTCCACCGGGCCTTTCACTACCGCTCGGCCCGGGTCAGGCGAGCGCAGCGAGCCAACCCCAGCCAGAAACTGCCCTTCGCAGGTTTTGCCATAATGGTTAGCGGGGTACAGCCATGCCAACGCACCAGCTGGCCCCTCGCTGCAAAAGGGGTACGGCCCGGACCAGAGATATCCCTGCATCTCCATTGCAGGGCCACGGGGGATCTTTGTTTATCATGAAAGAAGCGGTCCACCTTTCTACCTTCCTCTATAAAGGCAGGGAGCGCCTGCGGATTTCCTTCCGGTATTCCTACCGGCTCAAGGAACATGTAAAGGCTTTCCCCGGGGCCAAATGGGACCCGAAACTCGGATTCTGGCGCCTGGACGACCCCGGGGCGGTGGCGGCGCTGACGGCCCACCTGCGCGACGGGGGCTTTGGGGTTTCTACCCAACCTGGCCCAGGGCCCGGGATGCAAAAACCCCTGCGTTCCGTGCCCCACCCGATGGCCCTCCGGTTCCGGGACTATCTCATCGCGCGGCGGTACGGCCAAAGCACGGTCGGGGTTTATGGCGCCTTCATAGAGCAATTCCTCGATTTTCTGGGAGATACCCCTCCGGAAGCGGCCACGAATGCGGAGGCGGAAGCCTTCCTGGAGTACCTGGTGCTTAAACGCCGTATTGCCATCAGCACCCACCGACAGGCCATAGGTGCCCTAAAGCAATTGGCTGCTTTCCTACCGGATAGCCCGCTGAACCCCGAAGGGCTGGTCAGGCCCAGGCGGAGCCAAAAGCTACCCTCCGTTCTGGGGGAAGCCGAGGTGGTGCGTTTACTGCAGGTGACCCGCAACCTGAAACACCGCGCCATCCTCGCCCTCATGTACAGCTGCGGGCTTCGGATCGGGGAATTGTTAAACCTGGAATGGCGTCATATTGACCTGGAGCGCCGCCAGGTCTGGGTGCGCAGCGGAAAAGGTCGAAAAGACCGGCAAGTGGTCCTGGCTGACCGCATCCTCCCCCTGCTTGAAAACTACAAGGCCACCTACCAGCCCGTACGGTTCTTTACCGAGGGTGCTCCCGGAAACCGCTACAGCCCTTCCAGCATAAGGGCCTTCCTAAGGCGCAGCGCCAAACGGGCGGGTATCCTGAAGCACGTTACCCCGCATACCCTACGGCATTCCTATGCCACCCATTTGTTGGAAAAGGGTGTGGACATCCGCTATATACAGGAACTCCTGGGCCATGCCAAACCGGAGACCACCATGATCTATACCCATGTGAGCCGAAGGGATCTTTTGAACATCAGAAGTCCATTGGATTTAATCCATGAACCTCCTGAAGCACCTGGTCGCTCTTCATCTACTATGCGCTTATCCGGAGAAGGTTTAGGGGATAAGCGTTATATTTAAGAACATAAAACAAGTTGGCGTTCATTAGCTAAAACAAAACACAATTAAAATGAAATATCACAGAAATCTCTCGCTGGTACTATTCATGGTCATTGGTCTTATTTCCTGCGACCCTTCAAAAGAAAAGATAGAATATGGCGAAGCTACCCAAGAGTTAATTTCTCTATTGGAAAGTGATCAGAATCTAAAATCAATGCTTGAGTCATCAATACAGAGAGCCAGAGAAATTAATTCCAATAAAGATACTAACCCTGTCCAAACGCTTGAGGAGTATTATGATTTTATTACCTGGGCAGAAACAACCATGCCTTGGGCAATCGTTAAAAAGGAAGAGTATCCAGAAATTTTTGATAATATTTTTCAAGGCTTTTGCACATTTTATTTTCTGATAGATCAGCCCTTGCCAGAATTAGAAAACAAAGGTCTGGTCAATAATTCGCTACAGTATTATGAACCGTTTGCCAACTGGCTGATCAGCTTCAATAAATCATGGGGCTCCTACCTCGATACTGAAGATTCCTGGAATGAAGAATATTATCAAATGGCATTAAATGATAGCACTTTCGGATTACAAAATGGCTGGTATGAAGACCCTTCAAACTGGAAGACATTCAACCAATTCTTTGCCCGGCATCTCAAATCTCCAGATATGAGACCTATTTCCAGCCCTGACGATAATTCGGTGGTGGCATCATTTGCAGATTCTCAACCGATGGGTGTATGGAGCATTGACGAAAACTCAAACCTTGAAGATCCGGATGGTGTGCCCGTCAAGTCGGCTACAATTAATTCAATCTCAAAACTTATTGGTGAGGACAGTGAATACAAAGACGCATTTGCCAATGGCACGTTCACGCATTCATTTTTAAATGTAAATGACTATCATAGATATCACTTTCCTGTTGGTGGCAAAATAAAAGAGGCAAGAATAATACAAGGTATAAACCCAACTGGTGGCCAGTTGTGGTGGGATAAGGAAAACAAAAGATATGCTTTTAACCCTGCTGCAAAAACAGGCTGGCAAGCTATTGAAACAAGAGGATGCGTAATTGTTGAAACTGAAGAATATGGCCTGGTTGCATTACTACCTATAGGCATGGGCGTTGTTGGTTCTGTGAATTTTGAAGAAAACGTTACCGAAGGAACGGAAGTTGATAAAGGTGATAAGCTCGGTCATTTTGCATTTGGTGGTTCAGATTTCATTATGATTTTTCAGGATGGTGTTACATTCACTTTAGACGCACCAATGCAGGAGGATGGCGAATCATATCAGCATATATTAATGGGAGAACGTTTAGGTCTATTGTTAAAAGAGGAATAACGAAACGCCAACAACAGCTATACGCAATGCCCTACGGGCCACTGCGCATAGCCGGAACCGTTGTGCTTCATTCCCGATCCCGATAGCTATCGGGATCGGGACCAACCAATTACCAATGATAAAATTCTTTAGAAAAATTCGATATGACCTTATGGAGAAAAATAAAACTGGAACGTATTTGAAATATGCTATTGGTGAAATTATCCTTGTAGTAATTGGAATTTTAATCGCATTGCAGATTAATAACTGGAATGAAAACAGGAATACGCATAACCTCTCAAAAATCTATTTAAATAACATTAAAAAGGACTTAATTACTGACACTATTACTTTTCAATCTGGAATTAAAAGATTTGAAAACTCATTAGTACTTCAAGGAGATTTATTTAATCCTGTCAAAGTGAATATACTACCTGTAGATTCACTTTTTAGCGCCATTAATACAGCATTTCATTCCGCAAGGATTTATAAAATAAATAATTCAACGTATTTAAAACTAACAAATAGTGGTTTTGTAGAAAGTAAATTTTTCAATGAAATATTTATTGATATTAATAACTACTATACAAAAGAGTACAACACCTGGTTAGAATATTTAGAATGGGATAAAGAGAATGGAACAACTATATACCAGCCTGAATCTTTTATCAGATTGTATGACATAATTGATTTTCCTGACTTTGAAAAACAACTAAAATCCGAATTCCAAACAAGCATAGAAAAGGAATATAAAGTAGCATTTAGAGAATATATAAAGTCGCCTAATTTTAGAAACTATGCTTGGAAAAGCCATAAAGAAATGAAGGCTTTGTTGGAAAAAATGAAATATCAAAAAAGCGTTACATCTGAATTGATTGAAAAAATTAATAATGAATTAAAAAAATAACGAAAGCACACCAATGGCTATAAGTAATTGCTAATTCTCGCTTACTTCTTAATGCCGATGGCTATCGGGACTCGCGGATTTTGCTACGCCAGTTCGCACTGCGTGCTCGTGTCAGTTTGGTGCATACGTGCTAAGTTAAGTGCTAAACCACGCAACTACTCATGGCCGAAACGTTAAGTGCTATTGGTTTTTTTACCAATTTTTGGTATATTTATACTAAATGCATTCTAATGAGTAAAAACACTTCCATTTCCCTGGGCAACTACTTCGACGATTTTGTACATCAACGCATCTCAGAAGGCAGGTATAAAAATGTAAGCGAGGTTATTCGAGCAGGCCTTCGACTTCTCGAGGAAGAAGAGTCAAAGGTAACCGCGCTCAAAAATGCAATAGATGAGGGTATCAATAGCGGTATGGCAAAGGATTTTGATCCAAAAAAACACTTGGATTCGCTAAAGTCCAAAAGACGGCTAAATGGGTAATTATTACCTAACCAACAGGGCCGTTGAAGACTTGTCCGAAATCTGGAACTACACCATTGACGAATGGTCCGAAGGTCAAGCAGATAAGTATTATCAGGGTCTTATCGATTGTTTTCATGATCTGGCTGAAAATCCTGCAATAGGAAAAGACTATGAGGGTATTGCAAAGGGCCTACTCGGATTCCATGTGAGCAGGCATCTGGTCTTCTATCGCAGAATTAATCCAGGATTAATAGAAATCACTAGGATCCTTCACGGAAGAATGGATCTGAAAGTAAGATTCTGGGAAGTATAAACAGCAACTAACATGGGGTATGCCCCCATTCCGGCAACCTTCCCAACTCAAACTATTTTCCTAACTTGATCTCCGATTAACAACTGGAAACACCCGTCGCCAGGCTTTTTTTTTGCACGCCATCCTTTAGGCACCATTCTGAAATTGCTTAAGTCCTCATCGAGGAGACGCCAGGCACTCTAAGGATCCCGACGCCGCCCGTGGTGCAAAACAAGCCCTCGGAACGGTACATGCCCAGGACCATTGTGCTTCATTATGACAAACTCAATTGAGAAATAATAAACGGGAAAGCCGAAAACTGACCAGAGTAGTGTAACCTCCCCTAAAAATCGGACCACTGAGTGCTGGACAAAAAACGTTAATTTTTAAAAATCAAAAAACTGACAATGAAGACCAGGATTGACTCCTTGCTTACTGACATAAGAGCCTCGCGTCATAAGATCGTTGAGTTGGTGGCCGGGGTATCAGCCGGGCAGGGAAGCTTGCGGGTGGAACCCGACAGATGGAATATACAGGAAGTAATTGAGCATCTGGTTTTGGCGGAAAGGGGCGGTTTCGACCTGATTTTCACGGCGGCAGAACGTTATCGCACGGGCAACCCGGTATGGTCGGGGCCATCTGAGAACGAAGGATTAACGATAGAAGCGATCGTGAAGAAAACCTGGAAACCAAAAGAGCAAGCCCCGGAATCAGCGACACCCACGGGAAAATGGACCCTGGGGGTTTGGTTGTCGCATTTTATGAATTGCGATGATTTACTGCACCATTTGAGGGCACCCCTTGAAAACCTCCCTTTGGATGAGGTTATTTACCCCCATTTTCTATGCGGACCCTTAAATGCACATCAAAGGCTTGAATTCATAAGGTTTCACATAGACCGACATTATGCCCAAATTGCGGAAATCAAAAAAGAGTTGGTCAAATAAAACCAAGCGATACGCCTTATTCCACTTCTGCGAATCGGACCCCTGGGGCATATTGAAGAATCACTTTTCGAAACAGGACCATTGCCTCACCCCAGGTTTTTCTGTTGCATAGCCTAAAACGGCACTTAAAGGAGCCAATAATCAACAGGCCTCCTTGCAGGCATACCTGCTTCCCCCGATATTATCTACCTTTAATCGGCATCAAACCAACCCGGGAAACTGCCCCGTCCTGCAGGGTTCCGCTAACAAACCATCTCCGGCGAAACCTTCCGCTGAAAGCGCCCTGGGGGCATAGCCAAAAACGCTGGCAGTCATTTAAAAAAAACGAAATGAAATTTGAGATAAATTCCCAACCGAATTGGTTAACAAAAGAAGTTGTTTTCAAACGTTAAAGCCACAAATTTATGCTCACAGAGATCCATCCTAAATTGCCTATGCGCAACAAACACGTGACGCGCGAATTTTACGCAACCCGGTTAGGGTTTGAAGAATTTGGGAGTGCTGACTTTGAAGGCTATTTGATGATGCAGAAAGACCAAATTCAAATTCATTTCTTTGAATTTAAAACCCTTGACCCGCATGAAAATTATGGTCAGGTTTATATTCGCACCGATAATATCGAAGCGTTTTATAAATTCCTGTTGGATAAAAGGACACCCATTCATCCGAATGGGCCCTTGGAAATCAAACCCTGGGGCCAGAAGGAATTTTCAGTGCTTGACCCGGACCATAACCTTTTGACCTTTGGCCAGAGTTTGAAATAATATTAAAACCACTTGCCCAGGCGGTGATTGGCTGTGGGCTACCTGAAGGGGGGGGCTCGCCGCCAAAACCGGGCGCCTACTCACCCAGACGGGGTCTTTTCCGGCGCCTCCCGTGGCGCGAAACCAGCTGGCCAAAGGTGGCGTGCCCAGGGCCTTTGGCGGCTATTGCGAAACATATCGCCTAAACAATGACTGAAACCGAATTAAAACCATTTTGGGATAAATTCTTCAAATTCGATTGGAAATTTGGGTTTTTTTTAATTGCCTTGATATGTATTCCAAGATTTATTTTGGTTCTGCAAGCAAATCAAACTGGGAACTATGGACCTATTGGTGCAATTATGTTCGTTTCTGCGTTTGTCCCTTTCATCTTTTTAAACAAATATGGACGAAAGAGGATTGGAATTAAGAAGCCTAAGAGTATTGCGGGTTTAGTTTTGTCATTAATCCCTGGGATCGCATTCAGCCTTTTTCTTTTCTTCATAGGAAAAGAACTGTATGGAGGTTCTTACCAGAATTGGTATGAATACATTGGAAATTCTTACAATATCCCTGAAGGGATAGCCGGAAATAACAAACTCATTTTGTTCTCGATTATGGCTACAACAGGGATGATTTTCAGCCCGATTGGAGAAGAATTATTTTTTAGAGGTATCGTCCACGGTAGTTTTGCGAAATCAATTGGAGAAAGAAAAGCTTCCAATGTAGATAGCCTTGCTTTTGCCTTGACGCATATTGCCCATTTCGGATTGGTTTTCGCTAATGGTGTTTGGAATTTTTATCTTATCCCTGCAATGATTTGGGTATTAAGTATGTTCCTTGTGAGCATTATTTTCTTTAGAGCAAAAAAGCTAACTGGTTCATTACTGGGAGCAATTTTTTGTCACGCAGGATTTAACTTGGGAATGATTTATTCTATATTTTATCTACTTTAAAAGGATAAAACCGCAGCCGCTAAGAATGTATAACCGCAATTACGGTGGATTTGACTATACTTCTGCTGGGCTCAGGGCAGGCATAAACGGGTACACTCTGAACCGCGGGCGGCAATGCTTATCCGAAAAACAGTAACTTAAAAACCGTAACTGAAGGCAATACAGGAATGTTAGCATTCATACTGAAAGGCATTGGATCTTATAATTTGAAGAAAGCAGTCATATGAAACAACAAAGAAAGAGTTGGGTGTTTTTTGTTTGTATTGGAGTTGGCATTTTTATATTCCTAATGATTAAGGACTATCTCTGGCCAGGTTTATTTGACTAAACGTTTGCTTGAAATAAAGTGGTCATGATTGGGGCTTATCGTTCATAAAATGGAATTGCAGAGTCCTTTCAAATACCGCATTACCGATTAAAAACAAATACCTGATATCTTTGCCTTCATCGGAAATCAGAAGTCCGGAACTCGGGATTACCAAAACGGCTATAGTTCATTCCGGCCAGGGTCTGGTTTACTTTGTATTTTAGCGTATAACAAGACGGAGGGCTCGGATGTCCGGGCGCCCCTCCTGTCGGCGGGCACGCAAACCAGAGCCCAGACCGCTGCGCTATGAAATGGTCCATTTCGAAACCAAGATCGCTTTTATTCATCACCCTTTTCCCATTTTGGATAAATGGGTTTGGACTGGAGGAGGGAAACACGCAATCCGCAAGCCCACCGGCAGATTCCATAACCTTTTGTTCAAAAACAGATTTCACCGAAAATGGTATCCCAACCAACGAGGAATTGACTTTGAAAAATACCTCGAGGCATTAGGAGTTCCGGATAAAGGATTGAGGGGAGGTCCAGGGGGGATTCTCTCAGGATTTGGCTGTGAAGATTTCTCCCTTGCGTATTGCAAAAATGAAATCTGGGCCGGACATTGCTTCCTCTCTGAGGCCTATTTAAGAGAAAGGGGAGTCAACATCTTCGGGCTTGAAGTCGGAGACTCTCGGGAAAAAGTGGAAAAAACCTTCCTTATAGACACCAAAAAAAGAAAAAAAATAAGGGTTTGGGGAAATTCAGATGCCATTTTAAACATTCATTTTGATTTAAATGACAGGGTTGTCGGAATGAGATTTTTTCAGGACGTCACCTTATACCGCCAGTGCCTAACAATGCCTAAACCCATCGGCCGGCCCTTTTCTACAAATTAATTCCTACATTTCATTAAAATAAATAACCCCTGAGAAACTACTGAGCCCGGGCGTGGTTCGCTGTGAACCATTTCCGGCGAAACCTCCCGCTGCAAAGGCCCCGATGTCGTACCAGGGGCCATTTGAACCAATTTTAACAGAAAAGACAATACGATGACAAAATTCTCTAGAGCAACAATGATTTCAATATCCTTAGTGATCATAACAGGATGTAAACCTGGAAATTCCGAATACGATAAAATGGTCGAATTTGGTCAAAACTATACCGATGCCTGGAACAGTAAACAACCGGAGAAAATGGCGTCATTTTATGCGGAGGACGGAATGCTGGCTGTAAATAATGGAAAACCAGCTGTTGGAAGAAAACAGATAGCAGAAACTGCCAGGTCCTATATGGAGGCCTTTCCTGATATGGAATTGTCTATGGACAGTTTAAACGTCGGGGAGAAGACTTACCGGTATTACTGGACTTTTAAAGGCACCAATACCGGCCCTGGAGGAACAGGAAACAAAGTAGATTTTAGCGGATTTGAGGAATGGACGATGAACGATCAGGGACTTGTCCAAAAGTCAATCGGAACGTATGACGCCGGGGAATATCAAAGGCAACTTGAAGGGTTCTGAATTGGCTGAACCTACTTTTTTGGGGGCCTATGATAACGGATGCGGGCGACCCGTACTTCGTACCGGCCAATAGCCCCTTTTGCTGATAGTTTCGGGACTGTAAGATTCTTTCCATTAACCCCCGTGGCCTTTAAGGATGCCTCAATTATGCCCAATATAACGTCTTTGCAGGGTAGAAACCCCCTCCTACCCCTCCGATTAACCCGTATTCCCAGGAGAAGCGAATTGAACATGAAAGGCAATTTTAAGACCGGGAGCAAAAAAAAATTCCCGGCGAAGAGGAATCTTGAGGATGAGAAAACGCTACGTAACCAAAAAAGGAAAATTCAAATGGCCTATAGGATCGGGGTTATGTCCTGTTTCGGATGCCCAACCGCTTAAAGAAATTTCCTAAATTGGACTGCAATACACCCGGAAAACAATGCCTACCCATAATTTCCATGGTTGACAGGGAACTTGAAGAATAACACTTATCCATAGAGCATGAAACAGACCATAATCATTTTACTGCCTGTACTCCTGGTATTGGTTTTTGGCTGTAAAGAAGGCAATCAAAAAAATAAGGCGATGCAGGAAACAGCCAGTACCTGGGAAATCGATTTTTTCGATGATTTTGACGCGTTTAACCCGGAGAACTGGCAGGACCAGCGTATTTGGGTGAACAATGAGAACCATTGCTATGTGCCCGATGGGGAATTCGGGACCCGTGAAGTCAGCGACGGCACCCTGAAGATCAAAGTGGTCAACATTGGGGAAAAGCGTCCCTGCGACAATTTTGACAAACACGGCAACCAGCACCCCGACACCGAATATGTGGCCGGCCGTATCTGTTCGAAAAACCGAAAGGAATTCATCAAGGGCAGGTGGACAGCCCGCCTCAGGTTGTCCGGCAATGGAGAGGCGAGCATGTTCCCGGCCTGGTGGTTGCTCGGCGCACAAAATAACGAGCCCCCGGTGCAGGAAGCCGACGAGAATATCTGCTGGCCTATGACCGGTTCGGGGGAAATCGATATTTTCGAACATCATGGGGACCACATGAAAGATGCCTTTACCACCGGGGCCATCGTCAGTTTAGGGGAGTGTGACAAGGGCGACTGGGAAAGCAAAAGGAGGAATTTTCCGGCAACACTGAATGAATTCCACGAATACTCCGTGGAATGGGAAGGCAGCGACCTGGTCTATCGCCTGGATGGAGAGGAGGTCTACCGCAATGAAGGGGAAGGCGATAAGTATCCCGAGCCTATGTTTGCGATTTTAAACTACGCCAAAATCACTGACTCCCCCATGGAGGGGGAATGGGTTATGGAAGTAGACTGGGTAAAACATGAATTCAGAAAGTGACCGGCTGTTCTGTACAGTAACCCCTACAAAACCTTTGTAGAAAACCGGAATCAGGACATGCCTTAAAAGTGCTGATTTAAAGCCCAAACATGAGGTTTTAAGACCGCCTCCGGTTTTGGCGGAAGCCGCCCCCGGGGCCTCCCGCCCAAAAATTGGAACAGCTAAACCAAACGGGAAAGCCGAACCCCGAAGACAGCCGGCATAACCAATTCATATTATGAAAAAAACACAGAACCAACTGCCCTTATTGCTGCTGGCTATCGCCATGCCTTTGGTCATCCAAAGCTGCCGGCAGCAGCAGGGGGAAGAATCCCGGGAAATTGAAAAAGAGGTGGTCGTTGCCCCGGAAAAACCGGAATACTTCCTGCTGCGGCCTGAAGTGGAAAAGGCCTACGGGTATTCGCACGCTGTTAAAATCGGGAACAGCATTAAAATTTCCGGGGCGGTAAGTATGGACGATGCAGGAAACCCGACTGCGATCGGCGATTTGGAACAGCAAATGAAAAACTGCTACGCCGACCTGGAAAAGATCCTTACCCACTATGGGTGCACTTTTGACGATGTGGTGGTGGAAAATATTTTTACCACCCATATGCCCCTGTTCCTTGAAAAATCGGTGTATCGAAATGAAATTTACACCAAACACTTCCCCACGGGTTCCTGGATCGGGGTAAAGGAACTGGCCCTGCCGGAATTGATGATCGAAATAGAACTGGAAGTGCATAAAGCGGAATAATGGACCAAAAGCACCCCCTGATATGAACCGGATATGAGTATCTTTAGGGTGTCCTCCGGAAAGGATTGGCCGGGTACCCCATGGGTCGGCCCGCAATTCCCCCTGAAGGATCGCAACCAATTCGTCAGGCAGCCAAAATGATTGCAACCCTTTCCAAACACCCCCTGCTGAAAAAGCTCTGGTCAGCGGTTACTGACCTGGTCCCGATTGCGCTGGTAGTGGTCTTTTTCCAAACCCTGGTTATCCGGCAACCCTTCCCGGAAGCCGGCGAAATCGCCGTGGGAACCCTGTTTGTGGTACTGGGGTTGTTCCTTTTTATAGAAGGCCTGGAAATGAGCCTTTTCCCCATAGGGGATGCCATGGCATACGCCCTTACCAAAAAAGGAAGCCTGTTCTGGCTGTTGCTGTTTTCCTTCCTGCTGGGCTTCTCCACCACGGTGGCCGAACCCGCCCTTATCGCAATTGCGAAACAGGCCGGGACCATTGCCGCAGACGCCGGGCTGCTCGACCCGAACCCGGAGGTGGTTGAACGGTATTCCCTGGGGCTGCGCCTGTCGGTGGCCGCGTCGGTGGGGTTCGCCATCCTGATCGGGGTCATCCGGATCCTCAAGGGCTGGCCGATTTATTACCTGATCATAGGGGGGTACATCCTGGTAATGATCATTACCACCATCGCCCCGGAGGAAATCATCGGCCTGGCCTATGACGCCGGGGGGGTTACTACTTCCACGATCACGGTTCCCCTGGTTACGGCCCTGGGGGTGGGGCTGTCTACCAGTATCAAGGGGCGGAGTCCCCTGACCGACGGCTTTGGCCTGGTGGCTTTTGCCTCCCTGCTGCCAATGATGTTTGTGATGATTTACGGATTATTCTGGTTCTAAACGCGCTTAAAAAATGAGCGGACTTTTTACCGACTTTATAAACATCTTGCTCAGCACCCTGCTGGATGTGGTCCCCATTGCCGCCATCATCCTCTTCTTTCAACTGGTGGTGCTCAGGCAACCCATCCCCCATTTAAAGCAGGTGCTTATCGGCGGGATCTATGTCATCCTCGGGCTGGCCTTTTTCCTGCTGGGCCTTGAAAAAGCGCTCTTCCCCCTGGGGGATATCATGGCAGGCCAGTTATCTTCCCCGGCTTTTATAGGGGTTGCTGACGGGGAATCGGCCCCGTGGTGGTCCTATTACTGGATCTATCTTTTTGCTTTCCTTATCGGCTTTTCCACTACCATCGCAGAGCCCTCCCTGATCGCGGTGGCGCTAAAGGCCAGCGAGGTCTCCTCCGGCACCATCAGCCAGTGGGGCCTG
This sequence comes from Robiginitalea marina, assembly GCF_024006985.1. Classification (GTDB taxonomy): domain Bacteria; phylum Bacteroidota; class Bacteroidia; order Flavobacteriales; family Flavobacteriaceae; genus Robiginitalea; species Robiginitalea marina. The sequence goes on from NZ_JAMXIB010000002.1 coordinate 147,863, forward strand.
CGGGTCACTGTTGCCCTCGGGGTGGCCTTTGCCCTGGCCCTGGGGGCCTATCGAATCGTAAGCGGCACCCCCCTTTATATCTATATCTTACTCGGATATTGCGTTGTGGTGGTGCAAACATTTTTTGCCCCCAAACCCATGGTCGCCCTAGCCTATGATTCCGGGGGGGTAACCACCTCCACGGTCACCGTACCCATTGTAGCGGCACTGGGCATTGGCCTTTCCACCTCCGTGCCCGGGAGCAACCCGGCCATCGACGGGTTCGGCCTGATCGCCTTTGCCAGCCTGTTCCCGATCATCAGTGTGCTGGCCTATGCCCAATTCATGCATTTCAGAAACACAAAAACCAAGTACTCATGAGATTCAAATTGATAATGGCCTATGTGAAGCCCCACCTGACCGATACCCTGGTCGATACCATGAAGGAGGAGGGCGCCACCGGAGCAACCATCATCCCCGCCCGGGGCACCGGGGTGCGGGAAGGAAAGACCTTTTTTGGCCTGACCATAGAAGACAAGACAGACATTGTGACCTTTTTGGTAGAGGAACATATGGTGATGAAATTCCTCGAGGTGATCAACACCAAATGCGACTTCAAGAAACCCGGCACAGGCATTGCCTTTGTACTTCCCATTGAACACGCCGTAGGCCTGGAAAGCCAGATGGGCATCTTCCGGGACCAGGCCAGGGATGAATATTTATAAACTCAAAAACCCAAACCCATGATTCCTTCCCGCAACTATCAAAGCGCCCGTGAAATGATGAGTAAGAATATCATTTTCATCGATGGTCTGGCCACGGCCAAAGAGGCCGTGGACCTGATGCGCCAGGAAAAGGTGGACGCCCTCATTGTTAAAAAGCGCAATGAGAATGACGCCTTCGGTATTGTAACGATTCGTGACCTGATCAACGGGGTGATCATCCCCGACCGGACTTCGCAGGAGGTGAACGTCTTCGAAATCATGGTAAAACCCACCATAACGGTGCCTGCCGACATGGACGTGCGCTATGTGGCCCGGCTCTTTATCCGCCTCGATATCTGGGAAGCCCCGGTGGAAGAAAATGGCTCCCTGATCGGCATGATCTCGCTGTCTACCATTATCCTGAACAACGTGTTGTTCTGAAGGCTTTCAGACGCCTTCCGGCATACGAAGGTATGCGCGGCAGCTGACAGGGCAGGGATCAAATCCTTGCAACCCTGCCCCTTTACCAAACCCGGATCCGGGTTTCGGGCGGGACACCCGATTGTATGGGCCTGCTCTAAGCAGGTCCCCTTTTCCTGGGTTGGTAGATCACGATAACCTGGATCACGATGGCCAGGAAGATCAGGAAGTAAATTTCGATTTGGGTAAACAATTCCACAGAGTCGATGGCCTTTTTACTGATGCCAATTTGCCGGCCTCCTTCCTGCAGCTGGATTTTTGACAGTTTGTACAGGTTCTCCCTGGCCCGGGAAAGGTGCGCCAAAAGCTCCTGGTTTTGGGTGAAACCCGCCTGGACATAAGTGGTTTCGGAGTCCTTTAACGCTTCAAGGTTTCCCTTCAATGACGCGAAGACGCCCGCTTCCTCAGGGGTGAGTTTTGTTTGCCCGAACTTCGTCACCCATTCGGTTATCGCGGTATTGGCCTGGCCATTGCGCTCAAGAAAAAACAGTGAATCGGCCTCCACTGCCGCCAGCTCCTTTTGATGCACCGCCCGGGTGATTTCGAAAATAAGGTCATTGGCTACCAACCGGTCTTCATAAACAGTGGCCACGGAATCCCTGACCCGCAGGAAATTATTTCGGTCGATCAGGTTGGTGGTGACTATGAGCACGAATATGATCAGGATCCCCAGGACCCATTTTATTTTATCGTAAAATGCCATATCCAGAATATTTCTTAAAAAATGAACCTCCGGAAAGATACGAAAAACGCCGTTCCTGTTTTTTGGCAAAGGGTGCGATAATCGCCTGGATATTTTTGTGCCCCCAGGAAATGGCCGTAAGCCGTCTGAACATGGCCCAGGGGTTTTCATCTTAGAAGGAATTCCCTACTTTTAGTACAATAAGGACGCCTTTGATCAAGGGGCCTTACCGAAACCTTAACTTTTATGGCATCCTGGCCGGATGCTCCGGAACAAAAGCCTTTCGACTATGAACTATCGGATGTACACTGAAAATACCCCCCGGGTTTCTGAAATCGGCCTGGGGGCCTGGCAACTCGGACAGGCTTCCGGCTGGAAGAGCCTTTCGGAAAAGGAGGCCATTGAAATCGTTGAAAAAGCCCTGGATCTGGGGATCAACTTTTTTGATACCGCCCCGAACTACGGCCATGGCACGGGGGAAGAACGGTTGGGAAAGGCGCTGAAGGGCGTCGACCGCAGCCGGATCGCAATCAGCACCAAATTCGGGCATACCGATTCCGGCACCCTGGATTTCAGCCCGGGATCGATCCGCACTTCCCTGGAGGGAAGCCTTCGAAGGCTGCAGGTAGACTACGTGGATTCCCTCCTGATCCATAACCCGCCCTCAGAGCTGCTGGATGGCGCCCAAAACGACCATTACGAAATCCTCGAACGGTTGCAGGAAGAAGGCAAAATCAGGGCCTACGGGGCCTCCCTGGACACCGAAGCCGAAATGCGGTTGCTCATGGAGACCACGAACGCCCGTGTGGTGGAAGCTTTTTTCAATATCCTGCACCAGGATATTGCCGGGGCCTTCGACAGGGCTAAAGAAAAAGGGGTGGGCATCATTGTCAAAATCCCGCTCGATTCCGGATGGCTGAGTGGCAAGTACCATGGGAACAGTACTTTTGATGATATCAGGAGCCGTTGGTCAGGGGAAGATATTCAAACCCGGGCACGCCTTGTGGGGCGGGTCAAAGATATCCTCCAGCCCAAAGGAAACCTGGCACAGCAGGCCATTGCATTTTGCCTGGCATACGATGCCGTTTCCACCGTGATTCCGGGGAATGTCAGTATTGCACAGCTAACGAGCAACGTAAGCAGCGCGGAGCACCCACTTTCCCGGGAAGCGGTCAAAAGCCTGGAGGAGTTCTACCTCCGGGAAGTGGCCCCCCTTAAACTGCCCTGGTAGCAGGCCGCCCGGGAAGGCAATTTTTAGGACAAAAGGCCATAAAAGTCAATCGTTGACCGTATCTTTAACCTTGGGCTGCCAGCCTCTTCATCAAAACCAACCTATGTCAGCGTCAATTTACAGTATCATCACCGGAACAGGGTGCTACGTTCCCTCAAGGGAGGTAGGCAACGAAGCCTTCCTTTCCCATCAGTTTTATGAAGGCCCTGACCGAAAGTCGGAGAAGCCCAACCGGGAAATTATCGAGAAGTTTCAGGACATTACCACAATTGCCGAAAGGCGGTATATAGCAGATGACCTGAACACTTCCGATATGGCGGCATTAGCAGCGGAAGCCGCCATCACCGCTGCCGGGATAGACCGGGAAACCCTGGACTACATTATTGTGGCCCACAACTTCGGGGATGTCCGCAAAGGCTCCAACCGGATCGACATCGTGCCCAGCCTGGCCTCAAGGGTAAAGCACCTGCTGGGGATTGAAAACCCCGGTGCGGTTGCCTATGACATGATTTTCGGATGCCCGGGATGGTTGGAAGGGGTCATACAGGCGAATTATTACCTCCGGTCCGGGGATGCGAAAAGGGCCCTGGTGATCGGGGCAGAGTCGCTGTCGAGGATCATCGACCCGCACGACCGGGATACCATGATCTATTCCGACGGGGCAGGCGCTGTGGTCATGGAAGCCCGAAGCGGAGAAGAACCTATGGGGATCCTGGCCCACAAGACCCGTTCCGACACCCTCCACTATTCCAAAATGCTGTTTATGGGTCCTTCCTATAACCGTTGCGCGCCCGAAGGGGATAACCTCTATTTGAAAATGAACGGGCGGAAACTGTACCAGTATGCCCTGGAACATGTGCCCCAGGCGATCAAAGACTGCCTTGAAAAAAGCAATACCCCCATTGAAAAGGTCAAGAAGGTGCTCATCCACCAGGCCAATGGCAAAATGGACGATGCCATCCTCAAAAGGTTGTATTCCCTCTATGGGATTGAAGAGGCTCCGGAAGGCGTTATGCCCATGACCATTTCCTGGTTGGGCAATTCTTCCGTGGCCACCCTTCCCACCCTGCTCGACCTCATTCAGCAAGGTGAATTGCCCGGGCATGAACTGCGCCCGGGAGACCTGGTGGTGTTTGCCTCCGTCGGGGCCGGGATGAACATCAATGCCATGGTGTACCGGATGTAAGCCGAACCCGTTAAATCCATTCCATTGCTTATGAGCGACAAAACGGCGATGATCTATGCTTCAGTAGACGGACACACCCTGAAGATCTGCAAGAAACTACAGGAGGTCCTGCTGGCCCACGACCAGCCGGTGGAACTGATTTCCATTGAGGCATTCAACGGGGACCTGGAGGAATACTCCCGGGTCATCATCGGGGCCAGCATCCGCTACGGGGTGCACCACAAAAAAATCGTCGAACTGGTGACTGCGCAGAAAGAACAGCTCGAAACCAAACGCACTGCCTTTTTCTCGGTCAACCTGGTGGCCAGGAAACCCGAAAAAAGCAGCCCGGAGACGAACCCCTACGTGGTCAAGTTTTTTAAGAATATTTCCTGGAGGCCCGATATGGTGGAAACCTTTGCCGGGATGCTGGAATATCCCAAATATTCCTTTTTCGACCGCACCATGATCCGCCTGATCATGTGGATGACCAAGGGGCCCACCGACCCCAAAACCGTTCAGGAATACACCGACTGGAACAAGGTGGAAGCCTTTGGCGAGCGCTTAAGCACCCTGTAACCCGGCCTGCGGATGGGCGGATTCCTTACCGCCCCCGTGTATTCATGCGGCTTTTTTATCGACCCCCTTATGTAACCCTGGTTACGGCCAGGGTCGGAAAATTGTACGACCTTCATACCTCCTAAACCCATGTGCCATGAACTATTATTTCGCAAAAACCCTTAAAAACACAAACTTCGAGGAGGCCATCCTGAACGTCACGGAAGCCCTGAAAGAAGAAGGCTTCGGGGTGCTGACGGAAATCGATGTCAGGGCCACCATGAAGAAAAAACTCAACGAAGACTTCAGGCCCTACCGGATCCTGGGGGCCTGCAACCCGCATTACGCCTTCCGGGCCCTTTCCGCAGAGGACAAGATAGGGGCCATGTTGCCCTGCAATGTCATCGTTCAGCAAGTATCAGGCGGCGTGGAAGTCGCAGCGGTGGACCCCGTGGCTTCCATGAGTGCCGTAGAAAACAGCTCGCTGGAACCCCTTGCCCTGGAAGTGCGCGAGAAACTCAAGGCTGTCATCGACCGGCTCTGATGGGAAGTGCTGTTATCCTTCCCAGAGGTGGCGCCCCTGGCCACGATTAAATAAAAGCCGGAACAAAGATTCCTGCTGCCCAACAGGGATTTCCTGACAGGGGCTTACTGGGACAAAACCCATTTTACCGTGGAAAACATACTTTTAAAAAAGCTGAATTACAAGGGGCAGGAGGAGATCCTGGCCGTGAATTACCCGGATTCTTTCAGCCGGGAACTCGAGCAGATGCAGGCCCATGCCCGCATCCTGCGAAGCCTGGATGAAACCGGGGCCACTATCGCTTTTGCCATAGCCTTCGGGAAAACCCCGGAGGAGGTGGAGGGCCTGACCAAAGGCATCGGGCCCAAACTCGGCGAAGATGCTGTGTTCTGGTTTTGTTACCCCAAACAATCCTCCAAAAAATATTCCTGCGACTTCAACCGCGACACCGGCTGGCAGGTGATGGCGGAATTCGACCTGGAACCCGTGCGGCAGGTAGCCATAGACGAAGACTGGAGCGCCCTGCGGTTCCGCCAGGTAGACCAGATCAAGAAGATTACCCGGCGGGAGGGCTATGCCCTTACCCAAAAGGCAAAAGACCGCACCACTGGGAAAAAACCTTAGCCCCTTTGCCCTGCCGGGTTACCAGGTGTATTCCGGGGGTTCGATCCCATTCATCCTAAGGTAGAGGTTGGCCTTGGACCGGTGGTTGGCCATGTGGTCCTGCACATAGAAAAAGGCAAAGGCCCGGCTGACCGTATTCCCGCTATGGTACATCACGCAGGTCTGGTCGAGCTGGTCCTGACCTATGGTATAAATGACTTGTGTCGTGTAGTCAAAACCCTTTTCCAGCAGGTCCAGGATTTCCGCTTTGGTCATTTTGGAGGCATCCGGCGTATTCGGGGTCACTTCCATGCCCTGCACATAGCGCTTGGTAAGCAATTCCACGGTATGGGCGATATGGACCATCTGTTCCCCGAAGGATTTGCTGACCGGCGTGGGCCGGTAGGCATAGAGCGAATCGGGCATGGCACGGGCTACCTCGAGGCAGTGTTCCCGGGCCTCAAGCCAAACGGGGAGGTACATTAGCGTAAACGCGGTTTGGGGTACCCGGTCTGCCTGGCCGAATACCAGGGTTGCCTGCAGCAGGAAGAGGACAAATAAAACCCTGTTCTTCATGGCATCAATATTTTGGTTGCTGCCACAAGGTACGCAAAACCGGGATGGATCCATGGACCCGGGTCGCGGCAATTTCCCGGATGCATACGGGAATAGAAAGGGGTCCCGTCACACCGGGAAGGCCCGGGCTGGCCCTGAATCAAAGGGCTAGCCGCAAACCGGCCCCAACCCAGAAACCGGCCCCGAAAGATGGGACTCCGGGTTCGGCATCGAGGTCGTTACCGGCACTGCTGGCTCCCAATTCTATAAAAAGGGCCGACCCCCCGTATTGGGATGCAAAGAACTCAAAACCAAAGAGGCCATATCCCCCCAGTTGAAAGTCTTTCCCGGAGAGTTCGTTGGAAGGGAACACAGACAGCAGGCCCCCTTCCCCATAAGCCCTGATCCGGTCCTGGATCTGAAAGGACTTTGAAGCAGCTCCCAACCTCAGGGTAGCGTACGAAGCGGTTTCAAAACCGGTCTGCACCCCGGGAATCTCCATCCATTGCCAGGTACCGGCAAAGCGCAGGATTGGCCATTTCGCCCCAGTGGGAACATCGGCATGTGCCCCCATCCCAAAATCCCCACCCAATTGGCGGAGGTGGAATCCTATCCGGAAGGGGGAAGGGGTTTCCTGGGCGAAGGAGGCCTGAAATCCAAGGAAAAAAAGTACCAAAAGAAAAAAATTGCGGGTTGTTTTCATAGCGTCATGGCTTTAAAGGTTATCGTTTATAGTGTTGTGCAATGGATTTCTGAAACCGTCGAACCAGGAACCCAATGATAAAAAAGAACAAAACCCCGGTTCCAATGGCAGCCACTATTATTTGTGAAGCCGTGAGAAACCACGGGAGCAGACGTATCGTGAGTTCTGCAAACCCGGCAGCCCACACCCCCAGGGCAGCCCCGGTCATCCCGCTGATGTGCATCCTAAGCCAATGGGCGGGTTTTCGCCGGATTGCCGGGACTATTCCGTACATCAGGGAACCAAGGGAAATCCAAACAAAGACATGTAAGAAATTGAACCGGCCGGTCAGGTTAAACAAAAATGCAGCACTGATATTCAATGCCAGCAAGGCCATTGAAAAAACATAACCTGTCCGTTTGTGAAAACGCGTCCCTTTGGGCATTAAAAGGACCAAAGCTGCAAGGACAAGCGTGATACACGCTGCTCCTATGTGGATCTTCGAGGGTAGGGCGTCCGTTAGCATAATTAAAATAAACTTATTTATATTATAAACTATATATCAAAAAAAATCCTACTCGATAAACCTTCGAATTGCCTTGACATAATTCTCGAAGGCATTTATTCCTTTTTCAGTAATGCTGCAGGTAGTCAGGGGAAAATTATTCCTGAAGGATTTTTCCACCTGCAGATAGCCGGCATCCCCCAGTTTGTGGATTTGGACACTGAGGTTCCCGGAGGTGGCCCCGGTCTTTTCCTGCAAGTATTTAAAATCTGCCTCCCTCAAACCAATTAGAATGGACATGATGGAAAGCCGCAAAGGGGAATGGATCAGCGGGTCCAGGTCTTCAGTCATTTTCCGTACGCGTTTGAGCAGCCAACACATGTCCCGGTAGGATATACCCCAAAATCACCGATAGAGCAAGCACAAGCAATTGATCCTGAACCGTTAGCAAAAAGGCCACCGCCCCCCCGGCCCAACAGCAAATAGCCCCGTATTTATAAGGTTTAAAGCGTATCAGTGCCCCTTGCAACCACATACAAATTCCATAAAGCAACAATACCACAGGCAAAAAATGAATGGCCGTTGGTTGCATGAAGAGGTATAAAATCACAAAACTCACGGAGAAGGCCAACCATACCTGGGCCGTAAGATCGTGCACGTACGTCCGAACCCTTTTTTCCGTCCTGAACTTCATCCGCGTAGCGATCGTCCCGATGATTCCTGGAATGAGGATCAGCCAGGCGAGCGGGGCGTACTCCCAACGGGCCAAAACATCCAGGGCCCAGTGCCCCAGCGCCCCCAACATAATCAGGTACCCCCACAACATCGTGATGGTGCCTTCCGCCCTCGATGGCCGATACCTGGCCTCGGCAATCATGCGGTCGATGACCTTGAGGCTTTCCTGAGCATTGAATTCGGGTTTCATAAGCGATGTTTAGTTTACAAAATAAAGTAATTTATATGTAAAATCCAAAAAACTTCAACAACCCTTCATCGGGCCAGGCTTGCCGCCTGCCAGTACCTGCGGATGTCGGGGATTCCCACCTGGGCGAGGGGGTTTTCGTAAGAGCCGCATATCCCTATAGCCGCTGGCCAGGCCCATACCGGGTAAGCTTCCGGCGCCGGAGTCCATCAGATTCTCACAATTTCCCTACATTTAAGACGAAATAACAAAGGTAGCGGGGCCTGAAAGGTGGCACACCAATGGCCCGCCGACCCGACAAATCAGCCCATTTCCATGAAAAACGCACCAACCCTCCTGTTCCTCCTTGCCCTGTGCCTGGGTTCCTTCCCGGGATGGGGACAGCCAAACCCCAAAAGCGGGGTTCCCATCGACAAAAGCTTCTACGAAGGCCTGGAATGGCGGAATATCGGCCCGAACCGGGGCGGACGCTCCCTGGGATGCGCCGGGAGCCCCAGCCGGCCGAATGAATACTATTTCGGCGCAACCGGGGGAGGCCTTTGGAAGACCACGGACGGGGGCAATGAATGGAAACCGGTCACCGACGGGCAGGTGACGAGTTCTTCCGTGGGCGCCGTAGCCGTGGCCGAAACCGATCCCGACGTGGTCTACATCGGCATGGGGGAAGTACAGCTCAGGGGCAGCATCACCCAGGGCGATGGGGTCTACAAAAGCACCGATGGGGGGAAAACCTGGAAACACCTCGGCCTTGAAGATACGCAGGCCGTGGCCCGGATCCGCATCCACCCGACCAATCCGGAAGTTGTGTATGTCGCAGCCCTGGGGCACCCTTACGGGGAAAACGAGGAGCGGGGCGTATTCCGGAGTACAAATGGTGGGGAAACCTGGGAAAAAGTGCTGTACGTAGGCCCAAAAGCCGGGGCGGTGGACCTTATCATCGATCGGAACAACCCAAACGTCCTCTATGCAACCACATGGGAAGTCTACCGGAAAGCCTGGAAGATGTGGGGAGGGGGAGGCGACAGCAAGCTATGGAAGTCCTCCGATGGGGGTACCACATGGACCGACCTGACGGGGAACCCGGGGATGCCGGAAGGGCCAGTGGGCAAGATCGGGGTCACCGTTTCCCCTGCCGACTCCAACCGGGTCTGGGCCATTGTAGAGGCCAATGAAGGCGGGGTCTTCCGTTCGGACGACGGGGGGGAAACCTGGGAGCGCACCAACGGGGAACGCAAACTCCGGCAACGTGCCTTTTATTACTCCAGGATCTACGCGGACCCGGTCGACCGGGAAACCGTTTACTGCCTTAATACCGGCTTTTATAAATCCACGGACGGGGGCAAAACCTTTGACACCACCATCGAGGTGCCCCATGGCGACAACCACGACCTGTGGATCGACCCCAGGAACCCGGAGCGGATGATCAATTCCAACGACGGTGGCGGGAATGTCAGCATCAACGGCGGTAAATCCTGGACCGAACAGGACTATGTCACCACCCAGTTCTACCACGTGATGGCCACCAGCGACGTCCCCTACCATGTGGCCGGGGCCCAGCAGGACAACAGCACGCTGGCCATGCCGAGCGACGGGTGGGAGCACATGCAGGCCCGCGGGCCGAACCACGGGTGGTACTACGCAGTGGGGGGCGGCGAAAGCGGGTGGATTACGCAGCATCCCGAAAACCCCGACATCTTCTACGCCGGAAGCCAGGGGGCGCTGCTCACCCGGTACGACCGGAGCAACGGGCAGATCCGGGACATCCAGGTGTATCCGAGGTTTTTTTCCGGGGAGCCCGCCGAGGCCCTCCCGGAGCGCTGGCAATGGACCTTCCCGATCATGTTTGCCCCACAGGACCCGAGGGTGATGTACACCTGTTCCCAGCACGTTTGGAAGACCACCGATGACGGGCAGTCGTGGGAGAAAATCAGCCCGGACCTCACCTATGCCGACCCCGAAACACTGGGAAAAACCGGGGGGGTTATCACCATGGACATGAACGGGCCCGAGATCTACGCCACCGTGTTTGCGCTGGCCCCTTCCTGGCACGATATCAATACGATGTGGGCGGGGTCCGATGACGGGAAAGTACATATTACGAGGGATGGCGGAAAGAACTGGGTAGACATTACCCCCAAAGACCTGCCCAAATTTTCTCGCGTCAGCATTATCGATGAATCCAGGCACCGGCCCGGGACCCTCTTTCTGGCCGCCAACCGCTACCAGATAGACGACCGCCAGCCTTATGTCTTTAAAACCCACGATTACGGAAAAACCTGGACCAAAATTATCGACGGCATCGCCGACGGGCACTTTGCCAGGGCCGTGCGTGAAGATCCGGATAGGCAGGGCCTGCTTTTCCTGGCCACCGAGCACGGGGTGTATTTTTCGATCAATGACGGGGAACTTTGGCAGTCCCTCCAACTGAACCTCCCCGACACCCCCATCCGCGATTTGGTCGTCAAGGACAACGACGTGGTCCTGGGCTCACACGGGCGCGGCTTCTGGATCCTGGACGACATTCAGCCCCTGCGGCAGCATACCCCGGAAATGGGGCGGCAGCAGGCGGTACTCTTCCGGCCGGCCGACGCCATCCGGGGCGTGTACGATGCCTCAATACAGTATTACCTGAAGGAAGAACTCGATACCATCACCGTGGAAATCCTCGATGCGCAGGACCAGGTGGTGGGCACATTTACGGGCAGCAAGCCGAAGTACGAAAAAGACCCCGACCTGCCCTGGTGGGAACGGGGCGGTTCTTCAAAGCCAACCACAGCCAAAGGGCTCAACACGTTTACCTGGGACCTCAGGTACCCGGGCGCCACGACCTTTGACGGGATGATCATCTGGAGTGCTAGGCCCCAGCGGGGCCCCAAGGCACCTCCCGGAACCTATAAAGTGCGTTTAAAGGCCGGCGGAGTTGTACAGACGCATCCCTTCGCCGTACGCATGGACCCAAACCTGAAGGGGGTTTCCGAGGCAGACCTGCAGGCGCAGTTCGAGCTCGCCAACCAGATCATGGCGAAAACCAGTGAGGCGAACCAGGCAGTCATCGACATCCGGGCCATGAAATCGCACCTTGAGGGGAACCGGGACCAGATCCCCGAGGCTGAATACCAAAAAACGGTGGAACCCTTCCTCAGCCGGCTCGGCAACGTGGAAGAAGCGCTCTACCAGGTCAAAAACCAGTCGAACCAGGACCCCCTCAATTTCCCGATTAAACTCAACAACCGCCTGGCCGCCCTGAGGCGCAGCGTGGAAACCGGGGATGCCCGGCCCACGGATGGGGCCCGCAAGGTATTCCGGGAACTTTCTACTGAACTGGAACTACATAAATCGAGCCTGCAGGAAGTGCTCAAAAAGGACCTGCCCGAAATAAATTCGGTGCTCCGCCAGCATGGGGTCGCCCTTTTGGAACCTAAATAAACCCTGATAAAACAAATGATTTGAGATTCCCTAGACCATGGTTCTTCGCCCTGCTCCTGTCCTGCTGGGCCCCCCTTGCAGGACAGCGGGTGGCACAAGTCCCTTTTGAACTTTCCGACAACCTGATTTTTTTTCAGCTGCACGTCAACGGGTCCCGGGCGCTGAATTTCATGTTTGACTCGGGTGCGGGTGTCACGGTAGTCAACCGCAAGGCAGCGGAAGGACTGGGATTGACGTATGCGGGCACTTCGCAAATTGGCACCAGCGGCCGGAAGATCCGGTCGGATTCTTCACCGGACAATACCCTGCGAATTGAAGAGGCTTTCCTGGAAGGGATTCCACTGGAGGTCATCGGGCTGGACCACCTGGCCAACTATCTCAGGAGGCCTGTCGACGGCATTATAGGATTCGATCTTTTTGAGCGATATGTGATAGCCATCGACGCCGACCGGCAGGTCCTCGGGATTTACGCGTCGATGGATGGGGTGGATACCTCGGGCTATACACTGGTGCCGTCCTACAGAATCGACAACAACAAGATCGGTATCGAGACATCCCTGGGTTCCCTCGAAGGGGGTGAGCTCAGCTATATCATGACTCTAGATACCGCAAATCCCGATGCGTTGTTTTTATTCCCCAATGCCCTTGTGGCCGACGGTATCGCGCTCAAAAAAGGGAGGAAGGTCGTTCGGGGCTTCTCCGCAGATACGACCATTACCAAAAACCTCAGGGGGAAAATAAGGTCGGTGAGCTTCGCCGGCGGGGAATGGAAAAACGTCCGGACGGTACTTCCCACGGACCCTGTCACCCTGGCTTCCTCTTCAGGCGGGGAGTCCTTCGGGCTGATCGGGCAGGAACTCCTGCTGGAGTTCAACATGATCTACGATTACCGGAAGAACCGCATTTATTTTCAGCAACGGGAAAAACGCTGAGCCTTCTCCATCCGGGCATCCGATACAAGGGCCTGCCCGAGTTTCGTCAACTTCTAGTCCAAAGGAACCCTCCGGAAGCTACTCGAATTTCTGCCCGGGGGTCCAGGGTGCCCCTGCCTTTTCGAGGTCGGCCTGGTATTGGTCCAGGTCTGACAAAAAAGCTTTCAGGTCCGTCCTGAACGCCTCAAACTCCTGTCCTGCCCGTTCGACCTGCTCCTTTTGGGTTTGGGTGGGCGGCTGGCGGGTGTCCCAGTGCCCGTACGACACCCCCCCCACCCTCGATGCGATGGACGGCACGGTCGACTCGCTCATCCCCTGCTTCACGGGGTCCCCGGTCAGGCGCAGCTGCAGGCCGGCCAACCGGCCCTCCAAAAGCTCCAATTTCTCATAATGGGCTTCCGTAACCCGGGTGGTCCGGGGCAGGGCGGCCTCGATATACCGCAGGCGCTCCCCGGCTTCCTGCAGGTTTTTGCGGGCAGTGGAAATGCTCCTGGAAAGCGCGCTGGTCTGCTGCTGGAAGGCGGCAATGGCCACAAAATCGATATCCGTTCCTTCCCCGGGCAGGGGTTTTACTTCAAAGGACTGCGGGCTTCCCTGGAGGTGGAGTTTGCCCCCTTCGAGCAGGTAAAGCGTTACGGAATAGCGGCCAGGGGCCGCCAGCGGCCCCTGGGGGTCTCCCACCCACGGGGGTTTGAATCCGGGCTGCGAAAGCGAAACGGGGTCAGGGGCGGCATGCCTGAGGTCCCAGCTCGTGCGGTGTATGCCTGTGGTGGCGGGGCCTTCTATCCACCTTACGGGGTTATCCGCTGCATCCCGGACCAGCAGCATGGCCACAGCAGGTCCCTCAAGCCGTTCTTCCCGCAGCCGGTCCCATCCCGGGAACGGGATGTCCGCATTCTGTGCCCTTAATTCCTTTTCCCTGGCTTTCCGGATCTCCTTTCCGGTTTTGGGGACTTCGCTCAGGTAATAGGTAAAAGTGGCCCCAAAGGGCGGGTTTTCCCCAACAAAGGCTGTACTGCCCAGGGTAGGCATCCCCCTTGCCTGCATAGGGGTACTGGGGATGTACCACCAGGCCTCCCTCACCGGAAAGAGCGCATTGGCTCCGCTTTTGACGACTTTCGAAATCTCCCTCAGGGCTGAATAGTCATCCAGGATGTAAAACCCCCTTCCGAAAGAGGCCCCCACCAGGTCGTTGTCCCCGGGGTGCAACTCCAGATCCCGGAACGGGATGGTGGGTACCCCGCCTTTCAGGGGAACCCAGGTGCCGCCCCGGTCCACGGAAAAGTACAACCCGTATTCGGTGCCGATAAAAAGCAGGTTGGGGTCGACGGGGTCCTGCTTTACGACCCACACAATCGTTTTGGCGGGCAGGTTGCCTGCAATGGATTTCCAGGAGCGCCCCCGGTCAGGGCTCATGAAAATGTAGGGCTTGAAATCACCTTGTTTATGGAGGTCCACACAGACAAAAACGGTCTGGTCATCGTGGGGGGAAGCTTCTATATCCGTTATAAAGGCACGTGCCGGGACCTTTGGAAGGCCGGCCATTTTTCGCCAGTTCCTTCCCCCATCCTCAGTTACCTGAAGCATCCCGTCGTCCGAACCCGTATAGAGCAACCCCCCGACCCGGGGCGATTCTGAAATCGCCGTAAGGGTGGCATATTTGGACATGGCCCCGTTGTCGTAAAGCGCGTCCACGCTCCAGACCCTGTCGCCCATTTCGAGCTCATACCGGTTTGTGTTGGTGGTCAGGTCCCCGCTGATTGGGGTCCATGAATTTCCCCGGTCCTCGCTCCTCCATACCCGCTGCGACCCGAAATAAAGCCGTTTGGAATTATGCGGGCTGATCAGCACCGGGCTGTCCCAGTTCCAGCGTTCCGGGGGATCAGAGGGGCCCGGCTGCGGTTGTATATTCAGGACTTCTTCGGTGCGCCGGTCGAGGCGGTGCAGCATCCCCTCCTGGATTTCCATATAGGCCGTGTTCGGGTCTTCAGGATCAAAGGCGGCGTCATAGCCGTCTGCCCCCAGGGGTACATACCAGTCCTGGTTGCGCACCCCCTCAATATTCCGGGTCCGGGAAGGCCCGATCAGGGTCCCCAGGTCCTGGGCGCCTCCCACGATATTGTAAAAAGGCCTGGCATTGTCCAGGCCCAGTTTGTAAAACTGGGAAACCGGCAGGTTGGGAAAATGCCTCCAGGTCGTCCCCTGGTCAAAGGACTCGTATAATCCGGCATCCGTACCGGCGAGCAGGTGCTGTCCGTCGGCCGGATCGATCCAGAGGGCGTGGTTGTCGCTGTGCTTCTCGCGCCCGGTTCCCAGGTAATCGAAGGTCCTGCCCCCATCCCGGGTCACGTGCAGGAAGACATCCATTTGGTAAACGAGATCCGCATCCGTTGGGGAAACCTCTATTTCCTGGTAGTAATGCGGGCCCGTACCCCCTGAAATATAGGCATTGCGCCGCTCCCAACGCTCCCCTTTGTCCGTGGACCGGTAAAATCCCTTTTCCTCCTCCCCGGCTTCTATAGTGGCGTACACCAGGTTGGGGTCGGCGGGGGTTACCCCAAGGCCGATCTTTCCCATATCCCCCTTCGGTAGCCCGGTGTCTACTTTCTTCCAGTGCTTCCCGTTATCGGTGGATTTATAGATCCCCGAATGGGGGCCCCCGCCCATCAGCGACCAGACATGCCGCCGGCGCTGGTAGGCCGCGGCGTAGAGCACCGCGGGGTTGGAGGGGTCGAATTCCACATCGGTAACCCCGGTATCGGCATTGATTTCCAGCACCAGGTCCCAGGAGGACCCGCCATCCCCAGACCGGTAGAGGCCGCGCTGTCCGCCGGAGGCCCAAAGGGGTCCCTCGGCTGCGACAAAAATAACGTCGCTGTTCCGGGGGTCCACCAGGATCCGGCCAATATGTTCGGAGTCCTTCAGCCCCATGTTTTTCCAGGTGCGTCCCCCGTCATTGCTGCGGTATACCCCGTCACCCCAACCGACATGCCGCCCGCTGACATTTTCGCCGGTGCCAACCCACACCACCTCCGGGTTTTGCGGATCCAGGGTTACGCACCCTATCGAGTAGGAAGCCTGTTGGTCAAAAACGGGCTCCCAGGTGGTTCCCCTGTTGGTGGTTTTCCAGACCCCCCCGGAGCCCACGGCTACGTACCAGGTATTGGGGTTGAGCGGGTTTACGGCAATATCGGCGATCCTCCCGCCCATGAGCGCGGGGCCAATACTCCTGAATTCCAGGCCGGCGACTGCCTCAGTCAGGGCATCGGCACCGGCATTCTGGGCGAAACCATCAGAGGAAAGCAATACAATGCCGGTCATGAGTATAACGGCCAAAAAGGATTTTATGGGATTCATGGGTAATTGGTTATCAGGGGTTAGGGAAAAAAGCGATACGTTAAAGGCAGCCCTGGGCCACGATAAAAAAATAAATATACGCAAAGTCCGCGATTCATACCCCGGGATCGCCCCCGGGGATTTATGGCGTAAAAGTCTTAATTTAGGGGTGCACGTAAACTGGGGGCCGCTAGGGATTCCGCAGTGGACACAGAACCTGGAGCGCAAGTGAAAACCATCGGATTCATAGGCGGCATGAGCTGGGAATCTTCCCTGGAATACTACCGGATCGCCAATGAAAAGGTTCGGGAACTCCTCGGTGGCTTTGCCTCTTGCCGTTGTCTGATGTATTCCGTGGACTTTGCGCAGGTTGAAAGCCTGCAGCACGCCGGGGACTGGCACGCCCTGGATGCGTTGATGGCAGATGCCGCAAAACGGTTGTACCGGGGCGGGGCGGACCTCATTGTACTTTGCACCAATACCATGCATTTGTGTGCCGGGGCCATAAGGGCAGCAACCCCCTTACCATTGCTGCATATCGCAGAGGCCACGGGCCAGCGGATCGCTTCCCGGAACCTGAAGACCGCAGGGCTGCTCGGCACCAAATTCACAATGGAACAGGATTTTTACAAATCCGTCCTCAAAACGCATTACGGAATTAAAACACTGATTCCCGGTCCCGACGAACGCCAGGCAATCCACGACATTATTTACGGGGAACTGGTCCATGGGGTTATCCGAAAAACCTCCCGTGAAACGTTCAAATCCATCATCCACAACCTTCAGGGTCAGGGAGCGGAAGGGATCATCCTGGGGTGTACGGAAATACCCCTGCTGGTTTCACAGGCCGATGCAAACCTTCCGCTTTTTGATACCACCCGGATCCATGCGGAGGAAGCCGTGTTCCTCGCCCTCAACTCCGAACCCTGACCCCTTCTAACCCCATGTAAAATGACCCTGACCACCAAAATCGTACTGGCCCTGATCGTCCTCCACCTGCTGGTGGGTTTTGGATGGCTACTCTACAAATTGTTACCCCCCGGTTCCGGACTGGCCGACCCAAATGACCGGGAAGACCGCACAAAAAACGAACCTAAAACCGATGCCCATGAAAAAAACATTTCGTGAAATCGTCCTTCAGATCATCCCGGTAATGATCGGGGTATACCTGGGCTTCGTGGTTTCCGACTGGGCGGACGCCAGGAAGCGGGAGGGCCAGACCCGTCTCTTCCTTGAAAGCCTGCGGTCTGAGATCGCAAGCAACCGGGATGTCCTGGAAATGGTGCAGGAATATCACCTTATGCTGCGAGACAGCAGCCAGGCCTATGCAGCGGGCAAAATCAAGGGAAAACCAAGATTCTTCGAGGGTACCCGCATTATGAAACTTACCAGCAGCGCCTACCAGACCGGCATCCAGACAGGGATCATCAATGAACTGCCCCTGGGGAAAATCCAGGCGGTGAATTCCCTGTATACCTTCCAGAACGAGTACAACGAATTCGGTACCCTCATGATGGCCAGCCTGATCGACAAGGATTTTTCGGACGACCCCGAAGATATTCGGAAAATCGCGCAGTTCCTGGCCGTGACCATGACCGATGTAGTGATCAAGGAAACGGATTTGCTCCAGGGCTACGGGTCCCTGCTTGAGGAACTGGATGCCAGCCCATGATCCGCAAACTGGACCATAAGGACCCTTCCGTGGCCGGGGAAATCCGGGAGGTCTTCCAGGCTTCCTATGCCGTGGAGGCGAAATTGCTGGGAGCGGTTGATTTCCCGCCCCTGAAAAGGCCCCTGGAAGGCTTTCTTCAAAGTGGAAACGAATTCTTTGGTTTTAAGGAACAGGACAGGCTGGCAGGGGTGGCGGAGGTGGTCCCGGGCGAAAAGGCCGTCCATATCCAGAGCCTGTTGGTACATCCGGAGTTTTTTCGAAAAGGGATTGGGAGTGCGCTGATCTCCCATGTGCTGGAACGCTATGCGACGCCCGTTATTACCGTGGAAACCGGGCTGGAAAACCATCCGGCCACAGCGCTGTACCGCAAGTTTGGTTTTCGGGAGGTCGGGCAGTACGATACGGACCATGGGGTGCGGAAAATCCGGTTTGAAAAACGAAATTACCCCCATCCAGCAAGTGGTCGGCAGCCTTAAAGCAGGCACTTAAAAAAAATTCCGTGAAGCGAGCCTCACGGAATTGGCACCCCATTTTACTTCCTTTGCCCTCGGCTGTGGGATTTAAACCCCTCAGAAAGGCGTGAAGTTGAACTTTTGGCCCCCCACCGAGACTTCTGCCATCAAGCCCTTTTTGGCGTACGTAAAGACCGCCACGCCATCCCTGTATTCGGCGTCCACGCTTACCCCGGTCTCCACCATGGTCGCTGAGACTCCCGCATCGAATTCATAATTCCCTTCTTTGAATTTTTCCACATCCTGGTCGGTTTCGAAAAAAATCACTTCTATCAGGGCTTCCCCCCCTGCCTGAAACCCGATGCTCACCGCTTTGAGACTGGCCATGCCCACCTTTTTTCCGGCGTGGTACAGCACCCCGTTCCCGGAAGCACCCCCAATGATGAAACCGCCCTTGCCCACATTTGGAAAAACTGCAGCTCCGGCTGAATTGTCAAAATATTCCCGTAGTTCCGAATTCACATTCAGCAGGGTCTTTACCGCCCTATCGGCATCCTTCATGATTTTTTGATCCTTTTTGCTCTGGGCCGAAAGGGGCATAGCCAGGCTTCCCAACAGGAAAAACAGGCCTAAAATTCGAATTTTTTTCATGAGAATTTGTTTTGAGTTTGACAATAGTATGAACAATGGAGAGCAGGTTAGATCCGGTAGCTTAAAGATAGCAAAGAAACGGCCTTTCCCCATTCGTTTTTACCGTATTTATACCGTTTAAATGAAAGAATGCCGGGGCTTCCGCATCCCAAAAATCCCGCCCGGGATCAGATGCACATCCCTGTACGCCACCTGCGGGTGGTATTCCAGCCCCACGGCCTGGCCACAACAGGATTCAGCTCGCCGGGTATTCGGATTTTGGAAACTTCACAGTCGCTGAAGCACTACCGGGGCAATGGCGGGAAACCCGGAAAAAGAAAAGCGGCCCGTTGCCAGACCGCCTTTCCACCTTACAATTCCCTTGAACTTACTTCAGGTCGAAGCGATCGAGGTTCATCACCTTGTCCCAGGCCTTCACAAAGTCTTTTACAAACTTGCCTTTGGCATCGTCACAGGCGTATACCTCCGCGAGGGCGCGAAGTTCCGTATTTGAACCAAAGATGAGGTCCGTACGGGTACCGGTCCACTTCAGTGCCCCTGTTTTGCGGTCGCGGCCTTCGAAGACTTCTTCATCCGCATCCACGGCCTGCCACTGGGTCCCCATATCGAGGAGGTTTACAAAGAAGTCGTTGGTGAGGGTTCCCGGGCGGTTGGTGAATACACCGTGCCTGGAACCGTCGTAGTTGGCATCCAGGGCCCGCATGCCCCCAACCAGGACCGTCATCTCCGGGGCGGTAAGCGTCAGCAACTGCGCCTTGTCTACCAGTAAATGCTCCGACTTTACAGAAGGTTTGGCCTTCAGGTAATTCCGGAAGCCATCGGCAAATGGCTCGAGGTGCTCGAAGGATTCTTCATCGGTCATCTCCTGGGTGGCATCGGTCCGGCCCGGGGTAAAGGGTACCGTAACCTCGTGGCCTGCCTGCCTGGCAGCCTTTTCCACGGCGGCGCATCCGCCCAGCACAATCAGGTCGGCCAGGGAAACCCTTTTTCCCCCGGATTGGGAGGCGTTGAACGCCTCCTGTATCTCAGTCAGCGTATCGAGCACCCGTCCGAGTTGTACCGGGTTGTTGGCTTCCCAGTGGTTCTGGGGTGCCAGGCGCACCCGGGCGCCATTAGCGCCTCCCCGGAAATCGGACCCCCTGAACGTAGAGGCCGAGGCCCAGGCGGCAGCTACCAGCTGAGGGATGGTGAGGCCTGAATCCAATATGCGTTTTTTCAGTCCTTCAATATCCCCGGCATCGATCAATTCGTGGTCCACTGCCGGAACGGGATCCTGCCAGATAAGGTCCTCCCCGGGAACTTCCGGGCCGAGGTAACGGGATTTTGGCCCCATATCGCGGTGGGTAAGCTTAAACCACGCCTTCTGGTAGGCCTCCTTGAATTCCTGGGGGTTTTCCAGGAAGTGCCGGGAGATTTTCTCATAGGCCGGGTCCATACGAAGCGACAGGTCTGTCACCAGCATAAAGGGTGCATGCTTTTTGGACGGATCATGGGCATCGGGTACGGTCCCTGCCCCGGCGCCATCCTTGGGCTGGAACTGCCAAGCCCCGGCCGGGCTTTTGGTCAGCTCCCATTCGTACCCAAACAGGTTTTCAAGGTATTTATGGCTCCACCTGATGGGTGTATCGGTCCAGGCCCCTTCCAAACCGCTGGTAATGGTATCGGAACCTTTACCCGTGCCAAAATGGCTTTTCCAGCCAAGGCTTTGCATTTCTATGGGGGCACCTGCCGGTTCGGCTTCCAGGTATTCCGAATCCTTGGCGGCCCCGTGGGTCTTGCCGAAGGTATGTCCCCCCGCGATCAGCGCTACCGTTTCGTAGTCGTTCATGGCCATGCGCCCGAAAGTCTCGCGGATGTCGTGGGCAGCAGCGACGGGGTCGGGGTTGGCATTGGGCCCCTCCGGGTTTACGTAGATCAGCCCCATATGGGCAGCACCCATTTGTTTTTCCAACTCCCCCTTTTCATTGTACCGGTCCTTGTTGCCCAGCCACTCGGCTTCCGAGCCCCAGTAAATGTCTTCTTCCGGCTGCCAGATATCCTTGCGCCCCCCGGCAAACCCGTACATGGGAAGGCCCATGGATTCGTGGGCCACGTTGCCCGCGAGGATCAGTAAATCGGCCCAGGACAATTTCTTGCCGTATTTCTGTTTGATGGGCCACAGCAATACCCTTGCCTTGTCGAGGTTTGCGTTGTCGGGCCAGCTGTTAAGCGGAGCAAAGCGCTGGGATCCGGTTCCCCCGCCCCCACGACCGTCGGCGATCCGGTAGGTCCCGGCAGCGTGCCATGCCATCCGGATGAAGAACGGCCCATAATGGCCATAGTCTGCCGGCCACCAGTCCTGGCTGTCGGTCATAAGGTCTGCCAGGTCCTTTTTTACGGCTTTCAAGTCGAGGGACTTGAATTCTTCTGCGTAATCAAACCCCTCATCCATAGGGTCGGCCAACTCGGAATGCTGGCGCAGGATATTTAAGTTCAGGGAGTTCGGCCACCAGTCACGGTTGGTGGTGCCGCCTCCGGCAGCTTGTTTCAATTCCCCGTTGAGGAACGGGCATTTGCTGATGTCACCTTCGTTGGACGAAGCATCTGAATGTTTCATATCTTCCATTTTTTCACGTTTATCATGTTGTCTGTGGCTACAAAATAACAATACTTTTTATTTATTAATAAAGGAAAATCCATTTGTAAAACCTATGGGTGGATTGGTTCGGTTTATGGCCCCGGCCGGGCAGGGAATTCCCCTATGAAGGTACGAAATTTAGCAGGAAGAAAAAAGCCATTTCCCCCACTAAGGGCATGATCAGGCCCCGGTCATTTCCCTGGCCGGGAATGCGGGAACGACTTCAGGTCCGAAAAGGGCAGGCCAGAGCGGTATTCCCGCCGGAAACCGTACTTTTGAAGGGTAACCAAGGGGGAACCAACCCCCGCATTCAAAGGGTATGGTCCAAACAGATGTGCTTATTATCGGAGGGGGCCTGACCGGGCTGACCCTGCAGCACCTGCTCAGGAATTTGCCCCTGAAGGTCGTGCTGGTGGAAGGACGAAAGCGCCTGGGGGGAAGGATCCTCACCCACCGTGAACCCGGAGGCGCCCCAATAGAAATGGGGGCCACCTGGCTGGGCAGCCAGCATACGCGCCTGGGTTCGCTGCTGGAAGGGCTGGGGCTCGAAACCTTTCCCCAAAAGCTGGGCGAAAAAGCCTTCTACGAGTGGATCTCGACCAGCCCCCCCCAACTGGTGGACCTGCCCCCCAACAATGCCCCCAGTTATCGCATCCGGGGTGGGACGGATTCCCTCATCGCCGCCCTGGCTGCAGCCCTCGACCCGGCAACCCGGTTCCTGGGCGAGCGGGTGGAAACCATCCGTTCCCTGCCTGCAGGCCTCCGCGTAACCGGCACGGGAAGGACCCTGGAAGCGCAGATGGTGGTTTCCACCCTGCCCCCCTACCTGTTCTTGCAGACAATTCAGGTCTTCCCGAAATTACCCGCGGACCTGGCCGGGGTAATGGAAAAGACCCATACCTGGATGGGGGAATCCATCAAATTCGGGCTGTCGTGCCCCGCGCCCTTCTGGGATGAGCCCACGAGCAGCGGGACGGTGTTCAGCAATGTGGGTCCCGTTTCGGAAATGTACGACCACAGCCGCTATGAAGGGGATGCCTTTGCCCTCAAGGGATTCCTTGACGGTAGCTATGCCTCCCTGGGGTACGGCGAGCGAAAAGCTATGGTATTGAAACAGCTGAAGAAGTATTACGGGGCCCGGACCGATGATTTCACCGCCTACTTCGAAACCGTCTGGGCCCGGGAACCGCTCACCTATGCCCCGTATTCCACGGCGGTACTCCCCCATCAGAACAACGGCCACCCGCTTTTCAGGGAACCCTGCCTGGGCGGAAGGTTAGTCCTGGCCGGTTCCGAAACGGCTCCGGAGTTCCCCGGCTACATGGAAGGGGCGGTGGCCAGCGCAGGGTCTGCCTTTAACCGGGTACGGGAATTCCTCATGCCCTGACCCTCCCCTGCCCGGTTAATCATGCCCCGTAAACCCCAAAATTGTATCTTAGGCTGGCGCAACCAGCGCTTTAAACCAACGGACAAAAAAAAACCACCGGATGACGCTTAAGACCTTCCCTTTTGCAATACTGCTTCTCCTCTGTCCTTTTTCCCGGGCCCAACCCACTGTTGAACCCGGAACCTATGCAGACCTCACGGCATTGTTCAGCGACTGGCGCAGCTTCGAATCCCCGCCGCTTTTAAATGGGGCCCCCGATTATACGGCATCCGGGAGGCAGGGACGCAGGCCCCGGTTTGAAACGCTGAAATCGCGGCTGCACGCCATAGACACCACCGGGTGGGATATTCCGCAAAGAGCGGACTGGATGTTGGTCTGGGCCGAGATGAATGGCTATGACTTCAATGAACGGGTACTGCAACCCTGGGTGCGCGACCCTGCTTTTTATGTTTCGCTTTGGATGGCGCGAAGTGACGTGCCGGCCCACGAGGGCCCAACCCACCACCGCACGACGGAACTTTGGACCTATACCTTCCCACTTTCCGGGCCGGAGCGGGAGCGGATGCTCGGCGACCTCGCTGTAATCCCTGCCCTGAATGCCCAGGCTATGGAAAACCTCAGGGGGAATGCCCGGGAGCTCTGGATTGCCGGGATTCGCGATATCCGGACCCAAAGCCGGGACCTGGAGGGCATGCTCACCCTGCCCGGGGTGGGGGAAGACCCCCAACTGGTGGAGGCCATTGGGCGTGCCATAAATTCCACTGAGGCCCTGGCCGGCTGGCTGGAGGCGGAAGCACCCTCCAAAACCGGGCCATCGGGTATCGGGAAGGAAAATTATACCTGGTACCTGCAAAACGTCCACCTCGTTCCCCTGACCTGGGAAGACGAGGTGCAATTGCTGGAACGCGAACTGGCCCGAGCCTGGGCGTCTTTGAAGCTGGAGGAACACCGCAACCGCCACCTGCCCCCCCTGGAGGCTGCCGGCTCCCCCGAAGCCTACGACGCGCTGGCCGAAGCTTCGGCCATGAGCCTCCTGGATTTCCTGCAAAAGGAGGAGATCGTGACTGTAAAGGAATATTTTGAACCTGCCTTGAGGGCACACCTGGGGTCCTACGTGCCGGAAGCTACCCGGAATTTTTTCTGGATCTCCGCGCATTACGACCCACGCCCGCTCTACTCCCATTTTTACCATTGGTTCGAACTGGCCCGCATGGATACGGAGCCCCACCCTTCCCCCATCCGCCGGGGGCCGCTGCTCTACAACATTTTTGATTCCAGGAATGAGGGGACGGCGACGGCCGTGGAGGAAATGTTCATGCAGGCGGGCCTTTACGACGACAACCCCCGGGTTCGGGAGATTGTGTACATCCTGATTGCCCAGCGGGCGGCAAGGGGCCTGGGGTCCCTTTATGCCCATGCCAATATTATGACCATGGAGGAGGCCGGAGGCATTCATTCGGAATACACCCCCAGGGGATGGATGAAGACAGAGCCTGACCTGCTCCGGTTTGAACAGCACCTCTACATGCGACAGCCCGGGTATGGCACCAGCTACATCACCGGAAAGTATTTACTGGAACAAACCCTTATGGAATATGCCCGCCTGAAGGAACGGGAGGGTACCCCTTTCCTGGTCAGGGACTTCCTGGACAAACTCAACGGAATGGGCAATATCCCGATTTCGCTGGGGAAATGGGAATTGACCGGAAAGCCTCCCTTTGGTTCGGCAGGTAAAAATGCAGAAGGCCGTTAACCCGTAAACACGGTGCTCCTGGACGCGGGATCTGCGGAAATCGCGGGTCCCGGAAAATTTTGAAAAATGAATGAAAAAAAATAAAATATTGTTTTATTTTTGAAATGAGCCTTCTCCCGGAACGTCGGTTCAAAACCCCTATGACCCCTAAAGCCGCCCTATTATGAAATCCCTTTCGATCGCAGCTTTTGCGCTGCTTCCTTTCCTCTTCCTAGGGTCCTGTAAGGACCGGGAACAGGCCCTGCAGATGCCCCCCCCCGAGGTCCCGGTCTTCGAAGCCCAACAAAAAGACGTACCCATCTTCAACGACCTGGCCGGGCAAATCTTCGGCCAGCAGGATATCCCCATCCGGGCCAGAGTCGACGGCTTCCTGCAAAAGATTTCCTTCGAAGAGGGCTCCCGGGTGAAAAAAGGGCAACTCCTCTATTCCATTGACCCCGATCCCTTCCTGGCTGAAGTAGCGGCCATGGAAAGCCAGGTCACCGAAGCCAGGACCCTTATGGTCAATTCCAAAAATGAACTGGACCGGTATGTCCCCCTGGCCGCGATGAATGCCGTAAGCCAGAGCGACCTGGATGCCGCAAGGGCCACCTATGAAGCCGCGAGGGCGAATGTAGACGCCGCAAGGGCCAACCTGGAACAGGCGCGCATCCGCCTGGGGTACTGTTCCATCAAATCCCCTATTGACGGGCTCATTGGGGCCACCCAGGCCCGGGAGGGGGAATACGTCGGCCGGAGCCCGAACCCGGTCATCCTGAATACCGTCTCGCGCATCGATACGGCCCGGGTACAATTTTCCATTGCCGAGGCGAAATACCTCGAACTCTTCAGGGCCTATACAGCCAATCGCACTCCGGAAGAAACCCGAAGGGAAGTCCGGGAGGGAAAAATGGAACCCAATGTGCAATTGATCCTGGCGGACGGGTCCCTTTTCGAGGAAAAAGGCAGGGTGGACTTTGTGAACAGCCAGATCAACGCCTCCACAGGTTCCCTGCTGATCCAGGCGAGTTTCCCAAATCCCAACGGGATGTTGCGCCCCGGGCTCTATGCCCTGGTCCGCCTGCAACTTGGCCTTGCCGAAGACGCCATCCTGATCCCCCAGCGCTGCCTGGTCGAATTGCAGGGGCAGTATTCGGTACTGGTGGTGGACAGCACTAATACGGTCGTTTCCCGCCCGGTGGAAACAGGGCAAAAAATAGGCGACATGGTGATTGTTGAAAATGGCCTGTCAGCCGGCGATAAAGTGGTCATCGATGCCCTTCAGAAGGTCAGAAGCGGCATGCAGGTGCAGCCTGTTCCCTCGGAATTCCAAAGTAAAAACCCCCTTTAGGCATGTCGGTGGAAAAAGGAAATTTCTTTGTGCGCAGGCCCATAGTGGCCATGGTGATTGCCATCGTGATCCTGATTGCAGGGGGGGTGTCCGTCGTCGGGCTGGCCATTGAGCAGTACCCCAACCTCACCCCACCTGTGGTGGAAATCAGGGGTACCTACGTGGGAGCCAATGCCCTGAACGTGGAAGAATCCGTGGCGGCCCCCATTGAACAGGAGATGAACGGGGTAGACAACATGATCTACATGAAGTCGACCAACGCCAACGACGGCAGCATGACCATTCAGGTGTCCTTCGAGGTGGGTACGAACCCCGACATGAATACCGTTCTGGCGCAAAACCGGGTTTCAGCCGCTTCTTCGAAGCTCCCGGCAGCCGTTACCAAAAACGGGGTAACGACCAAGAAATCGCTGCCAAACTCTCTAATGCTGGTATCCCTGACCACGGACAACCCGTCGCACAACAACCAGGAATTCCTGGGCAACTATGCCCTGATCAACATCAAGGACCAACTCTCAAGGATCCCGGGTATCGGCCGGGTAGACGTGATGGGGGCCTCCAATTATTCCATGCGCATCTGGATCCGGCCCGACCGCCTTTCATTACTGGGCATAAGCGTGCCGGAAATCGCAAGTGCCATCAACGAGCAAAACGTCATCGTGCCTGGCGGAAAATTCGGGGCGGAACCGGCGCCTCCCGGAACGGAATTCACCTACACGGTGCGCCTCCCTGAGCGGTTCAATTCCCCGGAGGCCTTTGAGGAGATTGTGGTGCGTACCCTGCCTGACGGTTCCCAGGTGAGGATTAAAGACATTGCGCGGGTGGAACTCGGGGTGGAAACCTACAGCATGATCCCGCGGTTGGGGATCAACAGGGAAAACAGGGAACCCGACCCAAAAGCGGCTGCCATCGTCGCCATCTACCAGGCCCCGGGATCCAATGCCGTGGAACTGGCTGAGAATATCATTTCCGAAATGGAGGTGATAAAACCCTCCTTCCCGGAAGGGATGACGTACGACGTTTCCCTGGATGCCACCCAGCCCATCACCGCGGGCATACGGGATATTGTCATCACCCTGGTGGTCGCGCTCCTGCTCGTAATTTTGGTGGTCTTCCTTTTCATCCAGGACTGGCGCGCCACCCTCATCCCCACCCTTGCGATCCCCGTCTCCCTGATCGGGGCGTTTATCTTCTTCCCGGCCCTCGGGTTTACCATCAATGTACTTTCCCTTCTCGGGCTGGTCCTGGCCATCGGGATTGTGGTGGACGATGCCATCGTGGTCGTGGAAGCCGTGCAGGTCAACATCGAAAAAGGCATGACGGCCCGGGAGGCGACCAATGAGGCCATGAAAAAAGTTTCGGGCCCCATTGTGGCCACCACCCTTGTGCTGGTGGCGGTATTTATCCCTGTGGCAGCAATGGCCGGCATTACCGGCATCCTGTACCAGCAATTTGCCATTACTATTGTGGTTTCCGTCCTGGTTTCCTCCGTGAACGCCCTGACCCTGAGCCCGGCCCTTTGCGCCCTTTTACTTAAGGAACCTAAACCCTACAGGGGTTTACTCGGCAAGTTCTTCAGCGGTTTTAACCGGTGGATGGGAAAGACCACGGAAGGCTACATGTCCTATACCCGGGTCGTCACCGGGAAACTAAAGCGCGGTGTGGTCTTCCTGCTGGTACTGACCATTGGGGCAGGGGTTTTCGGAACCCTGGTCCCGGGTGGTTTTATCCCCGAGGAAGACATGGGGTACCTCTTTATCAACATGCAGTTGCCCAATGCGGCTTCCCTGCAGCGTACCGACGAGATTGGACGGCAAGTGGAAGAAATCGTGTTGCAGTACCCTGAAGTGGAATACCTTACCAATGCCACCGGGTTCAGCCTGCTTTCCGGGGCCATGGCCACCAACAACGGGTTTATGTTTGCCTCCCTGAAAAACTGGGGGGAGCGCGAAGCGACGGCAAAGGAAATGATCAATCGGTTAAACCGGGAATTTGCCATGAAAATCAAAGGCGCCCAGGTATTTGCCTTCGGGCCCCCGGCCCTCCCGGGCCTTGGAAGCGGTTCCGGGTTTAGCATCGTGCTGCAGGACCGGGGCGGCAACAGCCCGGAATACCTTGCACAGAACGCGGCAAAATTCATAGAGGCAGCGAACCGGAGACCGGAAATCGGCAGTGCCTTTACCACCTTCCAGAGCAATGTCCCGCAGCGCTACATGGATATCGACAAGGAAAAGGCCCTGAAACTCGGGCTTTCCCTCAATGACCTCTATACCACTATCGGTGCCTTTATGGGGGGGGCCTATGTGAATGATTTCACCCGTTTTGGCCGGCTGTACCGCACCTACATCCAGGCGGAAAACGAATACCGGGCAGATGAGTCCCAGATCGACAAATTCTTTATCCGAAACAAGGATGGGGAGATGGTTCCGCTCTCGACCGTGGCCCGGGTAGTGCCCATTTCCGGACCCGACTTTACAAACCGTTTTAACCTGTACCGTTCCGCGGAAGTGACGGGCGGGCCAGCCCCGGGCTATACCTCCGCCCAGGCGATGGCAGCCCTGGAGGAAGTCGCCGGCGAAGTGTTGCCCCCGGATATGGGGACGGCCTGGAACGGCATGTCTTACCAGGAAAATAAGGCCTCCGGTTCCCTAGGGATAATCCTTACCTTTTCTCTGGTCTTTGTCTTCCTCATCCTGGCGGCACAGTACGAGAGCTGGAGCCTCCCCTTTTCCATCCTGCTCGGCACCCCTTTTGCAATTTTCGGGGCCCTGTTCTTCCTCTGGGTCGCGCGGTTTTTCAGCCTCAGTTTCGAGAACAACATCTTCGCCCAGGTATCTTTTGTGATGCTGATCGGGATGGCGGCCAAGAACGCCATCCTGATCGTGGAATTTGCCAATGAGGAATTCAAAAAGGGGCTTTCCCTATTCGACGCTGCCATGGCGGCGGCTAAATCGCGCTTCCGCCCCATCCTGATGACGGCCTTTTCCTTCATTATCGGGGTCCTTCCCCTGGTGGTGGCGTCCGGTACCGGGGCAGAAGCCCGGAAGGTCATGGGGATGGCGCTTTTGGGAGGGATGAGCATTGCCACCCTGCTCGGCGTCTTTTTCTACCCCATGCTGTTCCTGCTGGTGGGAAAAATCGCAGGATATGAGAAAAAACGGGAGGCCTTAACCCCACAAACCGCACTGGAGGAATGAAACGAATACTGCTCATAGCACTGCTTGCCCTCCTTTCCCAAAGCTGCAAGATCGGGAAGAATTACCAGGGTACGGAATTTGTCCAACCGGGTTCCTATAGCCAGGAAGACCCGGCCCGGAGCGTGGGACTGGACAGCGTCAAGACCGATAGCCTGAAACTGACTACATCCGACCTGAAGTGGTGGGCCCTGTTTGACGATCCGGTACTGGACAGCCTCATTGGGCTGGCCATGGAAAACAATCGGGATGCCCTTATCGCCGCTGAAAATGTGCTGCAGGGGCGCCTTGCCCTGAAAAACCAGAATGCGGAACTCCTTCCGAAATTCGATGCCAGCGGAGAAGCCCAGAGGGGAAACTTCCTGCTCAACAACGTCGGGGATGCGCAGAACCAGGTCCTGGGGCTGGCATCCGCCAACTGGGAACTCGACCTGTGGGGAAGGCTCCGCCGGCGTTCCGAAGCTGCCAGGGCTTCCCTGGTCGCTTCTGAGTACGGATACCGGGGGGTGATGCTCTCCCTGATCAGCGAGGTAGCCACCACCTATTTTGCTTTGCTGCGGGCCAAGTCGCAATACGAGATATCCCGAAGCAATGCAACCTCGAGGGATAGCATGCTCAGGCTGATCCAGTTGCGGTACGACAAGGGCATCGTCCCCATAATCGATGTGGACCAGGCTACCATCCAGTATACCATCGCCGCCGGGGCAGTGCCCCAGTACGAAAGGCAGATAGTGCAATTGCAGAATACCCTGAGCATCCTGCTCGGGCAGAATCCCGGTCCCCTGGCTACCGGAAAACCACTCAAAGACCAGCGCTACGAGATCGACCTGCCCCTGGCACGGCCGGTGGACCTGCTTTCGCGCAGGCCCGATGTGATCGCAGCCGAATATCAGCTGATTGCCCAGAATGCCCGGGTAGGCGCCGCCCAGGGGGACCGGCTCCCCGGCCTGAGCGTCTCCGCCCTGGTCGGGATTTCGGCGAACAGCTTTGGGAACCTCAGTTTCGAAAACCCCCTCTGGACGCTGTCCGGACAATTGGCGGGCCCGCTTTTCTACTGGGGGCAGCTTAAACGACAGGTGGGGATAGAAGACAGCCGCCGCTTCCAGGCCCTTTACCAGTATCAGAATACGATATTCTTCGCCCTGAAGGAAGTGGAAGACGTCCTCGCTGAAATACGCACCACCCAAAATGAAATCGACATTGCGGAACGCCGGAAAGAGGCCGCCCTGCGGGCCCAGTTCCTTTCGCGGGAACGCTATAACATGGGGGTAACCAGTTACCTGGAATTCCTGGAGCAGCAGCGGCAGGCTTTCGATGCAGAACTGTTGCTGGAAAGCCTCAGGGCAAACCTGCTGTCGGCACACGTGAAGCTTTATAAAGCGCTTGGCGGAGGTTGGCTGACAAGGGAAGCGCAACAGGAAGAAGCCACTGGAAAACAATAGGGTTTTCCCCGGACACCTGCCGGACGTTTTCTTTTTAATTCCCTGGATTAGTCGTTACTTTAGCGGTAATGAAAACGTCCCCGATAGCGGATAAAAATCCCGTCAGCCTATATCAAACGGCCTTTGGCCTGGCCGTATTTACTATTGTTTACAACCTTCTCGAAGGCCTGGTCTCCACGTATTTCGGGGTACAGGATGAAAGCCTGGCCCTTTTCGGTTTCGGGGCCGACAGTTTTATAGAGGTGATCTCCGGCCTTGGTATTGCACACATGGTTCTTCGGATTAGGAGGAACCCCCAAAGCCCCCGGGATCCTTTCGAACGCACTGCCCTGAAAGTCACCGGCTTCGCCTTTTACGCCCTGGTAATCACCCTGGTGACCACAAGCCTTTATAATATCTGGACCGGCCACAGGCCCCTTACCACAGTGGTGGGCATTGTGATTTCCGTCATTTCCATAGCGGTTATGTGGGCCCTGGTGGCCTGGAAACGCCGGGTGGGCCGCAGGCTCGATTCAGAGCCGATCCTGGCAGACGCCAACTGTACCCTGGTCTGTATTTATATGTCTGTAATCCTGTTGGCGAGCAGCGGGATCTTCGAGCTCACGGGATTTGCCTACGCAGACAGTATCGGCAGCCTGGGCCTGGCGTATTTTGCCTTTCGGGAAGGCAGGGAGTGCTTTGAAAAAGCGAATAGCGAAAAATACTGCGGGTGTGACTGACCCCGCTCAACCCTCAGATAAACGAAGCCTCCCGGAACTGCCCGGAAAAAGAATGGAGCTAACCCACAGGTCACATCCATGAAACAATTTTTATACCTCCCGGTTTTGATGGCGATCACGCACCTGCCCCTGGCGGCCCAGGACGACCCCCTGAGGATTGCTGTAATCGGCCTGACCCACACCCATGTCCACTGGATCTTTGAAAGCGAAAAAAGGGGGGAAATACAGATCATCGGCATTGTGGAGCCCAACTGGGACCTGGCGGGTCGCTATGCGGCCCAACACGGGTTTTCCCCGGAGAAGGTTTACAACAGCGCGGAGGACCTCCTCGCAGCACAAAAGCCCGAGGCGGTGGCCGCCTTTGGGACGATATACGCCCACCTGGAGGTGGTGGAAACCTTTGCGCCCCTGGGCATCCACGTCATGGTGGAAAAACCCCTGGCCGTTAGCCTGGACCATGCCCGCCGCATGGCGGAACTGGCCCGGGAACACGGCATCCACCTGCTCACGAATTACGAGACTACCTGGTACCCGACAAACCACCGGGTTTTCCAAATGGCCAAAGAGGAAGATGCCATCGGCCCGCTGCGAAAGGTCGTGGTACGGGACGGGCATAAGGGGCCCAAACAGATAAGCGTAAACAGCGAATTCCTCGAATGGCTTACCGACCCGGACCTCAATGGGGGTGGTGCACTGATGGATTTTGGTTGTTACGGGGCGAACCTGGTGACCTGGCTTATGGAGGGTGAAAAGCCCAGGCGGGTGATGGCGCTCACCGCCCAGTTGCAACCGGAGAATAACCCGAAGGTAGAGGACGAAGCAGTCATTTTGCTGGAATACGACACGGCCGTGGCCGTGATCCACGGCTCCTGGAACTGGCCCATTGGCAGGAAGGACATAGAAGTATACGGTACGCGGGGCGCCCTTTTTGCCGACAACCGACATGCCCTTCGCCTCAGGGTGGCCACCGGGTACGACACCTTCCGGGAGGAAGCCCTGGTGTTGCCGGAACGTCCGGCGCCTCTGGATGATCCCTTTGCGTACTTCAGGGCGGTGGTACGCGGCGAGATCACCCCCGGACCATACGCCCTGTCCTCCCTGGAAAACAACCTGATGGTCATGGAATTGCTGGACGCTGCGCAGCGGAGCGCCTCCACGGGTAGGGCCATTGACCTCAGGGAATAGAAAATGGGGGGGCACCCATCAGCGGTTCACCTCCCCCGTCACCCTTTATGCCCCGGCGGTGACTTCCCTGAGAAAAAACGACGGCATCACCCTCCCCCCATTCGTTTGGGGACTTCCCCGAATTGGGTGCAAGGGTAAAAAGGCGTAACTTTCTAATCGCGAATCCCTAAAACCCTCCTCATGAAAATCATTGGTGCCCTGTCCATCTCCGCCCTCTTGCTTTTTGGGTGCAAAAACGACCCGGAAATGCCTCTTGTACCCACTGCTCCGATGGCAATTTCGGGCAATTTCGCAACCGATTCCTTTGACGGGGATGACCGGGCGGCACAAATCCGCTCCCTTGCCCCGAGGCTGCACGAATTATTTGAAACGTACGCCAGGGAAAAGAACATCCCGGGTATCGCCTATGGCATAGTGGTGGACGGCCAGCTGGTTGTCGATTCAGCCTTGGGGGTGATCGACCGCGAAGCAGGGATCGCCGCCACCACAACATCGGCTTTCCGCATCGCTTCCATGACCAAAAGCTTTACGGCCATGGGGATTATGAAACTGGTGGAGGACGGGAAACTCTCCCTGCACGACCCCGCGGCCGACCATATCCCTGAGATGGCCGGGATCCCCTACCCGACCAGCGATTCCCCGCCGATTACCGTGGAACATTTGCTCACCATGACTGCCGGCTTCCCGGAGGACAACCCCTGGGGCGACCGCCAACTGGACGAGTCGGTGGAAATGCTCAAAACCCTGATGCGGGAAGGGCCCAGTTTTTCCAACCCGCCGGCCCACACCTTCGAATACAGCAATACGGGGTATGCGCTCCTGGGGCTTATTATCTCAAATGTGTCCGGACGGCCCTACCAGGAATACATCACCCGGGAAATCCTCCAACCCCTTGGCATGCAGGAAACCTATTGGGAGTTCGAAGAAGTCCCCGAAGGCCGCCTTGCCCTCGGTTATGCCCCGGACAGCCTGACCCGGGCCCCCATACTCCACGACGGCAGCTTTGGCGCTATGGGAGGGCTGATCACCACTATTGAGGACTTCAGCAGGTACGTCAGCTTCCACCTCTCTGCATGGCCGCCCCGCAGCGACCCTGAATCGGGCCCGGTGAAGCGGAGTACCCTCAGGAAAATGCACCAACCCCAATATGCCGGACTCGCGGCCAACGCCAAAGACTGGAATAATGAACCGTGCCCCGTAGTCGGGGGGTATGGCTACGGGCTGGGGATCTCGGAAAATTGCCACGGGACCCGGCGGGTCTCCCACGGGGGGGCGCTGCCGGGGTTTGGCAGCAATTACGTTTTCTATCCGGACCTGGGCATTGGCCTGATGGCCTTCTGTAACGTTACCTATACCTCCCCCTGGCCCTACCGTGAAATCGAAAAACTCCTATTCGGGGAGCTGGACCTGCAACCCCGGCAAACCGGGGTTTCGGAAATCCTGGAAACAAGACAGGCCCAGGCCGTGGAATGGATTCTGGAGGGCGATGCCTCCCTTGCTAATGAAATCATGGCGGAGAATTTCTTCCCCGACGAAGACCGGGAGCGGCGGATGGAACGGATCCGTCCCCTGCTGGAAGCGGCCGGGCCCATCCTGGGGACGGGCCGGATGGAGCCCCGCAACCAGTTGCGTGGGGGCTTTGACCTGTATGGGGCCAGGGATACCCTTCGGGTGTTTATTACCCTCAGCCCTGAGCCGGATCCAAAAATACAATACCTTGAAGTGTCCAATGAATAGCAGATGAAGCAGACCGATAGCACCCTATACGATGTCATCATCATCGGAGCCGGCATCTCGGGCATTGGAACGGCCTACTGGTTACAACGAAAATGCCCGGGCAGGCAGTATGCCATCCTGGAGGCCCGGGAGCGGCTCGGGGGCACCTGGGACCTCTTCCGATACCCTGGGATCCGGTCCGATTCAGATATGTTTACTTTCGGGTATCGCTTCAGGCCCTGGGAAAACCCCAAATCCCTATCGGACGGGGAGTCCATCCGGAAGTACCTGAAGGAAACCGCAGCAGAAAACGGGATTGAAGCCCATATCCGGTTTGGGCATAAAGTTCTTGCGGCCAACTGGTCGTCGGAAGACCGGCAATGGACGCTGGAGGTGTCCCATCAGGAGCATACCACTACCCTGAAAACCAGGTTTCTGTATATGTGCGCCGGCTATTACAGCTATGAAGAAGGCTACCGGCCGGGCTTCCCAGGGGAGGAAACCTTTGGCGGAACCCTGGTACATCCGCAGTTCTGGCCACAGGACCTGGACTATACCGGAAAAAGGGTGGCCGTAATCGGGAGCGGGGCCACGGCGGTAACCCTGGTTCCTTCCATGGCGGAAAAAGCGGCCCATGTAACCATGGTACAGCGTTCGCCAACCTATATCATGAAACTCCCCAACCGAAGCGGCCTGTATACCGCCTTGAAAAAATGGCTTCCGGGGCACCTGGCCTACCGGTTGACCCGATGGCGGAACCTGGCGATGGCCATGGGGCTTTACGGGTTTTCAAGGGCATTTCCCGGCAAAATGAAAAGCCTCCTCATGAAGGGAGCTGCCAGGGAGCTTCCCAGGGGCTACCCGGTCGAGAAGCACTTCAACCCCACCTACAAACCCTGGGACCAGCGGCTTTGCGTAATCCCTGACGGGGACCTCTTTAAAGCCATCCGCAGCGGGAAAGCCGATATCGTCACCGCGGAAATCGCCCATTTCACCCCTGAAGGCCTTGCCCTGAAGTCGGGCGAGGTCCTGGATGCGGATATCATCGTGACCGCGACCGGCCTGAAGATGAAACTGCTTGGGGGTGCCCGGGTAACCCTGGACGGCAGGCCCCTGCACACCCATGAGGTCCTGGTCTACAAGGGCATGATGATGAGCGGGGTGCCGAACTTCGCCCTTGCCTTCGGCTATACCAACAATTCGTGGACCCTGAAAACGGACCTGACCGCCAACCTGGTTTGCAGGATCCTCAACTATATGGACCGGAAGGGCTATGAGGTGGTGGTCCCGCAGGTTCCGGAGGATATAGAGGAAGAAGAATTCCTGCCCCTGGATTCCGGGTATATGAAACGGGCAAAACACCTGCTCCCCAAGAATGGTTCCAGGCGACCCTGGCGGGTGTATCAGAACTATTTCATGGATATGCTCCTTACGCGGTTCGGGCGGGTAAAAGACCGACACCTTTCCTTTGACCCGGGGAGGGATCCCCACAGCTGAGCCCCTGGCCCTTTGCGGTTCACCCCCATTTCAGGCCCCCTGTCGAACCGCAAGGGCTTTGGCAATATTCTTGAGGTTTCTTAAAAAAATGTCGCCATGGAAAAAACCCTGACCCGGATGTTGCCGTTTGCCCTTATGCTGATGGTGCTTCCTTTAATGGCCCAGAAAAAAGGATACCTTCCCGGGTATGTCATTACCCTGGAGAGGGACACGGTTCCCGGATGGGTAAAAGACCGCTCCCCGGAACCCTTTGCTGCGCTCTTTACCCGCATTCGCTTCAGGCCTGAGGGTAAAACCCTGAGGCGGAAATACCGTCCAAAGGACATTCTGGGATATTGCACCGGGGACTTTGTGTTTGAATCGTTCCCGCTTCGGGAGGAAACGGATTTCTTTACCTTCCGTTATGCCCTCGATGACACAGCTGAGGCCATCTTCCTCCGGGTGGTAAGGCGCGAGGGGCGGTTGACCTGGTACGAAAGGGAATTCATCCATGATGACAATAGCTATGTGGATTCCTACCCCCTGTTCCACCGGGAGGGATCGCGCGAGATGGTCCGGGTCACCCAGGGCATCCTGGGGCTTAAAAAAAAGCGCCTGAGCGAATACTTCCGGGAATGCCCCGGCCTGTCGGAAGCCCTTGAAAAAAAAGAGCTGACCACCTTGGGGCAGGTATATACCTTCCTTTTGGATTCCTGTGCCTACCGCGACCAGACCGGACATTAGGAGGATTCCGTTATCCACAGGCAAATCGCATAAGGGAAGTCCCCAGCCGCCTGGTGCTTTAAGGTCGTGGAAGAGGCTGCCACTTCCCGGCGCAGCCTGGGGTAGCCCGGATGCGCCTATGTGACTAAAGTTACTTTAACATCCTGTTTTTAAAATACTTATAACTGATACAGGTCATTGCCTCCCGGTGTGATCAGGAATACCTTAGCGGCATAACTTCAAAAATCTTACCGTCATGAAAAAGAGAATTTTCGGGTTGGCTGCGTTGGTCCTGATGACCATGCCGCTGGCCGCACAGGAACGTGATCAGGACAGGATCCAGGACCAGGACCGCACCAAACTGGTGGCCGTAAAAGGGGAAATGCTGCAACTCAGGGAACGGGCCGAGCAACGCCTGCAGGAAAAACAGACCCTGGCCGACGGTACCGTACTGGCACCGGACGGCTCATATGTTACCCCGGACGGACAACGGTACAAACTGAAAAACGGGGAATCCCTCGATGGGGACGGGGCCCTCTACCGCAATGAATACCAGTATCGGCACAAACTGATGCAGGAGAACAAGGGCCTTACCCAGGATCAGGTTCGCGAGCGCAACCAAAACCGGTGGCAATATACCCTGGTGGAAGGGAATGTCTACCAGGTGCGCACCGAAGCCCAGATGCGCCTGAACGACCCAATGGAACTGGCCAATGGGGTAACCGCCTACCCTGACGGGACCTACCAGATGCAAAACCAGCAGCGCCTGCGCCTGAAAGATGGCGAATGCCTGGACGGCTCCGGGGAACTCTTCCGGAATATGTACCAGATGCGCAAGCGGATGATCCATCAAAAACAGGTGCCAGCCAAAAAAATGCTTAAAAAGGGTGCCCCCAAACCCAATGTAAACGCCGGCAAAAAAGGGAGTTGATCTGCCGCCGGGGTTTATGGCCCCGGTGTCTTAAAACCACACAGGGATGAATGCAATGCAACGTATCGGATACCTATTGCTATTCTCCATGGCCTTTACCGCCTGGTCCCAGGACCGAAAGGACCCGGGGGCCAGGCCGCAGGAGGCCTTTTCCTACCTGATGCCCGGCCTCGCCTACGTAAGCGATGCCGTTTTCATGGGTCGGCGTGATTCCGTGGCCGCCCCCTACCTGATGCCCTCCCTGGGCTATTATCACCGTTCGGGCCTGTACGGGGAGGCTTCCCTTTCATACCTTCTCGCCTCCGGAGAAGGCCGGGTAGACCTATATCTGCTCACCGGCGGGTACGCTTTTGAAAAGGGTAAGCTAAGCGGGAATTTCTCAGGAACCGCCTACTTTTTCAACGAATCCAGTTACAATGTGAAATCCCAAACCTCCGGAGATGTGACCGCACAGCTTGCGTATGATTTGGGGTGGTTTGAAACCAGCCTGGGACTTAGCAGTTATTTCAACCAGGAAGGCGGGCCGGACTTCTTCCTCGGAGGCTTCGTCCGACGCACCCTTTCGACCCTCGATGGCCGCCTGGTCCTGCAGCCCGGGGTATCGGCCTATGCCGGCACCCAGCGCTTTTACCAGGCCTATTACAGCAACAACCGCCTCGGTAACCGAAAGAGCGGTGGCCAGGGCGGCGGGGGCAACGCCCCATCAGACCCTGTGGAGGTCACCCTGCAGGAAGTGGAAGCGTTCCGGATGCTGAATGTGGAGCTCGACCTGCCCATCCATTTTTTCCAAGGACACTTCATTTTCTCGCTATACCCGTCATTGGCCCTACCCCAGAGCCCATCCACCATTACCACCGATACGGGGACCTTTGTGGAAGAGTTGGATCCTGCCTTTTACCTGATCGCCGGGATCAGCTTCTGGATCAATTAAGCCAGGGGGTTACCCATAACGCTCAAACCAGTCAAACCGTTCCCGGATGATGCGGTCCTTTTCCTCGAGGACATAATCGAGGAAGGCCTGGGCGGTGGGCGAAAGCTTCTTCGATTGCTGCCAGATCAGGTTCCAGTGGGTAATTATGGGCAGCCCCTTTAACGGAATAATTTCGAGATCCTCATTTTTAAGCTCGTTTTTCAGCCCGATCAGCGGCATAATGGAATACCCGAGGCCCGCTATAAGGGCCTGTTTGAGGGCTTCATTGCTCATCAGCTCCAGTTTCCTTGGGTTTTTGATACCCTTTCCCTCAAGGAACCCCTCCATGGCCTTCCGGGTGGCGGAACCCGATTCCCGGAAGATCAGGGGCTCTTCCCTCAGGATTCGGATGGCCGGGCGGCGACCGGGCAATTTCCGGGCAGTACCCCCGACCAGGAAGAGCTTGTTTTGCATGAGCTCAACCCGGTTGATTTTGAGGTGGTCGGGCAAGACGGAAACCAGGGCGAAATCGACTTCATTCTGTTCAAGGCTTTGGATTACCCGGGCCTTGTTGGTCACATCCATCACAAGGTCCACCCCGGGATTGGCGTCCATGAAATCGGTCATAAAATATGGCATTACGTACTTGGCTGTGGAAACCGTGCTCATCCGCAGCCTGCCGGCTATCTTCCCCTCATACGCATGGGTCTTGTAATTGATGGCCTGCACCTGATGGAGGATTTGCTCTGCGGCCTCCGCGATCTCCCGCCCAAAATCCGTGATGTAGAGTTTGCGGCCGACCACTTCGGTAAGGGGGATGGAGAATTGGTCCTGAAAATTTTTTAACTGGATAGATACCGCCGGTTGGGTTAGATGCAATTCTTCTGCCGCCTTTGTAATACTCTGGTTTTGAGCGATCTTGTAGAAGATATTTAGTTGGTTCAGGGTATAGTTCATAAAATATATTAATGTTTAATATCATAAATATAAATAAAAATATATAAAAAACATCCAGCACCTTTGTCCTAGAAATAGAACCACCTTATGGAGTATTCCTACGATTACAGACAGGCCGGGGATCTGGACAGGGGCCAGCACGCAAACCTCCGGGAAACCTCACGAATCCCCCGGGCAGCCGCATTGATCAGGCTGCAGGCGCTGGCGGGAGCCATTTTTTTTGGGGCCCTGCTGTTGCTGTCCTGGAACCTCAAGGGCCTTTTTATGACGGAAATTGCCGCCGTAACGTTTATATGCGGGCTGGTTTTCCTGATCCGATACCAGAATGCCGCATCTTCTAACGATACCCAGAAAATCAACCCATGAAAAAAGATCCAAACTTTTCGGAAGCACAAACCATTACCCACCAGGACGTACAACTGGTCAGGGGGACCTTTACCCCTTCTGAAGCCGCAGATGTGATCCTGTCGCTGCTCGACGAAAAAATCAATTTCCATAAATTGCAGCGCCTGCGCTGGTGTGAAGGGTATTTCAAGGCAGACACCTCTTACGCCGACCAGCGGATTGCCGAGCTGGAGGCCGAGAAGGTGCTGGCGCGGAATTTTATCCGGCAGGCCCGGGAGCAGGGAAAATGCCTGAATATCAAAGGTACCCTGGAAATCACCATGGAAAACGAGTAAGCGCATAGCAGCACCCGAAAGAGGCTTTCCTCCGCCCCTATGGATTTACACCTGCTCGTCGACAATCTGACGAATCCTGCCCTCCTGTTTTTTTTTCTGGGGATCCTGGCCGTCCAGCTTAAGAGCGATCTGGAAATTCCGGCCAATTCCTCCAAGTTTATTTCTCTTTATTTATTATTTTCTATTGGCTTCAAGGGAGGGCAGGAATTATCGCATAGTCCTTATGACATAGAAATTTTATGGTCCCTGTTACTGGGGATTTTCCTGGCGGTTTTCGTCCCCCTGTATTCCTACTTTATTCTCAGGAGGCGCTTCAACGTGGCCAACGCCGGTGCCATTGCGGCCTCGTACGGGTCGGTAAGCGCCGTGACCTTCGTTACGGCTATTTCTTTCCTGGAACTGGAACAGATTTCGTACGGGGGGCATATGGTGGCCGTTATGGCGCTCATGGAAGCCCCCTCCATCGTGGTCGGGGTGTTGCTGATTGCCATTTTTGACAAAAAGAACGGCAGCGCCATAAGCCTGCCGGGCGTATTGAGGCACTCCATGACCAACGGGAGCGTGTTGCTCATCCTCGGTAGCCTGGTGATCGGGTTTTTGGCCAGCGACCACCAGGCCCAGGGAATTGAACCCTTTACCACCGATATCTTCAAGGGGTTCCTGGCGGTATTCCTCCTCGACATGGGGATTACCAGCGGGGCCAAAATTTCTGCCCTGGTCAAAAAGGGTTGGTTCGCCCTGGTTTTTGCCCTGGTTGTTCCCCTCATCAATGGCTGCCTCACCGCTGTATTGACAGCCTCTTTCATATCCGAACCGGGCAACCGCTTCCTCTTTGCCATCCTGGCTGCCAGTGCTTCCTATATCGCAGTGCCCGCAGCCATGCGCCTTGCGGTGCCCCAGGCGAATCCGAGCCTGTACCTGCCCATGGCCCTGGCGATCACGTTCCCATTTAACATCACCCTAGGGATGCCCCTTTACCTTTATCTCATCCAGACCTTAGGCTGAGCATTCCTCAATAATTCAGCGTAAATATGATCAAAATCATATTTACACCCCGGGAATTGAGGTAACTTGTTAATAGTTTATTAACAGCCAAAAATGCAACAGCCATGCAAGTCAAGAAAAATCCCAACGCCGATTTAAACCGAAACAGCGGGCTTTATTTCGTAATAGGCCTGACTATCGTGCTCTTTGCTACCTGGAGGGCCCTGGAGTACAAATCCTACGACGAGGTCCAACATGAGATTGCCCTGCTCGTAAATGCAGACAACCTCGATGAAGAGGTACCCAAAACCGAGATCATCCGCACTACACCGCCCCCGCCGCCCCCGGCCGCCCCGGAAGTTATTGAGGTGATTGAGGACACGGAGGATGTGGAGGAAACCATTATCGAAAGTACCGAAATCAGCCAGGAAACCGTAATTGCTGACGTAGACCTGGATGCTTCAGACATCGATGTGGAAGAAGCCGAGGAAGACATCCATGTCCCCTTTGCGGTCATTGAAGAAGTTCCCGTATTCCCCGGGTGTGAGGGCCTTAGCGCCGCAGAGACCCGGGAATGCTTCAACCAGAAGATCCAGGAACACATCCAGAAGCACTTTTCCTATCCGAAAACTGCCGAAGAACTGGGGATCCAGGGCCGGGTTTTCGTACAATTCGTTATCGGCCGCGACGGCCATGTAAACCAGATCAAGACCCGGGGACCGGACCACCTCCTGGAACAGGAAGCCAGGCGCATCATCGCCTCCCTCCCGCCAATGACCCCCGGGAAACAGCGCAACCGCACCGTAAGCGTGCCCTATAGTATCCCGATCAATTTCAAATTGATGTAACTTTGGGGCAAAGCCTTTAACGTGGAATGGACGGGGATCCTGGTCGCGGTATACGTACTGATTGCCCTATCGATTATTGTAAGCCTCCTGCTGAATGGTGTTCGACCCTCGAAGACATTGGCTTGGCTGTTAGCCATTTTCACCATTCCGGTAGGAGGCATACTGTTATACCTGCTCCTGGGCCGCAACCGCCGAAAGCTAAAACTATACACCCGAAAAATCCGGAAACCCCTCCCCGAAACCCCGGGGGATGTTGAAGCCTGCCCACCGCTTACCCGAAGGATGGACCAGATGCGGACCCTTGTCGAGACCCAGGCGGGATTCCCCTTAAGTTGCGACAACGAGGTTGAACTGCTCAAAGACGGGGAAAAGACCTTTACCCACATCTTCAGGGCCCTGGAATCGGCCCGGGAAAGCATCCATG
The DNA here is from genome assembly GCF_024006985.1 of Robiginitalea marina. Classification (GTDB taxonomy): domain Bacteria; phylum Bacteroidota; class Bacteroidia; order Flavobacteriales; family Flavobacteriaceae; genus Robiginitalea; species Robiginitalea marina. The sequence continues at coordinate 190,197 of NZ_JAMXIB010000002.1, forward strand.
TACAATATTATATCTTCGAGGAAGGGGAACTGGCAGACCGCCTGCTGGAGCTCTTCGCCGCCAAAGAGGCATCGGGGGTGGAGGTACGCCTTATTTACGACAATATCGGCAGCCTGTCCCTGAGCAGGTCCTACCTCAGGCGCCTGCGGGATGCGGGGATCGAAGTGCATAACTTCCTGCCCTACCGGTTTGGGAAATTCCTGACCTCCCTAAACTACCGAAACCACCGGAAAATCATTGTGGTGGACGGAAAAATTGCCTTTACCGGTGGGATCAACATTTCGGACAAATACCTGAAAGGCGATAAAAACCTTGGCAAGTGGCACGACATGCACCTTATGGTCAGGGGAAGTGCGGCCCACCACCTCGATACCGTATTCCTGAACGACTGGGAAATGGTCAGTGGGCATCGACTCCCCTTCGATCCGCCCGCCTTCCCCTCCCGCCCCGGGATGAACCGGGTACAGATCCTCGCCACAGGGCCCGACGACGATTTCGCCCTGATGGAAAAACTCTATTTTTCCCTGATCAACGGGGCGCGTAAGCACGTGTACATCACGAACCCCTACATCATCCCCAGCCATGCCATCCTGACGGCCCTGCATACAGCCGCCCTTGGAGGGGTCGACGTGCGCCTGCTACTGTCAGCCAAGGCCGACAATGCGTTGGTCTCGTGGTGCGTTCAGTCTTATTTTCAGCGTTTCCTCAAGGCAGGGGTACGGATCTTCCTATATCCCGAAGGCTTTCTCCACAGCAAGATCATCACCATAGACGACGAGGTATCCACCATCGGAACCGCCAATGTGGACGACCGGAGCTTCCAGCACAACTATGAGGTCAATGCCGTGGTTTACGAACGGGGGCCGGCCCTGGAACTTAGGCGATATTTTGAGGAAGACAGCGCCAAAAGCATAGAACTCGATTACGAGACCTTCAGCCGGCGGCCCTGGCTCCATAAGCTGGCCGAAGGGGCGGCAAGGGTCCTGAGTCCGCTCCTTTAGCCGCCATGGGCTGGCAGGCCCAGGATGAGCTGCTCCCGTTTCAGGGTCGCAATTAGCCAGTCTACATAGCCGGCAATGGAACTGTCGGCCCTCCGCGGGTGGCGCAGGCGCACCCTGGAACGCCAAAGCAGGTCGCGCTCCTTCCCCACACAAATACAGTAAAGTGAGGTTTCCACGAAATATATTTTTTTCTCTTGTGGGGCCTCCTGATCGTAAAAAATACCCTGGTGGACCAGGTAATCGTCCCTAAACCGGTCATAGGTCTTCCCCAGTTCCTGTATGGTTCCCTTCAGCGAAGCGAATCCCTCCTCCTGAGGGATCAGTTTGGTCAGCAGGATGGCGTCGAAATCCCGGTCGAGCAATTGCCCTTCCACCCGATCCAGGTCGGCTTCAGACTGCTCCGCAGCGGAAAAAGAAAGGTCAAAAAGGTCGATGCTGCGGAAGGCATCCACACCTTTGGAATGGAGGGCATCCCTTAAGGCGGTTTCATATTGGATTCGGTAATCGGCCTGTTGTGTCATCCCCAGGACCAGGACCCTGTTGGCGTGAAAAAGGACTACGTCCGGGCTCCTGTAGGAGGCCTCAGGACGCACAGACGCACAACTTCCCAATAAGAACAATACCGGGAGGAACAACAGGGAAATGGGTCTTAAGGGGTTCATCGCACAGGTTCTTAACCGGGTTGCAGCTGACTTTGCAGATACTCAAAGACCTCGGACTTCCACCCCCAAAACCGGGACTGAAAGCGCGAAAGATCGGCTTCTCGTGTTGGGTCAAGCTGCTGCAATTCAGATTGCCATTCACCAGCCTGTCGGACATACTGCCGAAGGCGTTCGAAAAGATTGGGGCTTTTGCCCTGGTAAATCGGGGTCTCCAGCAGGAAACGGATAAACCTCAGGTCTGTTTCCATGGCCCGGAGGCTTCCTGTGCCCGGATCAGGGGGCGTGTTTTGGGCAGCTTGGGGTTCCATATCGATACTCATTTGATTTACAAGATACGCGTTTTATCACGTTCGGGGCATGATACCGGTCATCCCTGTTCGAGAGGGATGACCACCTGATCATATAGGCGGGGGAGGCGGGCATTCCACCCCCTTTGCTCTAGAAGCTTCACCCGGAAGGCGTCCCTGGCGGTGTCTTCCCCGTGGACCAGGAAGACATACCCGGGTTCCTTCTCCAGGAGGGCAAGCCAGTGCAGGAGTTCCCCCTGGTCGGCATGGGCAGAAAGGGTCTCGAGCAAATACACCCGGGCAGCCACGGGGACGAATTTGCCAAAGATCTTGAGCTCATGGGCCCCTTCCAGCAGGTTTCGCCCTCGGGTCCCCTCGGCCTGGAACCCCACCAAAAGGATGCGGGTGGTCTCCCGGTCGAGCAACTGGCTGAGGTAGGTCAGGACGCGCCCCCCGCTGAGCATGCCGCTTCCTGCCACCACTACCCGGGGTCGTGGGTCGTCAATGGCCTTCCAGGTATCGGCATATTCGGTAATTATGGTCATTTGGTTTCGCATGGCGCGGTATTCCTCCATCTCCAGGTGGTGCCAGTGCGGGAAGCGCTCAAAGAGGTCCAGGACGTTTTCACCCATGGGGCTGTCGATGTAAATCGGCATCGGTGGGATCCGGTTGGAACGGAGGAGCTTCCATATCAGGTACATAACGGTCTGCAAACGCTCCACTGCGAAACTTGGTATGATACAGGCCCCCCGATCGTGGATCGCCCCTTTGATGTGCTGTTCCAGCAAGACCTCCATATCCTCGCGGGGGTGGAGTTTGTTGCCATAGGTGCTCTCGAGCAATAGCACATCGGCCTTCCCGGGCCGTAACGGAGGGTCCAGGAGCTGGTCATCGGGCCTCCCGACATCCCCTGAGAAGACAAAACGCTTCCCTCCCGTTTCCAACTCCACGAAACAGGCGCCTAAAATATGCCCGTTGTAACGTAGGCGAAACCGGATGCCCGGAGCAGGGGTTTCCCATTCTTCGCGGGGAACCGGCTGGAACAGGGCGATGCAGGCCCTGGCATCATCGAGGGTGTACAGGGGCTCGGGGACCTCGTGTTTGCTATACCCTTCCTCCAGGGCTTTTTCAGCCTCCTCCATATGGATCCGGGCGCTGTCTTCCAATACGATGCGCGCCACTTCCAGGGAAGGGGCTGTTCCGTAGACAGGTCCCTTGAACCCGTCCCGCACCAGCCGTGGAAGGAGGCCCACATGGTCGAGGTGGCCATGGGTGATCACCACCAGGTCAATGGTTGAAGGGGGTACGGGCCATGGGTTTCGGTTCAGCTCCCGCTGGCGCTTCAGCCCCTGGAACATGCCGCAATCGACCAGCATCCGCGTCCCCGGGAGTTCCAGCAGGTATTTGGAACCGGTAACGCCTCCCGAGGCCCCCCAAAAATGTAGTGTTCCAGTCTTCATGGTTCGGAAAACACATTGCACAATTGCTCCACCTCCGATAGGATCCGCTTTTTCCGGCTATCCTTAATCCCTATATGATCCAGCAGATACGGGGCTTCCAACAATTGCCTGCACAGGACGATGCCCCGGTCGAGCAGGAATTCCCTTTCCCTGGAACTAAGCAGCATGCTCACGGTAATGGGATAAAGCCCCGAACGGTCGATCCTCCGTTTCAGGCTCTCCCCCGCCGGATAGTTCCAACTCAGCAGGTACAGCCCTGCACACGCCCCGTACTTCTGGGCATCTGCAGTGAAGCGGGTGTTGGTGACCACCCAGGCCGGGTTCAGCCGGAGGGCAGGGGTCTTTCCTGACTCGTTCCACCGTTGGATATCGCGAAACCGGGAATGGATATACAGGGGCACCTTTACATCGCATTTTTTTCCTTCATCGGAATGGAATTTGCATTCAATCAGGGTCACCCCTTCCCCGTTTTCCGCAACCACATCGATTTCGTGGGCCACGCAATACCCCTGAAACACCTCATTGGTCCGGGTCCTGTGCCCGGAATGGTCCAAAATGGCGCTGACGAATTTCTCAAAGGGAAAGCCTGTAGGGCCGAGTTCGTAGATGGCTTTTTTCAGTTTATAGCGCGAGGCGCAGGATTTCCGGTAATTTTTCAACAAGGCAAAGGCCCTGTTGTACACTTCCCGGGTAGTCATCCCCTCATAGTGCTCCCCGGAAACCTTTTCCACAATGGCCTCCACCACCCCGGGCGGTGCCCCGCTGCGCTCAAGGGAAAGGCCCAGCTTATCCGGTTCGAAGCGGACAGTGTCTCCGGAAGATTTAATGATGGTCCTCTGGTTTTTCATCGGGGCATCTTTACCCCGTCTGCCGGGCTTCCCGCCCTTTTCTTGTTTCCCCATATCCGTTTGTTAGCGGTCCATAGCCCTTACCCTCAGCCTTCAGGGCGTGGGATAACCATAAAGGGGATCTTACTGTGGAACCCGATCAGGTCGATCACCGGGGTTACCAGCAAGTTCTCCAGGAAGGTGTGCTGGTTGCGCACCATGACCAGGAGTTGGACAGGCACGCGGCCGGCATACCGGTTTATCGCCCCAACAAGGTCTTCCTCCCCGGTTTCAGTGATCTCCGCCCGGTATGGGGCCAGGAGCTCTTCGAGCTGTTCCCTGGATCGCTGCCTGCCGGGGCGGGAATCGGCTTCGGTGTAGGCGTGCAGCACATGAAGGCTCACGCCGGGCCTACCCAGGATCTGCAGCAATACCTTCAGGGGCAGGCGGGCGTAATCAGGGGCAAAATCGGTGGGAAAGAGGATGTGCTTCAATTCCGTTACCTCTGCGCCTTCAGGAACCACCAAAACCGGGCAGGTGGCCTTGTGAAGCACCTGTACCGCATTGGTCCCGAACAATACCTCCATGGCCCCGGTCGCCCCCTGCGTACCCATGACCACAAGGTCAAGGGTTTCCTTCTCCCCCATCTGGTTCAGTTCCTCGGCCAGCGAATTAAAGGCCGCATGGCAAATAAATTCATGGTTCTTCTGGTTGGTCCGGGCCTGTAGCTTCTTCTGGAATTTGGCCAGCTTTTGCATAACCCGTTCCCGGTAAAAATCGCCAAGGCCAATCTGTCCCGGGCTGTGGAGCAGGTAATCTGCCCTGTAGAACGCCGGGGTGTAGGTATGAACAAGGAAAAAAAGGCATTTTTGCCCTGAAAACAACTCCAGGGCAAAATGGGCGGCTTTTTCGGCATTTTTCGAAAAATCAGTGGGTATGGCGATACGCAGGTCCATCTCTCAGCAGTTACGGTCTTTAAAGGTACGGGAACCGGTTCAAAACAGACATGATTTACATCATAGTTCCCCTGCCCCGGGAATCGGTATTTTTGCCCTGATCAAGCCCGTGTTATGAAAGGTTCATTCAATACCATCATCCAATCGGAAACGCCGGTCCTCATTGATTTTTATGCAGACTGGTGCGCCCCTTGCAAAATGCTCGCCCCCATCCTGAAAGATGTGAAGGAAGAACTGGGCGACCGCCTTAAGGTCCTGAAAATCGACGTAGACCGGAATAGTGCCATAGCCGGCCGCTTCCAGGTCCGGGGCGTCCCGACCATGGTGCTTTTCAAAGAGGGGAAAGCGCTCTGGAGGCAATCCGGGGTACTCCCCAAAGACGCCATCCTGGACGCTATAAACCCCTTCCTCTGAGCGCCATGCCCCAGCCCGGGGTCATCCCCGGCCCTGGGTGTTGAAATATATTCCCCAAAGAACAAAGCCCTGTCATTATTGAGCTTACGGGATGAATTCAGGTTCAGCGGCCCTGGTTTGGCAAGAAAGGGTAAAATGAGATAAATCATAGGGAAGGAAGGGATTCCGGGGTAATTTGGCTGTATCTTTAAAGATGGTTATGGACCCACTTCGACTCTCCGGGTATGCGGGGTTTCCCGCCCTGGTCTTCCTTCTGTTTGCCTGTAAGGGGGAGCCAGAAACCGTGAGGCCGGAAATCAGAGACATCACGGCTTCGGTCTATGCCTCTGCAACCGTGCAGCCCGACAGCATGTACCAGGTACATGCCGCCGTTAGCGGCATCCTCGAAAGGAACGCCGTGCAGGAAGGCGACCTGGTTGCCCCGGGGACCCTGCTGATGCACATCACCGACCGCACACCCCGGCTCAGTTCCGAAAATGCACGCCTGCAAATGGAACTGGCTACCGAGAACTACCAGGGGCCCCACAGCCCGTTGCGGGACCTCGAGACCCGCATACGAACCGCCACCCTTACTTTCAGGGACGATTCCCTGAATTACCGGCGGCAGGAAAAGCTCTGGTCAGAGAACATTGGCTCCAGGGCCACCCTTGAAAACCGAAAGCTGGCCTACGAGCGTTCACGCAACCAGCTGGAAGGCCTCAAAAGCGAATACATGCGTTTGGAAGACCAACTGCGCACCCTGATGATCCAGGCGCGGAATACCTTCCGGTCCAGCGTCGTCAATACCGAAGATTATGCCGTACGCAGCACGATCCATGGCAGGGTATATGCCCTGGAGAAAGAACCCGGAGAGCTTGTTGTCCCCGGCGAGCCCCTTGCCCTGCTGGGCAGCCCGGACACTTTCGTGGTTGAATTGCTCGTGGATGAAGTGGATGTGGTAGCCCTGGAAGTAGGGCAAACAGCCCTGGTCTTGCTGGATGCCTACCCGGAAACCCTTTTTGAAACCCGGGTTTCCAAGATCTATCCCCGAAAAGACGAACGCAACCAGACTTTTACGGTGGAATCCCGTTTTGATGCCCCCCCTGCTATCCTTTACCCGGGGATGTCAGGCGAAGCCAATATCATCATCGGGAGGAAAGAAGGGGTCCTTACCATTCCGAGGGCATACCTGGCAGGCAAGGACAGCGTTCGCACCCGGGAAGGTTACCGGGCGGTAATTACCGGGCTCCAAACCCTCGACCGGGTTGAAATCCTGTCGGGCCTGGAGGCAGGAACAGAACTGTTAAAACCAGAAGAATGAAACAGTGGAGGCTCATCCTCGGCATCGCACGGAACCACCTGCTGACCAAAATGAAGTCGACGGTTACCGCCTCCCTGGGGGTTACCTTCGGTATTGGGGCCTACATTACGCTGGTCAGTTTTATGACCGGGCTTAACCAACTGCTCGACGACCTTATCCTGAACCAGACCCCCCATATCCACCTCTACAATGAGGTGCAGCCCTCAAAGGAGCAGCCCATTGATCGCTATTTGGGAGCTTCCGGCGACCTGGCTCAAATCAGGTCCGTGAAACCAAAACCGGGGCAATTGAAAATCCACGATGCCCTGCCAATCCTCGACCACCTGAAAGCCGACCCAAGGGTGTTGGGGGCCACTCCCCAGTTGCGGGCGCAGCTGTTCTACCTTTCGGGCCCTATCGACCTTGGGGGGGTACTGCTGGGGGTGGATATCCTTGAGGAAGAAAGGCTTTCCAGCCTGGGCGATTACCTGGTTTCGGGCGGGGCCCGGGAACTGGCCCAATCCGATAACGGCGTCATCATGGGGATCGGGCTGGCCGAAAAGATGTCGCTTAAAAAGGGGGACCGGGTTCAGGTAAGCACCCCCGGAGGGGAGGCTTTCCCTTTGAAAATCGTGGGGTTTTACCAAAGTGGCATTGCGGATATCGACAACACCCAAAGCTTTGCAAACCTTGAAACCGTCCAGCGGATTTTGGGAAAGCCCTCAAACTATATTACCGACATCAATGTAAAATTGCACCATATAGCGCAGGCAGCCCCCATGGCCAGGGAACTGGAGCGCCAATTCGGCATCAGGGCCAGGGACATCGTAGAGGCCAATGCCCAGTTTGAGACCGGGACCAACATAAGGAACCTGATCACCTATGCGGTATCCATTACCCTGCTGGTCGTCGCCGGCTTTGGGATCTACAACATCCTGAACATGCTGATTTACGAGAAGATGAACGACATCGCCATTTTAAAGGCCACCGGGTTTTCAGGGGGCGACGTACAGCTGATCTTCATGAGCCAGGCCCTGTTGATCGGCCTGATCGGGGGAGTCCTGGGCCTGCTCCTTGGCTTTGGCCTCAGCCAACTCATCGATTCCCTGCCCTTTGAGACGGAAGCGCTGCCCACCATAACGACTTACCCCGTAAACCACAACCCCGGCTACTATGCCATCGGGATTTCCTTTGCCCTGGTATCGACTTTTTTTGCGGGATACCTGCCTGCCTCACGGGCGAGGAAAATAGATCCGGTGCAAATCATCCGCGGGAACTAAACAAGGCTTATGACCACCGTACTGGAAGCGCGACATATCGACAAATTCTTCCACAAGCCCGTGGAATTCCACGTGCTTAAGGATATAAGCTTTACCCTGCCCCCCGGGGAATTCACCTCCATCATGGGCAAATCGGGCTGTGGCAAATCGACCCTCCTCTATATCCTCTCCACTATGGATACCGATTATAGGGGGGAACTCTACCTTAAAGGCGAAAAGGTCACCGGCCAGTCTAATTCCCGGCTCTCCCGACTGCGCAGCCAGCATATCGGGTTTGTTTTCCAGTTCCATTACCTGCTTTCCGATTTTAGCGTCCTGGATAATGTTATGCTCCCTGCCCAGAAGCTTGCAATGAAAAGCCGGGAAGAAATCGAACACGATGCCATGGAAAAGCTCAGGACACTGAATATCGAGCAACTGGCCCTCAAAAAGGCTTCCCAGATCTCAGGCGGGGAAAAGCAGCGGGTGGCCATCGCCCGCGCCCTGATCAACAGCCCTTCCATCCTGATGGGAGATGAGCCCACGGGCAACCTCGACAGTTATAACTCCGAAAATGTCTTCCAGATTTTCAAAAGGCTCAGGGAAGAGCAGGGCCTGTCCCTATTGGTAGTGACCCACGACGAAGATTTTGCCCGACGCACCGACCGCATCCTGGAGATGGAAGACGGGCGGATTATCCGGGGCAATTAAGCCCGGGGGGGTCATTCCCAGCGGTCGAGCCGGCGGCGGAGTTCAAGGACTTCCTCCTGCAGGCGTTCCACCCGGCCCAGCAAATGATCTACCGCCATCAACCCCTGGGGGCTCAGGCCAAAGTCGTTGTAGAGGCGTACCAGGCGTTCCAGGCGATGCAATTCCCTTCGGTGGATTACCGGCTGGCCGGACACCTGTTGGACCTCAATCAATTCGAATTCTTGCAGGCTAAACACAAAGTTTTCTTCCAGGGAATGGCCCCTGCAAAAGTCAGCAATGCGGATGTATTTCTCAGTTGGCATAGGTTCAGAGGTTTGTGGCTTTCAGGGATTCAAAAAGGCTTTTCTGCTCAGGGGTAAGCTTTGTGGGCAGGGCAACCTGGTAGGTAATGTAGAGGTCCCCGAAGTGTCCTTCCTTCTTGTATACGGGGAACCCTTTTCCCTTGAGTTTTACCGTGGTGGCATTCTGGGTCAGGGGCTTTACCCTGAGGTTGGCCTTGCCGTCGAAAGTGTCTACCGTAAATTCCCCGCCCAGCACGGCTGTGGTAAGGGGAAGGTCCACGGTCCGGTAGAGGTTGGCCCCTTCGCGCCGGAAGCCTGTGGCATTGTGCAACTCAAAAGTGAGGTAAAGGTCGCCCGCGGGCCCGCCATTGATCCCCGGCCCCCCGTAGCCCCTGATCCGGATGGTCTGGCCGTTTTCAATTCCTGCGGGGATGGTGATCCGGATATTCCTGTCCCCCAGGGTAAGGGTCCGTTTATGGGTTTTGAAGGCTTCCCGCAGGTCAAGTTCCAGGGTGGCATTGAAATCCTGTCCTTTGAACCCACGGCTTCTTCCTCCCTGACGGGATCCGAAACCCCCGAACATGGATTCAAAAAAATCCGAAAAGTCGCTCCCCTCACCAGAGGAATAGGTGTATTGCCCGTAATCCGAAGACTGAGGGCCGGCCTTCCGCGCCTTTTCAAACGCTTCTGCATGCTGCCAATCCTTTCCGTACTGGTCGTATTTTTTGCGCTTCTCGGGGTCGCTGAGCACTTCGTGGGCCTCATTGACCTGTTTGAACTTCTGCTCCGCCCCGGCATCCCCAGGGTTCAGGTCGGGGTGGTATTTTCTGGCCAGCTTGCGATACGCACTTTTGATCTCCTTTTCGGTAGCTTTCTCAGACACCCCAAGCACTTTGTAATAATCTATGAATTCCATAAGTCGTGAACCTGGTTAAATTGGAAATTTAAACATAATATTCCCTCCGTTCCAAAAACCCGGGCTGCTGCTCCCCGCTACCCCGATAAGGCGCCGGAAGGCTGCAGGTCCAAAAGGTGGATTCCCAGGGTAATCGCCCCTATCAGGAGCAACATCCAGCACAGCAACAGGGCACAGGCACTGCTTCAAAGGTACGGGCCCCGGGGGTGTCTTTGCCCTGATATTCGTCAGTAGAGGGCGGCAAATCGGGCTTTGTTTTGATTTTTCTTCCCCAGGGGTTGTTTCTGATCCAAAAAGCGGGTTATATTTGTGCCGCTTAATTCCTGGCCACGTGGCGGAACTGGTAGACGCGCTACCTTGAGGGGGTAGTGTCCTCAGGACGTGCTGGTTCGACTCCAGTCGTGGTCACTTAAAGCGCAAACCCCTGCTCGGATGAGCAGGGGTTTTGTTTTTCGAGAATCCGCCGAAAGCTTGCTTTCTCAAGGATTCGAGGAAAACAAAACCGCACCGCCTTTGGCGGTGCAGGGTTTTCATTTTCAGGCGGGAGCACAATGGAGCACCGAGCGGAGCGAAGGTACTCCAGGCGGGGGCGCATTCCGGAGCACCGGAGGGAAGCGAAGGTACTCCAGGTGGAGCGCAAGGGAGCACCGACCCCGAAGCAGAGCGAAGCACGCTTCGGGGGAAGGTACCCCGGGCGGCACAATTCCAGGCAACCCAACTTAGGGCTGAAAAAACAGCAGTTAAAAGTTCCCGCCAACCAGGCTTCGATCGCATCCAGCAGAAGGAATCCCAAAAAAGAATTCTGAATCTCGGGGTGAATTTCTACTTTAGGTCACCGATTGCACAAACTATGGGAAAAAAAATCGTCGTGGTGGGCGGGGGCATTATGGGGCTCAGCTGTGCCTATTACCTGAGTAAAGAGGGGTATCGCGTCCAGGTACTGGACAAATCAGCGATGGATGCAGGGGCTTCCTACGTAAATGCGGGATACCTCACCCCAAGCCACATCATCCCCCTGGCGTCGCCGGGGATGATGGCCAAAGGGATTAAGTGGATGTTCAACAGCAGCAGCCCTTTTTACCTTAAGCCCAGGGCCGACCTGGAATTCCTGAAATGGGCCTGGTACTTCCACAGGTCCTCCACCTCAGGGAAGGTGGAACACTCCATCCCGATCATTGCAAAAATCAATGTCCTGAGCAAGCAGCTTTATCAGGAAATGCACGACAGCGGTGACCTGGGCGATTTCCAGCTGGAAAAAAAGGGGCTGCTCATGCTCTTCAAATCCAGAAAAGCCGGACTGCAGGAGCTGGAGGTCATGAAGCGGGTACAGGACCTCGGCCTGGAAGCACGGGAACTGACCCCCGGCGAGCTTTCGGCCATGCAGCCCGGGCTCAGCCCTGACATCGAAGGGGCCATCCACTACCTTTGCGATGCCCATACCACCCCTAACCAGGTTATGGAAAAGATGAAGTCTTACCTCCTGGCCCAGGGGGTAGAAATCCATACCGGGACGGAAGTAACCGGTTTTTCCGGCACCGGGGACACCCTTTCGGGGGTAAAGACTTCGGTGGGCGACTTCCCCGCCGATGAAGTGGTCCTTGCCTCCGGTTCCTGGAGCCCAAAATTGGTCCGCAGCCTCGGGCTGAAACTTTCGCTCCAGGCCGGGAAAGGCTATCGGATTGACATGCATCGCCCTACCCCGGTGCAGTACCCGGCCATCCTGATGGAGGCGAAAGTAGCTGTGACCCCTATGGAAGGGTTTACCCGCTTTGCAGGGACCATGGAGTTGTCGGGCGTGAACCACAATATCCTTAAAAACCGGGTTGCGGCCATTGCTGCGATGGGCAGCGACTATTACCCCGGGCTCGACTTTACCCCTGCAGAACTGGAAGGAGCTGCCTGCGGGCTCAGGCCGGTTACCCCTGATGGCCTCCCCTACATCGGTCGGGTCAGGCCCTGGAAAAACCTGTGCGTGGCCACGGGTCACGCCATGATGGGATGGAGCCTGGGGCCCGCTACCGGAAAGCTGGTTACTGAAATCATTGCCGGACGACCGACCTCCATGCGGCTGGACGGCCTGGGACCGGACCGCCGTTTTTGACCCGGGAACCCCTGTCCAGACCTGTCGGGGGAAGCCGGGACGAACCTTCCAATATCAACAAAATCGGCTGGAAGGGGGAATTTTAACGAGAAGTAAAGAGTATTTGTGGGTAAAATTGATACTTTTGTTTAAGCTTTATTTTTAAACAATGAACAGCGTAAAAAAATCCTTTGGAATTCGGGACCTGGAAAACCTCAGTGGCATTAAGGCGCATACCATACGGATCTGGGAAAAACGCTATGGGTTGCTGAACCCCGAACGGACTGAGACCAATATCCGTACCTACAGCCTTCAAAGCCTTCAGAAATTGTTGAATATTACCCTGTTGTATAACAATGGGGTCAAGATTTCCAAAATAGCGGAAATCCCGGAAGCGGAAATCAACCAGCGGGTCAGGGAAATCGTGGCGCAGAACAGCGTGAAGAGCCACGCGATCAATGCCTTCAAGCTTTCGATGATCAATTTTGACCTCTCGCTTTTCCAAAAAACATACTCAGGCCTGTTGGCGGAAAAATCGTTCCGCGAGATCTTCTGGGAAGTGTTCATGCCCCTGCTCCACGAGCTTGGGCTGCTATGGCAGTCCGAAACCATTGGCCCGGCCCATGAGCATTTTATAACCCACCTGATTAAACAAAAAATCTACACAAGCACGGAAAAAATACAGTCGCTTGAGCCCACACGCCACGACAAGGTGTTTATCCTTTTCCTGCCGGAAAACGAAATCCATGAAATCGGGTTGTTGTTCCTGAATTACGAACTGCTGCTCAGGGGGTTCAAGACGATTTACCTCGGGCAAACAATCCCTCTGGAGAGCCTGGTGGACCTTAAGAAGTACTATTCTGACCCTTATTTTGTCTCCTATTTCACGGTAACCCCTACAAAGGACGATTTGGATTCCTACCTTGCGGACTTCCAGGAACGCCTGGCCTCGGAATTCCCCGGCAAACTGCTCATACTCGGCAGGCAAACCGAACACCTTTCCAAGGAGAAATTACCGGAACAGATACAAATTTTCCATTCCATAGAACAGCTCTTAAATACCCTCTGAGGGTGGCGCCGAAAGGTATCATGAAGAAAAAAGTTGCAATAATCGGGTCCGGTTTCGCAGGCCTTTCAGCTGCCAGCTACCTGGCAAAGGGGGGGCTCGAGGTGACGGTGTATGAAAAGAACGAACAGGTCGGGGGCCGCGCTTCGCAACTGATTAGGGATGGCTTCACCTTCGATATGGGCCCGAGCTGGTACTGGATGCCTGATATTTTCGAAAAATTCTTCGGCGATTTCGGGAAATCCGCATCCGACTATTACGAGCTGGAGCGGTTGTCGCCTGCCTACCGGATCTTTTTCGAAGACCAGGTCGTGACTATAGGGGATTCCATGGAACAAATCTGCGAGGAATTTGAACGCATTGAGGCAGGCAGCTCCGTCCCCCTGAAAAAATTCATCGCCAAAGCGGAAAAAAATTACGACATCGCCATTAACAAAATGGTGTATAAGCCGGGGAAATCGCCCATGGAACTGGTTTCGCCGGAAACCATCCGGCGGGTCGGGCAATTCTTCAGCACCATCAGCCGCGATGTGCGACGGGACTTTAAAAATCCGAAACTCATATCCATCCTGGAATTCCCGGTATTGTTCCTGGGGGCCAAACCCTCCAAAACGCCTTCCTTTTACAGCTTTATGAATTATGCAGACTTCGGGCTGGGGACCTGGCATCCCAAAGGGGGCATGTACCGCATCGTGGAAGGGATGCACGACCTGGCTACCTCCCTGGGCGTATCCTTCAGGACCTCCGCCCCGGTAGAGGAAATTTTGCTGGAAAATGGGAAAGCCACAGGAATCCGGGCGGCCGGAGAAGCCATACGGGCCGATATCGTGCTGAGCGGGGCAGATTACCACCACTCCGAAACCCTCCTGCCCCCGGAGTACCGCCAGTATTCCGAGAAATACTGGGCTTCGCGCACCTTTGCCCCCTCTTCCCTCCTGTTTTATGTGGGCTTCGACAAAAAGCTGGATGGGGTGGGCCACCACAACCTCTTTTTCGATACGGATTTTGAGCGGCATGCCCGGGAGATCTACGATACGCCCAGCTGGCCGGAAGACCCGCTTTTTTATGCGAATTTCCCCTCTGTTTCCGACCCGGAAATGGCTCCGGAAGGGAAGGAAGCCGGGTTTTTCCTGATGCCCCTGGCTCCCGGAATCGAAGACAACCAGCAGCTGCGGGACTCCTATTTCGACCTGATCATCGGCAGGCTGGAGAAACGCACAGGCCAGGACGTGCGCAGTGCGATCCGCTTCAGGGAAGATTTCTGCGTCCGTGATTTCATTGAACGCTATAACTCTTATAAGGGAAATGCCTATGGTATGGCCAATACACTCCTGCAAACCGCTTTCCTCAGGCCCGGACTGGAGAGCAAAAAAGTAAAAAACCTTTATTTTACGGGGCAACTGACCGTGCCCGGCCCGGGGGTCCCCCCCTCGCTGATCTCGGGAAAACTTGTGGCAGAACTGATCCTTCAACAAAACCCCAACTGATAACCTCCATGAAAGCCCTCTTCGATTCGGTCTCTTACCGTTGCAGCCAGCTGGTGACCAGGCAGTACAGCACGTCGTTTTCCCTTGCCACCAGGATGCTGGCCGGGAGCATCCGGCAGGACATTTACAATATTTACGGGTTTGTGCGTTTTGCAGACGAAATTGTGGATTCTTTCCACGATTATGAAAAGGAGGACCTCCTGGACCGCTTTGAAGATGACCTGGAACATGCCCTTACGCATCACATCAGCCTGAATCCCATCCTGAATTCCTTCCAGCAAACCTATCATCGTTATGCCATCCCCCACCATTTGGTGGCCGCCTTCATGAAGAGTATGCGGATGGACCTCCACAAAAAGGAGTATCGGACCGAGGAGGAATACCGGGAATACATCTATGGGTCTGCAGATGTGGTGGGCCTGATGTGCCTTTGCGTCTTTGTCAATGGTGACCGGGAGCGGTATGAACAGCTTAAGGAATCGGCCATGGCCCTGGGCTCGGCCTTCCAGAAAGTCAATTTTCTCAGGGACCTCAAAGCTGATTACGACGGCCTGGAACGGACCTATTTCCCGAATACCAACCTGCTCGAACTCGACGAGATCTCCAAGGCGAAGATCGTGGCGGAAATCGAGGAAGATTTCAGAAAAGGGTATGAGGGAATCCTGGAACTTCCCGGCGAATCGAAATTCGGGGTGTATATGGCCTACCGGTATTACACCAAGCTACTGAACAAACTCCGCAGGTTACCCTCGGTGGAAATCAGGAATTCCAGGGTCAGGGTGCCCAATTACCAGAAAGTTGGGCTGTTAGCGCGGTCTTATGTGCGATATCGCTTAAATTTGGTCTGAGATATGCAAGTAGTGTACTGGATAGGGATTTTCCTGCTGGCCTTTGGCGGCATGGAGTTTATGGCGTGGTTTACGCACAAATATATCATGCACGGGTTTTTGTGGTGCCTCCACAGGGACCACCACCGCAAGGACCACGATTCCTGGTTTGAGCGGAATGACGCCTTTTTTATCTTCTACGCCGTGGTCAGCATGTCGTTTATCATGACCGCTGCAAATTCTTCCTTTTGGCAGGGTTGGCCCATAGGGTTGGGGATTTTCGCCTATGGCCTTACCTACTTCCTGGTTCACGATATTTTTATCCACCAGCGCTTCAAAATGTTCAGGAATGCCAATAACTGGTATGCCCGGGGCATCCGACGGGCCCACAAAATGCACCACAAGCACCTCGGGAAGGAAGACGGGGAATGTTTCGGCATGCTGTTCGTCCCATTCAAATATTTCAAAAAGTAGGCACCATGGCCAAAGCGTGCATAGTAGGGGCAGGGATTGCTGGCCTGGCTTCCGCTATCCGGCTGCGGAAGAAGGGCTATGAGGTGCAGGTATATGAGGCCAACCCATACCCTGGCGGAAAAATGCACGCCGCGTGGTTCAAGGGCTACCGGTTCGACCTGGGCCCGTCCCTGTTCACCCTTCCCTGGCTGGTAGATGAGCTCTTTGAACTTTGTGGAAAGACCCCGGGCGATCATTTCAGATACCTCCGCAAGGAGACGCTTTGCCACTACTTCTGGGAAGACGGCACCCGATTTTTTGCCCCTGCCTCCGGCGAGGCCTTTGCCAGGGATGCGGCACAGACGTTTGGGGAAGACGAGACCCGCATAAGCCGCTACCTCCGACGCAACGAGCGGAAATACGAACTCACCGCCCCCCTCTTCCTGGAAAAATCCCTGCACCGTCCTCAGACATATCTTTCCGTGCAGACCCTAAAAGGTATGGCCGCTGCGGGAAGCCTGGGGATTTTTGACAGCCTCGACGGGGTAAACCGTTCGGCCTTCAGGAGTCCCAAACTCGTACAGCTCTTCAACCGCTACGCCACCTACAACGGATCTAACCCCTATAAAACCCCGGGGATTATGTCGATGATCCCCCACCTGGAAATGGCCCTGGGGACCTATTACCCGGAAGGCGGAATGCACCAGATCCCCATGAGCCTTTACCACCTCGCCTGCTCAGAAGGGGTCACTTTCGAGTTCTCACATCCGGTACAGCAGATCCTCACCGACCGGGGAAGGGCAGTTGGCCTCAAAACGCAGGGGGGAACGGAATCTGCAGACCTCGTGGTGTCCAATATGGACATCTATCCGACGTACCGGAAACTGCTGCCGCAGCACAAGGCCCCGGAACGCACCCTGTCCCAGGAACGGTCCAGTTCCGCCCTCATCTTTTACTGGGGGGTACGAGGGCAATTCCCGCAACTTGACCTGCACAACATCTTTTTCAGCGAAGACTACCCGGGGGAGTTCAGAAACATCTTCGAGGACAAAACACTCGGCGATGACCCCACGGTCTATATCAACATCACCTCGAAGGAAAGCCCCGGGGATGCGCCCGAAGGCTGTGAAAACTGGTTTGTGATGATCAACGCCCCCGGGGACCATGGGCAGGACTGGGAAGCCCTGGTGGGCAGGGCCCGGGAAGCCATCCTCGACAAGTTGAGCCGCAATCTGGGGGTAGCCCTGAGGGAACGCATCGCCGTGGAAGAAATCCTGAGGCCCGGGGATATTGCCAAAAATACCAGCTCCTACAGAGGCGCCTTATATGGCGCAGCGAGCAACAACCGCTTTGCCGCTTTCCTGAGGCACCCGAATTTCAGTTCCTCCATCCGGAACCTTTACTTTGCGGGGGGCTCCGTGCATCCCGGTGGAGGGGTACCGCTTTGCCTGCTTTCGGCCAAAATCGTTGCAGAAACAGCCCCGAAACCATGAACCGGCAGCCACCCCTTCCTATGGATTTCAAAACGGCAACCGGTATCTTCCTGGTATGGCTGTTACACCTGAGCGCAATCATCGGGATACTTTTCGGGGAGGCTGCATGGTTTATCCCCAAAACCCCCTTTAACCTGCTGGTTTGCACCGGCCTGCTCCTCTGGATTTTTCCCCTGGATACCCTGAAAAAGGCAGGACTCTTCTGCTTTATCGTTATGGCAGGCATAGGGGCCGAGTGGATCGGGGTCAACACCGGGTTCCTTTTTGGAACCTATACCTATGGGGAAAACCTGGGGCCAAAACTTGGAGGCGTCCCATACCTGATCGGGGCCAATTGGGCCGTCCTTAGTTTTTGCAGCGGGGCGGTGAGCAACGCCTGGGGCCTCCCCAGGGGGTTGAGGGTGCTTTTGGCAGGCCTCCTGATGCTGGGGCTCGATTATTTTATGGAAGGGCTGGCGCCTGCATTTGATTTTTGGGAATTCCGGGGTGGGGAGCCCCCCCTGTGGAATTACATCTGCTGGTTTGGCCTGGCCCTCCTTTTCCAGGGCGCCTTCCAGGGATTGCGGCTCGATGGCAACAGAAGCTTCTCGACCAACCTGTTGGCCGCCCAGTTTGCCTTTTTTATCGTTTTGTCCGGATATCCCCCAACGCTTCCCTGAAGGCCTGCAGGCCGGGGATATCGCGCCAGCTGCCTTCAATCCGGTAGGGCTGGAAGCGCGCAAAGAGCTCTTCCCGATACCATCCCAATTCCCGGGTCCGCTTTATGGCTTCGAGGTGGGCCGGGGTACCATACGCGTACTCCTGCATGCTGCGAAGGTCATCCCACAGGCTGAATGTCGCCATGTCGACCAGGGGGGTTTCCCCGATCCCCTTGGTGTAAACCAGCCCTTTGCCATGCCTGAGCGGGTCCTGGGCCCTGGGCACGAAATTCCAGAAATTCCAGAGATGCTTTTTTCGGATGGAAGCCCGTGTGAGCACAGCCAGGGCCTGGATGCCAGCCAAAGGCTCCGCACCGTCTCCAAAGGGGTTCCGGCCGTCCCATAGCCCAACGGACCGAAGGGGATGCAGATATATCCGAAGGTTTTCATCGCACCGTTCCCGGAAGGCCTGCATCCCGGGGTGGCGGTCAAAAAAATCCGCTGCCAGGGCTTCCGATTCCCAAACCTGCAAAAGGCCATAGACCGACCAGTCAGGACGCGTGCTGAAACCCTGCCTTCCCGTTCCCAGGAGCTTGTAAAAGGTCACCCCCCGTACCCCACGCAGGCTGCGGTGGGCGAGCCCCATCTGCGAAAGGGCCCAGAATTTTGCACTAAAACCCCGGTACCGGAACAGGTTCAAGGTAGTTACTGCCTCCATCCCGGGTTTATTGTGCTTCGAGTAACTGATCAAGGAGTTTCCGCACCCTGTCGGTATCCCAGTCGGCCATGCCGTCCTGGTCCACCACCACATAACCCTTGCGGTCGATCAGGTATGACCGCGGCGGTTCAGAGGGGTCCACAGGGCTTTCCGTGCCCAGGATCAGGTAGGTTACCGGAAAGGTAAACTCGTGCTCCTCCATGAAGGCCTCTACAGGTTCCCGCTCTTCATCGGTAATCAGGTAAAAATCGACCCGGTCCCCATAGGCCTCGTACAGGCGCTGCAGGGATTTCAATTCCGGGAGGCAGGGAAGCCTCCAGGAGGCCCAGAAGTCGATCAGCACCACCTTGCCTTCTGAACGCCTGAAATTGAAAAAATCCCAGTTTTCATCCTTCAGTTCCCAGTCGTAGGAAGTGATGCGTTTCCTTTGGGAGGCTTCCACCACATCAGGGCTGAAGGAAAACAACTGCATCAGGCCAACTTTACCGTAATACCCAAGGGGGGTTACGAAAAATGCAAGGACGAACAGGATAAGCAGGATGTTGAAAAGGGTTTTTTTCTGGATTTTCATCAGGGTTCGGGTACAGGCTAAAAAAAGCCCCTGTTTCCAGGGGCCTTAATACAATGCAGGATCAGGCATTTTCCTTTTTGATCAGGTTCAGGGCAGAACCTTCGCGAAACCACTGGATCTGGGTATCGTTATAGGAATGGTTCGCCATGATGGTATCCTTGCTGCCGTCGGAGTGAACCACCTCTATGGTAAGGGGCCGGTCCGGGGCAAAAGAATCAATATCCAGGAAATTGAAGGTATCATCTTCCCTGATCAGGTCGTAGTCCTCTTCCCTGGCAAAGGTAAGCGCCAACATCCCCTGCTTTTTGAGGTTAGTTTCGTGGATGCGGGCAAATGATTTCACCAGTACGGCCGCTACGCCCAGGTGGCGGGGTTGCATGGCCGCGTGCTCCCTGGAAGAGCCCTCCCCGTAGTTGTGGTCACCCACCACCAGGGTACGGATCCCGGCCTTCTTGTAGGCCCTTTGGGTATCGGGGACTCCCCCGTATTCGCCCGTGAGCTGGTTTTTCACGAAATTCGTCTTCTTGTTGAAGGCATTTACGGCACCTATCAGGGTGTTGTTGGCAATGTTGTCGAGGTGGCCGCGGAACCGGAGCCAGGGCCCGGCCATGGAAATATGGTCTGTGGTACATTTGCCATAGGCCTTGATCAGCAACCTCATCCCAAGAAGGCTTTCGGGGCGGATCGGCTCAAAGGGGTCCAGCAGCTGCAACCTTTCGGAATCTGGGGCGACCTTAACCTCCACGCTGCTGCCGTCTTCTTTGGGGGCCACATAACCTGCGTCTTCTACGGCAAACCCTTCCGGGGGGAGTTCATAGCCCCTTGGCTCATCGAGCTTCACCTCTTCCCCATCCTCGTTGATAAGGGTGTCTGTTATGGGGTTGAAATCGAGCCGCCCGGCAATGGCAATGGCTGTCACCAATTCAGGCGACCCCACGAAGGCCAGGGTATTGGGGTTCCCGTCGGCCCGTTTGGCAAAGTTCCGGTTGAAGGAATGCACAATAGTGTTCCTGGGGCCGGTGGAGGCGTTGTCGCCATAGCGGTCCCACATCCCGATGCAGGGGCCGCAGGCATTGGCAAATACCGTAGCCCCGATATGGTTGAAGGTGTCGATAAACCCATCGCGTTCGATGGTATAACGCACCTGTTCGGATCCGGGCGTAATGGTGAAATTGGCTTTGGTCTTCAGCTTCTTATCAGCCACTTGTTTGGCCAGGGAAGCTGCCCTGGAAATGTCTTCGTAGGAGGAGTTCGTACATGACCCGATCAGGCCGTATTCCACCCGCAGGGGCCAGTCGTTCTCACGGGCAGCCTCCCGCATTTTTGAAATGGGGGTGGCCAGGTCCGGGGTAAAGGGGCCGTTCAGGTGGGGCTCCAGGGTGCTCAGGTCTATCTCGATCAGCTGGTCGAAATAGGCTTCCGGGTTGGCGTAGGCCTCCGGGTCCGCGGTCAGGTAAGGGGCGATTTTCCGGGCCTCATCGGCCACATCCGCACGGCCTGTGGCCCTGAGGTAGCGGTCCATGGAATCGTCGTATCCAAAGGTGGAGGTGGTGGCCCCTACCTCGGCGCCCATATTGCAGATGGTGCCCTTACCTGTGCAGGACATGGAGGTGGCCCCTTCCCCAAAATATTCAATAATGGCGCCCGTTCCCCCTTTTACGGTCAGGATATCGGCTACCTTCAGGATGACGTCTTTGGGGGCAGTCCACCCGCTGAGCTTTCCTGTAAGCCGGACCCCAATCAGTTTGGGGAATTTAAGTTCCCAGGCCATGCCGGCCATGACGTCCACCGCATCGGCACCGCCGACCCCGATGGCCACCATCCCGAGGCCCCCGGCATTCACCGTATGGGAATCGGTCCCGATCATCATCCCGCCGGGGAAGGCGTAATTCTCAAGCACCACCTGATGGATAATCCCTGCCCCGGGCTTCCAGAAACCGATGCCATATTTGTTGGAAACAGATTCCAGGAAATCAAAAACCTCGTTGCTGGTCTGGTTGGCGCGTTTAAGGTCCGCTTCGGCCCCAACTTTGGCCTGGATCAGGTGGTCGCAGTGCACGGTGGTGGGCACAGCAACGGTCGGCTTGCCTGCATGCATGAACTGCAGCAGGGCCATCTGGGCGGTGGCATCCTGGCAGGCGACCCGGTCGGGTGCGAAGTCCACGTAATCCCTGCCCCGGGCGTATACCTTTTCAGGCATGCCGTCCCACAGGTGGGAATACAGTATTTTCTCTGCCAGTGTAAGCGGCCTGCCAACCAGTTCCCGGGCTTTGTCGACACGTCCGGGGATATTGGCATAGACCTTTTTGATCATGTCTATATCAAATGCCATCGTATATTTAGGTTTCTTGGTTTGTTTGCCCCCAAAAGTACTAAAAGGAAAGGGGATTTGAAACTATTTGGAAGCCCGGGTGCCCAATTTGCAGCCCTCCTGACGCCCGGCAGCAATCAGAGTAGCTGACGGATGATCTCCTCATCGGTGACCCCCTCTGCCTCTGCCTTGTAATTCTTCAGGATGCGGTGCCTGAGGATTCCCGGAGCCACCGCCTGAACATCGGCAATGTCAGGAGAAAAACGCCCGTCTACCGCGGCATGTGCCTTGGCGGCCAGGACCAGGTTCTGCGAAGCCCTGGGGCCTGCACCCCAGTCGAGGTACTGGGTTACCAGTTCAGGGGTTCCTGGCTGGCCGGGCCGGGTCCGCTGCGCCAACCCCACGGCATAGCGCACCACATTGTCCGGGACCGGGATCCTTCGGATCAGGTGCTGGACCTCTAGGATTTCCGCTGCCGTAAACAGAGACCTCACCGAGGTTTTCCGGTCATCCGTGGTGGTTTTTACCACCCTGACCTCTTCTTCCAGGCTGGGGTATTCCAGCCGGATGGCAAACATAAACCGGTCGAGCTGGGCTTCCGGGAGGGGATAGGTCCCCTCCTGTTCGATCGGGTTCTGCGTGGCCAGCACAAAATAGGGCTCCGGCAGCGAATACTGCTTCCCGGTTATGGTTACGGCCCGCTCCTGCATGGCTTCCAGGAGTGCGGCCTGTGTTTTGGGCGGGGTCCGGTTGATTTCGTCTGCCAGGATGATATTGGCAAATACGGGCCCCTTCACGAAAACGAACTTGCGGTCCTGGTCGAGCACCTCGCTGCCCAAAATATCGCTGGGCATCAGGTCGGGGGTAAACTGAATGCGTTTGAAGTCCAGGCCAAGGGTCCTGGCGATGGTATTCACCATTAGGGTCTTGGCCAGCCCCGGCACCCCGATCAACAGGGAATGGCCCCCCGTGTAAATCGACCAGAGCACCTGGTCGACCACCTCATCCTGCCCTATGATTACCTTCCCAATTTCCTCCTTGAGGGCCCGGTGTTTTTCAACCAGGCGGCCTATCGCTTCTACATCAGACATACTACTCTTTTAACCAGTTATTGGCAAAATCACATCCCCGGTGTTCGCTATCCACGCTGATATAGGTGTCTTCGATGTGTTCGCCCATCCATTCCTTGATGGCCTTGTACTGCTTATCCCTGAGTGCCAGTTCCTGGATTTTGAGGTAGTCCCTGGCAAAATCGGCCTGGTGCTCGTCATAGCGGTTGGTCACCATGAGGATTTTATAGGAGGGGGGGCCTCCCCTGGGGTCGGGCTCCAGGATGGGGTTGGAGATTTCATTATCCTTCAGGTTGCGCACCTGGTTATAGAGGTTGGGGTCCATCTTGGTCAGTTCAAAACGGGACCCGAAATCGCTGGGGTTCCTTAACACCCCGCCGTCGAATTTGGTTTCCTTCTCGTCAGAGAAATTCCTGGCGGCCTCGGTAAAGGTATACTTCCCTTCCATAACCTGCTGGCGGATACTGTCCAGTTCTTTCCGCGCATTGTCCAGGGCCGCCTGGGGCACTTCGGGCTGGATGAGGATGTGCCTCAAATCGAGTTCCTGCCCCCTGATTTTTTCGGCCAGGATGATGTGGAACCCAAAATTGGTTTCAAAAGGCTCGGAAATCTCGCCTTCCCTCAAACTGAAGGCGACATCTTTGAATTCCTTCACAAAAGGGGTCTGCCGGGTAATGGAATAAAACCCTCCTTTGGATTTGGACCCCGGGTCCTGACTGTACAGGATGGCCTTTACCCGGAAGCTGGCCCCATTGTCCTCCACATCGGCCTTGATTTCCTTCAGCAGGTCAATGGCCTTCTGTTTTTCTTCCTGGGGGATTTCGGGTTTTTTTACGATCTGGGCAATTTCGAGTTCTGCCCCGAATACGGGCCGCTCGTCCTCGGGAATGCTGCCGAAAAACTGCCGTACCTCCTCCGGGGTTACTTCGATCTCCCCTACGATTTTTTGCCGCATCCGCTGGGAGAGCATCTGCAATTTGTTGATCTTGAAAAGTTCATCCCTGAGGTCTTCCACCGTTTCCTTCTGGTAGAATTCCAGGACCTTTTCCATGGAACCCAGCCGCTGTACAAATTCCTGCAGGTACTGGTCATTGGTGCTGTTGACCTCATCGTCGGAGATCAGGATACTGTCCTGTACCGCCTGGTGGGCGTAGAGCCGGTCTTCCATGAGTTTGCCCAAAAGGCTGCAGCGGTTGACTTCTTCCTCGGTAGCTCCCTGGTTCCTCAGGTCGATCAGGGTTTTCTCCACGTCGGAATCCAGGATTACGTAATCCCCGACAACCGCGGCGATGCCATCGAGCTTTATCCGCTGCTTCGGGGCCTGGCTTTCCTGAGTGGCCGTATAATCTCCGGTCGCCACGCCTTCGGGGGGTTCCACCTGGGTGTCGGGGACGGAGTCCCTTACCTGCGCCTGAAGGGAACAAAGCCCCCCAAGAAAAAGCGCTGCAAAAAGCGCCAAACTATTCTTTTTCATATATTTCCAGTTCTTTTTGTCCGAGTGCCTCATTGATCAGGTCTGTTTCTAGGGATTTCAAATACTTCATCTTTCGCCGGTTCAGCAATACCTGGCGGATAGTGGGTTCAATATAGCTCTGGGGTGCCATTTCCCCGGCATCCATAACATCGACCACCCGGGAAAGGTACACCCCTGTGGAATCTTCCAGTTCAAAAAAATGGTCCTTTTTCAGGTATTCGGCCTCGTTGTCGTAGGTAAGCGGCTTGATCTCGCGGATTACCCTGGACACAGGCACCCAGAGGGAGTCGTTGAAATGGAGCTTTTTGAACTGCACCCCCACAGAATCAAGGAATTTAAGGTCTTCTTCCCGGAACCGCTTCAAGCGTTCCGTGACCTCTTCCCGGTTCAGGAATTGCCGGGGCAGTTCAATGAAACGCAATTGGAGGATTTTCTCCTGGAGCCGGAAATTATCCTTCTCGCTCTCGTAAAATTCCTCCAGGTCTTCGGCCCCTACCAGGGTATCCTCCATCTGTGCCACCAGGGCCTCCTTGTAAGCCCGGGTGTAGAGTTCGGCCCGGTAGTCGGAAACCAGGGACTCGAACTCCCGAATTTTCTCCTCCGGGAGGTTGATCTGGGCGCGGGAAAACAGGAGCTGGCGTACCGCCCAGGTAGTAATCAGGTTACTCACAAAAGCAGCGCTGTCCCCAGGGCTGAGTTCCGCACCGGTAAGGCCTTCCACGTCCTCCAGGTAAAGGTAGTTCTCCCCCACCCGGGCCAGGGGGGCCTTTTCGGGCTCCTTACGCCAAAGGGAATCGCAAGCGGCAAGCATAAAAAATAGCGGCAGCACCAGGGGGGCTACCAGCAAAAATCGGCTACATGCCCTGCAGAGGTTCATCTTCCAAAAATAAGCCTTTCAACGGCCCCGGCAAGCAGGGCATAGCCGGATTAACACATTTTTAGTAGGGGGGCTCTCCCGATTTTTAATATCTTGGGGATACCTATAACCTGTTCCGGATGGAAAAAAAGATCAGGCTGATCTGGGATTTCAGGGGTCCGGCAGCGGCCCGGACAGCAGCGCATTTTGCCGAACACCTGCGGGAATCGCCCCTCTACACCCCGGGGCTGGAAGCCGGGGTTGAACACCGGGGAGAACTGCACAGCCTGGCCTACCTAATTGTGGAGGCCGCGGAAATGCCGCGTTTCCGCGATGCCCTGAAGCCCCACCGGGGCGAATATGCAACCCCGCAAACCCCTGATTGATGATAGCCTCCCCTCCTGTTTCCATTCGACTGGCCCTTACCGGCCCCAAACGGGCAAGGACCCTGTGGGCGGCCGGGGCACTGCTGCTCCTTTCCCTGGGATCCTGCCAAAAAGCCAACCCTCCGGAAGACCCCCTGGCCGGTATCCTGGCTTCTGAAAACCCTGCCATAGCCCGGGTGATGAAGGATCCCGGCGCCTACGAGGTGCAAGTGGTTTACAGCCGGATCCGGCGCGAGAGCGATTCCGTTCGCTTCACCGACTATACCTTCAGGGCAGACCCCAACCAGTATTTCTACCCGGCCAGCACAGCAAAATTCCCCGTGGCCCTGGCAGCCCTGGAAAAACTGAATGAAATCGACAGCCTGGACCGAAATACCCGGTATTATATCGAAGGGGACAGCGTGGAGAAGACCTTTGCCCGCGACATCATCGAAATCTTTGCCGTGAGCGACAACCACGCCAACAACCGACTTTTTGAATTCCTGGGCCAGGACGACATCAACCGCCGGATAGCCGGCAAGGGTGCCGGGAAAGCAGCAATACGGCACCGGCTGGGCTTTCACCGCGACGACCTGTTCACCCAACCGCTGGTCTTCTACCTGAACGACAGCCTGACCACGCCTTCCCCCCCGATAGGGAACAGCCCCCCTAAACCCCTTGAAATCAAAGGGGTTCTCAAGGGCAGGGGGTGGATGGACAGGGATTCCCTGATCCCGGAGCCCTTCGATTTCAGCCTGAAGAACTATATACCCGTGACCACCCTCCACGGCCTTATGAAACGGGTTATTTTCCCGGGGAATTTCCCCAGGGAGCAGCGTTTCCACCTAAGCAGGGAGCAGTACGACTTCCTGCTGGGGAGCATGAAGTTAATCCCCAGGGAGGCGGGGTACGACCCGGAGCTCTACCCGGACGGGTACTGCAAGTTTTTCCTGTACGGGGACACCGAAGACCCCATCCCGGAACATATTGAAATCTACAACAAAGTGGGGTTCGCCTATGGCACCCTGACCGATTGCGCCTACATAAAAGACACCAGATCGGGGGTGGAATTCATCTTAACGGCTACGATTCTGGTCAATGAAAATGGCATCTTCAATGATGACCAGTACGAATACGACGAAATCGGCCTGCCCTTTCTGGCCGCCCTGGGTCGGGAGGTGTATGCTTTTGAACTGGAAAACAAGGATTGACCATGGAAGGCCTGACCTTTTCTGAATTCACCAAAAGAATCTACATTAAAGCCCCATTGGGAAGGGTCTATCGGAGTTGGGCCACAGGCCGGGATATCTGCACCTGGTTCCTAAGGGAAGCCAGGTATTCGGATAGCCTGGGCCGGTTGAGGGATCCGGATGAACCCCTGCAAACCGGGGACCGGTATACCTGGAAGTGGCATAACTGGGATCCGGAGGAGACCGGGTTTGTGGCCCATGCAAACGGCCGTGACGCCGTTGAGTTCTCCTTCGCCGGGGTCAGCCAGGTTCAGGTGCAGATGCAGGAGGAGGAAAAAGGAACCCTGCTTACCCTAAGACAGTATGGCATCCCTACGGATGAGGAAAGCAAACTCACCCTCCATTACGGCTGCAGCAACGGGTGGACTTTCTGGCTGGCAAACCTGAAGGCCTACCTGGAACACGGGGTCCTGTTGCACGACACTGATATCGACATGGGCCGTTTCCCCCTGGCCGGCTTTGAATTCGTGAATATGTAAATTCCCTTCCGGGGATTTGCTACTTGGCCACGTGGACCGACCGGGTTTCCCGGATTACGGTCACCTTCACCTGCCCCGGGTAGGTCATATCGGTCTGGATCTTCTGGGAGATCTCAAAGGACAACTGGGCAGCCTTCTCGTCGCTTACTTTTTCGCTCTCCACCATCACCCGGAGCTCCCGGCCCGCCTGTATGGCGTAAGCCTTCTGGACGCCCCCGAAACCAAAGGCGATATCTTCCAGGTCCTTAAGGCGCTGGATGTAGGAATCCAGTACCTGACGCCGGGCGCCCGGCCGGGCACCGCTAATGGCGTCGCATACCTGCACGATGGGCGCGATAAGGGTCTTCATTTCCACCTCATCGTGGTGTGCGCCTATGGCATTGCACACTTCCGGTTTTTCGCCAAATTTCTCCGCCCACTGCATCCCCAAAATGGCATGGGGGGTTTCCAGTTCTGTTTCTGAGTTGGGTACCTTCCCGATGTCGTGCAGCAGGCCGGCCCTTTTGGCCAGTTTGGGGTTCAACCCGAGTTCCGCAGCCATTACCCCGCAAAGCTTGGCCACCTCCCGCGAATGCTGCAGGAGGTTCTGTCCGTAAGAGGACCGGTATTTCATGCGGCCCACAATCCGGATCAGCTCGGGATGCAACCCGTGGATGCCCAGGTCGATGACCGTGCGCTTGCCCACTTCCAGGATTTCCTGTTCAATTTGCTTCTCGGTTTTGCGCACAATCTCCTCGATACGGGCCGGGTGGATCCTTCCGTCGGTGACCAGTTTATGCAGCGACAGGCGGGCGACTTCCCTCCTCACGGAATCGAAACACGACAGGATGATCGCCTCGGGGGTATCGTCCACGATGATCTCCACCCCGGTAGCGGCCTCCAGGGCCCTGATGTTCCTTCCTTCCCTGCCGATGATCCTTCCCTTTACGTCATCGGACTCCAGGTTAAAGACGGAAACGCAATTTTCGACGGCCTCTTCCGTGCCGATGCGCTGAATGGTATTGACGATGATCTTTTTGGCTTCCTGCTGGGCGGTCATTTTGGCCTCTTCGAGGGAGGTCTGGAGGAAGGCCATGGCATCTGCCCTGGCTGATTCCTTCAGGGACTCCAGCAACTGCCCCTTGGCTTCCTCTGCAGAGAGGCCGGAAATAACTTCCAGCTGCTGGACCTGGCTTTGGTGGAGTTTCTCGAGCTCGCCCTGTTTGCGTTCATAAAATTCCCTACGCTTCTCCAGTTCCTCCACTTTGACGTCGAGTTGTTCCGTCAATTTTTTATTGCGGGCCAGTTCACTGCTCACCTGGGATTCCTTATCGCGGATCCGCTTTTCGGCCTCTGCAATTTTTTTGTCCTTGCCCATGATGACCTTCTCATGCTCCGCCTTTAATTCCAGGAATTTCTCCTTGGCCTGGTAAATTTTCTCCTTCTTGAGATTTTCCCCTTCTGCCCTGGCATCCTTGAGGATGGCTGCCGCTTCCTTCTTTGCTGCTTCCACAGTCCGGGACGCTTTGCCCTTTTCCATTAGCCTGGAAATCAGAAACCCCAGCGCAAGGCCGGCGACCAGGGCAACAATGCCTGTTGTGATAATGTCCATGATCTTTTACAATTTAAATTGGGTTATGGCAGTTCCCCAATAAGGGCCTGGGCGATAAGGGATTCCCGGAGGCCCTGCCTGACGGGAAAGCAAACCCCCGGAAGTGACACCGGAATAAAAAAAGCCCACATTGATGAAGTTTTGTACAAACTCCGAAAAACAGGTTTAGGGCTAACAGGCTGCTCAAGGATCCTTTCAGGAAGGCTTGCTTTTACAACCTAAACTCACCCTTTTCAAACAAATTAATGTTGAGTTTGTCAAAAAAATAAATACCAATGTGGGCAGTAAGGTTTGCTATGTAAAAGAACTTATCGCACGCTCATTTTGGAAGCTACCAGGTCATCCAGGGCCTTGAGCCGCCGGGTAACCTCCTGGGTGTCTTCCATCCGCTCAATCCCGCGTTGCTCTACCTTGGATGCGAATTGCAGGGCACACATGGCCAGCACATCCTGTTTGTCGCGGACGGCGTAATTCTGTTCAAATTTCTTGGCCAGTTGGTCTATGCTCTTGGCCGCCTTCCTCAGCCCTTCCTCCTGGGACGGGTCGATGGTCAGCGGGTAGACGCGGTCTGCAATCGACAACTTTATCTTGAGCTTTTCCGACATGGTTGAACAGGCATCATTCAGCCAGCTGGACGATACACTGGTCCAACTCCCTGATCAATGCATTTATTTTGAGCTTGGCTTCTGTTTTATTGGTTTCACTGCCCAACATCGAAGTAGCCATCTTCAGGGAGTTATACCTCTCCTCCCATTCTTCCACAGTTCTTTGGGCGGCCTCGTAATCGCCTCTCAGCGAATGCAATTCCCGCTCCAGGTCCAGCCGGCTTTGCTGCAGGAGTTCCATCTTGTGCAGCAGCTTACTGATCTTGTTCTCGAGGGAATCCACGATTTCGACCAATTCACTCATGGGCAACCTTCAATGCTTTACACAAAGGTAACATTTCCACCCGGGACTTCACAATATTTTTTTGGGGTTTCCCGCATGGCCCTGCCCCCCCTGTGGCCAGGGACCGCACGAGCAGGGGCCCTTTCCCAAATGCGACAACTGTTTTCCAATTGCGCGGCGAATCCGTATTTTCGCACCCAGAGCCAGCAGTATGAAAAAAGGGATTTTCCTCCTTCTCGGGATGTGTTACAGCCTTCTAACCCAGGGCCAGGCCAGTGGCCCGGAGACAGATTTCCGGCCCCCGCTGGACATCCCCCTTATCCTCTCGGGTACTTTTGGGGAACTCCGCTCCAACCATTTCCATTCCGGGATCGACATCAAAACCCAGCAAAGGGAAGGGTTGCCGGTACTGGCCGCGGCAGATGGCACGATCAGCCGGATCAAAATCAGCCACTGGGGCTACGGCAAGGTGCTCTATGTCTCCCATCCCTCCGGGCATACCACCGTGTATGCCCACCTGCAAAAATTCGGGCCCGGCATCGAAGAATATGTAAAAGCCCTGCAGTATCAGAAACAAAGTTATGAGCTGGAAGTTTTTCCCGACTATGGAGACCTAAAGGTTTCGCGGGGGGATACCATTGCCTTTTCCGGGAACACCGGGGGTTCTTCGGGTCCCCACCTGCATTTCGAAATCCGCAACAGCGTGGATGAAAGGCCTGCTAACCCCCTGAGTTTCGGGATGCCCGTGAGGGATGCCACCAACCCGACCGTTACAGGCCTCTATGCCTATCCCCTATCAGACAGCGCCCAGGTGAACCGGCAACGGGAGCGCACGGAAATCCGCTTCAGCCAACAGCCGGACGGGAGCCTCCTGGCGGAGCCTGTTTTGGCCTCGGGGCGTATCGGGTTTGGGATAGCAGCCTACGACCGACAGGATATGGCTGCCAACAAAAACGGGGTCTACCAGGTCAGGCAGACAGTGAATGGGCAAACCTATTCCCAACTCCAGTTTGACGCCTTTTCCTTCGGGGAAACCCGCTATATCAACACCCTGATCGACTATGGCTATTTCGCCAGGTACCGCAACCGGATTCAGAAATGCTTCCGCAGCCCGGGGAATTACCTGAGTATCTTCCAAACCCTCCAAAACGAGGGCAGGATAGACATCAGGGAAGGCCAGAGCTACCAGGTGGAGATTACCGTGGCTGACCTGGCAGGAAACCAAACCCTGCTCAGGATCCCGGTGGAAGGCAAAACACTTCCGGTTGACGGCCCACCCAAAACGCTTAAGACCCCGTATTTTGTGTATGCGGACAAACCCGCCAGTTTCCGTGTGGGTCCCGCCCAGGTGTATTTCCCCGCCCAAACCTTTTACGAAAACACCTACCTGGACCTTGATGCCGATTCCCTTTTGGTGCGACTCCACGAACCTTCGATCGCCCTGCACCGCAATTTTACCCTTACCTTCGATGTAGCCCACCTGTCCGCGGAAGAACGGAAGCAATCCTTTATCGCCCTGTTGGATGAAAAAGGCAGCCCCCAGTTCCAACGGACCTACAGGAGGGGTGATACCTTCACAGCCCGCAGCCGCTCCCTTGGTCGGTATACCCTGGCCAGGGATACCGTAGCCCCAAAGATCACGCCGCGCAACTTCAAAGAGCGCCAATGGCTGACCAACTACCGCTATCTCAGCCTGCAAATCACGGATGACCTCAGCGGCATAGCGACTTACTCAGCCCGCCTTAACGGGCAGTGGATCCTGATGGAGTATGAGCCCAAGAACAACACCCTCACCTATACCTTTGATGACCGGATAGAAAACCAGCAGCAATGCGAGTTGGAAGTGGAAGTGACCGACAATGTTGGCAACACCCGTCGCGAAGTGCTCACCTTTTTCAGGAGCTAACCGGGGCCAGCCCCTTTTTTGGGATTTTTTTAGCGCCTCTCCCGGAGGGATTTCTTTATTTTTGCAACGCCGTTCCGGGGCCCTGCCCCCTTCCTGCACCTAATGATCCTGGAGCCTGCCATGAAGAAACTACTGTTATTTTGCTGCCTGCTCTCCCTTTTGGGGGCCTATGGCCAAAAGAACATTTACCAGAGTCCCCAGTTCGAAACCCTGAGCCAGGACCACCGGGTGTTAGCCATTCTACCCTTTCTAACCCGCCTGGACCTTGGGGAGAAGCTGACGCCTCCGGAAAAAGACCGCCTGGAGCAGAAGGAGGGCTATGCCGTACAGGATGCCCTTCAATCCTATTTTGGGAGGGGGACGAAAAGCAGAAAGTTTACCGTGGAATTTCAGGACAGCGGCAAAACGAATGCCCTCCTGGCCCAAAACGGGATTTCCTATGGGAACATCGACCGCCATACCGTTGCGGAACTGGCGCGCCTCCTGGAGGTGGACGGGGTCGTCAGCGGGAATATGGACGTGAACATCCTCCTTTCCAATGGGGTCCCCCAGGAAATGAGCCTGCTGGATTATTTTCTTGGGGAAGCAGACTACGGGCGCATCGGAATCAAGATCAGCGATGGGGACACCGGAAAACTCCTTTGGAAATACGAGCATGAAATCAACCGAAAAAGCGGGAAAAACACAGAGGACCTGATCGACAAAATGATGAAGAAGGCTGCACGCAAGTTCCCGTACGACAAAGAAAACCGGAAGAGGGCCCAGTAACGGCCTAAGATTTCGAAAATTCCCCCAACACCCCGATCACATAATCCAGTTCTTCCAGGGTATTGTATTTGGAAAATGAAAAACGCAGGGAAGGCTGTTTCAGGGCCTCCCCATCGAGGATTTCCGCCAACACGTGAGACCCGGCATCGCTCCCTGACTGGCAGGCGCTGCCCCTGGAGCAGGCGATCCCCTTAAGGTCGAGGTGGAACAGGAGCATCTGGCTTTTGGAGGCGTCAAAGGGAAGCCGCACATTGACCAGGGTATAGGTGCTGCGTTCCATGTCTGCCGAAAGCCCGTTGAAAACAACCCCGGGAACCGCTTTTTTCAGGCCTTCCACAAAGTGTCGTTTAAGTCCCTCGATGTAACGGCGCTCTTCCTCCAGGTGCTCATAGGCGGTGGTAAATGCCGTTTCCAGCCCAACGATATTGTGGTAGGCCTCCGTGCCTGCCCGAAAGCCCCTTTCCTGGGCCCCTCCGACAATCAGGGGTTTCAACCCGGTGTTTTTCCGGACATAGGCAAAGCCGACCCCTTTGGGGCCATGGAACTTATGCGCAGCAGCCGTGAGGAAATCCACAGGCGTGCGCTGCACATCCCATCGGAAATGCCCGATGGACTGTACCGAATCGGAGTGCAAAAGGGCCTCATGCCGCCGGCAAAGCGCGCCGAGGGCATCCATATCGACCAGGTTGCCGATCTCGTTGTTGACATGCATCAGGCTGACCAATTTTTTGGATGTATCAGCGCTTAGCAGGGCTTCAAGGGCTTCCATGTCGGGATTCCCCTCTGCCGTAAGCGGAACGTATTCAAGGCGGATGCCATATTCCCGGAGCAGGCACTCGGCCGTATGCAAAACGGCATGGTGCTCCACCCTGGAGGTGATGAGGGTTTCCACCCCCAGGTCGCGCACGGCACAGCGAAGGATCATATTATCTGCCTCGGTGCCACCTGAGGTAAAAATTATCTCCCCGGGCTGGGCATTCAGCTCCCGGGCTATGGTCTTGCGGGCCTGTTCGATCCCTGTTTTGGCTGTCCGCCCAAAAGCATGGGTGGATGAGGGGTTTCCATAGCAGGTGCCCAGGGCCTCGTGCATGCGCTCGATCACTTCTTCCCTGAGCGGGGTGGTAGCAGCATTGTCAAGGTAAATTTGTTGCATCGCGTTTGAATCGTAGGGCCAAAAATAACCGTTTCCTTCGAAAATCATCTAAAAACAGGCAAAAGGTTTGGGCGGAAACGGGGGCTTTCCCCTACCTTTGCTCCTGTGAAAAAAAGGTTTTTCTTACTGCTTCTTCCCGGCCTGTGGGCCTGTTCCGCCGGGGTGTTGGAAATCGATACCATCGATTTCAACCAGGAATCGATTCAGGTTTGCGGCAACCCCTCAACGGCTACTGAAGTGCTATTCAAACTCAAGGGGCCTGAAACCCTCATCCTCGAGTTGCAGCCGGGCCTGTTGCTAAACGAAGCCTCTTCGGATACCCTTACCAGTGCGGTGCCCGGCCAATCCCAGCTCATCTACCGGCTGTTGTCTGACCAGGCGACCACCGGGTATTTCTGCGATCCCATCCCGCCGGTTTCACCCACAGTAGTGGAAGAGATCCTGGCGGCTGACGGGACGGTACAGGTCTTCACCACCCGCAACCCTTCGGACACCACCCAATTCGAACACACCATAAGGCTTAAGGGCATCTCCTTTGTAAACGATTCCGGGGAACGGCTGACCAACCTGGAGGTGGACGAATTCGGCACCCTGGTCACCACCGCCAACTAAAGGCGGGCTTCCTGCGTGATGTAGACTTCGGTGGCCCCCATCCCATAAGTCCGGTAATCGGCATCCTGATACCGCAACCCCGGGTACCTGCGGATCAGGGTATACAATTCTTCCCGCAAGACCCCTTCCCCCACCCCGTGGATAAACACCAGGCGTTGCAGCCTCTTACGGATGGCAAATTCAAGTTGCCCCCGGGCCGTGCGGAGCTGGTAATCCAAAATGTCGTGGGCCGACATGGCCCGGGTATCATCCAGGAGCTTGTCGATGTGCAAATCGACCTCCATGGGTGGGACCGTGCGCCCGCGCCGTGGGCTTTGTGGTTTTTTTGTGGGCTGGTGCTCCGCTGCCAGGGCCGCAGCCAGGGCAGCCTGGTCGAGGGGAATCTCCCCTGCCCCGGGCTGTGCGACCACGGCATCCGAATCCACTTCCAGTTCAAACCCTTCTGCGGTAAGGATGCGCACTTTCCCCGGCCATACCCTGAGGACCACCCCCTGGGTCAGTTCATCGAGCAACTGAACCCGATCCCCCACTTTAAAGCCTCTCATCCCCGTCGGTATTGGATGGCTCCCGGTCAGCCGGAAGGTTCCGCCTTGAAAGACCGTACAGGCCCAGCATCAACAGGCTGAACCCAAGGGCGAGGCCCAGTTCCTTAACCCTGAAGGTATTGGAAAGGAAAAGGAAGGCCGCCCCGGCCAGGGCGAACACAAAATAAATGGCGTGTTTTATTTTCATTGCTCAAAAATAATAGTATTTTTCGTGGTACGAACCGAAATGGTAACGGCGTGCACTACCCCTGGATGTTCATATTCCTGTCTGAAAGGCATATGCTGCCTTGCTTCAGCAAGCAGGTTTTCGGCCTGGACTGCCCGGGCTGCGGCTTGCAACGTTCTATTGTACTCCTGCTAAAGGGGGATTTCGCCGATTCCTTTTTTATGTATCCCGGCCTGTTGCCGATGGTGGCCCTTTTCGGCTTCCTCGCGCTGAACCGGTTTATACCCGTCAGAAAGGCCGGCACTATCACCTCCATCCTGGCGGGGACCACTGTTTTTGCTATCCTAACCAATTTTATAATCAAGATCGCCAACTAATTGACCCTCTTTATGGAACAACAAAAACTACCCAATGTAACCCTTGCCCTGGTACTGGGCATCCTTTCCTTCCTCTGCTGCTGTTTTGCCGGTTTACCCGGGGCACTGGTGGCCGCTATTGCCTTTTTCATCCTCAGGAACGATGAGAAGACCTACCGGGCCAACCCAGAGAACTACTCGAACTACAGCCAGCTGAAAACCGCAAAGATCATCGCCATTGTGGGGATGGTAATCGGGGTGTTGTATTTCCTTTGGAGCGTCTTCCAGATCTACCAAATTGGCGGATGGGATGCTTACATGGAAAAAGTACAGGAAATGAGCGAACAATGGGGAGGCCAGAATTAAGGACCTGCCCGGAGCGGATTCCTCAAGTCGTAAACCCCCTAAAATTAAAACAGATACTATGAGCCAGGAACCTCTGCCCGGTGCCAGTACAGCCATGACCATGGGAATCCTCTCCATTGTGGGAGCCGTGGTCTGCTGCGGGCCATTTGCAGCTATCTTCAGCATCATTGGCCTCAGCAGTGCCAAAAAAGCGGAAACGACCTACCAGCAGGACCCGGACCGGTATTCAGGATATGAAAATGTCAGGACTTCCCGGGTACTCTCGTACATCGGCCTGGCCCTTTCCCTGATCATGTTGGTGGTGGTTATCCTGTACTTCGGGGTCATCATCGCCCTGGTCACCAGCGGAGAGTTGCACTAAGTCCTGCAAGGCCCAAACAAAAAAACCGGCGCTTGCCGGTTTTTTTGTTGGCCTTTGATAATCAGTTCGCCACCTCGCTCATGAACTTCAGCCGGTACAGGCGAAGTTCCTCGTCCTCATACTCTCCATCGAATTCCTTTAGGGCCTCCTCGATATTGTCGGTTTCGGCTTCCAGGAAATACTCGTGGATTTCTTCCTGCTGGTCCTCATCAAGGATCTCATCGATGTAATAGCCGAGGTCGAGCCGGGTGCCGCTGAATACGATCTGCTCCATTTCCTTGACCAGATCAGAGAGCTGGAGCCCCTTGGCCGCCGCAATATCATCGAGGGGCAGTTTGCGGTCCACATTCTGGATGATGTAGAGCTTCAGGCCGGAATTGGCCCCGGTGGTGCGGACCACCAGGTCTTCGGGACGGGTAATGTCGTTCTCCTCCACGTAGCGGGAAATCAATTCCATAAAGGGGCGTCCGTACTTCCGGGCCTTCCCTTCCCCCACCCCGTGCACATTGGTTAGCTCCTCAAGGGTGATCGGATATTTCAGGGCCATATCTTCCAGGGAAGGGTCCTGGAAAATCACATATGGGGGCACATCCTGTTTTTGGGCCTCCTTGCGACGGAGGTCTTTCAGCATCTTCAGCAGGGTTTCGTCGGCCACGGCATCCCGGGAACCGGCCTGGGGGGTTCCCCTGCCTTCTTCCTCTTCCGGGTATACATGGTCCTTGGTCATCATGAACGAAGACGGGGAATGCAGATAAGCCTCCCCGGCTTCCGTGAGGTGGAGGATCCCGTATTGCTCGATTTCCTTGCGGAGCAGGCCCGCCACCAGCACCTGCCGTATCAGGGCCATCCAGTAATGCTTTTCATGGTCTTTCCCAATGCCAAAAAACGGCTTCTCATCGGTTTTATGGGAGGCAATGAGCGCATTGGTGCCCCCGGTAAGCACCTTGACGATTTCCCTCGCCTTGAACTTCTGGTTGGTTCCCTGTACTACCTGCAAAAGCTTTACCACGCTCTCCTGGGCTTCTTCCTTTTCCTTGGGGTTCCGGGCGTTGTCGTCCATGTCGGCCCCTTCCCCATGGACCTCGTCGAACTCCTCCCCAAAATAATGTAGGATGAATTTCCTTCGCGACATGGAGGTCTCGGCATAGGCCACGATTTCCTGAAGGAGGGCATTCCCGATCTCCTGCTCGGCCACCGGTTTGCCCGACATGAATTTTTCCAGTTTCTCCACGTCCTTATACGCATAGAAGGCGAGGCAGTGGCCTTCCCCCCCATCCCTTCCGGCCCTGCCGGTTTCCTGGTAATAGCTTTCGATGCTCTTGGGGATGTCGTGGTGGATCACGTAGCGCACATCGGGCTTGTCGATACCCATGCCGAAGGCAATGGTGGCCACCACCACATCCACTTCTTCCATCAGGAACATATCCTGGTACCTGGCGCGTGTTTTTGCATCAAAGCCGGCGTGATAGGGCACGGCGGAAATCCCGTTCACCTGTAGCACCTGGGCCAGTTCTTCTACCCGCTTGCGGCTTAGGCAATAGATAATCCCCGATTTCCCCGCATTTTTTTTGACAAAACGGATAATGTCCCCATCCACGTTCCGGGTTTTGGGGCGCACTTCATAGAAGAGGTTCGGGCGGTTAAAGGAGGCTTTGAAGACCTCGGCATCGGGGATGCCAAGGTTCTTGAGGATGTCTTCCTGCACCTTGGGGGTCGCGGTGGCCGTCAGGGCAATCAGGGGGATCCCCTCCCCGAGGCGATTGATGATCGCCCGCAGGTTGCGGTATTCCGGACGAAAATCGTGACCCCACTCAGAGATGCAGTGGGCCTCGTCTATCGCCACGAAAGAGAGGGTGACCCCCTGCAGGAAATCCACATATTCCTCTTTGGTGAGCGATTCCGGGGCCACGTACAGAAGCTTGGTCACCCCGGTGGTAATATCCTTCTTGACCTTCCGGATTTCGCTTTTGGTCAGGGAACTGTTCAGCACGTGGGCCACCCCTTCGTGGTCCGAAACCCCCCTGAGGGCATCCACCTGGTTTTTCATCAGGGCGATCAGGGGAGAAACCACAATGGCCGTCCCCTCCTTGATCAGGGCGGGCAACTGGTAGCAAAGGGATTTCCCTCCCCCGGTGGGCATAATGACAAAAGCGTTTCGACCCTCCATGATGGTGTTGATCACATCCTCCTGAAGGCCCTTGAATTGAGAAAAACCAAAATATTTTTTTAGGGAAGCCTTTAAATCAAGTTCATTCATTATCATTCTTCAGAACCATTTATGGAAAATTTCCTTTTCCGGGAAAAATATTCAACACGCCAGCCAGGGGACTTTCGGAAGAAATTTCATGCCCGGGCGCGAAAAGGGTGCAGTTTGGAATTCTTTCGAATTAGATTGATTAATTTTGTTGTATTAAAGATAGCACATTCTTTTAGATTGCCGCCTAATTTTAAGGGGAATTTAAGGAATCTGCCACCCGTTGAAAATTTAATGCAAAACCTTGAAGGACAGTAAAGCTATACTCGATCTGGCCCGGAAAACCATTGCTTCGGAAGCCCGGGCGATCAGCTATCTGGGCAGCCTGCTGGACGAGGATTTCGCCCTTGCCGTGCAGTGTATCCTGAAGTCGGAAGGCAGGGTGGTGGTCAGCGGTATCGGAAAGAGCGCCATCATTGCCTCGAAGATCGTGGCCACCCTCAATTCCACGGGTACCCCGGCTATTTTCATGCACGCCGCAGACGCCATCCATGGCGACCTTGGCACCATCCAAAAGAACGATGTGGTGATCTGCATCTCCAAAAGCGGGAATACCCCTGAAATAAAAATGCTGGTGCCCCTGATCAAACAGGGTGCCAACACCCTGATCGGCATGACCGGGAATACCGACTCCTTCCTGGCCCAGAAAGCCGATTACGTGCTCAACACCTACGTGGAAAAGGAGGCCTGCCCGAACAACCTGGCCCCGACCACCAGTACCACGGCCCAGATGGTGGTCGGGGATGCCCTGGCCATTTGCCTGCTGGAACTCAGGGGGTTCAGCAGCCGCGATTTTGCCCGGTACCACCCGGGGGGCACCCTGGGCAAAAAACTCTACCTGAGGGTCGGGGACATTACCTCACAAAACCTGATCCCGCAGGTAAGCCCGGATACCCCCGTAAAACACGCCATCGTGGAGATCTCCGAAAAAATGCTGGGGGTTACCGCAGTGCTTGACGGTGAAACCATTGTGGGCATCATCACCGATGGGGACATCAGGCGGATGCTGAATAAATACGACAATATCAGCGGTCTCCGGGCCCGGGATGTCATGACCTCCAACCCGAAAACCATCGGCACCGACGTCCTGGCCGTAAAAGCGCTGAAAACCATGCAGGACAACGACATCTCCCAACTCCTTGCCGTGGAGGGGACAAAGTACCGGGGGGTGGTCCACCTACATAACCTCTTAAAGGAAGGAATACTCTAATGGCTAAAGTGAGAAAGGACCCAAATGAAATGTCCTTCCTGGACCATTTGGAAGAGCTCCGCTGGCACCTGATCCGGTCCACCGTGGCAATTGTGATCATCGGCATTGCCGCCTTCCTGATGAAGGATTTTATCTTCGACACCGTCATTTTCGGGCCCAAGAAGATGAGTTTTCCCACCTACCGCCTCTTTTGCGACATCGCCACCCGCCTGGGGCTGAATTCGGCCTTTTGCGCCGATGAGCTGCCTTTTACCATCCAGAACCGGACCATGGCCGGGCAATTTTCCGCCCACATTTGGACCTCCATCTGGGCGGGTTTCATCGTGGGGTTTCCTTACGTGCTCTACGAAATGTGGAAGTTCATCAGCCCGGGGCTCTATGAAAACGAACGGAAAAACTCCAGGGGCTTCATCCTGGTCGCTTCCCTGCTGTTTTTCATGGGGGTACTGTTCGGCTACTATGTAGTAGCCCCCCTTTCGATCAATTTCCTGGGGACCTACCAGGTCAGCAAAGAAGTGTCTAACGAGATCGATATTGCCTCCTTCATCTCCACGGTAAGGGCTTCGGTAATTGCGTGCGGTCTGATGTTCGAACTGCCCATCATCATCTACTTCCTTACCCGGGTGGGCCTGGTGACGCCGGAGTTCCTCAAGAAGTATCGAAAGATTGCACTGGTGATCGTGCTGATCGTCTCTGCCGTGATCACCCCCCCGGACGTGGCCAGCCAGATCATTGTCTCCATCCCCGTCCTGGTGCTGTATCAGGTTAGTATCTATATTTCCGGAATCGTCCTGAAACGGGACGCCAAAAAAGCCAAGACCAATGCCGAATCCCGTCGATGACTTCAACGCCTACCGCGAACGGATGAACGAAAAGCTGCTGGGCTCCGACAGCAAGCTCATCAAGCGGATTTTCAACCTCGACACCAACGCCTACCTGCCGGGGTCCCTGGATGTAAAAACCAAGGAGCTCCTGGGGCTGGTAGCCTCCGCGGTCCTCCGCTGCGACGACTGCATCCGCTATCACCTGCAAACCCTGCATGAACAGGGCGCCACCAAAGAAGAAGTCATGGAAACCCTGGGGATAGCCACCCTGGTGGGCGGCACCATTGTAATCCCCCACCTGAGGCGGGCCTATGAATTCTGGGAGGCCCTTGAAGGGCAGGGTTAAAAAATCCCCAATTCCTTTTCGACCAAGCCCTAAAAGCCTTAGTTTTGGGGCCTGCCTATGAAGCTGAGCGCCGAGAATATCATGAAATCGTACCGGGGCCGCCAGGTGGTCCGGGGGATTTCCCTTGAAGTCAACCAGGGGGAAATCGTCGGCCTTTTGGGGCCGAATGGGGCCGGAAAAACAACTTCTTTCTACATGATCGTGGGGCTGATCAGGCCCAACGGGGGGCAGATCTTCCTCGACGATACCGAAATCACCCAGTTCCCCATGTATAAGCGCGCCCAACACGGGATCGGATACCTCGCCCAGGAGGCTTCGGTATTCCGGAAGCTGAGCGTGGAGAAAAACATCCTCAGCGTATTGCAGCTGACCTCCCTGAGCAAAAAAGAACAGCACCTGCGCCTGGAAAGCCTGCTGGAGGAGTTCGGCATTGGCCATATCCGCAAAAACCGCGGGGACCTCCTGTCAGGGGGGGAGCGCCGCCGCACCGAAATAGCCCGGGCGCTGGCAACCGACCCCAAATTCATCCTCCTGGACGAGCCCTTTGCCGGGGTTGACCCTGTTGCCGTAGAAGATATCCAGCGGATCGTCGCCCAGTTGAAAGAACGGAATATCGGGATCCTGATCACAGACCACAATGTGCAGGAGACCCTTGCGATAACCGAACGGTCGTACCTGATGTTCGAAGGTGGCATCCTGAAGTCAGGGGTGCCGGAAGACCTCGCAGCGGATGAGATGGTCAGGAAGGTATACCTGGGGCAGAATTTCGAGCTGCGGAAGAAAAAACTTTCCTTTTAAAGGCCCGCAGCGGGCGGGTCCGTTTTCTTTCCAAACAGGGAAGTTCCCACATAGAACAAGATGATCAGGGGCACGGCCAGGAATTGAAGGGTAAGCAGCAGTACCAGGCTCACCACCAGGAAAATATACTTCAGGCCATTGTCTTTGAAGGAGTAATTGTCGAATTTCAGGGCGAACAGCGCTATCGGGGCATTCAAAAGGTACGCGCTGAGCAGGGTCAGGGCCACCAGGACCCATGGATTAAGGATGAGGGCATTGGTAAAATCGCTGCCGTTATACATCAGGATCAGGGGAAGGGAAAGCACCAGCAACGCATTGGCAGGGGTGGGCAACCCGGTAAAGGAACTCACCTGGTTTTCGTCTATGTTAAACCGCGCCAGCCGGAGCCCGGAGGCAAGGGTAATCAAGAGGCCCAGGAACGGAAACCAGGCTGATGCCCAACCGTCTCGGCTGAGGGCCTCAGCGAAAAAATTCCCGGAATTCCAGCCACCGCTCTGCGACATGCCCAGCAACTGGCACATGACCAGGCCGGGGACCAGGCCACTGGTGATCATATCGGCAAGGGAATCGAGCTGGATGCCGAGTTCGGACTGCACCCCCAGTTTTCGGGCCACCAACCCGTCCGCAAAATCACAGGTTACCCCAAGGGCAAAAAACAGGGCCGCCCATTCCATGCGGTGGAGCACCGCAAAAACCGCGGCGATGGAACCAAAGAGGATATTCAAAAGGGTGATGGCGTTGGGTAGATGTTTCATGGCCGGGTCGGTTTTCGTAAAAATAGCACAAATCCCAAACATAACAGGGTCCAAAAACAGGCCGGGCGAGGCCGGGCCCCGGGTTGTACATTCTTAAAATAGTCGGATATTTGTGAGGGGAAACCCAATTCCCGCCTCAAGCCCGCAATGATCAAACACACCCTTCTGCTTTGGCTGGCATGCCTGTTTGCCGCCTCCCCTTCCCCGGCCCAGTCCGGGGCACTCAGCCCACAGGCACAGTTCAGCGTGGTTACCTGCGGCCCGGGCAGGGACCTCTATGCCACCTTCGGCCACAGTGCCTTCCGGCTCAGGGATCCCCAAAAAGGGATCGACTGGGTCTACAACTATGGTACCTTTGACTTCAATACCCCCAACTTCTATGCAAAATTCGCCCGGGGCAGGTTGCCTTACGCCCTGAGCAAGCAGCGATTTGAAGACTTCCTCTATACCTACCAGTACGAAAACCGCTGGGTAAGGGAACAACTCCTGGACCTGGATGCCAGCGAGGCCACGGCCCTCTTCGACTTCCTCGAAGAAAACCACCGGCCCGAAAACCGCTTTTACCGGTACGATTTCCTCTTTGAAAACTGCGCCACCAAGATTCCCGAAATCCTCGCCAGGGTCCTGAATCCGGCCCTGGAGTATTCGTACGGGCATTTGCAGGAATCCCTTACCTTCAGGGAACTGATCCATAAAAACCTGTACTGGAACAGCTGGTCGGCCCTGGGCATAGACCTGGCCCTGGGCTCCGTAATCGACCGGGAGGCCCGTGGGCCGGAATTTTCCTTTTTGCCGGAATATGTGGAACTGCAAATGCAGCACGCCGCCATGGGCAATACGCCCCTGGTTAAAAAGGAACGTACCATCCTGGACCTCACTTTGCCCCCCCTGCCTTCCTATTTCACGGCAACCCCCCTGTTCTGGATGCTCCTCCTGCTCCTGGCCACCGGAACCATTACCTGGATCGATTACCGCAACCAGGCGAGAAGCCGCGTCCTTGATTTCCTCCTGTTCTTCCTTACCGGGGCCAGCGGGGTACTCATCGCTTTCCTCTGGTTTTTCACCGACCACCAGGCGACCCAGTGGAATGCCAACCTGCTTTGGGCCGTTCCGATGAACTTAATCCTGGCCTTCCCTTTGGGCTTTGCCCGCAAGCAGCCCGCCTGGATCGCCGCCTACCTTCTGGCCCTGGCGGTGCTAATCATAGCAGGCCTGCTCCTCTGGCTGGGACAGATACAGTCCTTTTCACCCCACCTCCTGCCGGTTTGGGCAGCCCTTTTGCTGCGGTATGCCTACCTTTACGCCTACTTCAAAAATCATCCGTGAACCTGCTCAGCGCTGAAAACCTGTCCCGGTCCTATGGGGAACGCCTGCTGTTCTCAGGACTCTCCTTTGGCATTAACGAGGGGCAGAAAATAGCCCTGGTCGCCCGCAATGGCACCGGAAAAACCACCCTTATGGACATCCTGGCCGGAAAACACCCGCCTGACCAGGGGCAGGTAACCTGCAGGAAGGGCCTTAGAATCGGGTATTTGGAGCAGGAACCAGCGCTCGACCCCAACCTTACAGTCGCCGACACCCTTTTTGCCTCCGACAACGAAACCGTACAGATTATTGCCCGGTATGAGAAAGCCCTGGCCAACCCGGAAGACCAGAAAGGGTACCAGCGGGCCTTTGAAGCCATGGAACGGGCCGGGGCCTGGGACCTGGAAACACGCTTCAACCAGATCCTCTCAAAACTGGACCTCCACCAGCCGGACGCCGGGGTCGGGACGCTTTCCGGAGGGCAGCGTCGCAGGCTGGCCCTGGCGCATATCCTGATCGACCCCCCGGAACTGCTGATCCTGGACGAGCCCACCAACCACCTCGACCTGGAGATGATCGAATGGCTCGAGGAATACTTCAAACAGCACATCCAAACCCTCTTTATGGTCACCCACGACCGGTATTTCCTGGACAGGGTGTGCAACCAGATCCTGGAGCTCGACCAGGGGGAATTGCATACGTACAAGGGAAACTACGCCTATTACCTCCGTGAAAAGGAGGCCCGGGAAGCCCTGCAGGAGGTTACCCAGCAGAAGACGCAGGGGTTATACCGGAAAGAGCTGGAGTGGATGCGGCGCCAGCCGAAGGCGAGGACGACCAAATCCAAAGCCCGGATAGACGACTTCGAAGCCCTTAAGAAGCAGGCCTTCCAGCGCCGCCAGGAGCACCAGGTGGAGCTGGAGATCAACATGGAGCGTCTGGGGACCAAGGTGGTGGAACTGCACCGCGTTTCCAAGGCATTTGGGGACCGCGTCCTGTTCAGGGATTTCAGCTATCACTTCAAGCGGGGCGAACGCATTGGGCTGGTCGGGAGGAACGGCAGCGGGAAATCGACCTTTTTGGAACTGGTATGCGGGAACCTGCAGCCCGATACCGGGAAGGTGGTGCACGGGGAAACCCTGAGTATC
The DNA here is from genome assembly GCF_024006985.1 of Robiginitalea marina. Taxonomy (GTDB): domain Bacteria; phylum Bacteroidota; class Bacteroidia; order Flavobacteriales; family Flavobacteriaceae; genus Robiginitalea; species Robiginitalea marina. Next base: position 234,740 of record NZ_JAMXIB010000002.1, read on the forward strand.
GGCTACTACACCCAGGCCGGGCTGCCCCCGGAGCCCGGACGGAAGGTGATTGACATTATCCGGGATTTCGGCGAATACATCCCCCTTAAAAAAGGACGGCAGCTCAGTGCCCAGCAACTGCTGGAGCGGTTCCTCTTTGACCGCAAGCAGCAATACGATTATGTCGATAAGCTGAGCGGGGGTGAAAAGAAGCGGCTTTTCCTTTGCACCGTGCTGATCGGGAACCCCAATTTCCTGATCCTCGACGAGCCCACCAATGACCTGGACATCCTCACCCTGAATGTACTGGAAAACTTCCTGCTCGATTACCCGGGTACCGTGCTGATCGTCTCCCACGACCGGTATTTTATGGATAAAATTACAGACCACCTCTTTATTTTTGACGGGGAAGGCCATATTACCGACTTCCCCGGGAATTATTCGGAGTACCGCACCCACCTGCTGCACAAAGAAACCCGTTCAGGTGCGGCAACCGCACAGCCAACCCCCGCGGAGAAAAAAGGGGCGGCCCCGGAGGGGCGGAGAGGGAAGCTGAGTTACACCCAACAGCGCGAACTGAAGGAACTCGAAGCCGACATCGCCCGCCTCGAAGGGAGGAAGGCCGAGTTGGAGGAACTGTTTATAAACCCCGAATTGCCCGGGGAGGAACTGAACGAACTTTCCAGGGAGCTTTCCGGGGTTGTGGGGCTCCTGGAAGAGAAAACCGAACGCTGGTTCGAACTCTCCGCCATTGAGGAGAGGTAAAAAACGCGCTGCGATTTGGAGACCTTGCTGCATCGATGGTTGTTCTGGCTGCGGGCGAAATCCCGTCACGGGATACATTCCCCCTTCGTCTACCGCTTCCTGGACGAGGGACTTTACAGCAGGGACCTGAGGCAATTCCCCCCTGACCAACGCCTGCTGCTGGCTGCTGCCGACCATTTTGGGCCCGTTTGTATCGGGGCCGCCCCCCCGGACCACCCCCTGGCCTCGTGGCTGGAAAAGCAGAGGCCGGGCCTCTCCCGGGGTCAGGCCCCTTTTGACCTGTTTATTTTTGAGTCCCCAGAGCAGGGGCTGGCCGAAGCCCTGGGGAGAGCAGGCCAGTGGCATAACGACAGCGTGGTTTTTGTTGGGAAGCTCCGCATGCACGGGGGTTCCCATAAAAAATGGTTGGAGGCTACCCGCCTGCCCCAGGTGAACGTAGTTTTGGAAACCTACGACTGCGGCCTCCTTTTTTTCCGCCGCCAGCAGGCCCGGCAACATTTTAGAATCCGGAATTAATGGCCTAATTTTGACAGGCGATGACTAACGAAATCTTTTACGCCCTTGGGGGGTTGCTCGTGGTGTACCTGCTGATCGCCTCCATTAACAAACGCCATTCCAAAAAGCGGAAATCGCGGTCCTTTATGGAGGGCCGTCGATTGAGGGATCGTCGCGGAAAATCGGAAAGAAACTAAGGCGTCCGCATCAAAAACGCCGACATGGCTATGAAAATCTACACCAAAACCGGGGATGGGGGTACCACCGCCCTATTCGGGGGGACCCGGGTCCCCAAACACCATATCCGCATCCAGAGCTATGGCACCCTGGACGAACTGAATTCCTGGCTCGGCATGCTCCGGGACCAGGGCCTGGCCCCAAGGCACGGCGACTTCCTGCTGCAGATCCAGGAACGCCTGTTTACCGCCGGGGCCATGCTGGCCACGGAACCGGAAAAGGCCAAAACCAAAAGCGGGAAGGAACGCCTGCAAATCCCAAAATTATCACCTGCTGACGTGGAAGCCCTGGAAGGGGAAATCGACGCCCTGAACGATGCCCTTCCGCCCATGACCCACTTCATCCTGCCCGGCGGGCACCCCACTGTGTCAACCTGTCACGTGGCCAGGACGGTTTGCCGAAGGGCCGAGCGAATGACCACTCTGCTGGCGGAGCACAGCGAGGTGTCGGAGGTCGTTTTGGCCTACCTCAACCGGCTTTCCGATTACCTGTTCGTACTGGCACGGAAATTGTCATCGGAAGTACAGGCAAAGGAAATCAGGTGGATTCCCGGAAAATCGGCGGAATAAATCCGCATTTTGCAGCTTTCGCTTTTGAAGATTCCGCAAAATTGCTTGATGGTTAGGAAATAAGCACTTATTTGCTTTGCCATTTTGGGATAAAATATATTTTTGCAAAAATTTTAAAACAGTCACCCTGCTATGTACTGGACACTAGAATTGGCATCCTACCTGAGCGACGCCCCCTGGCCCGCCACAAAGGATGAGTTGATCGACTATGCGATCCGTACCGGAGCCCCCCTGGAAGTTGTGGAAAACCTGCAATCCATGGAGGAAGAAGGCGGTGAAATCTACGAATCTATAGAGGAAATCTGGCCTGACTACCCTACGGAAGAAGACTACCTCTGGAACGAGGACGAGTATTGACAATCCCCATAACAATCGCAAAAAGTCTCTTCGGAGGCTTTTTTTTTATGTAATTTTGGCAGGCCGGAAGGAATCTTTCCCGATATCCATAAATCTGGAACGCCTTTTGTACGGAACCTATGGCCCGAACCTTCCGGGAGCGGCCTGCCTATCCGGTTGCCCCGGACGCACTTCCCGGACTGGCAAAAAAACAAGCACTACTATGAGTATCATCAACTCGATCTTAAAGACCTTCGTAGGGGACAAAGCCAAGAAAGACGTCAGGGCGCTTCAGCCCACCATCGAGAAAATAAAATCCCACGAAGCGGCACTGAAATCGCTGAGCCATGACGAACTCCGCCAGAAAACGGCGGACTTTAAAAAGGCGATCCGGGAAAACACCCGGGAGCTTCAGGACCAGATCGAAGCCCTGAGGGAACAAGCCAGGACTTCGGAGGATATAGACCTCAACGAAAGCCTGTATGCCCAGATAGACCAACTTTCGGACCAGGTATATGCCCAGACCGAAAAAACACTCGAAGAACTCCTGCCCGAGGCGTTTGCGGTGATGAAAGAAACCGCGAGAAGGTTTACGGAAAACCCTACACTTACCGTAAAGGCCTCTGAGTTTGACCGCCTGCTTTCTGCCCGGGCCGACTATGTAAAACTGGATGGGGACCACGCCACCTGGAGCAATTCATGGGATGCTGCCGGAAAGCCCGTAACCTGGGATATGGTCCACTACGATGTACAGCTCATCGGGGGGATTGTACTCCACCAGGGGAAAATCGCGGAAATGCAGACCGGAGAAGGGAAAACCCTGGTGGCGACCCTGCCCGTCTACCTGAATGCCCTTGCCGGCAAGGGGGTGCACCTGGTTACCGTAAACGACTACCTGGCCAAGCGCGACAGCGCGTGGATGGGGCCCCTCTTCGAGTTTCACGGGCTCTCGGTAGACTGCATCGACAAGCACCAGCCCAATTCCGAGGGACGGCGGAACGCCTACAATGCCGATATCACCTACGGGACCAACAATGAGTTCGGTTTCGATTACCTGCGCGACAACATGGCCCACACCCCCGCGGACCTGGTGCAGCGCCCCCACCATTACGCCATTGTGGATGAGGTGGACTCGGTACTGGTCGACGACGCCCGTACCCCCCTGATCATTTCCGGACCTGTACCGGAAGGGGACCGGCACGAATTCAATGAGTTGCGGCCAAAGGTTTCCGAGTTGGTACAGCAGCAACAGCGCTACCTCACCGGGGTGCTGGCTGAGGCCAAAAAGAAAATCGCCGAGGGCGACCTGAAGGAAGGGGGCTTCCTCCTGCTCAGGGTCCACCGGGGGCTGCCGAAGAACAAGGCCCTGATCAAATTCCTGAGCGAGGAAGGGATCAAGCAACTGCTGCAGAAGACCGAAAACTTCTACATGCAGGACAACAACCGGGAGATGCCCAAAGTAGACGAGGAACTCCTTTTTGTGATCGATGAGAAAAACAACCAGATCGAGTTGACCGACCGGGGCATTTCGCACATTTCCTCGGACCAGGACAGGGATTTCTTCGTGATGCCCGACATCGGCAGCGAGATTGCCCTGATCGAAAACCAGAATCTCGAAATTGAAGAAGAGGCCAGGCTGAAGGACGAACTCTTCAAGGATTTTGCCGTGAAAAGCGAGCGCATCCACACCCTGACCCAGTTGCTGAAGGCGTACACCCTGTTTGAAAAAGACGTGGAATACGTGGTGATGGAGAACAAGGTGATGATCGTGGACGAACAGACGGGCCGGATCATGGAAGGCCGCAGGTACTCCGACGGGCTCCACCAGGCGATCGAAGCGAAGGAGAACGTCCGGATCGAGGCGATGACCCAGACCTTTGCCACCATCACCCTGCAGAACTATTTCCGCATGTACCGGAAGCTGGCGGGGATGACGGGGACAGCCGTCACCGAGGCGGGGGAATTCTGGGAGATCTACAAGCTGGATGTCGTGGAAATCCCAACCAACCGCCCGGTGGTACGGGATGACCGCAATGATTTGATTTACAAGACCAAAAGGGAGAAATACAACGCCATCATCGAGGAGGTCACCCAGCTTTCCGGGGCAGGCAGGCCCGTGCTGATCGGAACCACCTCCGTAGAGGTTTCAGAATTGCTCTCGCGGATGCTGGGGCTGAGGAAGATCCCTCACAATGTCCTGAACGCGAAATTGCATAAAAAGGAAGCCGATATCGTTGCTGAGGCCGGGAAACCCGGGGTCGTTACCATCGCCACGAACATGGCCGGGCGCGGGACCGACATCAAGCTTACCGACGAGGTTAAAAAGGCCGGAGGGTTGGCCATCGTGGGGACCGAACGGCACGATTCCCGAAGGGTGGACCGCCAGCTTCGGGGCCGCTCCGGGCGGCAGGGGGATCCCGGGAGCTCCCAGTTTTACGTTTCCCTTGAAGACAATTTAATGCGCCTTTTCGGCTCCGACCGGGTAGCCAAGATGATGGACCGCATGGGGTTGAAGGAAGGGGAGGTAATCCAGCACAGCATGATGACCCGCTCCATCGAACGGGCCCAGAAGAAGGTGGAAGAAAATAACTTCGGCATCCGCAAGCGCCTGCTGGAGTACGACGATGTGATGAACGCCCAAAGGGAGGTGGTTTACAAGCGCAGGCGGCACGCCCTGCAGGGCGACCGGCTGAAAGTGGACATCGCAAATATGATCTACGATACCTGCGAGGTGGTCGCGGAAACCAACAAAATGGCCTCAGACTATAAAAATTTCGAGTTTGAGCTCATTAAATATTTCTCCATTACCTCCCCCATCTCCGAAGAGGAGTTTGGGAAACTGCCGTTCCAGGAAATCGCCCAGAAAGTCTATCGGGCCGCCTATGCACATTACCACGACAAAATGGACCGCTCCGCGGCGGCAGCCTATCCGGTCATCCGAAAGGTCTATGAAGACAACGCCAACAAGTTTGAGCGTATCGTTGTGCCCTTTACCGACGGGATCAAGACGCTTAACGTGGTTACCGACCTTAAGGACGCCTATGAAAGCCAGGGGAAACAACTGGTTGCAGACTTTGAGAAAAATATTGCCCTGGCCATCATCGATGACGCGTGGAAAACCCACCTGCGCAAGATGGATGAGCTCAAACAGTCGGTCCAGTTGGCCGTACACGAACAAAAAGACCCGCTGCTGATCTATAAGTTCGAGGCCTTTGAGCTGTTTAAGGGGATGATCGAAAAAGTCAATAAGGAGGTGGTCTCCTTCCTCTTCAAAGGGGAGCTTCCCTCTGCCACTACCCAGCAGATCCATGAAGCGCGGCAGGTGCGCCGGCCAAAGGAAAGCCTGAAGACCTCCAAGGAGGAAATCCCCAGCAGCGAAGAACTGGCCGCCCAGAGCAGGGCCGTTGGGCAGCAACAGGGCGGGCGTCAGCCGATCACGGAAACCATTACCCGGGAAAAACCAAAAATCGGCCGCAATGAACGCGTCACCATCAAAAACGTGCTTTCCGGGGAAAATAAATCCATGAAATTCAAACAGGCAGAACCCCTGCTGGCCAAAGGGGAATGGGTGCTGGTGGAAGATTGATGCCTGGGGTCCACTCCCGGAGATTGCCGCTTGCCTTTTGATTATATGGCAAATTAGGAGTAGCTTTACTTTCGAAAACGCCCCCAGGGGACAAGCCACCGGAACAATGCCTCAAAAGCCGTTTTTCATCAGGATGAAGAAAAAACGGAAGCACCAGCAAAGGCTTCAGGATGCGGCCGGGCTCTTCTTCAGGGCCAGTGCGGTTGCCGGCCTGGGTTCCCTCCTGCTGGGCCTGGCCAGCGGGTTCCTGTTGGGCGCTTCACCCCCCCTCCCGCTTATCCTTATCGGCTTTGGGACCTTTTCGCTCCTGAATGCCATCCTGCTGCGGTTTCATGAACACCTAACCCTTTCCTATCACCTGGGCTCCCTGGTGGCCTTGCTGGCCATCATGGCCGGCAGCCTCTACAGCGGGGGGCTTCAAAGCCCCATTATTGTGATGCTCGGGTTACTGGTGTTGTCGGGGTATGTTACCCACCGCCGCCTGGGACACGGCTACCTGGCGGTTTCCCTGGCGTCCCTGGCCCTATTGCTGGCCCAGGACCAAAGGGCTGTCCTTCCGGTCTACAACGCGTTGCCTGAAGGTTCGAGGGCAATCTTTTCGTTCCTGGTGCTCCTGCTTTTTGTGGGCCTCCTGGGCGGGGTATTCGGGCATTCCCTCCTGAAAAGCCTCCATGGGCTCTACCAGAGCAAGGAAGACCTGGAGCAACGGGTCGAAGAAAAGGAACTTTTGCTCAAGGAGGTGCACCACCGGGTGAAGAACAACCTGCAGACGGTCTCCAGCCTGCTGCGCATGCAGGGAAGGACCATAGAGGATGACCAGACCCTGCGCCAGATCCGCAGCAGCCAGAACCGGGTGGTTTGCATGGCCATGGTGCACGAAATGCTGTACATGCGCGAGGATCTATCCCGTATCGAATACAGTTCCTATGTGCAACAACTGGGAGAATACCTGGTCAAATCGATCAAGGGACCCGAAAGCAAGATCCGCCTGAAGATAGACATCCCCGAAATAGAATTGGGGATTGATACGGCCATCCCCCTCGGGCTACTGATCAATGAAGCGGTTACCAATGCCCTGAAATACGGTTTCGAAGGCCAGGAAGAAGGGGAAATCAGCATTTCCCTCGAGAAAGAGGACCGTCAGGAATACATCCTGCGCATTGGCGACAATGGGGTAGGCTTCCCCGAAGACATCGACTACCAGACCAGCAAATCCCTGGGGCTGAAGCTGATCCACAACCTAACCCGCCAGCTGAAGGGCAGTGTGATCCGCGATCTTTCCAGGCGGGGCACCTATTATATCATCCGCTTCCAGGAAGTGGGGCAGGACCCGTTCCATTCCCTGGCCTGAACCCTTCCCCGGATAGAAGCCTCTCCTTTTCCCCCCTGCCTTCGCAAAATGGCAAATATTCCTATCTTTAGCAGAAGAACCCATCCGACACATCCCTATGCGAAAATTCTGCTTTTCCCTCCTCTTCCTGGGCAGCCTTTGCCTGCAGGCCCAGGAGTATTTCCTGAAGCAATACGAACCTTACAAAGCGGGCATCCCCTCCCCCGAAGCCTTCCTCGGTTACGGCATTGGGGAATACCATACCCGCCATGACCGCATTGTCCACTACCTCGAAACCCTGGCCGAAACATCGGAAAACGCCGAGATCGAAACCTACGGGCAAACCCACGAAAAACGCAGGTTGGTCATGCTGCGGATCAGCCGGCCCGAAAACCTTAAAAACCTGCCGGAGTTTCGCCAGCGGCACCTGGCCTACACGGACCCCAACACCGCCGTGAAGGCGGGCAATGACCTGCCGGTCTTTGTCCAACTCGGGTACAATGTGCATGGGAATGAACCCTCGAGTTCGGAAGCGGCCCTGCTGAGTGCCTACATCCTGGTGGCTTCCGAGCACCCAATGATCGAACGCTTCCGGAGGGAAGCCGTGGTCTTTGTAGACCCCACTATCAACCCCGACGGCCGGGACCGCCATACGCAATGGGCCAATTCGTACCGGGGGGACCCCCTTGTCACCGATCCGCAGGATGCCGAACACAACGAATACTTCCCCGGGGGGAGGACCAACCATTACTGGTTTGACCTGAACCGCGACTGGCTGCTGGCCATTAACCCCGAAAGCCGGGGCAAGCTGGACTGGTACCACCAGTGGTACCCCAACGTGGTTACCGATTTCCATGAAATGGGCTCCCAGAGCACCTACTTCTTCGAACCCATGAAGGACAACGGGTCGCTGAACCCCATCATGCCCAGGGAAAACTATGAAGACCTCAATTCCCTGTTTGGGGCGTATTTCGCAAAATCCCTTGACAGCATTGGTTCCCTGTACTTCACCAAAGAAGTCTTCGACGGCACGTACCCGGGCTATGGCTCCTCGTATCCCGACCTGCAGGGGGGGCTTGGTCTCCTCTTCGAACAGGCGAGTTCCAGGGGGCACGCCCAGAAAACAGCCTACGGGGAAATCACTTTTCCCTTCACGATCCGCAACCAACTGGTATCGAGCATAACTACGGTTAAAGCCGCCGTGGAAAACAAAGACCTGCTGAGGAAGTACCAGAAGGAGTTCTTCAACACCGCCCTCCGCAATGCCGCAGCCTCCCGGGTCAAGGGGTACCGGGTAGTGGAGAAGTACGATAAAAACCGCCTCAAGGCGTTTATAGACAAGTTACTCCTGCACCGGGTAAAGGTATACCGCGATGGGGAAGACGCCATTGTGGTGCCGGCCAGCCAGCCCCAGTACCGCATGGTGCAGACCTTCTTCGAAACCTATGAACGCTATCGCGATTCCGTCTTTTACGATGCGTCTGCCTGGTCCGTCGCCAATTTCTACAACATGGATTACCGCCCTTTGCGGGGTGTCCCCGCCGGGAAGGAAATCACCAGCCTGGAGGGCCTGTATCCTGTGGCCCCTGTTGAATCGTCTTCTTACGCCTACCTAATCGACTGGGACGACTACAATGCCCCTGCCCTGCTGTACCGGCTGCAGTCGGAAGGGTTGGTCCTGGCCAGCGCCTTCAAGCCCTTCACCACCCAGGTGGGCGGGCGTGAAAAGGCCTTCTCCTACGGGGCCCTGGTATTGCCCGTGTCCCTTCAGAAAAAGTCCCCGGAAGCGGTCCATAAGATACTGCTTGAGGCCCAGGAGGAATTCCAGGTTCCTGCCTATGCCGTGCCCACCGGCTACCACCTGAAAGGCGTGGACCTGGGAAGCCGGTATGTCGCCCCCCTGGAAAAACCCAAAGCCGCCATGCTTATCGGGGATGGGGTGCGTTCCTATGAAGCAGGGGAAGTCTGGCACCTGCTCGATACCCGGGTACACATGCCTATTACCAAGATACCCGTGCGGAACTTCTCCCGGGCCGACCTGGACCAGTATAATACCCTGGTGATGGTCAGCGGCCGGTATACCCTCAGTGACAAGGAACAACAACGCATCCGGGACTGGGTATCGAAAGGAAATACCCTGGTGACCATTGCCGGGGCTTCCCGCTATGCCATTGAGAACAAATGGGTAAAGGAGTCCCTTATCGAAGAAAAAAAGGATTCCGCAAAAGTGGTGGAACGCCTGCCCTACGCGGATGCCTCTGAACACCTGGGCAAGGAAAGCGTGGGCGGGGTAATCCTCAGGGCAGATCTCGACCTGACCCACCCGCTGGCCTTTGGATACCGGAAGGCCGACATCCCGGTATACAAAAACAACGAGGTTTGGCTGAAACCCAGCCAGAACCCGTATGCCACCGTGGCTAAATATTCCAAAAACGCCCATATTGACGGCTTTTTGACCAAAAAAAACCGGGAAGAATTCCTCAATAAATCGGCTTCCCTGCTGGTGAGTCCCCTGGGGCGCGGCAGGGTGGTGCTGTTTGCGGACAACCCCAATTTCCGGGGGTCCTGGTACGGGACCAACCGGCTGTTTTTAAACGCACTGTTTTTGGGGAACCATATCGAAGTCCCCCAATAGAAATTCCAGGTCCCCTCCCGATTTAGGGTGGGTGCCCATTGTTAATCCGCGTCCCGCGTTCCGGTAGGCCGGGAGCCAAACCCACTGCGTATGCCACGACATTTGAGCCTGTTCATGATCCTGCTGTTACTGGGCCTTCCCGGCCTGGCACAATCCGGCCTCTCTGAAGGCCCGTTCAACCAGCTCATTATCAGGGGGGCGACCCTGATCGATGGGAATGGCGCCCCGCCCCAGGGCCCGGTGGATATCGTCATCGAACAAAACCGCATTACCCGGGTACAGGTAGTGGGGTACCCGGGGGTTGCCATCGATCCGGAAGACCGTCCGGCCCTTAGCGCCGGGGGAAAGGAAATCGACGCAGAAGGGATGTACGTGCTGCCGGGGTTCGTGGATATGCACGGGCACATCGGGGGGGTAGCCCAGGGGGCCGAACCCGATTATGTCTTTAAGCTCTGGATGGGCCATGGCATCACCTCGGTGCGGGAACCCAGTGGGCGAGGGGTTGACTTTGCCATGGACCTGAAGCGGAAGAGTGCGGCCAACCAGATCATCGCCCCCAGGGTCTTCGTATATACCGGTTTCGGACAGGGGAGCAAAGACCAGATTACCACCCCGGAACAGGCGAGGGCCTGGGTGCGCGCCAATGCAAAAAAAGGGGCCGACGGGATCAAGTTTTTCGGGGCAGAACCGGAAATCATGGCCGCTGCCCTGGATGAAAACAAGCAGCTGGGGCTTCGCTCAGCCTGCCACCATGCCCAACTCAGCGTTGCCCGGTGGAACGTATTGCACTCGGCCCGGGCCGGGCTCACCAGCATGGAGCACTGGTACGGGCTGCCGGAGGCCCTGTTTGAAGACCGGACCGTGCAGGATTACCCCCTCGACTTCAACTACAACAACGAACAACACCGGTTCGAAGCGGCGGGAAACCTATGGAAGCAAGCTGCTGCGCCTTATTCCCCGCACTGGAACGCCGTAATGGAAGAACTTCTGTCCCTGGATTTCACCATAGACCCGACCTTTAATATTTACGAAGCCAGCCGGGACCTTCACCGGGCCCGGAGGGCGGAATGGCACGAGCAATACACCCTGCCCTCCTTGTGGCGGTTTTATGCCCCGAGCAAGGTTTCCCACGGGTCGTACTGGCATTTCTGGGGCACGGAACAGGAAGTGGCCTGGAAGGAAAACTATCGCCTTTGGATGACTTTTGTGAATGAATACAAAAACCGTGGCGGCAGGGTAACCGTTGGGTCGGACTCCGGCTTCATCTACCAGCTGTACGGGTTCGCCTATATCCGGGAAATGGAATTGCTCAGGGAAGCCGGCTTCCACCCCCTGGAAATCATCCGGGCGGCCACCCTTAGCGGGGCGGAGGCCCTTGGGTTCGACCGGGAAATCGGGACGGTTGCCCCGGGGAAACTGGCCGATCTGGTGGTCGTGGAGGAAAATCCGTTGGAAAACTTCAAAGTGCTGTACGGCACAGGGGCAATCAAGCTTACAGAAGACAATGAGGTAGTCAGGGTCGGCGGGGTCAAATATACCGTCAAGGATGGGATTGTGTACGATGCCAAAGCGCTGCTCGAAGACGTGAAAAAACAGGTGGAAGCCGCCAAAAAAACTGAAAATTTCGAGATCAGGCAACCCGGGATGGAATAGGCCCGGGACCGCCGAACGCCAGTTCGGCAAAAAAAAAGGGGACTTTCCTTCAGGGTTTGGCTGTATTTAAGGGCCGCGGTTAACCTCTGCGCACGGATGGAGCCGTCTCCCGGGGGAAACCGGGGATAGGGAAACCCCTCCCCCACCCTCGGCAAAGTTACACCTGCCCCCTGCATCCCAAAATCACCGGGGAATGTAAATGGTCCCTCCCTGCCTCATGGCAGCCCCCCGGTCCGGGAAAAAGGCCTGCCCGAGGTCAGGGCCGGCTGGGATACCCGTCGAAAGAATCGGGGGTTTGAACGGCTCCCCTGGGCCCCGGCACTAAAAATCCGTATCTTTTACCCTATGGAATACCTGTTAACTACCCGCCCCTTTTGGCGGGCCAAAAAGGCCTTCGCGGCCGTCGGGCTTTTGTTGGCTCCATACTTTTCCTATGGGCAAACTACCCGGGTTGAAGAAGGCCTGTTCCAATGTATCCGCAATGCGTTTACAGATGGCGGACAGTCCCTGGAAGGACTGATGGCCTCGTTTGAGGCCGAACTGATGGCGGAGGGCCTGTTAGAGAGCCCCGAAGGGGCAGACTACCGGGGGTTGTTGCAGCGCATCGCTTCCGGTCAGGGGGTTATCAGGCCTGCAGACCGGTATTTCGGTCCCCGTTATCGCGGGCTGGAACGGGACACCGCCGCCCTGAAATCGTGTTGGCTATCCCTTCCGGTGCCCACCCGTCCTGTGGACTCCGTGCTGTTGCGGTTCGAAGCATTCAGGGAGCGCCTGCTCCACGAAGCCATAGACCCTCCCCAGGAGGCGGCATCGTACCTTGACCTGCTTTCGGAAGCGGATTTTGAATTGCCCTACTACCGGCTTTTCACCTATGAGCTCATCGACCGGCAGGCCTACAGCACCGAATTCGCCCCGGCCCCCTTCACCAGCCTGGAAGCCCTGGGGGCGCTGAATTCCAGCGGGGCCAATGTTTTCCGGGTCTACCTCAACGAGGAAGACCAGCTCATCGTTGCCGACCAGGTGGTTACTCCCCAGCAGATGGGCGCCCTGGTAGCGGGCCATGCCCAGACCTTTGAGCAAAGCGCCCTTTACGTACTGCAGGTGGAAGCCGATGTGAAATACGGGAGCTTTGTGGGCCTGAAAGACCAGATTGCACTGGCCATAAGCCAGGTAAGGGATACCTATGCCCGGCGCAATTTGGGAAAAACCCTGACGGAACTAGACCCGCAGGAACGGGAAGCCGTTTACGAAAAATATCCTATCCGGATCGTCAGCCCCTGAGGGCTTCCCTGACCGGATTCCCGGAAATCAGTGGACAACGGCATCCGCACCCCACCCGAAAACCGGCCAAAAAAACCACCGCTATCTGGCGGTGGTTTTCAGTTGGGGTTAAAAAGGCCGGATCAATCCATCTCCAAAAATTCCTCAAAAGAGGCCAGTTGGAGCGCATTGCCCCCTTTTACCCGGGGCCTGATGCCCTCAAAGTCGGCTTTGGCCTTTTCAAACCGGGCGCTGATCAGGGCCAGGTTGTCAAGGTCGGCCGCAGAAGGGACGTCGTAATCGCCGGCTACCTTGCTGTAGAGGTCGGCCATCTTCTCGCGCAGCTGGGGGGTTGCAGCGCCTACATAGTTGTCGCCCGTGGTAATGACCAGGGTTTCCTTAAGATCCTGCAGCTTTTTCTGGTTGCGCTTGTCGCCGGCCTTCTCCGCCTGCTCCAGGAAGCCATCGACCTGGTAGACCAGGTAGGCCAGCTCCTGGGTCATGTCGTAGAGCTCCATGGTGGTGCGGTATTTTTGCTCCCTTTGGGCCGCAGTCAGGCCGCTCCGGTCGTCATATACCAGCTCGAAGGGGTGTTCGAAGGTTTCACGGCCTTTGGTGATCACTGCCGTATAGGTGCCTGCGGGCACCGTGGGTGCCGTAAAAGCCCCGAAGGAAAAGGTTTTTCCTTTGGCCACTTTGGGCGGTTTGCGGCGATATCCCCATTCCACCACATTCAGGCCTTTCTGTTTTCCCGGTTCCAGGGTGGTAATAATATTCCCTTCGGCATCGCGGATCTCCATGGTCATTTTCCCGAAGGTATGACGGCTTTTGAGGAAATACCGTATCTGCGCCCGGGTACTCCGGTTGGCCCCGACAAATTCCGTGGACACCGTGGAACTGCCGAAGTTGCTGGTCTCGTCCATGACCGTTGGGGGCGTTCTGAAAAAATGTAGGGTAGATTCCATAACCTCCCGGCTCAGTTCCCGCAAGGGGGAAATATCATCCAAAATGATCACCCCGCGCCCATGCGTACCCATCACCAGGTCGTTGGTCCCTTTATGGAGTTCCAAATAGTGTACGGCCACAGGGGGCATGTTGTTGCGGAAGGGGGTCCAGCTCAGGCCGCCGTCGAGGGTAATGAACAGGCCGAATTCCGTACCGAGGAAAAGCAGGTCCGGGTTTTCATAATCTTCCTGCAGCGCGCGGGCGAACCCTTCCACTTCCCCGGTGGTAATGGAAGTCCAACTCGCGCCGTAATCGGTGGTCCGGTAGGCATAGGGGGTCATATCCCCGCGGGTGTGGCCGTCAAAAACGGCATAAGCCGTGGCCTTGTCGTGAACGCTGGGTTCAATGTGGTATACCCAGGTGTTTGCCGGCAACCCCGGGATGTTCCCTGAGGTATTGGTCCAGGTGTTTCCCCCGTCGCGCGTAATCTGCACGTTTCCATCGTCGGTGCCCACCCAGATCACCTGCTCATCCAGGGGGGACTCTGCAATGGTAAAGATGGTGGTATGGTTTTCTGCCCCGGAATTGTCCATGGACAGCCCTCCGGAATCTTCCTGCCCCTGTTTTGCAGGGTCATTGGTCGTAAGGTCCGGGCTGATTACCTCCCAGGTATCCCCCATGTCCTCGGAGCGGTGCAGGTACTGGCTCCCCATGTAGAAGCGATCTGGCTGGTGGGGGCTTAGCGCCATGGGGGCATTCCAGTTAAATCGCAGGTCGGCCACCCCGGCGGTGGGCTGGGGCTGGATGGTTTTCAGGAGTTGTTTTTCGGTGTCGTACCTCCAAACGTTCTCGGCCCCCTGCATTTCGGAATAGATTACGGGTTTGGTGGGGTGCTTCAGCACCCGGAAACCGTCCCCGCCGCCCACGGAGTTCCAGTCCCGGGCTGTAATGCCGCCAGGGGAAGAAGAGGGTCCGTACCAGGAACCATTATCCTGCAAGCCCCCATAAACATTGTAGGGGGTGGCATCGTCCACGCTAATGTGATAGAACTGCGACAGCGGAAGGTCTTCGTTGATCTCCAGGGTGTTGCCCCCATCCCAGCTGCGGTATAACCCCCCATCGGTAGCCACATACATGATATCGGAATCCACAATGCTGAACGCAATATCGTGGATGTCGCTGTGCATGTTTCCGAGGTTTTTAAACGTCTTTCCCCCGTCGCGGGAAATCGACCCGCTAAGGCCGGCCTTGACCACCACTTCGGGGTTGCGGGGATCCGTTACAATCCGGGAAAAATAAAAGGGCCGCACGGTGATCTCAAAATCGTTGTTCAGCTGTTTCCAGTTCTGGCCGCCATCGTCACTGCGATACAACCCTTTGCGTTCCGGTTTTTCGGCTTCAATGACCGTATACAGCACATTCGGGGAAGTGGGTGCCACAGCAATGGCCAGGCGGCCCAACTGCCCTTCGGGAAAGCCGTTGTGGATTTTGTTCCAGGTCCGTCCCCCGTCGGTGGTCTTGTACAGGGCACTGCTGCCGCCCCCGGACTCGAACGACCAGGCAGTACGGCGAAACTCCCACATGGAGGCGTAGAGGACGTCCGGGTTGGTGGGGTCCATGGCCATATCGGCCAGGCCATTGCGCGGGTTTACATAAAGGATCCGCTCCCAGGTTTCCCCCCCATCGGTGGATTTGTACACCCCGCGTTCCTCGCTATCGCTCCACAGGGCCCCCAGGACCCCAACATAGATCACTTCGGGGTTTTCAGGGTGCACGATCACGCTCGCAATGCGCTCGCTGTTCTCAAAGCCAAGGGATTCCCAGGTACTGCCGGCATCGCGGGAACGGAACAGGCCGCAGCCCACGGAAACACTATTGCGCGTCCAGGTCTCCCCCGTTCCCACATAAATGGTGTTGTCGGGGTCCGACGGGTCGAGGGTGACCACCCCTATAGACTGACAATAGTCGTCAAAAACAGGGGCAAAGGTAGTACCTGCATCCCCGGATTTCCATACCCCTCCCCCGGCAGAACCCACATAGAGGATCCGCGGGTTGGCGGGATGCACTTCAAGGTCATTGATCCGCCCGCTCATCAGGGCAGGGCCGATGTGCCGGGCCTTCATATCCCCGAACAGGTTTGCTGCCCTCAGGGTGTCCTTTTGCTGCCCCATTGCCGGCCAGGCAATGCCCAGTCCGGCCAGGACCATCCAGGCCATTAACTTTCTCATGTGTTTATCGTTTTTTTGGAGTTCTTAATTCCCGGTATCCTGCGGAAAGCCTATTGTTTATTCTCCCCGTCCGTCTGCGCGGGAAAGGCAAAGGCTGCTGTATCAACCTCGGGGTTCAGTTCAATTTGCTCCATGGTAATCGGCTGGGAAGCCCCGCCTTTGATCCCCTGCGACATGGAAAAAGGGAAATACAGCCCCCCTACCTCCTGGTAGTCGCTGAACGTAATCAGCTGGGTCTGTCCCTTCATGGGCCCGGAATGGATTTCGGATTCCACGGCAATGGGTACGTAGTTTTCGGCGTCAAAATAATAATACGATACATCTTCCCTGGTTTGCCCGTCTACCGTGATGGGTTCCTTGACCAGCTTTATCTTGAAGGTCTCTGCGCCTTCCATGGTTTCGGTGCCGACCAGTTCCACGGTATAGCCCTTCTCCTTATAATCCAGGAAGGGATCGGGGAAATCGTTGGAATTGAGCTTCAGGTTGGCGAGGGTCTCGGCATCCCCTTTTTCGGGCTGCATGGTCATGAAGTTGGTGCTCCAGAGGGTCTCCCCGTCAAAAACGCCCTGTTTGATCTCCTTTCCCTGGAATTTGACCACGGTCATCTGGCGGCCGTCTTTCAGCTGATAGATCTCCAGGGGGATTTCCATGCCCTGCTGGTTAACCTTGGCATTCATTTTCATGCCGGAAAGGGCCCTCCATTGCTGTTCACCCCCGGTGTTTTCAAAATAGGTGGCCAGGATTTCATCGGCCGATTGTGCCTGAGTAGTAACCCCGGTAAAAAGGGCCACCGCCAAAAATGCGTAAGCGAATGTTTTCATGTTTTTTACGTTTATAGTTGCTGATGTTTTTGCATGAGTCTGAAAGGTAGGGCATTTGTTACAGATCACCACATCCGGATGGAAAAAACAGGCCATTCCCTAGACGCCTTCGCGCCTCAGCACTTCCAGGGGCGGGCTCCGCAGTACGGCCCGGCTGTTGAGCAGGCCAATGCCGAGCACGGCCAGGCTGATCAGGGGGAATACCACCAGGAAAGGAATTGCCGAAGGCACAAAGCTCACTTCAAACAGGCCGTAAGCCAATAGCTGTGTGCCCGCAAGGGCGAGCAAAACGCCCATCAGGCTGCCAATGGCCCCCAGAAAACAATACTCCAGGGCCGTGATTTTAAGGAGCTGGCGACTGCTGGCCCCCAGGGTGCGCAGCAACACGCTTTCCCGGATCCGCTGGAAGCGGGAAGTGCGCACGGCCCCAAGGAGGACGATAAACCCGGTCAGGATACTGAAAAAAGCCATAAACCGGATGACCCAGGAGAGTTTTTGGAGGAGATCGCCCACCACCCCAAGCAGTTGCCTGATATCCAGGACTGACACGTTGGGGTAGGCGCGTACCAGTTCCTGCTGGAAGCGGGCTGAAACCGCCTCCTCAGGGGCATCGGTGGTCATGACGTGGAACCTCGGAGCCGCTTCCAGCACCCCGGTTGGAAAAACCACGGAAAAATTCAATTGCAGGCGGCCCCAATCCACCTCCCGGATGCTGGCCACCCGGGTGTCCATCAGCACCCCCTGCACATTGAAAACCAGGGTATCGCCCACCCCGACCTGGGCGTCGCGGGCCACGTTGTCGGAAAGGGAAATTGGGATGGGGCCCGTGGTTTCAACAAACCGCGGCACCCACTCCCCTGCCACAAGGCGCTCGGAGGCGATCAGCGTATCGCGGTAGGTGACCCTGAATTCGTGGTTGAGGATCCAGCCGTTGATGGTGGAAGTGCTGTCGCGCCGAAGGTCGTCCACGTTCCGCCCGCTGATCTGGTGGAGCCGCATGGTCACGATGGGGATGTTTTCCACCAGGGGTAGCCCCATGGGGCGCATGATGCCGGCCACGCCTTCCTGTTGCCCAGCCTGAACATCGAGCAGGATCAGGTTGGCCGAAGGGGTATTGTCTTCCAGCCGGGCCCTGGCCAGGAGCATGTCCTGGGTAAAATACAGGGTACTGATCAGAAAGGTACCGATCCCGATCGCCACGACCAGCACCAAAGTCTGGTTGTTGGGCCGGAAGAGGTTCAGCAGGGCCTGCCGGGCCTCATAGCCCCAGGAATGGGGGAAGTAACGGCGGATCAGGCGCATGCCCCCCCAGGCCATACCCCCGAGCACCAGGAAAGCCGCCATGGTGGCGGCCACAAACCACAGGGCCCTCAGGGGGTCCTGCAAAAGGCCTGCTGCCACTGCCCAAATCCCGGCTGCCACAACCACCAGGACTGCCCCGGTGAGCCACCGGGAGAGGACAGGGTCGGGCTGCCCGATGCGCAGTACGGAGAGCGGGCTCACCAGCCAACTGGACAGCAGGGGCAGCAACCCGAACAAAACAGCCATGACCACCCCAAGGCCCATACCGGTTAGCACTGGGCCCCAATGGATGGCCCAGGCGAGTTCCACCGGGAGGAAATCGGCTGCCACGCCGGAAAACACTTCTTGCAGCAACAACCCCAGGACCGAGCCCAGAATGCCCCCCGCCAGGCCGATGGCGGTTACCTGGATCAGGAAAATAAAAAAAGTTTGACGTCGTGAGGCCCCCAGGCATTTGAGGATGGCGACAAAGGCACGTTTCTCCTTCATGTAGAGTTGGACGGAGCTGGCGATCCCCAGACACCCAAGGAGGAGGGCGATAAAGGCGACCAGTTTCAGGAAGCGGCCCACATTCTCAAAGCGCCTCCCCAGTCGCTGGCTGGTATCGGTATGCAGGTCCATATCCGCTTCTTCTGCATCCAGAAGGGGGTCGAGTTGATCGTAAAGGCGTTCCAAATCCTGCCCTTCACGGGCCCTGAAATAATAGGCATATTCAAGGCGGCTCCCGGTTTGAACCAGGCCGGTGGCCTCCAGGTCCCGCAAAGGGATCCATACGGCCGGGGCCACGGACGTCGACACCACCGTATTCCCCGGGGCTTCCAGCAGGCTGCCCCCGACGGGGAACACCTTGTTCCCTATTTTTATGGAATCGCCGGGCTGCAGGCCGAATTGAACCATGAGGGTAGCATCCACAAGGGCCCTTCCTTCCCCCTGATAGGCTGCCGAAGCGGCAAGGGGGCGGCTAACCAGTTTCCCGTACAGGGGGTACTCCCCCTCCAGGGCCCTCACGCGGATCAGCTTGCTGCCTTCCTTGCCGGGAAATAAAGCCATCGAGAGGAAGCTCACCTCCCTTGAAGCTGGGCCCCCGAGGGAATCCATCAGCTGCTGCACCACCTCATTGGCCGGGCGGTCGCTGTCAATCAGGAAATCGGCCCCCATCAGTTCCCTGGATTGCCCGGCAATAGTGTCTTCCAGGGTATTCCCAAAGTTTTGGATCGAAACGAGGGCCCCTATGCCCAGCACGATGGAGCTCATAAAAAGCGCCAGGCGCCTGAGGCCAGCACGGCCATCCCTCCAGGCCATCCGGAAAAGCCAGGAAATCCCGGCCCGTTTGCCATTAACGGAGTTTTGCTTCATGGTTTGGAGGGTTCTTCCGGTTCCAGCATCCGCCCGCCCTGCAAGCGCAGGATGCGGTCGCACCGCCGGGCGAGTTCCATATCGTGGGTGACGATGACCAGCGTGGTCCCCGCTTCCTGGTTCAGGTCAAAGAGCAGGTCCACTACCCGCTGGCCGGTGTGTCCATCGAGGTTCCCCGTGGGCTCATCGGCAAAGAGGATCTCGGGCCGGTTGGCAAACGCCCTGGCCAGGGCGACCCGCTGCTGTTCCCCCCCCGAGAGCTGGCTGGGGTAGTGATGGGTGCGGTCAGCCAGGCCAACCTTTTGCAACAGGGTACGGGCGGTTTCCCCGGCCCCGCGGAAGCCCTGCAGTTCCAGGGGCACGCTCACGTTTTCCAGGGCCGTCAGGGTCGGAAGCAATTGGAAATTCTGGAAAATAAACCCCACTTTCTCGTTGCGAAGGGCTGCCCGCTGGTCCTCTGTAAGGCTGCCAAGGTCCTGCCCGCAAACCTCCACAGTCCCGGAGTCCGGGGTGTCGAGGCCGGCACACAAACCCAAAAGGGTGGTCTTTCCACTACCCGAGGGGCCGACGATCGCAAAGGTTGTGCCCGAAGGGACCGCAAATGAAATGCCTTCGAGTACCGTGAGGTCGTTGCCCCCGCTGGAATAGCTCTTCCGAAGACGGTCTACGTTTAATATCTTTGACATGGATACGGCTGGTGGGTTAACAAGCTGCAAAAATTACGCATTACAACCTAAAAACGAAGGAATTGCCATGGTAAGACTCTTAAAGTTTCGTTATATTTTTTTGATGATGGCCATTCTCGGTTGCCGGGACAGCAGTAAGAAATCCGCGCCTGAAGGGGCTGAAACCGGATTGCCTGCGGAAGAAACCCCCGCGGTTACCCAAAACACAAAAACAATTTTATTCTTCGGGGATTCCCTCACGGCCGGCCTTGGGCTGGACCCGAACCAGGCCTTCCCGGCCCTGATCCAGAAGCGCCTCGATTCCCTGGGCTATTCCTACCAGGTGGTTAATGCCGGGCTGAGCGGCGAAACCACGGCCAGCGGAAGGAACCGGCTCGACTGGGTGCTACGGCAGCCTGTGGGGGTTTTTGTCCTGGAACTGGGGGCCAATGATGGCTTACGGGGCATCCCCCTGTCGGAAACGCGGAAAAACCTGGAAGAGATGATCGTAAAGGTGCGCGAAAAATACCCCGGGGCCCGTATTGTGCTGGCAGGAATGCAACTTCCACCCAACATGGGCCCGGAATACACGGGCGAATTCCAGGACCTCTTCCCGGAGCTCGCCCAAAAACACCAGGTGATGCTGATCCCATTCCTCCTCAAAGGCGTTGGGGGGGTACCTGAAATGAACCAGGCTGACGGCATTCACCCTACTGCCGAAGGCCATGCGGTGGTGGCGGAGAATGTCTGGGAAGTACTGGGTCCGGTCCTGGTGGAATATGCGGGTTCCCGTCCTTAGGCGTACTGCGGCCGGTTCCTTGCCGTGGTAAAGCTCAAAGCCATTTTAACCCGGGCATTGGGACGGCGGTACAGCCGCGCCACCTGCCGGTTTTCCCCTTTCATTACAAGGGAGTCGGTGGTCAGGAGGACTACCTCCATGGTAATGGGGGTAACTTTGGCCTGGGCAGGCTTTTGTTGTCCGTAAGAGGAGAGGGCTAAAACCAGTGTAAAAACAACAGTAAAAATAGCTTTCATGGCTCGCGTTATTCTTTACAAAAGTAACGCGAGCCCCGTGTGTGGAGGGGGGGTGAAATCGCTGAAAAGCCCCTGTTTCCCGGTATCCTGAAAAAACATCGGCAAGGGGTCCAAAAGACCCGTTAAACGGATTTGCCCTCCCGTTCCGCTTATCGGGATTATCGGCAATTCAACGGGTGGGTTTCAAAAATATCCGAGGTATGCGAGGGGGTCCGGGCAATTTTTGCGATAGTACTCCAGGGAAGCACGGGCGCATACCCCGGGGTAATCCCCCTGGTACCCTTCCGGGTCGCGGATAAGCTGGAAATGCAGGTGGGGGGCATACCCCCCGTTCTCTGCCGGCCCTCCCAGGCTGGCAAGTGCCTCCCCCTGCCTGAATTCCTTTCCCGGGTAGAGGCCGATGAGGCTTCCTTCCGATAAATGGCCATAAAGGCTGAACAGGCCTTGGCCTGCCAGGGTATGTTCAAGCAGGATGACCGGGCCGTAATCGCCCGGTTCCGTCCGGTTGGCCCAGCTATGGACCTTCCCGTCCCAGGGGGCATATACCACAGTCCCCTCAGGGGCCCAGAAATCCACCCCGAGGTGGAATTCCCTGGAGGCTTCCCCTTCCGGGTTGAAATGGGAAAACCCCTGGTAGAGGGCGCGCCGTTCGAGGTAGCCCCCATAAGCCACCCTGCCCCCGGAACCCGCGAGAAACCCGTCCAGGTATCGCTGGCAGCTGGCAGGGTCCCTTAGGGCATCCCCCAGGGCTTTGTTGGCTATGGAAAGGTCGACCTCCCGGAAGGTGTCGGGCGGGAGCCCGGGGCCAAACAAGGGATAGGCTTTCATGGAAATGGGTTCAGGCATTTGCCCGCAAAATAAAAAAATCCCGGGTGTTCACAACCCGGTGAACGTCCATGTTTTTTTAACCCCGGCGGACCCCGGACACGGGGCTTCTGCGGGAGAATTAACATTTTTTAGGCCTTCTTTGCGCCTGGCCGGTTGTATTTTAGGGGCCAAAAACGCTGCATTATGAAAATCAGGATGATTGCGCTGCTCACCCTGGCATTTTGGGTAACTTCCTGCCAGGGCCGGGAGAAAAAACCGGGCCCTGTGGCTGAAAAGCAAACAGAACTGACGCCCCCCCAGGACCTCTCAGCCTACAAACGGGCGTATTTTGCCAGTGGTTGCTTCTGGTGTGTGGAAGCGATCTTCGAAAGCGTCAAAGGGGTGGAGGAAGTCATATCAGGGTATGCCGGGGGCACCGAAACCAACCCCACCTACGAGCAGGTCAGCTACGGCCGTACCGGGCATGCGGAAGCCGTGGAGGTCTATTACAACCCTGAAGTAATCAGCTATTTTGAGCTGGTGCAGGTCTTTTTCGGCTCCCACGACCCGACTACCCCCAACCAGCAGGGGCCTGACCGGGGACGGCAATACCGGTCCATCGCCTTTTACCAAACTGAAGAAGAGCAGAAAACCATACGGGCCTATATGGATGCCCTGGAGGAAAATAAGGTTTATGACCGGCCGCTGGTCACCGAAATCACCCCCCTGGAAACCTTCTGGCCCGCGGAGGATTACCACCAGGATTACGAGCGGAAACACCCGGAAAACCCCTACATACAGAACGTTTCCATCCCCCGCCTGAAGCGCTTCCAGAAGAATTTTCCGGAGTACCTGAAGGAAAAAGCGCATTAGGCCACGGGACCGGGGGACGCAGGGCTGATTGGGCATTGGAAAGGCATGCCCCTGCACCGGTTATTGCCTGAGGTTGACGTCGCTGTACGCAGCCTGGATGAAGATGGACCGGTCGCTGTCCTTATGCTGGCTGAACCCTTTGCGGATGCCGGGTTTTTGGCCACTTTCCGGCGCCCAGGTGATAAAGTCGGGATAGTCGATCCCCGAATGGTTATTGGCCACCTCCACCTGGTACCCCCCCCTGGGCAGGGGCATCGCCAGCTCCCCATTCTCCACGGATACCACCAACTTCCTGAAATTGTCCCCCACAGCCCCGATGCGAAGGGAGCCGAGCCGGTTTTGCAGGGAGGCCTCCCGCAGGAGCTGCTTGATTGTTACCTCGGAGGAGTTTGAAGTGAGGTTCAGTTGGCCCACTTCATCCAGGGTCACTTTTTCCGAAAAATCGGCCCGCAGGTCCCCCCCTTTCCACCGGTGCACTTCTACAGGGGAATACCGGGCTTCAATCCGGGTATCCCTGCCCTCGATATCAGCAGCTATAAAACGGGCATAAGAGAGGGTAGCCCGGGCATTCAGGGTATTCCCGGCCAGTTTCACCTCCCCGTGGCGGACATCCAGCTTCAGGCGGGCCCCTTTGGGCATTTTGATCCGGATGGTTTTGCGCACGGTAAACCTCTTGCCAGCCACTTCTTTAGGGCTGGAGTGAAAAGGGTTCTTACGGACTTCTTCCCGGGCTTGCCTGGCCTGTTCCCGGGCCTGCAGGGCCTGGCTTTGGGCCTGCTCCCGCTGCCGGGCCATGTCTTCCCGCTGTTTTTCGAGGGTTTCCCGCATTTTGGCATGTTCTTCAGCCCTGGCCTCCATGCGCGCCTTCATCGCAGCGGCTCGGGCCTCCCAT
Source organism: Robiginitalea marina (assembly GCF_024006985.1). Lineage (GTDB taxonomy): Bacteria > Bacteroidota > Bacteroidia > Flavobacteriales > Flavobacteriaceae > Robiginitalea > Robiginitalea marina. The sequence goes on from NZ_JAMXIB010000002.1 coordinate 258,509, forward strand.
TCCTTCGACCAGGCTTCAAAGCGCTCGCGGTATTCCTGGTCGAACTCCTTTTCGAAATCCTTTTTCCACTCCTTAAGGTAGCGCTCCCCATCCTTTTCATAGGCTTTATAGTCAAAATCGCGGAACGGGACGGGCGGCATGGGGGGCAACTCTGACATTTCAGGCAGTCCGATGGCGAACTGTTCCATAATGGGCCCTAGCCTTTCGGCAAACTCACCCGCGAAAACACCGCTGTCAAAAGCCCCTGAAAAATCACGGTTCCACGATTGGCCGGGCCCGGTACTCACCTTTACAAGGGACTTACTGCCCAGGATCTCCACCCCAGCCCGTTCAAAATAGTTCCCGGCATCCTCCGGGGATGCCCCCTCCAGGGCAATCGTGGCCTCCACTACTACCTCGTTGCGGTCCCAGGTCTCAAATTCCAGGTCGGCATGGGTGGTGGACAGTTCCACCACTACATCCGGATTGACTTTGAACTCCTCCCGGTAGGTTTTACTTTCCTGGGCCGCCAGGGGAGACACCCCCAGGGCACACCCTATAAAAAGGGCTTTAAATACTTTGGAGCTGTATGCTTTCATTTTTTGATGATTTTAATTCGTTCAACTTTTCTTTTAACTTCAATAACAGGTTCAGACGGTACTCCAGGTTCCGGATCATGGCCCCTATGGTTTGCTCATTCGGACCGATTTCGTTCAATTCACGGTTCAGCCGGAGGTACTCCGCATCCAGGTCCCCCAACCGGGCGATGTAACCATCGGCCATGGTTTTGTGTTCCCCGGAAATATCGAGGCTGGCCAGTTCCAACTGGATGTTGGCCGTATAGTACTGTTCCAGGCTGCGCAGGTCCGGCGACAGGTCCCCCAGGGAAAGGGTGCCGGAAGGCCCGGTGGAATCGGATTCCTGTACCAGGGGTTGTCCTTTTTCCGGGAGGGCGGGGTTTTGCCCCCGCTGCCAGAAAACCAACCCGAGAAGGACCAGAAGGCAAGCGGCAACAGCCAGGCGGTAAACCGGCCAAAGTCGCCTGTGCCGGCCGAAGGACTGGTCGAGGCGGGCCTCAAACCGCTTTTCATGCCCCTGTGGCATTTGGCTTTCCTTTTCCCGCTCGTTTTCAAATACGGTTCTGAGATCTTTCGACATAGTTCGCGGTCTTTAATTGTTCCTTAAGCAGGGTTTTTCCCCTCATCAGGCGGGTACGGCAGGTGGTTTCCTTCAACCCCAGGATTTCGGAAATTTCCCGGTGGTCATACCCTTCCACCAAATACAACTGTACAATCCACCGGTAGTGGTCGGGCAGGGTTTCGATGGCCCCCAAAACCTGTTCGGCCCCTACCTCCCGGTCGACGTCCCAACCCCCGTCGTCCTCATCCGCCACAGAGAGCCATTGTTCTTCCAGGGGCTCAAAAACGGGTTCGCGCACCTTCAGGAAATCGAGGCAGCGGTTTACCACAATGCGCTTCAACCAGGCCCCGAAAGCCACATTCCCCTCAAACTGGTCCATTTTCCGGAACGCCCTGATAAAGGCCTCCTGGGTCATGTCTTCCGCATCGGCCTCATTGCGGAGCATGCGCAGGGCCACGCTAAACATGCCCCGCGCGTATTTGCGGTACAGGGCCAATTGCGCCCTCCGGTCTTGCCTGCGGCATCCCTCGATCAGTTCGTCGAGCATTGGAGTGCTGGGTTTAAGGGGTTGCTCATTGTTGGTTTCCACCTTAAGTGACGATTCAAAAATGGCAGTGTTTCAAAAAAGGCTACTTTTAGGATTATTTTAGCGTTTTTTTATTTGCGACACGTCAGCATAAAAAACCGGTGGCTCTCCCTGCAGGTCCTCGATTACGGGGCCGTTATCCAGAAACTGCGGTTTCGCACCGCCCCGGATACCTGGATGGATATGGTCGTGGGCCACGAGGATCCCCGGGCCTACCTGCAGGATCCCTTTTCCATGGGGGCATGCGTGGGCAGGTTTGCCGGACGCCTTTCCGGCGGGTCGCTCGACCTCGGGGGGAAATCGTTTCCCCTTTCCCACCGCGAAGGCATCACCCTGCATGGCGGGACAGGTGGTTTTGGAAAGCGGTACTGGACCATCGAAGCGGTGGAGGAAGGTACAGACCAGCCCGAAATCAGGCTCAGCTATTTCAGCCCGCACCTGGAAGAGGGTTTCCCCGGCAACCTCAGGGTCACCCTGAGCTACCAACTACAGGAAAATGCCCTGGCCATCAGGCATGAAGCCGTAACGGACCGTCCAACTGCGGTAAACCTGACCAACCATTCCTATTTCAAAATCGACCGGCAACCCCTGATATCACACTACCGGCTGCGCTTGCAATGCAGCCGTCGCCTGGAAACCGATGCCAGCCTGCTTCCCACGGGCCGCCTGCTGGAAGTCGCAGGAACGCCCTTCGATTTCCGGAAGGAAAAAAGCCTGGATGACATAGCCCTGGACACCCCCTTTGTGGTGGACCCCGGGGCAAACCCGGCTGCAGAGTTGTATTCCCCGGTATCCGGCGTGCGCATGCGCGTGCATACGGACCAGAAGGCATTGGTGCTGTTCAACCCGGCCGGGATGCCCTCCCTGTGTTTCGAGGCGCAAAATTTCCCGGATGCGCCCCGCTTTTCCCATTTTCCATCCGCCGTACTGCACCCCTGGGAAACCTATCTGAACGAAACCCGGTTTGTATTCGAAAAACAAGGGTAACGGGGCCTGCGCTACCCGGCCCCTTTCGCAAATGCCCCCTGCGGGGATTCCTGACTATTTAGTACCTTGGGATCTGAAATGACGGGTCGATGAAACCCATGCGCAACCTCCCTATTAACCGTTGATCACTTGGAAAATCCCGCTTCCAAAGCCCGTAAACAGGCTGCAGCCCGCCTGAAATCGAAAAAAGGCACCCCGGATTCCCGGGAACTGGTGCAACAGATTTCCCGGGGGGATACCCCCGCCCTTGCCAGGGCCATTACCCTGGTGGAGAGCACCCGGCCGGAAGATGCAGCCCTCTCGGGGGAGATCGTGGATGCCTGCCTGGAAAAAGCAGGAAGCAGCATCAGGGTGGGGATTACCGGGGTACCCGGGGTTGGGAAAAGCACCTTTATCGAAACCCTGGGGCTGCAGTTGGTCGGCCTTGGGAAAAAGGTAGCCGTACTGGCCGTGGATCCGAGTAGCAGCCTGAGCAGGGGCAGCATCCTGGGCGACAAGACCCGGATGCAGGAACTGGGCCGCTCCCCGGGGGCCTTTATCAGGCCTTCCCCCGCCGGGGATTCCCTGGGCGGGGTGGCCCGGAAGACGCGCGAAACCATTACCCTGTGTGAGGCCGCAGGCTTTGACGTGGTGCTGGTGGAAACCGTTGGGGTCGGGCAAAGCGAGATTGCCGTCCACGGCATGGTCGATTTCTTCCTGTTGCTGAAAATTGCCGGGGCCGGGGACGAGTTGCAGGGCATCAAAAGGGGGGTTATGGAAATGGCCGACGCCGTGGTGATCAACAAGGCAGACGGCCCCAACCTGCCCGCTGCCCGGCGCGCCCAGAGCACCTTCTCCCAGGCACTGCACCTGTTTCCCCCCAAAGAAAACGGATGGGTACCCAGGGTGTTGCTCTGCTCCTCCACCGAGGGTACAGGCGTAAGGGAAATCTGGGAGCTCATCGATTCCTTCGCCACCGGGGCCCGGGCCGACGGAAGCTTCGAAATGCGGCGCAGCGCGCAAAACCTGCACTGGCTCAAACAACGCCTGGAGCACCTGCTTACCTCCGGCTTTTACCAGGACCCCGCCATGCAAAAGGCCTATGAGGAGATGAAGCTCCGGGTCACCCGGCAGGAGATCAGCCCCTTCCGCGCCGCCGATGAACTCCTCTCGGCCTACCGCGGACGATAAAGCCTTCGGGGGAGTGCCAAAAAAAAGTACCTTTGGTTCCAAACAAATTCCCTGCCATGGAAGTCCTGACCGATGCCCTCCTTTCCATAGTGGTTCCCCTGTACAACGAGGAAGAAAATGTGGCCCTGCTCACCAAAAAAATCCACAAAAGCCTGGAAGGTTACCATTACCAGATTGTTTATGTGGATGATTTTTCGACGGACCGAACCCGGCGGGTGGTACAGGAACTGCAGGACCCGAAGGTACACCTGATTTGCCTGAAAAAGAATTACGGACAGAGCCTTGCCCTGGCCGCCGGACTCGACTACGCGCAAGGGGAATACATCATCACCATGGACGGCGACCTGCAGAACGACCCCGAAGACATCCCCGGAATGCTGCCCTATGTGCTAAGCGGGGAATTTGACGTGGTTACCGGCATCCGCCAGAAACGAAAGGATTCGCTGGTAAAAAAAATCCCTTCGAAAATCGCTAACTTCCTGGTCCGCAGGGTCACCAAACTCGACATAAAAGACAACGGTTGTGCCCTGAAGGTTTTTACCAGGGATATCGCGAAGGACCTCAACCTCTATGGGGAAATGCACCGGTTTATCACGCTGCTGGCCTTCCTTGAAGGGGCGCAGCTCAAACAGGTGCCGGTACGCCACCACGCCCGCCACGGCGGGGTATCCAAATACGGGCTGGAACGGGTCTTTAAGGTGGTGGCCGATATGATGCTGCTGCTCTTCATCCGCAAATATTTCCAGCGGCCGATCCACCTTTTCGGGATCCTGGGGGTGGTGCTGATCCTGATCGGGGCCGCCATGAATGCATATCTTTTACTGGTGAAATTCGGTTTTGGGGAAGATATCGGCAACCGGCCCATGCTGATTTTCGGGATGATGTTTATCCTGGGGGGCATACAACTCTTTACGATTGGGATCGTCATGGAATTGCTCATCCGCACCTACTATGAATCCCAGAACAAAAGGCCCTACCGGATCAAAAACGTCATCATCGGTGGGCAGGCTTCGTAAAAAAGGGATTGTCCTGCTGAAAATCGCATTCAGCGGGCTCCTCCTGTACCTTGTGTTCACCCGCATCCCCTTTGCAGAGGTCTGGAAAGTCCTCCTGGGGGCCAGGCCCGGATACCTGCTTGGGGCGTTGATTTTTTTCGCGCTTTCCAAAGGGGTGGCGGCCGAACGCCTGAACCTGTATTTCCATTCCATAGGGATACCGCTTTCCCGCGGCAGCAACCTGAGGCTCTACCTCCTCGGGATGTTCTACAACCTGTTCCTTCCCGGCGGGATCGGGGGGGATGCCTATAAGGGGTTCCTCCTCCACCGGACCTTTGGGGCCAGCGGGCGGAAACTGGCATCTGTCCTGCTGCTGGACCGGGTAAGCGGGCTGTTCCTGCTCTATTTGCTAAGCCTCTTCTTCCTGCTCTGGCTCCCCCTGGAACCCCTGGCTTCCTATCGCCTGCTGGCGCTGCCCCTGGCCGGCCTCAGCCTGGCCGTATTCTGGATGGCCCACCGCAAAGGATTTTCTTACCTGATGCCGATTTTCTGGCCCTCCCTGGGCTATTCTGCCCTGGTCCAAATCGCCCAGCTCGCATGCGTGGCCCTCATCCTCGGGGCCCTGGGGGTGACCGAAATGCAGGTGTCTTACCTGCTGGTATTCCTGGTCAGCAGCATCGTGGCCGTCCTGCCGATCACGATCGGGGGGGTCGGCAGCCGGGAACTGGTGTTTTTTTACGGGGCAAAATGGCTGGCCCTGGACGATGGCACTTCCATTGGGGTAAGCATGGCCTTCTTCCTGATTACCGCCCTGGTTTCACTCTTTGGAATGGCCTACCATTTCCGCAAGCCAGGGCTGACCCTGAGCGGGGCTCCCGCGGACTGATTCAGGGTTTGGTGGGGAGGACCCTCAGCAGGTACCTTTTCCGGAGCACCTGGGGACGGGTTTCGGGGTTCAGGAAGCGGGCCTGCAGGCGGGAGATCCGGAACTGGTCCACGGCGTACTCCCGGTCCCAGGCATACCCGGCTTCCTGCAACTGACTGCGCTCTTTTTCATCGGCATAAACCCAGGCGGCCTCCCCGGGAAGTTGTTCCGGGCTGACTTGCTGTACCGGTTTCCCGAAATAAAAATCCAGGGCCCAGGTATGCTGATTCGAGATTTTATAAATCTGCGTGACGGGCACGGATTCCCTTTCGATCAGGGCTGCCATCTCCGAACCGCCCTGGTAGCGGAGCAGGGAAGGGTAGAAATGGGCATTCATCACCAGGTTGACCAGGATACTGGCCCATACACTGATCCAGAAGGTACGCTGCAACGGGCTCAGCGGCCGGAAAAACAGGAGGCCACCCAGGCCAATCCCCAAAAAGAGCAAAACATAGCCCAGGGGCTGGCCCAGTGGGAAGACCCATACACAAAGGAGCAGGGATGCAATGGCCAGGAGGGTGTAGATCCCGAACTGTACCCGGGACACCCTTACCAGCGCTTTTAGCCGGCCTTCCATTTCCCAGCGTTCCAGCATAGCCGCGGTCAGCACCGCAAAGAGGGGGATGGTTATATTCAGGTAATGCGGCAGTTTGAACTGGGCAAAGCTGATGATGGCAAAAATAAGGGTGATACCCCCCAGGGTCAGGACTTCCCCCTTGCGGGTGCCCGACCTGAAGGCCTTCCAGAAATCGAGGGCCTTATCGCGGAAAGCCAGGATGCCGAGGACGGTCCAGGGCAGGAAGACCCACAGGAAGGTGTGGAAGAAAAAGGTGTAGTCACTGGAATTTTTTCCCACGCCTTCCCCGCTGAGGCGTTCGAAACTCTGTTCCCAGAAAATAAAGAAAATCCCGCTGCGGTGGTCCCGGCCACGGATCACTTTTTCCGGGTGGAGGTCAAACTGCTGGTAATACGCATAGAGCATGGGGGAAATCACCAGGACAAAAATCAAAAGGCCCCACAGGAGCCGGGGGTTCCACAGCCGCTCCCACTTGCGGGTATATACCAGCTGGCAGGCCAGGGGCAGGGCGATAACCAGCAGGGCGATCTGCCCCTTGGTGGAAAAGGCGAGCCCGGCCCCGGCGGCGCCCCATAGCAGTGGCGCAAGCCGTCCATCCCTCAGGTACAGGTAGAGTTGCCACATGGAAAAAACGGCAAAGCCCGTCAGGACCGCATCGGTACGGACATCGATCACGGAGAGCACAATGGTCTGGGCGCTCATAAAAATCAGGGCGGCCATGCGTCCAGTTCGTTCGGAATACAGAGCGCTTCCCAGGCCGTAGCAGCTATAGCCCCCCAGGAAGGTGGCCAGCACCGCAGGAATGCGGTATGCCCAGTCGTGAATCCCGAAAAGGGTATAGGAAAATGCGGCCAGCCAGTAATGCAGGTGGGGTTTGTCGAGGTATTCCTCAGTGCCCTTCCAGAGGTTCAGGAAATCCTGTTCCTGTACCATGCGCAGGGCCATGACGGCAAACTGGGCGCTGTCGTTCTCCATCAGGCGGGCGAAAAGCCCTGCCAGGTACACCACGACCAGGCCTGCAATCCCTATCCAAAAAAACCTGCCCCTGATCATGCCATCCACTTTTGGTCGGCCCGGGCGAATAACCGGGCAAAAAGCCATCCAAAAATCCCACCGGCCAGGGCGCCGCTGAGCACATCGAGCGGGTAGTGGACCCCCAGGTAAATCCGGCTATAGGCCACAAGGCAAGCCCAGGCAAGCACCAGGGCAGCCCAACCGCCCCCGCGCCTTCCCCAAAAAGCGGTAAAAAACACCGCAACCCCGAAGGCGTTGGCCGAATGGGCCGAGAAATACCCGAAGCGGCCCCCACAACTACTTTTGGCCAGGCGTACCAGGCCCTCCAGGGAGGGCTCATGGCAGGGGCGAAGGCGTTGCACGCCATACTTGAAAAAATTGGAAAGCTGGTCGGTACAGGTGATTAACAGGGCCACAAAAACCAGGAGCAGGCCGGTTCGTTTCCACCCCAACTGCCGCACCGACAGAAAGAACAGCAAGCCATAGAGCGGCAGGGCCACCCATTTGTCGGAAACTGCCCTCCAGAAGGGGTCCCAGGCCGGGTCCCCCAACCCGTTTAGGCAGAGGAACCATTGCCGGTCCATTTCCATCAAGGCTTCCCACATATCAGGCCTCATAGCGGGAAACCTCCCGATCGTAAAAGTTCGTGGCTTCCTCCAGCAGGCGGCCGGCTTCCATCTCAAGTTCCTCCCGGTCCTCGGGCGAAAATTCCTCAAGCCACTCTACCTCATCGTTTTCCAGGTTAAGGATAAAACGGGGGTACTCGGTGTGTACGATAAAAATCGATTCGGGGTAATCCGTATTGTCCCCCAGCAGGAATTTAGGCAGTTCCATAACACGTATTATTTAGCCCGGGCACCCGGCGGCTTTCTCCTTGAAAATAAATTCAGGAAGGTTGGAGCACCAACCTCCCCGTCAGGTGCCTGAAGCGAAGATACAACATAATTGAGGAGGCGGTCAGCCCCAGGAGCAACCCGATCCAGATCCCCGTGCTTTCCAGTTCCGTAAACAATCCCAGGTAATACGACACAGGGAAGCCGATCAGCCAGTATGCCACAAAGGTGATCAGGGTGGGGATTCGCACATCCTGCAGCCCCCTTAAGGCGCCGAGCACGACCACCTGAATCCCGTCGGAGATCTGGAAAAAAGCTGCGACCAGCAGCAATTGGGCCGCGATGGAGATCACTTCCAGGTTATCGGCCTGGTTGGCCGGGTCGCCCACATCGAGATAAATGGTCGGCAACAGGTTCCTGCCAAAAAGGAAAACTGCGGCAAAAAACAGTTCCAAAATCAGGGTCATCAGGAAAATGGACGTGGCCACCCGCCTCAGGTTTGGGTAATCGCCCAGTCCCTTCTGGTTTCCCACCCTGATCATGGCGGCTACCCCCAGCCCCATCCCAAACATAAAGGTCATGCTGCTTAGGTTCAGGGCGATTTGGTTGGCGGCCTGGGGGTTTTTCCCCAGGACCCCGCTCATCCACACCGCGGCGGTAAAAATGGCTACCTCAAAAAACATCTGCAGGGCCGATGGAAAGCCCAGGTTCATAATTTTTCGCAACATGGGCTTTTCGGTGCGCCGGAATCCAAGGCCTTCCACGAACCCTTTGAATACCGGCCGCTTGTGGAGGATCACCCACATGAAGACCACCATGCCGATCCGCGCCACCAGCGTGCCGATGGCTGCCCCCACAACCCCCAGTTCGGGAAAACCCAGAGAACCAAAAATGAGCAGGTAATTCAGTACAATGTTAATTACGTTGGCCAGGATGGTGGCATACATGGGGTACCGGGTACGGGAAAGGCCTTCGGAGAACTGTTTGAACGCCTGGAAGATGATGAGCGGGATAAGGGAGAATGCCACCAGGTCGAGGTAAGGGATGGCCAGGGCCACCACCTCCTCCGGTTGGTCCATATGGTGCATCAGCGGCTTGGCCAGCAATACCGCCCCGAACAGGGCAATGCCCAAAAGGGTACACAACACCAGCCCGTGGTGGAGCACCCGCCTTCCCTCCTGCTGGTCCCCTGCCCCGTCCGCCTCGGCTACCAGGGGGGTAATGGCCGTGGAAAACCCTATGCCCAGCGACATGGCGATAAATACAAAACTATTCCCAAGGGAAACGGCCGCGAGTTCCGCCGTCCCCAGTTGCCCCACCATGACGTTATCGGCAAAGGCCACAAAGGTGTGCCCGAGCATGCCGAGGATGACCGGGGTCGCCAGGTGCAGGTTATATCGGAACTCTCTGGTATAGGTTTTCACGTAAAACGCAGGTTTTGCAGCCCCGGGAGGGAAGCCTCCAGTTCCCCCGGGATCTACTGCCCGGGCATTGACCGGGGTTATTCCTCCTTTTTGGCTGCCTCCCAGTGCCGGTCCATTTCGGCAAGGGTCATCTCGCTGAGCTGCCGGCCCGCTTCCCTGGCGCGGGCTTCGAGGAAGGCAAACCGGCGGATAAACTTTTTGTTGGTCCGTTCCAGGGCATTTTCGGGGTTGATGCCGAGGAAGCGGGCATAATTCACCAGGGAAAAGAGCACATCCCCGAGTTCAGCCTCCACGTTTACGGCATTCCCTATCCGGACCTCCTCCTGAAGTTCCCCCAGCTCTTCCCGTACCTTTTGCAGGACCTGCCCGGGTTCTTCCCAATCGAACCCAACACCGGCGACCTTCTCCTGGATGCGGTTGGCCTTGACCAGGGCGGGCAGGCTGGCCGGAACCCCTTCCAGGACGCTTTTCTTCCCCTCGGCCAATTTGATCTTTTCCCAATTGGCCTTTACTTCGTCCTCCCCGCTCACCACCGTATCCGAATAGATGTGCGGGTGCCTGCGGATCAGTTTTTCGCAAATGCCCTCAGCCACGTCGGCAATGTCAAAATCGCCGGTTTCCGACCCGATCCTGGCATAAAAGACAATATGCAGGAGCAGGTCGCCCAGTTCCTTTTTTACCTCCGCCAGGTCACCCTCCAAAATGGCGTCGCCAAGTTCGTAGGTTTCCTCGATAGTCAGGTGGCGGAGCGATTCCATGGTTTGCTTCCTGTCCCAGGGGCACTGCGCCCGAAGTTCATCCATAATCGTAAGCAGGCGGTCAAAGGCAGCCAACTGGGTAGCTCTGGAATTCATGGTCCTGAAATTTGGGCAAAGGTACGAATCCCCATTTTTGGCCGACAAGGGAATTTAACGTAATTTAAGGAAGTTAAATCCGCTATTCCCCTTGCCATGGTGCTCAGATCCCTCCTCGTCCTCGGACTCCTGTTGATTTCCTGCCAGACCCCTCTCGCATTCGACGCCATCATCCGAAACGGAACCCTCTTGGACGGGAGCGGCGGCGCGCCTTACCGGGCCGATGTGGGTATCCGGGCCGATACTATTGCCGCCATCGGTGACCTTTCCGCCAGCACCGCCCCGGTGGAAGTGGACGCCACAGGGATGCACGTGGCCCCGGGGTTTATAAACATGCTCAGTTGGGCAAATGTTTTTTTGCTGGTCGATGGGCGTTCCCAGAGCGACCTGCGGCAGGGGGTGACCCTGGAGGTCCTTGGGGAGGGCCGTTCCATGGGGCCGCTCAATGTGCAGATGAAAAAGGAAATGGCCGAAGACCAGGGCGACTTTCCTTTCGAAGTTTCCTGGACCACTTTGGGGGAATACCTGGAACACCTGGAAAACAAAGGCGTTTCCACCAACGTCACCTCATTTGTGGGCAACGGTACCCTCAGGGAATATGTAATGGGGTATGAAAACCGGCCGCCCACCCCCCAGGAAATGGAACAGATGAAAAACCTCCTGCGCCAGGGAATGGAAGAAGGGGCGGTTGGCCTTTCCACCTCCCTGCTTTACGTCCCCAGCGGGCATGCCTCCACGGGGGAAATTGCGGAATTGGCCAGGGTGGCCGCGGATTACGGGGGGATGTACATCTCTCATATCCGTAACGAGGAAGACAGCCTGCTTCTTTCGGTGCGGGAATTGATACAGATTGCCGAACAGGCCGGCATCCGCTCGGAAATATACCATTTCAAAGCCTCAGGACAGGATAATTGGGACCTGATGGACAGTGCCATTGCCCTGATTGGCCAGGCCAGGGATAGGGGGCTGGAAATCACCACGGACATGTATATGTACAACGCCAGCTCCACCGGGTTGAACGTCCTGCTGCCCGCCTGGGCGCGGGAAGGAGGCCACAGCCGGACCATGGCCCTTATCGAAGACCCGGAAAAGAAAAAGAAAATGGCCCGGGAAGCGACATTCCACGTGCCGGCGGAGAATATCCTCTTTGTGGGGTTTCGCAACCCGGACCTGCAACACCTGATCGGAAAAACCCTGGCAGAAGTGGCGGCAAGCCGCGGAATCAGCCCGGCTGAGGCCATCCCGGAACTGATTTATGAAGATGACAGCCGCATACAGGTGGTTTACTTTTCCATGAGCGGGGAAAACCTGAAAAAGAAGCTTGCCCTGCCCTATATGTCGGTGTGTTCAGATGCCGGGTCCTATTCCATTGAGGGCGGCTTCCACCCGAAAAGCACCCACCCCCGTGCCTATGGTTCCTTTGCCCGCCTGCTCGGACATTATGTGCGGGAGGAAAAGGTCATCCCCCTGCAGGAGGCCGTCCGCAGGCTTACCTCCCTCCCGGCAAACAACCTCCGCCTGCAGGGCCGCGGCCTGCTCAGGGAAGGTTATTTCGCCGATGTGGTGGTCTTTGACGCCGGAAAAATACAGGACCTTGCGACCTTTGAGCAGCCGCACCAGTACGCCACAGGCGTTTCCGAGGTCTTTGTGAATGGGGAACAGGTCATCGCCTCAGGGGAACATACCGGGGCCACCCCGGGAAGGTTTGTCCGGGGACCTGGATACGTTCCCAAATAAGACAAAAAAGCTGCCCTGGCAAGGCCGCTCTGATTTTATCACCTGTTGCCGGGCTCAGCTCAGCTCGTCCTGCAATAGGTAGTAGAAGGCCGGACGGCTTTTCTGCTGAATGCCGGACATTTTTTTCGGCCATCGCGTGGATGGCGGCCTTGCCGCGACCCTTGCAGGTTACGCCTGATTTTTTCTCGATAAAATTTTTGCGAACGGGTTCCGGCTCTTACGCGTCGAAGGCAGAAACCAGGGTAGCATCCAGATTGTTCCCCATGGAATCCAGGCGGCCAGTTTTCAGGCAGTATCACTCATGCCTATAAAAGTTCCAGGACTTTCGAAAACGGGTTTGTTCAAAAATGTCGGGGTACTGAAAAGGTCCCTGTCCCAAGTAATTATTTAGAAAAAAATGCCCTAAATTGGCATGGATTTGCAGGAATAACCCATAAAGAACCGGCCTTTGCCAAAAGAAGCACTTCCATGTTGAATTCTCCCGTACCGGGGCCCGGAAGCGGTCGCGGCAAGGGGTGGTTTCCCCTCTTCCCGGCCTGGCTGGGGGCCGGGGTCTGTTTATTAATCCTTGTATTGCCTACCCATATATGGGCTCAGGATCCGTTGGAATTCGAACAGGAAATCAGATCCCTTGAGCGAAAATATGACAGCCTGTGGAATCCTGGACGGCCAGCCCTGGTGTTTACCGGGAGTTCCAGTATCCGGATGTGGGACGCCCTGCAGGATACTTTTCCGGACCACCAAATCCTGAATATGGGCTTTGGGGGATCACAGGCTTCGGACCTTTTGCATTACCTGGATGTCCTGGTACTGAAGTACCGGCCCGAAAAGGTCTTTATTTACGAAGGGGACAACGACCTTGCCGAAGGCAAACGGCCCCGCCGGGTTCTGAAGGACCTGCAGGAGGTTGCCACCCTCATCCGGAAAAACGCCCCCCGGACCCCTATCATTTTTATCTCGGCCAAACCCAGCCTCAGCCGGTGGCACCTTCGGGGGAAATACCGGCGGTTCAACCGAAAACTGGAGCGATGGGCCGGGAAGGGCGACGCCCTAATATATGCCGATGTCTGGTACCCTATGTTGCGGGGCCGTAAAGTAGATGCATCCCTTTTTATCGAAGACGGCCTGCACCTTAATGAATTGGGGTATGAAATCTGGAAACAGGTCCTCAGGCCCCTGATAGAAACCCCTTCAAAAATTAGTCACCCATGAAAGACTCTTTTAAAAAAGCAACCTCTTTTGCGATTGCCCTGCTGGGTATCCTGTTGGTCCTGGCCTGCGGGCAGACGCAGCAGAAACCCGAAATTGCCATGCCTCGGACCGACCTGGGTGTCGAACCCCTGATCCCCAAACCGGTTGTGGTCGAACCCAGCCACCTGGCCTTCGGGCTAAGCGAAAACTCGGGCATATTCATCCCTGCCGGGGATAGGGGCTTTGACGGGGTAGGACTGTTCCTGGGGGAAAAAATCGCTGAAAAAACCGGGCTGAAGCTTCCCGTGAACCCGGGAAGCCCGGAGAAGGGCTCCCCTGCAATCTATTTGATCCAAAATCCCAGCTGGGCCAGGGAAGCCTATACCCTTTCCATCGGGCCCGACAGCGTCCGGCTAGTGGCCGGGTCTGCCGAAGGGGCTTTCAGGGGCGTACAGACCCTCAGGCAGCTGATCCCGGAAACCCCCAACGATACCCTGGCGGACTACCCCATATGGCCCATTCCCGGGGGCTTCATTGCCGACGCCCCGCGGTTCGCCTACCGGGGCGCCATGCTCGACGTGGCCCGACATTTCTTTTCGGTGGAGGAAGTCAAGAAATACCTCGAGGTCCTGGCCTATTACAAAATCAACGTCCTGCACCTGCACCTGACCGATGACCAGGGCTGGCGCATCGAAATCAAGTCATGGCCAAGGCTAACCGAAGTTGGGGGCCTTACGGAAGTAGGCGGGGGTGAAGGAGGGTTCTATACCCAGGAGCAGTACCGCGACCTGGTGGCCTTTGCCGAAGATCGTTTTATCACCATTGTGCCCGAGGTGGACATGCCCGGGCATACCAATGCCGCCTATGTGGCCTACCCTATCCTCAACGGCACCGGGAAAACCCCTGAACCCTATACGGGCACGCGGGTCGGCTTCAGTACCCTGGATACCCGGAAGGATACGGTATACAGTTTTATCGATGACGTGGTCCGGGAGATCACCGGGATGACCCCAGGACCCTATTTCCATATCGGGGGCGATGAGAGCCATTCCACCAAACCCCGCGATTATCAGTATTTTATAGAGAAAGTGGTCCCCATCGTCCGCAAATACGGGAAAATCCCGATTGGCTGGGATGAAGTAGCCACTGCAAACCTCGACAGCAACACAGTGGCCCAGTTCTGGGACAATGAGGAAAACGCCTCCAAAGCCATTGCCAAGGGCATGAAAGTCCTGATGTCGCCAGCCCGCAAGGCCTACCTCGACATGCAGTACGACAGCCTTTCCCGACACGGCCTGCACTGGGCCGCCTACATTCCTGTCGACAGTGCCTATACCTGGGACCCGGCTACCTATGCCCCGGGGATCACCGAGGCAGATATCCTGGGCCTCGAAGCCCCCCTCTGGTCTGAAACCATCAGCAATAGTGCAGAGTTGGAATACCTGGCATTCCCCAGGCTGCCGGGGTATGCCGAAATCGGATGGAGCCCGGCCGAAGGGCGGTCATGGGAGGAGTACCGCAGGCGCCTGGCGCGGCAGCTGCCCTACTTCCGCCGGATGGATATCCGGTTTTATCCCTCAGCGAGGGTTCCCTGGGGCGTTGCGGATTCCCTGTTACCCTGGTATACTGCTGATCAAAAGTAGGGGGTAAAGATCCCCCGGGGACCGGGTGATGGCCAGAAATGCGCCCGCGCGCCCGGGAAGGGCTTTAAAGCTCGATTAGAAAAGGGCTCAGGCCTCCTCCGATTCTGGCCCGGTTTCGGATTTCGGGTCGGAAAAATCGGTAAGCCCCCGGTCTACCAGGAGGTTATACCATTGGATCACCTTCCTGATGTCGCTGGCGTATACCCGGTCTTCATCGTAATCGGGAAGGACCTCAAAAAAGTAGGCTTCCAGGTCCGTTTTATCGCCTTTTGGGTTTACCGTGGCCTTGCTGCCGTTTTCCCGGGCCTGAATCTTCTCAAATACCGCGCGAAGGGGAAGTTCCTCCTGCAGGGTGTAGATGGCAATTTCGGAAAGGATGCTGACATTACCGGCCATCCCCACCGAAATTTTTTTGCCGTCCAGGAGCGACTCTGCCACAAAACCCGAGCGGGTTTGCGTGACCAGTTTAAAGAGTCCCGGTTTCCCGGCAATGGATAAAATCTTGTCTAAACTCATAAGCCCGATTCAAATTTTTGGCTGCAAATATTAAAAATTATAGGATATGCGCGCCCCGCCGACAGGAAATTCGCCATACACGGGCTGGTCCCGATCCCCTGCTTTAGCGGACCCGCTTAAGTTCCGGGAACCGCATCTTATAATCTGCCTGTACCTTGCCTTTGGATATATTCCCCAGCTTGCCCTTAAGCAGCCGCCGCTTCAGGGGGGAGAGGTGGTCGGTAAACAGGATGCCCTCTATGTGGTCGTACTCGTGCTGGATGACCCTGGCCAACAAGCCGTCAAAGGTGGCTTTGCAGGGGTTGAAGCCTTCATCGAGGTAAGACAGGCTAATGGTATCCTGGCGGGAAACGTCTTCGCGAATATCCGGGATGCTCAGGCACCCCTCGTTAAAGGCCCACTTCTCCCCTCGTTGCTCCTCCATCCGGGCATTGATGAATACCTTTTTGAAATCCTTAAGTTGGGCCTGTTCTTCCGGGCTCAACTCCTCATCTTCAGCAAAAGGCCCCGTATCGACCAGAAACAGGCGGATTGGAACCCCGACCTGAGGGGCGGCAAGGCCAACCCCGTTGGCCTGGTACATGGTTTCCCACATATTGGCAATGAGTTCCTGAAGGCCGGGGTACCCGGCATCGATATCCGTACATTTCTTGCGGAGGACAGGGTCCCCGTAGGCGACTATTGGTAAAATCATGCGTTTCTACTGCTTAAAAACGACTGCAGGATCAGGGTGGCGCTCACTTCATCGAGCAAGGCCTTCTCCTGCCTTTTTTTCTTTTTCATCCCCCCTTCCAGCAGGCTTTGTGCGGCCATGCGGGAAGTAAAGCGTTCATCCTGCCGCGATACCGGGATTTCGGGGAGCTGATTGTGGAGGGCTTTGAGGAATTTCCCGATTGCCCCTTCCACTTCAGAAGGGCTGCCATCCATTTGGCGGGGGTCCCCAACCACGATCCGCTCCACCGCTTCCCTCCTGACATAGTCCTCAAGGAAAGCCAACAACTCCTGGGTGGGGACCGTGGCCAGGCCGGAAGCAATGAGTTGCAAAGGGTCTGTTACCGCAATCCCTGTCCGCTTTACGCCATAATCCAATGCGAGTATCCGGGCCACAGGAAATTTCTTGCAAAAATAACGTATAAATCCCGAAGCCCCCAAAATTCGGACAGATTTGAAAGGGGTCCCTTATCTTTGCCAAAAATCTGCCATGGACCACTTAGCCCCTATCATCGAAGCCGCCTGGGACAACCGGGAACTCCTCAGGGAGGATAAAACCAAAGCAGCCATCCGCGAGGTGGTGGGCCTGGCAGACGCCGGAAGGCTCCGGTGCGCAAGCCCGGGCCCCGACGGGTGGACGATCAACACCTGGGTGAAAAAAGCCATAGTGCTCTACTTCCCCATCCAGAAAATGCAGACCATGGAGGCCGGCATCTTCGAATACCACGACAAGATTCCCCTGAAAAGCGGGTATGAAGCGAAAGGCATCAGGGTGGTCCCCCATGCCGTGGCCCGGTACGGGGCCTATATTGCCCCGGGCACCATCCTGATGCCCAGCTATGTAAATATCGGGGCCTATGTGGATGAGGGCACTATGGTGGATACCTGGGCCACGGTGGGTAGCTGTGCCCAAATCGGAAAGCACGTCCACCTGAGCGGGGGGGTTGGGATTGGAGGGGTGCTGGAGCCCCTGCAGGCCTCCCCTGTGATCGTTGAGGACAATGCATTTATCGGAAGCCGGTGCATTGTAGTGGAAGGGGTTTTGGTGGAAAAAGAAGCCGTACTTGGGGCCAATGTGGTCCTCACCGCCTCTACCCGGATCATCGATGTGACCGGGAATTCCCCCAGGGAATACGTCGGACGGGTCCCGGCCCGCTCCGTGGTTATCCCCGGGAGCTATACCAAATCGTTCCCTGCCGGGGACTACCAGGTACCCTGTGCCCTGATCATAGGGCAGCGAAAGGAAAGCACGGACAAAAAAACTTCCCTGAACAACGCCCTCCGGGAATATGATGTAGCCGTGTGAGCCCTCGTGGAGCCAGGGAAGGCGATGTGATTTTTCCGCATCAGAGGGGAAGAAAAGGAGGCTTTGTGTACATAAAATGCAATTTTTTTGGCGTTTCTTTGTTATAGAAACAGAAAAACCGAGGTAAGACCACACGCCATGGAGGCTTTAAAGCCAGAAAAGCTGACTGCCCTGATCATTACCTACAACGAAGTGGGGTATATCGAACGCTGTATCGAATCGGTGAGGTTTGCCGATGAGATCATTGTAGTGGATTCCTACAGTTCGGACGGGACTTACGAATACCTCCTGAACCATCCCCAGGTAAAGGCGATGCAGCACCCTTTCGAGAATTTCACCCAACAAAAAACCTACGCGCTGCAACAGGCTTCAAATGACTGGATCCTCTTCGTGGATGCGGATGAGGTAGTCCCGGAAGCGCTCAGGCAGGAAATCGTTCAGACCATAGGTTCCAATACCCCCCATGCCGCCTTCTGGTTTTACCGCAAATTCATGTTTGGAAAAAAACCCCTGAATTTCAGCGGCTGGCAAACCGATAAGAATTACCGGCTATTCCGGAAGAGCAAGGCGCGGTTTTCAGACCGAAAACTCGTGCACGAAACCCTTGAAGTAAACGGGACTTCAGGAATCCTGGAAAACCGGCTGATCCATTATTGCTATAAGAACTATGAGGATTACCGGGAAAAGATGCTGCATTACGGCAGGCTGAAAGCCCGGGAGGACTTCTATCGGGAAAAACCCTTCAATTACTTCATGATGGTCGCCAAGCCGGCCTGGAAATTCCTGCATCATTACCTGCTAAGGCTCGGGGTGCTCGACGGTAAACGGGGGGTCACCATCTGCTACCTGAATGCGCTGGGCGACCTGGAACGGTTCCGGGAACTCAGGAAACTGGAATCCAAAAATAAACTGGCTTACTACTTACTGATGCCGTAATGGGTCCACACCCGCTTCTCCTTGCGGGTTTTCCTTCGGATATTGGCATTTTTTTCGAGCGATTCCGGGGTTTTATATCCCCTCTTATGGTCGAGGTGCACACAGACCGCACTATAGCGGAGCTGTTTGGATTTAATGCCGAAATTAAACAACCGTTCTCCCAGTTCCCGGTCCTGCCCCCCGTATTGCATGCGTTCATCGAAGCCGTTGACATTCAGGATGTCTTTTTTCCAGCCTGAACTGTTGTGTCCGTTCCAGCTCGCGTTGGTTGGGGTAAGGGTATTAAAAATTCGCGCGACCAGCCCACGGGCGGTCAGCTTGTTGTTCTTGAAGGTTTTCGGGATGCCTTTTTCGGTAAGCCAGTGGATATCGAAACACCGCTGCTGTTCAATATCTTCCCGGGTAATCATCAGGGAAATATTCATGGGCAGCATGTAGTAGCCCCCGGAAATGAAATACCCTTCTTCCTTGTTGATGTAATGTACCTGCACAAAGTCTTCCCGGGGGATGCAATCCCCATCGGTCATAATGATATAGTCTGCATTGCAGGCCAGGATAGCCTTATTAAGGATGCGGGACTTCTGGAAGCCATCGTCTTCCTGCCACACGTGTACCATCGGGTAGAACACCTCCCGCTGCATCCGCTGCAGAAGCTCGCGGGTGGCAGGCCCGGAACCGTCGTCGGCAATGACGACCTCAAAATCTCGGAAGGTCTGGCAGTTAAACCCCCAGAGGACCTTCTCCAGCCAGGCCTCCGCGTTATAGGTGCTGACCACCACGGAGATTTTAGGCTTATCTGGAGCTCTCTTCATGGCACAAAAATAGAAAAGTCTTCTTGCTTATCTTTGTCCTTATCCAACAAATGCATCTGCCCTAAAATCCATCCCTTTGAAACGTCTCCTCCTCGGCCTGCTGAAAAAGCTGAAATTCCTCCCGCCCCCCTTCTATGTAAAGGTGTATTACGAATACTATACCGGAAAAAAACTGGACCTGGATGCGCCCCGGGAGTTCAACGAAAAGATCCAGTGGCTGAAAGTCTATTACAGGAATCCGATCCTAACCCAACTGGTAGACAAATACGCCGTACGCGATTATGTAAAGGAGAAAGTGGGCGACAAATACCTGAATGAACTCCTTGGGGTGTATAACCGGGCGAAAGATGTGGATTTCGACGCCCTCCCCGACCGCTTCGTGATCAAAGGGGTACATGGGTACCACTTCAACCTGATCGTCCCCGACAAATCGGCCCTGAACCCATGGAAGGCCCGATGGCTGATGCGCAAGTGGATGTCTAAGAACCAGTATTACCGGGGGGGGCTGGAATGGGCTTATAAAAACGTACCCCCCAGGCTGGTGGCTGAAGCCTTTCTGGAAGAGCCCGGGCAGGAAAGCATTAACGATTACAAATTTTTCTGTTTCGGGGGCATTCCGAACTTTGTCCAAATTGACCACGACAGGACAGCAACTCATTCCCGCTGTTTCTATGATATGGATTGGAACAGAATGCCCTTCCTTACCAAAGGGCACCGCCTCTATGAAAAGGAGCTTAAAAAACCCCGGAATTTTGACGAAATGATTGGGGTCGTCACCAAACTGGCTGAGGGTTTTCCTTTTGTTCGGGTGGACCTGTACAATATTGACGGGCGTATCCTGTTTGGCGAAATGACTTTCTACCCGGCGGATGGTAGGAGGGAATTCGTGCCTGAGGAATATAACACTATCATTGGCGATTACCTGAAACTCCCGGCGCCTGTGGGATAAGCCCAGGAGAGGGGTTTTCTGACCTGAGACCGATTTGGGAGCCGGGTATTTTCGAGGGGGGGTGCCCCCCACCCCTAGGGCAAGGTATCCACCCCCCCTGCACCCGCCTTTCATTTTGCCTGAAAATATCCCTTCCATTTTAACAGCTCTAAAGGATATGGTACCTTTGTACCTCCGGTTTTGAGTCCTGTGTGGGAAGGCAACCGGACGAGGGCCCACTGGTTGGCCACGGGCAAGAGGAACTATGGAGGAAACACATTTTCCGGAGGCGTTAACGGATCCGATTTTCGGACTGATCGGCAGGGCAGCGGAATCCCTTTCGGTGGAATCGTATGTGATCGGAGGCTATGTCCGGGATTTTTTCCTGGGCAGGGGCCAGCAGAAGGATATTGACATCGTGGCTGTGGGCAGTGGCATTGAACTGGCGCGAAAAGTAGCGGCCCTGATGCCCGATAACCCCCGGGTCCACGTCTTCAAGAACTTTGGGACCGCGATGATCCGGCAGGGAGAGATGCAGCTGGAGTTCGTCGGGGCCCGGAAGGAGAGTTACCGGGCCGACAGCCGCAAGCCCATTGTGGAAAACGGCACCCTTGAAGACGACCAGAAGCGGCGCGACTTTACCATCAACGCCCTGGCCCTTTCCCTGAAGCCTGAGGATTTTGGGACCCTCCTGGATCCGTTCGGCGGCCTCGACGACCTGGGGAACAGGATCATACGGACCCCCCTGGAACCCGGTATCACCTTCTCAGACGATCCCCTGCGGATGATCCGGGCCATCCGGTTTGCCACCCAGCTGGACTTTGAGATCAGCCCGGAATCCCTGGAGGCCATAAGGGAACAACGCGACCGGATCCGGATTGTCTCCCGGGAACGGATCGTGGAGGAACTCCATAAAATAATGGGTGCCGAAACCCCGTCCCGGGGGCTGGCCCTGCTTCACCAGACCGGCCTGCTGGACCTCATCCTTCCTGAACTCACAGCCCTACGGGGGATTGAGGAAATTGAAGGCCAGCGCCACAAGGATAATTTCTGGCATACCCTGGAGGTGGTGGACAATATCGCCCGGAATACCGAAAAACTCTGGCTGCGGTGGGCTGCCCTGCTGCACGATATTGGGAAAGCCCCTACCAAACGATTTGACAAGAAAACGGGATGGACCTTCCACGGCCATGAATTCGTGGGGTCCAAAATGGTAACCCGGCTCTTCAAACGCCTGCGCATGCCCCTGAACGAACACCTGAAATACGTACAAAAACTGGTGCGGATGAGTTCCCGGCCCATTGCCCTTTCCTCCGATGACGTCACCGATTCGGCGGTGCGCCGCCTGGTTTTTGACGCCGGGGAGGATGTGGACGACCTGATGACCCTCTGCGAAGCCGATATCACGACCAAAAACCCGAAAAAGCAGCAGCGTTACCTGAAGAATTTTCAACTGGTACGGGAAAAGATAAAAGAGGTGGAAGAACGGGACCGCGTCCGAAATTTCCAACCCCCGGTGAGCGGGGAGGAGATCATGGAGGCCTTCAACCTGAAACCCTCCCGGGAAATCGGGATTATCAAGGAAGCCATAAAGGAAGCCATCCTTGAAGGGGAAATCCCCAACGAGCACGGGCCTGCCTGGGATTTCATGATCCGGAAGGGACGGGAAATGGGGCTCCGCCTGGCCTCCGAAACACCTAAAGATGAGGGCTCATGAAAAAATGGATGCAATCGAAATACCGCCTGCTGGCCACGACTTCCGTGGTGCTGGTATACCTGGTCATCGTGGCCGGGGCAGTGGTCCGGATGACGGGAAGCGGGATGGGTTGTCCCGACTGGCCCAAGTGCTTTGGCTACCTGATACCCCCCACTGAGGAAGCTACCCTCCGCTGGGCCCCGGGCCGGGCCTTTGAAAAAGGGCAGGTGATTATCCGGGGGGAACAATTGCTGCTGGCCCGGGAAGACTTCACTACCGGCACGGCATTCAGCGAGGAAAACTGGAGCGTGTACACCCGGCACGATTACGCCGAGTTCAACGCTGTCCACACCTGGATCGAATACCTGAACCGCCTGCTGGGGGCCCTGGCAGGGCTTGCCATGTTCCTACTGGCCCTGGCTTCCATTGGGTGGTGGAAAGAAAAAAGGTACCGGGTGGTGCTGGCCTGGATAGGTGTGGTGGCCATAGGGTTTCAGGCTTGGCTTGGGGCCACGGTGGTCTATTCCGTGCTGGAACCGGTCAAGATCACCTTGCATATGTTCATGGCACTCCTGATCGCCGGGTTGTTGCTATGGATGGTGTATGATGCCCGGAGGGGTTCGGAGCCTAGGGCATACGACCCCCGGCTGACAAGGCTTTGGTGGGTCCTGTTCCCGTTGAGCTTCCTCCAAATCCTGATGGGGACCCAGGTACGCCAGTTCATCGACCACCAGGCGGAGGCCCTCGGCATGGAAGCAAAAGCGCTTTGGCTCCAGGAGGCGAATGCCCTGTTTTACGTACACCGATCCTTCTCCATTATCCTGCTATTGCTCCACCTGTGGGCCGCCTACCGGGTATCCTCCCTGGGGTTGGGCCTTAAAAAAGTGTATGTGACCCTGTGGGTGCTCCTGGGCATCATCGCCTCAGGCACGGCCATGAATTACCTGGGGTTCCCCTGGGGCAGCCAGGCGCTTCACCTGGTGCTGGCCTCCATATTGTTTGGGTTGCAATGGTATGTCCTGCTGGAAATGCAGGGTGCCCGAAGAACGCGTATTTCTTCGTAAATTTGCCGGACGACCTAAAAACCCCACCCCTGATGATTTATAAAATCCGAGTCATTCTGGATGCAGAGGAAGATGTTTTCCGGGACCTCGAAGTGGAACGCGACTGTTCCCTCGAAGAGCTCCATAATGTCATCAGCCAGTCCTTTGGGTTCCTGGGGAATGAAATGGCTTCTTTCTTCACCGCCGATGAAGCCTGGAACCAGGAAGAAGAGATCCCCCTCTTTGACATGAGGGAAGGACAGGAAGGGGCCCGGCTGATGCGCGATACCCCCCTGGGGGCCGTAATGGATGAGGGATCCCCCAAACTGCTGTATGTCTATGATTTCCTCAGCATGTGGACCTTCTTTGTGGAACTGGCCGATGTGGCCGAAAAAGAAGTGGGGAAATCCTACCCCAACCTGCTGTTCAGTTTCGGGGAATTGCCCGATTCACCCCCGGAAAAACAATTTGAAGCCGACCCCGGGATGGACTTCGAGGAACCCCTGGACCACTATGACGACCTTGATTTTGACGAGAACTGGAACTGAAAATCCCGGGAAACTACCCTAACCCCTACCCTATACCATGCTGAACCTCTTCGCTACCCAACTTGAAACAGTTTCCCTGCACCGCGTTGGCAATAAACACCGGGGGGAACCCATGTTCCTCACCGAGGCCCCCTATCCGCTGAACGATGAACTCAGGGGGCTGTTGAAGGAATATTTCTTTAAACCCTTCCGCGAGAAGGAAGAGAATTACTTCTGTTTCCGGCACGAAGCCGGCCTGGAATTCCATCCCATCCATGAGGCTGCCTCCAAAATATTCCAGGATCCCTCCAGCCTGCACCGGGTTTCCAGGGAAATTGCGAACCACCTTTACGAGCAATCCAAACATCCGCACATCAAAAACGGGGAATGCTATATCGTCTATATGACCGATGTGCTGCTCGATAACGAACGGGTAGACGCCCTGGGGATTTTCAAAAGCGAGGTCAAGCAGGATTTCCTGCAGTTCCGGGAAAAAGGGGCCCTGCTCGATGTCCTCATCCAGCAGGGGGTAAACCTGCAGCGCCTCGATAAAGGATGCCTGATTTTCAACCGGGGGGCCGAACAGGGGTACAAGGTCCTCTCCGTCGACAGCAACCGGTACGACGCCAGGTACTGGCTGGAGGAATTCCTGGGCCTGGCCCCCCTGACCGATGAGACCTTCTACACGAAAAATTACCTGAAATTCTGCCAGCATTTCGCCAAAGATGTGGTCCTGCCCGCCGAGGACAAGCAACAGGAGGTGCTGTTTATGAACCGGGCCGTGAACCATTTCGCCAAAAACGATACGTTTGAGGAAACCCGTTTCCTCAATGAGGTGATGGACAACCCCGAGCTGATCCCCGAATTCCGCCACTACAAGACGGAAAAGGGGCCCAAATACAGCATTGAGGATGTTTCTAATTTTCAGATCGCAAACAAGGCTGTATCCGATAGCCGGAAAAAGCTCAGCAACGTGATCCAGCTAGACACCAACATCCAGATAAAACTCAATTTCATCAACCCGGAATCCGCCGAAAAATTCGTGGAAAAAGGATGGGACGAAGAACGCCAGATGTATTACTACCTGGTCTATTTCAACCGGGAACAGAAATCCTGACGACCTCCCGGATCCGTTCGACATGACACAGGAAAGAGCAAGCGTAACCCATGGGGTAACCTAACCCATGGTTTATGCGGCCCTGACCAGGGGTTCTTAAACGGGGAGGTTGCCGGATTTACCGATATTGACAAAGCAGTAGGCATAGGTGTGGCGGAAGGGGGCGCAAGTCTGCCACGGAAATCATACATTTATCAAAATCATTCCCGATGAAAAATAGTACGTTGCGGATAGGGTTTATTTTATCCCTGTTGTTCTCCCTGACCGCCTGGGGACAGGCGTACGAGCCCCTGCCGGAATCCATTGAGAAACGGACCCTGCCTTTCGCAGAGCGCGACTCCACCCTTTCCCTGGATTTTTACCAGATGGTTGGGGACACCGAAGTAAGGCCCTGCGTCATTTTCGTGTTCGGGGGCAGTTTTGTCACCGGCCGTCGCGATGCCCCGGTTTATAACGCTTACATCAACAGCCTTGTGCGCAACGGGTGGAAAGTCGCCTCCATCGACTACCGCCTGGGGCTTAGGGGGAAATACGACCAGGTGGGGATCTTCAATACGGAGCCCCTGGAAAACGCCATAGACCTGGCGGTGGAAGACCTTTTTTCAGCTACCGCTTTTTTGGTCTCCCGGGCAGGGGAACTTCAGATTGATCCTGCCAACATTATCCTTTCCGGCTCAAGCGCCGGGGCCATCACGAGCCTCCACGGCGATTTATATGAAAAAAACAACCATGCCCTGCGGGCGGTCCTGCCGGAAGGATTCAGTTTTAAAGGGGTGATCGCCTTTGCCGGGGCCATTTTCAGCACCACCGGGAAACCGGAATACGTCCGGCAGCCGAGCCCCACCCTGCTCTTCCATGGCTCCGAAGACAAGGTTGTCCCCTTCACTAAGAGACGCCTGCTGAATAAAGGTTTTTTTGGGTCAGACTTCCTTGCCAGGGTGTTTGCCAAAAACAATTACCCCTATTACTACTACAGGGAAATCGGGGCAGGGCACGAAGTGGCGACCGCCGCCATGATGCAGCGGCTTGGGGAAGTCCACCATTTCCTCAGGACCGCGGTCCTTGCGAAAAGCCCTTATCAGTTGGAGGCCACCCTGGTACCCCTGAAAAAATAGGGGCGTTTCGCAGGCAAACGCATTGGGCAAAAAAAATGCATTCGCTGTTTTGGCTTTGCAGGGGTATGCGGTATCTTCTTGCATGGGGAGGGGGGGGCTCCCCCACAGCTAAAGGGCACCGGGGTCTCAAACCCTTGGCGGGCAAAGAAGGCTAACCGGAAATAGCGGACGCTTAAGGCTCAGCCGTGCAACTGGTCATCTCACACAAGCCCGGGGGTCACCACTCCTGCAATCAAGGATTCAAATCCGGATCCGCTTTTCGATGATTTGCCGCATGCTGACATCCTCGTAATTCCGCCTTACAAAGTCGAGGGCCAGGGCGAGGATATCCCCCATGGTCTCGCATTTCCTGAAGTTCACGTCAAGGGTAAGATCATAAATATCGCTCTTAAGGCGTTCAATATGCTCCGGAAGCGAAATAGGATCCTTCCTGGCAATGTCGACCAGTTTGCGGATGCGGTCGCCGGAACTCAGGATACGCTTCGCCACGATGGACCGTTCCTCCACTTTGTACTGATCCACGGAATCCGGGAGGAGTTTTTTCCTGACCAGCTCCACCATGGTGAAATTCTCCTTGAAGAATTGGGGGCGGTAGATCTTCAGCTTCCCCTCAAAACACTGCTGGTCAAAATCGATGGCGCGGATGCGGTAGACCACATGGTCAAAATCGTGGACCGGAATAATCACATAGTTGTACGAGCGCATATCGCCGAGCAAGCGGATCATACAGCGTTCATTGAACTTGACGAATTCCTTGGCCAGCTGTGCCTTCTCCGATTCCGAGCAGGACGGCAACATGTCGCGGATAAACACGTCTCCCGGTATTCCCGCAATATGTTCTTCAATGAGCGTATTGCCGCATACCAGGAAGTTCAGGTTATAGGGCGAAAGCATATGCTCCAGCTCCAGGCCATAGATGCGGGAGGCGTCCGTTTTTTTGACGTAGAAATAGGTGAAGTTGTCGTTCAGGATGTTTCTCACCTTGATCCGGAACGGTTTTGAATTCCCGAAGGTGCAGTAATCCACGGCATCGACGTTGAGGTACTGGAAGATCCGGTCGCTGCCGTCTGAATGAAGGATGGAATAGACCCGTTTGAGGCTCAGGTCGATTTCCTGCCGCTCCGAATCGGAATAATAGACCCGCACCCAGAGCGTATCCTCCCCGAGGGAATCATATACCACAACCGCTCCGGCGAACCGCAGCAGGTCCTCGTAACTGATCGGGATTTCGATTTTTCGGCTGAATTCCTCCAGGTAGGCTTCCAACTCCGGACAAACCGGAAAGGCAGGTTTTTTTCTGGACATCAGGCGCTCTTCTGTCATGAAGTCGGCTTTTCCATGTAACAAATTACGCATAATCTCGTCAACTAAGGAAACCCCCATCAAAAAAGATTCCCTTTGGAAACCATACTGACCGTTAACCACCTTACCAAAAAGTTCGGGCCCCTGGTTGCCGTTAAAGACCTGTCCTTTACCATTGAAAAAGGAAATGTTTACGGCCTCCTCGGGCCGAACGGAAGCGGGAAATCCACCACCCTGGGGATTGTGCTCAACGTGGTAAACAAAACCTCAGGGTCCTTCAGCTGGTTTGACGGCAATACCTCGACCCACCAGGCCCTTAAAAAAGTGGGGGCGATCATTGAGCGGCCCAATTTTTACCCGTACCTGTCTGCACGGCAGAACCTGCGGCTGGTTTGCCGGATCAAGGAAGTTCCCTACGGGCAGATCGAAGAAAAGCTCCGGCTGGTTGGCCTGTGGGACCGTCGGGATTCCAAATTCCGGACTTTTTCCCTGGGGATGAAACAGCGTTTGGCCATTGCCTCTGCCCTGCTGAACGACCCGGAAATCCTCATCCTGGATGAGCCTACCAACGGCCTGGACCCGCAAGGCATCCACCAGATCAGGGAATTGATCAAAAAAATTGCCTCCGAGGGCACTACTATTTTGCTGGCCTCCCACCTGCTGGATGAGGTGGAAAAGGTATGTTCCCATGTGGTGATCCTCCGCAAAGGGGTCAACCTCTACTCCGGGACGGTGGACGGCATGCTCGCCAGCCATGGGTTCTTTGAACTGCGTGCCGAAAACCAGCAGGCCCTAAGGGAGTTCCTGGAAAACCTCCCGGCCGTTTCCCGGGTTGAAGAAGAAAATGGGCTGCTCACCGCCTACCTGAAGGATCCCATGGACGCCGTGACCATGAACCGCCTTTGTTATGAAAACCAGATTGTGCTTTCCCACGTGGTCAGGCGGAAGGAAAGCCTGGAACAACAGTTCCTGACCATCACCAACCACCAGGACGCCCAGTAAAACGCCCCCCAGCCTTTGCCCATGAAACGACTCCTCCACATAGAATGCATCAAGCTCTGGAACAACCGGTCGAGCCGGGTGTTGATCATTTCCTATTTCGTGCTGCTGACCTCCATCGCACTGATCGCGGCCATCAAATTCGACATCGGGCCCATCCAGTTCCACCTGGCTGAACAGGGGATCTTCAACTTTCCCTACATCTGGCACTTCAACACCTTTGTGGCGGCCATTTTCAAGCTCTTCCTGGCTATTGTGATCGTGTCGATGATGTCCAACGAGTACACGAACAAAACCATCAAGCAAAACCTGATCGACGGGTTGTCGAAGAAGGAATTCATCGCCTCAAAATTCCTGACCGTCCTCGTGTTTGCGGGTATTTCCACCCTGTTTGTATTTGTGGTTTCCCTGATCCTGGGCGGTATTTATTCCGATTATACCGAGCTTTCCATCGTCTTTTCCGACATGGAATTCCTCCTCGCCTTTTTCGTGAAACTGGTAGGGTTCTTCAGTTTCTGTCTCTTTCTGGGCATCCTGGTCAAACGGTCGGCTTTTGCCCTGGGCTTCCTGATTATCTGGTCCATCCTGGAACAGGTGATTTTCGGGGTCCTGGGATGGAAATTTGTCTCCTGGGAAACCGCCAAAACCATTAAGAGCTTCCTGCCCCTGGAATCGATGGCAAACCTGATCAAGGAACCCTTCACCCGCCTGAATGCGGTGCAATCCGTGGCCAACCAGATCGGGGAAAAACTGGATCTCAACTACCAGGTGCACTGGTATGAGTTCCTCCTTGTCGCCGCCTGGACGGCCCTTTTCCTCTACGGATCCCTTGCCCTGTTGAAAAAACGGGACCTTTAGGCAGGAGCCATGTAGGAGGGCCGTCGCCTAAACCGCTCCTTTGAACTGATTGCCTGCAGGATTTGGGGGTAAATTCGTATTTTTCCTTCCTGCTGCTATGGAAGCTCTGAGAAAATTGCCCTGCCTGTTCTTTTTCTTTTGGGCCATTTATGGATGGTCCCAGGCTTGCCCTGCTCCCATCTCCCCCTTTTCCGGCCAGACCAATGTGGCACTGGACGCTACCATCAGCTGGGAACCCGTACCAGGGATTCCCGGGTACGAAGTTTCCCTGGGGACCGTACCCGGCGGGGATGACATCCTCACGACGGGGGTGGGGCCCAATGCCTCCTTTACCCCCCCGCAAGGGCTTCCTGCCAATTCCCTGGTTTACGTGACCATCACCCTGATCCTGCTGAACCAACCCAATATCGAATGTGCTTCCTATTCCTTTCGCACGGTTGCAGTCACCACGCCCCCCCCCTGCACCACCCTGACCAGCCCGGCTCAAAACAGCGAAAACGTGCCGGTAGGGTCGACCATACGATGGGCGTACAGCCTTTCGGCCACCGGATACCGTGTGAGTATAGGGACCACCCCCGGTGGGAACGACTTGCTGAACGACTTTGATGTGGGAAACACCCTTAGCTATAACCCGCCGGTAGACCTGCCGGAAGAACAAACCGTATATGTCACCATCACCCCGTACAACGACATAGGGGCCGCACCAGACTGCCCTACCCAATCCTTCAGGACGGGCCCATTGGCGACCCTCCCGGGCTGTGCAACCATCCTTTACCCGCTCAATGGGGAACCGAATATCCCCCTTTCCCCCCTAATCCGCTGGCAGCCCGTCGCAGGGGCAACCGGCTATCGCGTTTCCATCGGGACTTCGCCTTTCGATAACGACGTCCTGGATGGGGATAATTTTGGGAACGTGACGGAAATCAACGTGATCGACTTCGAACCGAACCGGATCTATTACATCCGAATAGTCCCATACAATGAAGCCGGGGCAGCCCTGGACTGTCCGCAAACGTCCTTTTCCACCCTCCTGGGCTGCGGCCCTTATTTCGACACAGAAGGCAACCTGGTTGACCTGAGCCCCCCCATCACCTTCCCCGAAAGTGTGGGCATTTGCAGTGGGGATGGAGCTACCGCCCTTTCAGCATTGGACCCGGCCGACGGGTACCGGTGGTACGAAATCATCAACCCGAACCGGGAAGTCCTGTTGGTCGAGGGCCCGGATTTTCTGCCCCCGGGACCGGGGGAGTACCGGCTGGAAATTTATAACCAGATCGAGGGGCCAACCGGTTCCTTTGAATGCCGTTCTTCCCGGGTGTTCTCCGTATCCGAGTCGGCGGCCGCTGTCATCGAGGGAACCGAGACCACCCTTGGGGCCGGGGTCATCAGCATAGAAGTTTCCGTCAGCGGGGTTGGGGACTACGAATTTGCCCTGGACAGCCCTGACGGCCCCTACCAGGCCGATAACCGCTTTTCGGGCCTGCCCCTGGATTCCTACACCATCTACGTCCGCGACCGCAACGGGTGCGGCATCAGCCAGGTCCTGGTGCAGCCTGACCTTACCGTGGAAGGCTTCCCGAAATTCTTTACCCCCAACGGGGACGGGATCAACGATTTCTGGCAGTTCCTCCCCCCACCATCCGGGGTAAACCCTATCCGGGAACTCTACATCTTCGACCGTTTCGGGAACCTGCTTTCGCAGGTAGACCCCCGGGGGGCCGGGTGGGACGGCACCTGGAACGGAAGGCCACTGCCTTCCTCGGACTACTGGTTCCGGGCCATCGAAGCCTCCGGCCGGGAAGTGCGGGGCCATTTCAGCCTCAAACGCTAAGATTTTATCCGCAAGACCCTCCGGGCAGGGTAGTTGTTTCGTAATTTTAAGGCATGAAATTTAAGGTGGTATCTGCGTTCCAGCCCACAGGTGACCAGCCCGGGGCCATTGCACAACTCAGCCGGGGCCTGCGCGAAGGCGACCGGTACCAGACCCTACTGGGGGTAACCGGATCGGGTAAAACCTTTACGGTGGCCAATGTGATCGAGGAGGTACAGCGGCCCACCCTGGTACTGGCCCACAACAAGACCCTGGCGGCCCAGCTCTACTCGGAGTTCAAAATGTTCTTCCCCAACAATGCGGTGGAGTACTTCGTGTCCTATTACGATTACTACCAACCGGAGGCATATATCCCGAGTTCGGGGCTTTATATTGAAAAGGACCTTTCCATCAACGAGGATATTGAAAAACTACGCCTGAGTGCCACCTCCTCCCTTCTTTCGGGTCGCAGGGACGTACTGGTGGTCGCTTCGGTTTCCTGCCTTTACGGCATCGGCAACCCTGTGGAATTCAAGAAAAATGTCATCCGGATCGAACGCGACCAGGTCCTCTCCAGGACCCGGTTCCTCCACCAGCTGGTACAGAGCCTGTACTCCCGGACCACAGCCGATTTCCGCAACGGGAATTTCCGGGTGAAGGGCGACGTGGTGGATGTTTTCCCCTCCTATGCCGACCACGCATACCGCATCCACTTTTTCGGGGACGAGGTTGAGGAAATCGAGGCTTTTGACCCCCACAACAACGCAGTGCTGGAGGAATACGAGACCCTGACCCTGTACCCGGCCAATATGTTTGTAACCTCCCCGGACGTGCTTCAGCAAGCCATTTACCAGATCCAGGAAGACCTCACCAAACAGGTGGCCTATTTCCGGGAGATCGGCAAACCCCTGGAGGCCAAGCGGCTGGAGGAGCGGACCAACTTCGACCTGGAGATGATCCGCGAACTGGGGTATTGCTCCGGGATTGAAAACTATTCCCGCTACCTGGACGGGCGGGAACCCGGTACCCGACCCTTCTGCCTGCTGGATTACTTCCCGGACGATTACCTGATGGTGGTGGATGAAAGCCATGTCACCATCCCGCAGGTCCATGCCATGTACGGGGGCGACCGTTCCCGCAAGGAAAACCTGGTGGATTTTGGCTTTCGCCTCCCGGCAGCCCTCGATAACCGCCCGCTGAAGTTTGAGGAATTCGAGGCCCTGCAGCACCAGGTGATCTATGTGAGCGCCACCCCGGCGGACTACGAACTCGAAAAAAGCGGCGGGGTGTACGTGGAGCAGGTCATCCGGCCTACCGGGCTGCTCGACCCGGAAATAGAAGTACGGCCCAGCAAGAACCAGATCGACGACCTGGTGGAGGAGATCCAGCAGCGGGTGGAACGCGATGAGCGCACCCTGGTGACCACCCTGACCAAGCGCATGGCCGAAGAACTCACCAAATACCTCACCCGTATCGGCGTGCGATGCCGCTATATCCACAGCGATGTGGATACCCTGGAACGGGTGGAGATCATGCAGGATTTACGCAGGGGCCTGTTCGACGTGCTGGTGGGGGTGAACCTGCTGAGGGAGGGGCTCGATTTGCCGGAGGTTTCCCTGGTAGCCATCATCGACGCCGATAAGGAGGGGTTCCTGAGGAGTAACCGCTCCCTGACCCAAACCGTTGGAAGGGCCGCCAGACACCTCAGGGGAAAGGCCATCATGTATGCCGATACCATTACAGAGAGCATGAAAAAAACCATGGAGGAAACCACCTATCGGCGCGAGAAACAAATGGCCTACAACCGCCAGCATGGCGTCACCCCTAAAGCCCTGGAAAAAAGCCTGGACAACGCCCTGGCGAAAAATTCGGTCTCCACCTTCCATTTCGAAAAGAAGGAAAGATCGGCCGGGGAACCTGACCCAGCGTACCTCAGTGCGGAGCAGAAGGAAAAACTGATCCGTGAAAAGCGAAAAGCCATGGAGCAGGCCGCCAAAGCCCTGGATTTTATGATGGCGGCACGGCTGCGGGATGAGATCAGGAGCCTGCAGGAACAGGACGCATAAAAAAAGCGCCCCGGCATTGCTGCCGGGACGCTTCCCTAACTAACCAACTAAACTAACCAACCATTATGGAGCCCGCTAGGAGGGCCAACCATAAATTTCTTATCCGCCTATTGCAATCAGGCGTTTTTTCGTGGGCAGCGCCTCCTGCTTCTTGGGCAGGCTAAAGCGCAGGATCCCTTCCCGGTAATCGGCCCGGATGTCTTCCTGGTTTACGCTTTCGGGCAGGGTAAAGGCTCTTTTGAAGGAAGTATAGTGAAACTCCCTGCGGGTATACTGTTTAACGGTTTCCTCCTTCTTTTCGCCGGATTCCATCGAAATGGTCAGTACATCCTGGTCCACTTCAATATTAAAATCTTCTTTTTTCTGTCCGGGGATGGCCAGTTCCAGGATAAACTGTGATTCCTCTTCCCGGATATTCACGGCCGGGAGGTTCCTCAAAGGTTTTTGGATCCCGCCAAACCAGTCCGGGGCAAGGACCTCGTCCCAAAGGCTGGGCATCAATCCGGTATTTCTACGTATCAGACTCATGGTTTTAATCTTTTTTGGTTCTACACGATTTTTTGCGTACACCCATTAAAAGGCAAAGGATATACCGAAGTCGTATTTATGCCAATTTGTCTGATAATCACAGCGAACAACTGCCTTTTTGGCTGTTTTTAGGTCTGGAAAGATAGTACACCCCCCTGTTCAGGTACAGATGTCCTTAGTTATAATGCGCCTTGAAGATGTCGATAAGGATACGGGGCGGGATGATTCTGTCGGGATACTGGTGCATCAGGGAGAGCACCTGGTCTATGGCTGAGGGGGGAAGTCCCATGCGAAGGCCTATATTGTGGAGTTTGTCAATTTCCCTCAGGCTTGCCTTCCGGTCAACATTCATCAACAGTACCAGGCGGTGGAATTGCAGGATGCGTTCGGCCATGGTCCTGGGAATAATCGCCCGGGCAGGATGCTCGAAAAGGGCTTCAAAATCTTCTCTGGCCACCCCCATCTGCTCAGCTACCCCCCAGAGGAAATCAAATTCCGAAGACTTGACTTCCTGGTCTGCGCGGGCCAGGGAAATCATCTCGGACAATAGGCTCAGTTTTTCCTCGTAGCTACTCATGGCGGGAAAGGGTTCACGGACCGTTTGTACTATACTAACTCGATTTTTGCCCATTTCGTATAGCCCTGGCCAGAGTTTGCACGCGGGTGCACCGCCCCGCGGGCAAAAAAAAAGCCCGATGGAAATCCATCGGGCCTTGTGATTTTAGATGCCTTCCGCACTAGGCGGTAATTCTGATCGGCACCTTGTAGGCTTTTCCTTCTTCCAAATCGCGGTCAGCCACTTTCTGGTAGTTCAGGCGGG
Source organism: Robiginitalea marina (assembly GCF_024006985.1). GTDB lineage: Bacteria > Bacteroidota > Bacteroidia > Flavobacteriales > Flavobacteriaceae > Robiginitalea > Robiginitalea marina. The sequence continues at coordinate 292,654 of NZ_JAMXIB010000002.1, forward strand.
CTTTTACAAAGGCTTCCAGGCGGGCGTCGTCGGTATCGACGGAAAGCACCACGATTTCCTTTTCTGCGTTCAGGATAAAACGCACCGTGGCGGACACCTCTTCCCGATCCCCCAGGTTAAAGGCCCTGTCCTGGAGGAGCCCCCCGATCTGCACACAAATGCGGGCTTTGGGGGAATCTCCCGGGGTCGCTTCCCCTGCTGTGGCTACTGGTACCGCAGCCATTAGGGCGACGGCCATGCATACTACACTCATTTTTTTCATGACGTTGATGGTTTGATGATTGATGAATAAAACTGGCTTACATTAGGAATAGACGGCTGAAGCCGGTAGGCGTTACAGGATTCTGATGAATTAACAAATATTTCACCTTTTTAGTGGTGTTTCGACAATAAACACGGGATTCGATGTTGTAATCTTGACATTTAGATATTGAACCGGGATTTCAAAGAACGCAAGGCGAAACCTGTGAGCCGTACCCTTCGGACAAAACCTGCAGGGCGTTACAAAGGTCCGTCAGGCCCCCTCAGCAATCAAGGGAAGCCTGAGGATTTAACGCAAGGGTAATTTTTTGGGAAGTGTGGGCAGGGGAAATAAAAAAAGGGTTATGCAAGCTTTACATAACCCTTAAACTTGTGCAGGCAGCAGCAGGTCAGGACAACACTTCCTTAACCTTGTCGGCCGCCTCCTGGAACTGCACCGCCGAATGTACGGCCAGCCCGGATTGATCGAGGATTTCCTTAGCCAGCTCGGCATTGGTTCCCTGCAGGCGAACGATGATGGGCACCTGGATGGCGTCCCCCATGTTCCTGTAGGCGTCAACCACGCCCTGGGCCACACGGTCGCAACGCACAATCCCTCCAAAGATATTGATCAGGATGGCTTTTACATTCGGGTCCTTCAGGATGATGCGGAAGGCTTCCTCCACCCTTTTGGCATCGGCCGTACCGCCTACGTCCAAAAAGTTGGCAGGTTCCCCCCCGGCCATTTTTATCAAATCCATGGTGGCCATGGCCAGGCCGGCCCCGTTGACCATACACCCTACGTTCCCGTCCAGGTCCACGTAATTCAGGCCCACGGCCCGGGCTTCCACTTCAATGGGGTTTTCTTCCCTGAGGTCGCGCATTTCGGCGTACCGCGGGCGCCGGTACAGGGCGTTGTCATCGATGGAAACCTTGGCATCCACAGCCATGATTTTATCGTCGGAGGTCTTTAGTACCGGGTTGATCTCAAAGAGGTTGGCATCGCTCTCCTGATAGGCCCGGTAGAGGGCCGATACGAATTTGGTCATTTCCTTGAAGGCATTGCCCGAAAGGCCCAGGTTAAAGGCGATGCGCCTGGCCTGGAAGGGCATCAGCCCAACGGCGGGGTCAACTTCTTCCGTGAAGATCAGATGGGGGGTTTTTTCGGCCACCTCCTCGATGTCCATCCCGCCTTCGGGGGAATACATGATCATAGTCCTTCCCGCAGCCCGGTTCAGGAGCACCGACATATAGAATTCGCTGGTTTCCGAAGGCCCCGGGTAATACACGTCTTCAGCGATCAATACCTGGTGTACCTTTTTGCCCTCTGCAGAGGTTTGGGGGGTGACCAGGTTCATCCCGATGATCTGCCCGGCAAGGCTTTCCACTTCCTTGAGGTTCTTGGCGAGTTTGACCCCGCCCCCTTTGCCGCGGCCCCCCGCATGGACCTGGGCTTTGATCACATGCCAGCTGGTCCCTGTTTCCTGGGTAAGCCGCTTGGCCGCTTCCACGGCTTCAGCCGCATTATGGGCGACGATGCCGCGCTGGATTCGCACGCCAAAACTGGCAAGGATTTCCTTTCCCTGATATTCGTGTAGATTCATGTTATTGGATTCTCTAGTTGGATGCAAAAATAGGAAACGGTCCCGACTTCCCCTAATGGATTGGTCATTGGGCTTATTCCACCTTGTAATCCTTAAAATCGAGGGGGTCAAAGTTGCGGAAATGCCCGTTCATCTCGATGCGCTCCCGGGTTTGCTGGAGTTGCCCGAGCACCAGGATGGTTTGCTTCAGATGGTCGAGCAGGAATTGCAGTCGCACCTTTTCGCTGGCCAGCTGCAGCAACTGGTATTCCTGCTGAAACGACAGGCCCATCTTGTGGGCAAGGGTGAAACTGTTGAACACCTCCCTGCGGACGGGTTCAAAAGGAAGCTCCATAAGGCGGTACAAGTGTTTGCAGGCCTCAATTACCGCCTCCGTCAGGGCGGGGTCCGCGTCCTGGATCGGGTCGAGGAACCGCACCTCCCCACCGGGATATAACTTTCGCGGCCAAACGGGCTGGAAACTGACCAGGCGGAAGGCCTGCCGGGCCACACATACCACATCCATGGATCCGTCCTTATAGGTATTCACGACTTCCTTCAGCTGCACCTCGGTCCCAAAGGAAAGGGTGTTATCGACATAAACGGGGATTCCAAAGGTCATCGCCTCCCGGAGGCAATCGTGCATGAGTTGTTTGTAGCGCTCCTCAAAAATATGGAGGGGGACGGTCTCCCCTGGAAAAAATACGGATTGGAGTGGAAATAAGGGCAGTTTCATGGCAACTGCCAAAGTACAATGTAATCCGGGAAATCGCAAGCAAAGGGAAGCGTTGCTTGTTACAAATACAACATTTTGTTAAAATACGTGGGGCTCGAATCCTTTTTTTGGGGATGCCGGGAAAGTAAATTAGTTTTGTCCAAACCTTTGCAGGTATGGAAGCCACTGTTTTAAGAGAGATTGCGGAAGAATTCGGCGCCCCGGTTTACGTGTACGATTCCGGACAGATCCGTTCCCAGTTCGAACGGCTCACCCGGGCCTTCAGCCAAATCCCGCGCCTGAAGCTGAACTATGCAGCCAAGGCCCTGTCGAACCTTACAATCCTCCGCCTGATGAAACACCTGGGCAGCGGGCTGGACACGGTTTCCATCCAGGAAGTGCGTTTGGGCCTGCTGGCCGGGTTTGCCCCCCAGGACATCATCTACACCCCCAATGGCGTTTCCCTTGAGGAAATTGAAGAAGCCGCTGCCCTTGGGGTGCGCATCAATATCGACAACCTCTCCATCCTAGAGCAATTCGGGACCCGGCATCCGGAGATCCCCGTGTGCATCCGCATTAACCCCCATGTGATGGCTGGAGGGAATTCAAAGATTTCAGTAGGCCACATCGATTCCAAATTCGGGATCAGCATCCACCAGATCCCACACCTGCTCCGCATCGTGGACCTCACAGGGATGCGGGTCAACGGGATCCACATGCATACTGGAAGCGACATCCTCGACATCGATGTGTTCCTGTATGCCTCTGAAATCCTGTTCGACACGGCCCTGCAGTTCAAAGATCTGGAGTTCATCGATTTCGGGAGCGGTTTCAAGGTCCCGTACCGGGAAGGGGACATCCAGACCAATGTGGAAGAACTCGGCGAACGGCTGGGCGGCCGTTTCAATGCCTTCTGCAAGGAGTATGGGCGCGAGCTTACCCTGGCCTTCGAACCCGGGAAATTCCTGGTCAGCCAGGCAGGCTATTTCATGGCACGGGTCAATGTGGTAAAACAAACAACCTCCACCGTGTTCGCCGGGGTCGATTCCGGTTTCAACCACCTTATAAGGCCCATGTTGTACGGGGCGTCGCACGAGATCGTGAACATTTCCAACCCCGATGGCAAAGAACGGTATTACTCCGTAGTCGGATATATCTGTGAAACCGATACCTTTGGGAGTAACCGCCGCATAAGCGAAATTACCGAAGGGGACCTGCTTTGCTTTAAAAATGCAGGGGCATACTGTTTTACCATGGCCAGCAATTACAATTCCCGATACCGGCCTGCCGAGGTCCTCTGGCACGAGGGAAAGGCCTACCTGATCCGGGAGCGGGAGACCTTTGAAGACCTGGTCCGCAACCAGGTCGACCTGCCGGCCCTGTTCGACCCGCAGGTCGCCGATGCGCATTGAAATAAAAACGCCCTGAAGCCGTTAGGATTATAGAAAACCGGGACTACCCGGAAAACGATTGGAAATGAAGAAAAAAATACTACCCGTACTCCTGTTGTCTGCCCTCCTGAGCACCCTGGGCCTGGTGGCTCAGGAAGTACAGTGGATGAGTTGGGAAGAGGCAGTGGCGCGCTCCGCCGCCGATGCCAAGCCAAAAAAACTCTTTGTCGACGTCTATACCGACTGGTGTGGCTGGTGCAAACGGATGGACCAGGACACCTTCCAAAATCCGGAAGTGGCTGCCTACATGCAGGAACACTTCTATATGGTTAAGTTGGATGCCGAACAGGAAGCGCCCATTGAATACGATGGGAAAACCTTCAAATTCGTCCCCTCCGGGAGGCGGGGGTACCACGAGCTGGCTGCGGCCCTTTTACAGGGGCGCATGAGCTACCCGACGGTGGTATTCCTGGATGAAGGGCGAAGGATGCTTTCCCCCGTACCGGGGTACCAGAAACCCGATGGCTTCCTGAAGATTGCGCGCTATTTTGGGGAGGATATCTACAAAAACACCCCCTGGGAACAATACAGCGGACAGGCGAAATAGTACGCCCGGGAAACCCACCGCGATAGCGGCCCCAGGCGCCCTTAAACCACTCTCCTACCCTCCTACCGGCTGTAATTCGGGGATTCCTTGGTAATGGTGACGTTATGCGGGTGGCTTTCGTGGATCCCGCTGGCGGTAATCTTTACAAACTTTCCGGTCTCCTTCAGGGTCTCGATGTCGCGGGCACCGCAGTATCCCATCCCCGCGCGCAGGCCCCCTATAAACTGGTGGATGCTTTCAAAAAGGTCCCCTTTGTACGGCACCCTGCCGACAATCCCTTCCGGGACCAGTTTCTTGATGTCATCTTCCACGTCCTGGAAGTAGCGGTCTTTTGAACCTTCCCGCATGGCCTCCACCGAACCCATGCCCCGGTACGATTTGAACTTTCGGCCCTCATAGATAATGGTCTCCCCGGGCGATTCCTTGGTCCCGGCCAGCAGGGACCCCAGCATTACGCAATCGGCGCCGGCAGCAATCGCTTTCGGGATGTCCCCGGTATAGCGGATTCCCCCGTCGGCAATGACGGGCACCCCACTGCCCTTAATGGCTGCTGCCACTTCCAGGACGGCGGAGAGCTGCGGAAAACCAACCCCTGCAACCACTCGCGTAGTACATATCGACCCGGGGCCGATGCCTACCTTAACGGCGTCTGCCCCGGCATCTACCAGGTAGCGTGCCGCCTCCGGGGTGGCGATGTTCCCCACCACCACTTCCAGGTCCGGGAACGCTTTTTTCACCTGCTGCAGCACGGCCACCACGCCACGGGTATGCCCATGGGCGGTATCGATAACCACGGCGTCGACCCCGGCAGCCACCAGGGCCCCGGCCCGGTCAAGGGCGTCTGCAGTAACCCCCAGGGCCGCGGCTACCCGAAGCCGTCCGTACTTATCCTTATTCGCAATGGGCTTCTGGGTGAGCTTGGTGATGTCCCTGAAGGTAATCAGGCCCACCAGGCGGTTGTCTTTGTTGACCACGGGGAGTTTTTCGATCTTATTTGCCTGCAGGATGTCTTCAGCCTCCTCCAAAGAAGTGCCTTCTCCCACCGTGACCAGGTTTTTCGAAGTCATGACCTCAGAAATGGGCCGGTCGTCGTTTTTCTCAAAGCGCAAGTCCCGGTTGGTGACAATCCCGATCAGCCGCCCATCATGGTCTACGATAGGGATGCCGCCTATGCTGAACTCCCTCATGTTCGCCTTGGCATCCCGTACCAGGGCGTCGGCATGAAGGGTCACCGGATCAAGGATCATCCCGCTTTCGGCCCGCTTTACCTTGCGCACCTTCATGGCCTGCAATTCGATGCTCATGTTTTTATGCAGGACCCCGATCCCCCCTTCCCTGGCCATGGCTATGGCCATCCGCGATTCCGTCACCGTATCCATGGCAGCGGAAACGATGGGAACATTGAGCTGGATATTCCGGGTAAAACGGGTCCGGATATCGACTTCCCTCGGAAGGATTTCAGAATAAGCCGGTACGAGGAGGACGTCGTCGTAGGTAAGGCCTTCGCCTACGATTTTGGACAGGTGGGCTTCCATGGCAATTAAGGATTAATTGCGTGCAAAGATACTAATTTTCAGGGTTCATAAGCGCCTGGCGGGCGGAAATGACCCCGGTGCGTCGGCTACGGGGCCCGTGGCCCCTTCAGGCATGGGTAGAAAAGAGTTCCCTGGCCTTGTTGTAGGCCGCTTCAAAAGCCATCCAGTTCACCCCGGTATCGGCCTTTTGGGAGGTAAAGTAAGACAGGAGCTTCTCGGTGGGCATGTTCCCCGTGAGTTCATCCTTCGCCATGGGGCAACCCCCGAACCCCTGTATGGCACCGTCGAACCGGCGGCACCCCGAACGGAATGCGGCATCCACCTTTTCGTGCCAGGAACGGGGGTGGGTGTGCAGGTGGGCCCCGAATTCCACCTCCGGGTAGCGGGGAATCAGGTTGCTGAAAAGGTGCTCTATGATTTCAGGGGTGGAACTCCCCACGGTATCCGAAAGGGACAAAATATGCACCCCCATGGCCACCAGCCGTTCCGTCCATTCCCCAACGATGTCGACATTCCAGGGGTCTCCATACGGATTTCCAAATCCCATGGAAATGTAGGTCACCAACTCCTTGCCGTGCTTCGAGGCCTCGGAAAGGATGTCCTGAAGCAGGTCAATTGACTGGGCAATCGTCTTATGGGTGTTCCGCATCTGGAAATTCTCGGAAATGGAAAAAGGGTACCCCAGGTACCGGATCTCAGGGTGCCTGCAGGCCTCTTCCGCCCCGCGGAGGTTGGCTACAATCGCAAGCAGGTGGCTGGTCGTCCGGCTCAGGTCCAGGCCTGAAAGCACCTCGGCCGTGTCGGCCATCTGGGGGATGGCCCTCGGGGACACAAAACTGCCGAAATCAATGGTATGGAACCCACAGCCCAGCAAGGCCTGGATATAACGGGTCTTGGCTGCAGTGGGGATCTGGGTCCTGATCCCCTGCATGGCATCCCGCGGGCATTCGATGATTTTGATGCGCTCAGACATTCGGCTGCAGGTTTATCCCTTCAAAAATACCATTTATTCCGGGATGGACGCCCGGGCAAAACCTGCAGGAATTTGTATCTTGTCTTAAGCAACCCTCAGCCAATCCCCAGCATGAAACTTTTGTTTTCCCTCGCCTTTATCCTTACCGCCCTGTTAGCCCAGGCCCAGATCGCAAACCCCAACAAAACCGCGCCTGAAGCGCCCGCATCCGGGGAAAACCAGGTGCTGAGGCATGTGGTGCTCTTCAAATTCAGGGATGGGACCCCACAGGAAAAAATCAGGGAAATAGAAGGGGCGTTTTCTCAACTTCCCGAAAAGATCGCCCACATCCGCAGCTTTGAGTGGGGCTTGAACAACTCCCCGGAAGGGTTGAACAAAGGCTTTACCCACTGCTTTTTCCTGACTTTCGCCTCGGAGGAAGACCGGGACGCCTACCTTCCCCACCCCGACCATAAGGCTTTTGGAGCCCTGCTGGGCCCCTGGCTGGAAGACGTACTGGTGGTGGATTACTGGACGCACTCCATGGAAAATTAGCCTTTTTCCCGGTAGGGTTATTTCAAATTCACGGGATTATTCAGGGTAGGTCCGTTTCGAGACATCCGCTGATAATGGCCTATTCCTTAGTGTTATCGATAAAAGAATATAATACGTCTGTATTATAATTCCCCCCGGAAACAAAAGGTATACCTTTAGGTAGAAGAAACCTTTTTATTCAAATGCTTTGCATGTCTGAACAGCTGATCATCAACTTTACGCCCACCGGGATGATTCCTACCAAAGAAATGACTCCCCATGTCCCGGTAAGGGTAAATGAAATTGTAGACGAGGTCCGTGAGGCATGTAATATTGGCATCACTATGGTCCATTTGCATGCCCGCGACCCTATTTCAGAGGAGCCCACATACCTCAGGGAAATTTACGGGGAAATCATTGGGGGTATCAGGGAATACGCCCCTGACCTGGTGATTTGTGTCTCCCTTAGCGGCCGGAATTTCAAGGAATTATCACAGCGGGCCGACCCCCTTCTGCTGGAAGGCAACATGAAACCGGACATGGGAAGCCTTACGCTTAGTTCCCTCAACTTCAACCGCACGGCCAGTATGAACTCCCCCTCCATGGTGCAGGACCTGGCACGGCTGATGAAAGAAAAAGGCATAGTCCCTGAACTGGAAGCTTTTGACGTGGGGATGATTAACTATGTCCGCTACCTGGAAAAAAAGAAGCTAATCGATCCACCATACTACTTCAACCTACTGTTGGGGAATATCGCCTGTGCCCAGGCAAACCTGCTGCATGCAGGGCTTATGATCAATGACCTTCCAGGGCAATCCTTTTGGAGTCTCGCAGGCATTGGGGAGGATCAACTTAAAATGAATGCAGTGGCTATCGCCATGGGGGGCGGTGTTAGGGTTGGCCTGGAAGACAATATCTGGTTTGATACCGACCGCACCCGCCTGGCATCAAACACGGATTTGCTGGAACGCATCCATGCCCTTGCCTCAGCCCACCTCAGGGAGGTAATGCCACCGTCCCGGTTCAGGGATCTTTTAAACCTTAAAAAAGGAAATGGACAATACGGTCGATAAAAAAAAACGTTCAAATGCATCGCCGGAGGAGGGGAAGTATTATAAACTTCGCCTTATTGGCTATCGCATGCGGCATGGCCTGGTTTTGTTTAGTATACTTAATTTCCTGAGGCGCTTTGGAGTTTATATCAATCCCTATTGGGTTGACCTTGAAAGCCTTGCCTTTTGCCCGGAGCCTTCCCTCAAGGATGATCCGGGGCTTTACCACCTGGATTCAATAAATAAAGAAGACGTGCTTCTTCTCTACCATCAGCTCAGGTGGAATACAGATACGCTAACAGATCATATAAAATCAGAATTCAGGGGAGTAGGCCTGTACAGGAAGGAAGAATTGGCGGCTTTCATGATGATAAGGACCAAATCCTTTGCGTTCTTTGGCAAGGAATTTCAACTGGGTCAAAATGAGGCATACCTTGAAAACATGTATACCTATGAGAAATTCCGTGGTAAAAACCTGGCCCCATACCTGAGGTATCAATGCTATAAACTGCTTGCCGCTGAAGGAAGGACAAATTGCTATAGCATTACCCAGTATTTTAATACTTCCTCGAGGAAATTCAAAGCAAAGTTAGGTGCAAAACCCAGCGAACTATGGCTTCATCTGGGACTATCAAAAAAATTGCATCGTACAATTCTCCTGAAAAAGTACACGGTCTGATTCAAAGTAACTATAAAGCGGTTAATCCGTAGAAGAATTGTTTTTTTTCGTTTCTTCCAGCAACCGCTTATTTATCCGCTTCACCAACCCCGGCCCCTCGTAGATGAACCCCGTCCAGAGTTGCACCAGGCTGGCTCCCGCCCGGAGTTTTTCCAGGGCGTCTTCCGGGCTGTGGATGCCCCCTACCCCGATCACCGGGAAGGCCCCGCCACCTCGTTCCACCAAAAAACGGATAACTTCCGTGCTGCGGTCGCGCAGGGGTTTCCCGCTCAGTCCCCCTGCCTCAGCTGTCAGGGAAGGGTCCGAAACCAAACCTTCCCTGGAAAGGGTGGTATTGGTGGCAATGACCCCGTCGGTGCCGGTTTCCCTGATAATTTCGATAATGTCCGTAAGCTGGGCCTCATTCAGGTCAGGCGCGATTTTCAACAGCAGGGGCTTTTCCCGCACCCCGTTTGCGACCGCCAGGCGGGCACTTTCTTCCTTCAGGGTTTTCAACAGGAGGGTCAGCGGCTCCCGGTCCTGCAGCTCGCGCAGACCCGGGGTATTGGGGGAACTCACATTGACCACAAAATAGTCCACCAAAGGGTAAAGTTCCCGCAGGCAAAAAAGGTAATCCTCCACGGCCTTCTCATTGGGGGTGTCTTTATTCTTCCCGATATTTCCCCCCACCACGACCTTGTGGGAGCATTGCAGGCGCTCTGCAGCTGCCCGGACGCCCTGGTTGTTGAACCCCATTCGGTTAATGATGGCCTGGTCTGCCCTGAGTCGGAAAAGGCGCTTTCCGGGGTTCCCCGGCTGGGGCCTCGGGGTAAGCGTCCCGATCTCGATAAACCCAAACCCGAAACCCGAGAGCTCACGGAACAGGCGGGCATCCTTGTCAAAGCCGGCCCCAAGGCCTACCGGGTTGGGGAAAGTGACCCCGAAGACCCTGCGTTCAAGGCCTGGATCGCTGACCTTGTAGCACTTCCTCACCAACGGCCCCAGGCCAATGGCGAACAGGATCCGGATGGCCTGGAAGGACCAGTGGTGGACAACTTCGGGATCGAAACGGAAAAGAAGGGGACGCAGGAATTGTTTATACATGGGAAGGCGCAGGCTTTGGCCAAAAATACAAAGTTCCCCCAAGGCGGCCTACCCCTTCCCGGCGGAAAAAACTCGCGGCCTCAATGCTTCTCTTCCGGAGCCTCGAGCATTTCCCTGGTGACGGGTTCCAGGGGAAGCCGGCCCACCTGCCGGCAAAGCGATTCATAGACGCGGTACTGGGAGGGTCGTAAAATCCCAAGCAACAACCGGTCGTACCGGGCGGAGTTGCCCACCATGCGCCCTTTGATTACTTCATATTTCTGTCCGAGGGCTGTGAGGTCCTCCGGGGTCTTTTGAGGGTGGGCTGCCAGGAGGGAATCGAGTTTTTGTTGCAGGGGGGCGTTTTCTTCTTTCAGGGCCTCCACCCAGGAAAGCAATTTTTCCTGCTGCACGGGATCGAGTTCAAAAGCCTCTATAATCTGGTTGGGGTCGGCGCCTCCCAACCCCAGGGCACAATCTTCCTGAGCAAAGGCGTTCATCGCAAAAAAAACAAACAGGACGTGGAGGAATCTTCCGGCTTTCATAAAACCATTTTTGAATCTAAACGGGCAGGATACCCAGTATAACTCTATTTTTGTTTAAAAAGTATGTATGGATCCACTGGTAGACCGCTTTCTCAGGTATGTGCAAATCAATACCCAAAGCGACCCCGCTTCTGAAACCTGCCCGAGCACTTCCCGCCAATGGGACCTGGCCAGGGTCCTGAAAGAAGAGTTGCTCGCCCTGGGCCTTAAAGAGGTCGTTTTGGATGAACGGGCGTACCTGACCGCGACCATGCCCGCAAACACCACCCTGCCCGTGCCGACCATCGGTTTCATCTCCCACTTCGATACCAGCCCCGATTTCACGGCAGAAGGCGTACAACCGCGTTTGGTCCCCAACTACGACGGCGGGGACATCATCCTGAATAAGGAAGAAAACATCGTCCTTTCCCCGGAGTATTTCCCGGAACTGGCCGCATATAAAGGCCAGACCCTGATCGTGACCGACGGGACCACCCTGCTCGGGGCAGATGACAAGGCAGGAATCGCGGAGATCATCACTGCCATGGAATACCTGATCGCCCATCCGGAGATCCCGCACGGGGAAGTGCGAATCGGGTTCACGCCCGACGAGGAAATCGGCCGGGGGGCCCACCATTTCGATGTGGAAGCCTTCAGGGCCCGCTGGGCGTACACCGTGGATGGCAGCCAGGTCGGGGAACTGGAATACGAAAATTTCAATGCCGCCAAAGCCGTCATAACGGCCTTTGGGAAAAGCGTGCACCCGGGTTATGCAAAAGACCGGATGATCAATGCCATTGCTGTGCTGCAGGAAGTGCTGGGGCAGCTCCCCCCGGAGGAAGTCCCGGAACAGACCAGCGGCAGGGAAGGGTTTTTCCACCTCCACCATGTAAAGGGCCAGATCGAAGAGGCCCGTGCCGAACTCATTGTCCGCGACCATGACCATGCCCGGTTTGAGACCCGGAAAGCCTTGTTACGGCACCTGGTTGCAGAGACCGCAAAAAGGCGGAAAACCAAAATAACCCTGGACCTGGAAGACCAGTATTACAATATGAAAGAGAAAATCATGCCGGTATTTCCGATTGTGGGTGTGGCGGAGGAAGCCATGCAGGCGGTGGGGGTAACCCCCATCATCAAGCCCATCCGCGGCGGAACGGATGGCTCCCAGCTCAGTTTCAAGGGGCTTCCCTGCCCGAATATTTTCGCAGGGGGGCATAATTTCCACGGGAAATACGAATACATCCCGGTGGAGAGCATGCAAAAGGCCGTGGAGGTCATCGTCAAAATTTGCGAACTCACTGCAGCAAAACCGGTAGATAGCTGGATATCCGATGCCGGCAGAGCCGGCAGGCCTTGAAACCGTTGGCAGCGGCAAAAATCTGTCCTGGGGTTCCCCGGAGGCTTAAGGGTGCGGCTGCAAAGGGTGCCTGCAAGGTTTTGTCACGGGACGTGAGTATTTTGTCACCGGGGGTGGGAAGGGGGATCAGTCAGGTATTTTTTTTACAAGTTGCTTCAAACTTCCAAACCCCTAATAATACTAACCTTTTCGTAACTTAACCCTGCGGGGCAGGAGATATCTTTGCGGTTTCCGATAGGGAGCTGAACATGGTTAATCCTCCATCCGCAGGATGGTATGTTCCAAATTAAAAATCCGTACCCATGAAAACAATCTACCTGCTGCTTGCCCTGATCCTGTGCCCGGGCCTATACGCCCAAAACGCCACAAAAAATTCCGTCCTGATCCGTAACGTCCGCATTTTCGACGGGAAATCAGCCCAAACCCAGGAGGGGCATATCCTGGTCCAGGACGACCTTATCAAAACCATCTCCAAAGGCGAAATAACCGTAGGCGATGAAGTCCGCGTTATCGACGGCAAGGGGATGTTTGCCATGCCCGGCCTTATAGACGCCCACGTACACCTGCTCTTTGAATCCGTCGGGCAGCAACAGGCCCTGTTCCTGGATTTCGCCATGCTCAACTTCATCGCCGCCAGGGCGGCTGAAAAACAATTGCTCCGGGGGTTTACGACCGTCCGGGACCTGGGGGGCGGGGCCCTCACCCTCGCCCGGGCGATAGATATGGGACTGGTTACCGGCCCCAGGGTTTTTGCCAGTGGGGCTTTTATTTCCCAAACCGGGGGCCACGGGGATTTTGGGTTTCCCACCGATGTTCCCAGGAAAATCGGGGGGGAACTTTCCTATGCTGAAAAAAATGGAATAGTAGCCCTGGCCGATGGGGCCGACCAGGTCCTGCTCCGCGCCCGGGAGCAGTTGCGGCAGGGCGCCACCCAACTCAAACTCATGGCCGGGGGCGGGGTCTCTTCCAACTATGACCCCCTGGATGTGACCCAGTACACGGTGGAAGAATTCCGGGCCGCCGCCCAGGCAGCGAAGAACTGGGGAACCTACGTAACCGTACACGCGTATACCCCGGATGCCGTCCGGACGGCCATTGAAGGAGGGGTAACCTGTATAGACCACGGGCAGCTCCTCGATGAACCCACCATGAAACTCATGGCTGAAAAGGGGATCTGGCTGAGCATCCAGCCTTTCCTGGATGATGAGGATGCAAACCCCCAACCTGAAGGGTCAGCCAACCGGGCCAAGCAGCTGGAAATGTCCGCCGGAACCGACCAGGCCTATATCCTTGCCAGGAAATACGGCGTAAAGACCGCCTGGGGGACCGATGCCCTTTTCGACCCTAAACAGGCCGTAAAACAGGGCAAGAAGCTGGCCAAGATGAAACGGTGGTATTCCCCCTTAGAAATCCTCAGGATGGCGACATATGACAATGCGCAATTACTGGCCATGAGCGGCAAGCGAAGCCCTTACCAAAAAGGAAAGCTTGGAGAACTATCGGAAGGGGCCTATGCAGACCTCATCCTGGTGGATGGAAACCCCTTGAAGGACATCGACCTGGTGGCGGATCCGGAGCGGAATTTTAAACTCATCATGAAAGGCGGGAAAATTTATAAAAATACCCTGACTGCAGACTAGCGGCGCCCCGGGCCCATAAGCCCAATTGCCTGCAAGGTTTTGTCGGGGGCAGGGAGTATTTTGTCACCTGGGGTGAGAAGGGGGGGATCCCCGTGCCTGCAGGAAACGTCATTCCTACCAGGGGTCAGTGAACACCCGATCCTGTAAACAAGGGTTATAGAATCCCTTCTTCCACAGCGCGCGCCGCCTATCCCAGGCTCCAGCCATTGTGGTACTCCACCTCGGCCAGGGCATTGGCTTCGGGTTCCACAAACATTCCTTTCTGCCGGTCCCAATGGACCTTCCCCCCCGCTTTAAAGGCCACATTGCCCATATGGCAGACCCGGGCCGCGTGGTACCCTACCTCCATGGGGGCCCGAAGACCTGATCCGTCCCGGGTGCGCACGGCCTGCAAGAAATTATCCGTATGCAGGTTCAGTCCGCTCCCGGACGCTGGTTGCAGGGGAATGGCCTCCATTTTGGGCTGGTCTTTCAACTGCTCCCAGCGGTCATGGCCAACCTCCGGGACCACTTCCCACCCACCCCGGTCGAGTACCAGGGTACCATTGTTCCCGATAAAGGCCACGCCGTGGTTGCGCCCGTAGTTGCCCCCATCAATGCCCGTGGCGTGTTCCCACAGCAAGGTAAAGCCATCAAACTCATACACGGTGGTAAGCGTATCCGGAGTTTGGGAAGCATCGTCGGGGTAAGCGAATTTTCCGCCTGAGGCCATTATGGATTTCGGCTGGGTGGCCTGCATCCCGTACAGGGCATAATCGACCAGGTGGACTCCCCAGTCCGTCATCAGGCCCCCGGCATAATCCCAAAACCAACGGAAATTGAAATGGAACCGGTTCGGGTTGAAGGGCCTGTTTGTCGCAGGGCCCAACCACATCTGGTAGTCTACCCCTGGGGGCGCGGCCCCGTCGGGCTGAACGGGGATCGGGGTCATCCACCCCTGGTATGCCCAGGCCTTGACCATGCGGATTTGCCCCAGGGCCCCGGAATGCACCATGGCAATAGCATCCTGGAAATGGGGCTGACTTCGCTGCCATTGCCCGATTTGCACCATCCGGTCGCTGTCATTTACCGCCTTCAGCATCAGGTCTGCTTCCGGGATGGAATTGGCCACGGGCTTTTCGCAGTACACATCCTTCCCGGCCCGAAGGGCGTCCAGCAGCTGCAGGCAATGCCAGTGATCGGGCGTGCCGATGATCACGGCATCGATATCCTGTTGCTCGAGAAGCTTCCTGTAATCGGAATACCTTCGGGGTTTTTCCCTTCCTGCCCTGACAAGCTCCGCTTCCCTGCGGTCAAGGACCCTGGAATCCACATCACAGAGGGCGGCCACCACCACCCCCGGATCGCGCATAAAAGAGGAAAGGTTGGAAAAACCCATACCATTGCACCCTATCAGCCCCACGCGGACCCGGTCATTGGCACCTGTAATACCATGAGGTTTTGCCCATAGGGCAGGAGGAACGAGCAGGGCTGCCGAACCTGTGAGCAGGGTGTTTTTCAAAAATTCTCTCCGACGATTCATAGGGATGGGTTTTAGGCAGGTTTAAAATAGGGAATTTTAGGCGTACCTGATTAAAAGGATGCGTTGGAAGTGTTTATCCCAATAAATACTGATACCAGAACAGAACGAGTCCCCGGTGGATGGCCGGACCAGGCTCCCTGAATATCCGAATTTGCCGGCAAAAGTTAGACCATTTGAAATAATTGGGTTACCTTAAAACTCGCTATAACCAACCGAACCTTCCATTATGAAACTCAGCAATCCCTTCCGTCTCCTGACTGTACTATGCTTCTGCCTTTTCAGTACAGGTATCCAAGCCCAGGAGGAACACGTGATCACCCTTGAGGTAAACACGGCAGCCATCGAAAATCCGAATGTAAATGACTTTTGCAGATTTCAGGGACAGGAACCCGAAGTAAGCAATGAAGAGTATACCATAGAAGCCCGTATAGGAGATACGGTTATCTGGCGTGGGATTTCAACCTCCTCTCCGGACGACGTCGTTGAGATTCGGGCTATCAATCACCAGGGAGACCGGGGAGGTCGAGATATTTTCGGGCAAAACCAGCTCCAGGGCGAAAATGGACAGGTCATCGGCACAATTGTCAACACCACAGAAGAGGGCACCGAATATAAGTATATGTTGCAATTCCGGGTGTACAACAACGGAACCCGCAGAGGTGGGACGTTTAATATCGATCCGCGAATCCGGGTGGTTGGCCAGTAATCAAAAAAGATTTACTCCAGGGGTATTTATGAGGCACTTCAAGGCCATAAAAATTTTGACTTTCAAGAATTCCCTTGTCCTTCTAACAGGACTGCTTTTAGGCAACCCTGTCGGATACGGTCAAACCCGGACCGGGTTGGACAGCCTGGAGCAAGTTTACCTTCAAGGTACCTTTAAGCCCGAAGACAGCCTGAAGCTCCTGAATTTAATTCTCTACAGATTTCAGGACCCCCAAAAGTTAGTGCAATACGGCAAGGAAATGGTTACCGTGGCCCAAAGGCAGGATTCCTTCCCCAGGCTTTATCAGGGCTACCTTCAACTGGGGAACGGCTACATCCGGTTGGGAAACCAGGTGGAGGCCCTTGAAAACTATTTTTTGGCAGCTAATTATGCCGATTCAACAGGGTCTGCCAGCCGGCTGGGATCCATTTATGTCACCATCGCCGATGTATATTCGATGATGGACAATTCGGAGAACGCCCTGGGATACTACCGAAGCGCCATAGATTTATTGCGGAAAACCACGGATACCCTCGGCCTGGCTACCGGACTGGCTAATGCCGGTGATTTTTTTTACAGTCAGGGAGAACTGGATTCCGCTATGGTCTATTTTGAGGAATCCGGGGCCCTTTTTAAGATCCTGGATTATCAGCTTGGGATAGGCTATTACCTGGGGTCCCTTGGCATGATTTACGCTGAGCAGGGCAGGCAGGAGGAGGCCCTGGCAAAATTATACGCTTGCCTGGACATCCTTGAAAAGGAAGGTGATTATTACGGGATTTCCGCATTCCTTCCTTTTGTATCGAATATTTACAGGGACCAGGGGAATTTCAGGGCTGCCATCCAAACGGCCCGCCGCAGCCTGGACGTGGCTAACCGGTACGGCCTGAAGGAACAGATACGGGATGCCAATCTTTTGCTCTCGGAATTGTATGAGCAACTCGGGGATTCCGGGGAGGCCCTGAAATACTACAAAGGGTTTACCCTTTACAAAGACAGCATCAGCAATGTGGGACTCGTGCAGGAGATGGCCCGGCTTCGCACGGATTTTGAAGTAGACCGGAAGCAGACAGAGGTGGACTTGCTCGAAAAAGAGGCCGAAATCAGGGACCTTAGGGAAAAACGACAGGATGCCGTCCTCTATATTACCATTGTCATTCTCCTGTTGGCCTTTGCCCTTGCCTTTGGCCTGTACAGGCGTTACAGGTATATCCGGAGGACCCGGGATACCATTGAGAAGGAGAAATCGCGCTCTGATGAACTCCTCAGGAATATCCTGCCCGAAGAGACCGCTCAGGAACTCAAGGAATACGGCCGTGTTAAGGCAAAGAAATTCGAATCGGTTAGTGTCCTGTTCGCCGATTTTGTAGGGTTTACGAAGTATTCGGAAAAAATGAGCCCCGAGGACCTGGTAAAGACAGTAGATTATTATTTCTCCCGATTTGACGAGGCCGTGGAGGAATACGGCCTGGAGAAAATCAAAACGATGGGAGACTGCTATATGTGCGCCGGAGGGCTCCCTTTTCCCGCAGAGGATCACGCTGTAAGAATGGTCCGCCTGGCACTTGAATTCCTGAAGATCGTCTCAGAAGAGGGGTACGCGGACGTCACCGGTTTTGAGGTTCGCATCGGAATCCATACCGGACCGGTGGTTGCCGGGGTGGTTGGAACCAAAAAATTTGCCTACGACATCTGGGGAGATACCGTCAACATCGCCTCCCGAATGGAATCTACTTCCCAGCCCGGAAAGATCAATGTCTCCGAGGATACCTTCCTTTTGATCAAAGAACATTTTCACTGCGAATTCCGTGGCATGGTGGAGGTCAAGAGCAAGGGGATGATGAAAATGTATTTTGTGGAGGAACGCGCTGCAGCAAATGTGGATGTAGACCTGGAAGATCCGCTTAAAGCAGGGGAGGTCGGCCGTTAAAGGCCAACATAAAAAAAGCACCGGGATTACCGGTGCTTTTCTTTCCATTTAAGAAGGAGTACTATTGCTTCTTGGCCGGTGCGTTCAGTTTTTTGCTCAGTTCCATGGAAATGGCTGAGCGGTCAAACTTAAGGCGTCCTGCCATGGTTTCAATGATGCAGGAAAAATCACTGTCATTGAGGTCCACCACTTTGCCGTGAAGGCCGCTTTTGGTAATGACCCGGTCACCCCTTTTGAGGGATTCCACAAATTTCTTTTCATCTTTCTGCCTTTTTACCTGGGGACGTATCATAAAGAAATACGCCACGGCAAAAATGAGCAGCAAGGGAAGGAACTGTCCTAGTTCACCCATGGGTTTATTTTAAAGTGTTTATGAGTCCGGACTTAATTTGCAACGGGGCCGAGGGAAGCCGATGCACCATCCTTTGCCTGTACGAAAGCCTTGATGCGAAGCATTTCCTGGCCTTTGGCCGTATTGGTGCTCAGCGTTACGGTCTTCATGACCTGGTTCAGGCCGGAGCCATTGAATTTCACTACCAGTTGTCCTTTTTCCCCGGGCTGGATCGGCACGTTTTTCGGATAGTCCGGAACCGTACAGCCACAACTGCTGGTGGCATTGGTGATGATCAAAGGGGCATCCCCGGTGTTTGTGAAGACAAATGTGTGCTCCTGGGGGGTACCCTGCTCAATAGTGCCGAAATCGAATTCCGCTTCCTCGAAGGTCATGGCAGGAAGGCTTTTAGAGGCTTCATCGCGCTGGGCTGCAGCAGCTACATTCCCTTCATCGATCTTTTCAGAGGCTTTCTCCTTGCAGGAAACCAGGGTTGCCAGGGCAAAAACCCCAAGAATGACGGTTGCTTTTCTCATGGTGCTTTTATTTTTTTTGCTTTCAGGCAAAACTACGGAATATTTGTTTATAACAGGCCCCTGCCCGTTTTTTTGAGCCGTCCGGATTCCCGGTACTCCCTGATTAATTTATCGAGGACGCCGTTGATGAAAATACTGCTTTTGGGGGTGGAGTACTCTTTGGCGATCTCCAGGTATTCGTTAATGGTGACCCGTTCCGGGATAGACGGAAAATAAAGCAACTCTGCAATAGCCATTTTCAGGAGGATGGCATCCATTTCTGCAATGCGTTCCTTGTCCCAGTTCGGGGTCTTGCCCTCCATTTCCTTTTCCAGGTCTGCCCCCCTGAGGAGGGTTTTATCCAAAAGCTCCCGGGCAAATTCCATGTCTTCCTCGTTTTTCAGGAGGGGAGGAAGGAAATAGGTGTGGGGCGTGCCGGGTTTCATCTTCCTCAATTGCTTCAGCAGGAAGGTATTTACCAGCGGGAGGTCGTCTACCCAGGTAATCCCTTCGTCCTCGAGGAAGTCATAAATCTTCTGGTTGGGGGCAATGATCTCGCGGAAGGCCACCGTCAGGAATTCCCGGTCAGCCTCATAGGAAGCCGGCGCATTCGCGTATTCCCGGTAAAGCGGGCTTTCCAGGATGTCTTTCAGGACGATTTTTACGTATTCCTCATTCAGGTACCATTGGCGCAACTTGCGCTTGGCCAGGGCATCTTTCAACAAGGGGTTTTCAGCAAGCTGCAGGAATAATTGGTTCTCGCTCAGGCGCAAGGGGTTGCCCACTTCGTCATCAGGGGATTTGAGGTATTTCCGGGACCCCTTCTGCACGCGTTCCGCAGCCAGATGATGCAATTCCCTCAGCAGGCTGAGCATCAGCAGGTACAGGGTAAAGGTCTGGGCGATACTCTGGTTGAGAAATTTTTGCTGCGTTTCCAGGGAGCCTTCCCTGGAGAGTGCCAGGGCGTAGATGCACTGCATTACCTTAACCCGGATTTGCCTTCTTGTGAGCATGCAAAGAACTTTGAAGCGATAAACGAGGGCAAAAATAGCAATCTATTTCGAACGGAAGGTAAAATTCCCATTATCATTCCGGGAATCTTTCCGGTAAGACCGCGATACCATCCAAAGCCCTATCTTTGTTCCCAGGGAATCCAAATATCCCCATAGGGGAAGCTTCCCGGCCTTATGAAAGAACTCCGGCACCTAAACAAATACTTTCGGAAATACAGATCCAAACTGCTGGTGGGCATCCTGATTACCATCATCGCCCGGGTCTTCCAGCTCGTCATGCCCTCGTATGTCAAGAATATCATTGAAGTAGTCGAGCAATACCTGGCTGCCGAAATTACCGAAGCTGTTGCCCGACAGCAATTGCTGTGGTTTATAGGAGTCATCATAGGGGCTGCCCTCCTCTCCGGCTTTTTCACCTTCCTGATGCGCCAGACCATCATCAATGTTTCGCGCTATATTGAATACGATCTTAAAAACGAGGTGTTTGACCATTACCAAAGGCTCAGCCTGAATTTTTATAAAGCCAACCGCACCGGTGACCTGATGAACCGCATCAGCGAAGACGTGAACCAGGTGCGGAACTATGCAGGCCCGGCCATCATGTACGGGATCCAAACCCTCACCCTGTTTGCCTGCCTGGTCCCCCTGATGTTTATCAAGGCCCCCACCATGGCCTTTTACGCGCTCGTACCCCTTCCGGTGCTTTCGGTCCTCATCTACTGGATCAGCCGCATTATCCACAAACGCAGTACCCGGGTACAGGCTTTCCTGTCGGACCTCTCCACCTTCGCCCAGGAAACGTTTTCCGGCATCTCCGTGATCAAGGCCTACATCATGGAACCCCACATCAATGGACAGGCAAGGGCACTTTCCCTCGAAGGCCGGGCGAAGAGCATGGACCTCGCCCGGGTAAACGCCTGGTTTTACCCCATGATGATCCTGCTGATCGGGGTCAGCAATGTGTTTGTGATCTATGTGGGGGGCAAACAGTACCTCTCGGGGGCCATCGACTCCATCGGTACCATCGCCGAGTTCATCCTCTATGTGAACATGCTGACCTGGCCGGTAGCCATCGTGGGCTGGCTGACCTCCGTAGTGCAACAGGCAGAGGCTTCCCAGAAACGGATCAACGAATTTTTGCAACAGCAACCGGAAATACAAAACCTCAATCCGGAACCAACCCCCATAAAGGGAAAAATCACCTTTGACCGGGTCAGCTTCACCTATCCCGACACCGGCATTGAAGCCCTGCACGAGGTTTCCTTTGAAGTGGAACCCGGCCAGACCCTCACCATTCTGGGCAAGACGGGGTCAGGCAAATCGACTATCCTGGATCTTATCGCCCGGCTCTACGATGTCAGTTCCGGGGAAATCCGCGTCGATGACCGCCCCGTGAGGGAACTCAACCTGAAATCGCTCAGGGAAGCCATAGGGGCAGTGCCCCAGGACGCCTTTTTGTTTTCGGATACCATTGGGAACAACATCCGGTTTGGGAAAGAGGAAGCCGGGCAGGACGAAATTGAGGCGGTAGCCAAAATGGCCGTAGTGCACGACAACATTACCGGGTTTGCCAAAAAATACGACACGGTTTTGGGAGAGCGGGGCATCACCCTGAGCGGAGGGCAAAAGCAGCGGGTTTCCATTGCCAGGGCCCTGCTGAAAGACCCGGTCATCTACCTCTTCGACGACTGCCTCAGTGCCGTGGATACCGAAACCGAAGAAGCTATCCTGGCCAACCTCAAAAAGGCCTCCCGACACAAGACCACCCTGATTGTAAGCCACAGGGTTTCCTCTGCCATCCATGCCGACAAAGTCATTGTGCTCGACCAGGGGAGGGTCTTGCAAGAGGGGACACACGAGGAACTCCTCGCCCGGGATGGCTACTACAAAGAGCTTTATATCAACCAGCTATCGGGGAAAGAAATCTAGGAAAATCTTGGTGGATTCTTATTTTTTTCACATTTTTGATTTCTTTAACAAAACCGAGCCCAACCATGAGTGAGAAAGATTTAATGGACCAGGAAGAGATACATTCAAAGGTTTTGAGAGCCGGACGGCGGACCTATTTCTTCGACGTTAGAAGTACAAAAGCAGGGGATTACTACCTGACGATTACCGAGAGTAAAAAATTCACCCACGAAGATGGGTCCTTCCATTACAAGAAACATAAAATTTACCTCTACAAGGAAGACTTTGACCCCTTCCGTGAAATCCTCGAGGAAATGATGGATTACATCATCAACGAAAAGGGGCAGGAGGTCATCTCTGAGCGGCACCAAAAAGATTTCAGGAAAACAGAATTTTCTGAGAACGGTTCCCTCGAAGCCTCCCCGAGCAGCTTTACCGACCTTGATTTTGACGATATCTGATCCCGCTTGGGGAAGGGCATACAGTCAAAAAAAAGAAGGCATTTTTCCCAGGCTAAAACGTTATCTGCGATTCCCGTGTCTGAACGGGCTAAATGCGGCTCATCCGGGTCAGCCCCTCCATTTTACATAGGCCAGGTTGTGCAGCACCAGCAGGATCACGGCCGGCGAGGCGGTGCCGGGTCCGCCAAGGGTCGCCAAAACGGCAAACAGCAAAAACAACCAAACCGGGTAGGCAAGCAGGGCGTATAGAAACCGGAAGGTTCCCATAAATTCAGGCTCCCATACCTTAGGCTTTATCCAAAGGGCCCAGGGGAGCCAAAATGGGGCATTAAGGCCCCTGAACACAAGGTCCCAGGCCCGGCCCCAAAAAGGATGCCGGGTGCGCCGGGGCAGCTTTGGGCCCGGAGCCCCCTGAAGTATTTGGTTAACCGCCGCAGGATTGAGGAAATCAACCCCCTGTCGCTCCAGCTCCCCAATCCACCGGGAATAGTCTTCCCCTGGCGGGATGTGGGTGGTCAGGTGGGTAAGCTCCTCGAATACCCGGTCTTTCAGGGCCGTGGCCATGAGGATATTCCCTTCCCCGCCCAGGTATTCCTTAAGGGCGAAGGGCTTCCCGAAATAAAAAGCCACGCGGTCCGGGAACCGGTCGGCCTGTTCGTAGTTCAGGCCGGCGGGTACCAGGTAGAGGTCCAATCCGGGGTCCCGGGCAAGGGCGTGCTCCAAAATCCGGGTAAACCCCTTGCTCAGGGGACGAACCTGCCGCCTGAGGTTATGGTTTGCCTCGGGGAAGAGCAAAACATGTTCACCCCTTGAAAATAGTTCCGCACAAAGGGCAAAGACTTCCTGGTTGCGCTGGAGGGTTTCCCTGCCATCGCGCAGGCGGTAAATCGGCAGCATCCGCAAGCCCCTGAAAAAACTTCTCAGGAGCGGGTTTTTAAAAACGTCGGAGCGGGTCAGGAAATACGGTCGGCGGGCACGTGCATAAGCCGCATACAACAACGGATCGAGCAGGGCATTCTGGTGGTTGAGCAAAAGCATAACCGGCTTTGAGGCGGGTATCCCGGCGATCCCCTCCATGCGGATTTCACGGAAATAGCAAAAAAACCCGGCCCTGATAAGCCGCTTGAGCAGGTCATAGAGCCAGTTCCTCATAATATGGATTCCTTTTTGGTAGGGACCCACCCCCATAGGGAAGCCAGGGCCAGGCCGGAAACCAGGTGCCAGATCCCCCAGAAGGCCGCCAGCAGGGCCATTCCTCCGAGGCCATCGAAGAACGTGAAGATAAGCAGCAGGCCCAGGCCGGAATTCTGTATACCGGTTTCAAGGGTAATGCTCCGGATATCTTTCCCCGGGAGGCCCAGGGCATGGCCTGTGGCAAAACCGGTCGCCAGGGCGGCGAGGTTGTGGAACAACACCAGGGCGAAGACCATGGCCACGTATTCCTGGAACACCCCCCGATTGTTATAGAGGGCCAGGAAAATGAGAAGCAGGAAAAACAGGAGGGAAATACTTTTGAACACCTTTCCCAGGCGCGCCGCCACCAGGGGTTTCCAGGCCCTTACGGCCATGCCGGCAGCCAGGGGGACGGCCAGCAGGAGGGCTACCAGGCGGATCATTTCCCAAAGGTCAATATGCACTTCCTTCAACAGGAGTTGCGTGGGCCCGTACAGGCCGCCCCACAGCTTCAGGTTCAGGGGTGTCAGGATTACGGCAAAGAGCGTGGCCAGGGCGGTAAGGCTCACCGACAGGGCTGTATTGCCCCCGGCCAGGTGGACCATGAAATTCGAAACGTTACCCCCCGGGCAGGCCGCGACCAGGACCATTCCCAGGGCAAAACTCGGCAGGGGTTCCCACCACCAGACCAAAAGGAAGGTAAGGGCGGGCAGCAGCAGGAACTGGCAACACACCCCTGCCAACACGGACCTTGGATTTTTCAGCACCTCCCGGAAATCCGACGGGCGCACCTGCAGGGCGATGCCGAACATCACCAGGGCCAGGGCCGCGTTAAGGGTCCACAGGGCCTCGTGGTCAAAATCGATGCGAATCTGGTCTATCTGGTTTTCCATCGGCGACGTAAAGGGCGGCTTCCCGAACGATCCGACCCCATCGGGAACCCGGCCAAAAGAAACCGCTTTCCCTCCGGGAGAAGATAGGAAGACGGGTACGAATACGCAAGTATTTAATACCTTTAAGGTATGTAACCCAAAAAACCTGCCAGATGGCCAGAACCCCCAGCAATATGCTCCCTTTGGGCACCCCGGCCCCGGATTTCCGCCTTCCGGATACCGTAAGCGGCCGGCAAGTAAGCCTGGAGGAGCTGAAGGGCAGGAAGGGAACAGTAATCATGTTTCTGTGTAACCACTGCCCATTCGTAAAACACGTGAATTCTGAACTGGTACGCCTGGCAGGGGATTATATGGCCCGGGGTATCCGCTTTGTGGGCATTTCCAGCAATGATGTGGAAAATTATCCCGAGGACCACCCCGACCTGATGAAAAAAACGGCGGTTCGCGAAGGGTACCCTTTCCCCTACCTCTACGATGAAACCCAGGAAACCGCCCGCAAATACGATGCCGCCTGCACCCCTGATTTTTACCTTTTCGACAGGGAGCTTTCCCTGTTCTACCGTGGCCAACTCGACGATTCCCGGCCGGGTAATGGCATCCCGGTAACCGGGAAGGACCTGGAAAACGCCTTGCAATGCCTGCTCTCAGGACGGCCGGCCCCGGATCCCCAGAAACCAAGCCTGGGATGCAATATCAAATGGAAGGAAGGTTCGCTTTAGGGCAGGACCCTGCGGATTCCCGGGCGGCATGGAACTTCCTGCCGGTATCGGAGGGGGACCTCCCCGCCTATGTGGCTACGGGGACCAGGGCCTACACGGACCACTATTGCCATCTCTGGCCCGGGGGCAACCCCAGGCCTTACCTCTCGCGGAACTTCACCCTCCCTTTGGCCCGGAGCCAGTTACGGGACCCGGCCTGCAGGCTGTGGCTGATCCGGGAAGGGGACCAGGCTGCAGGAATTTGCAAACTCGTCCTGGACAGGGACCTCCCGGGATCCCCTCCGGGCCGGTCGGTTTTCATCGAAAAGGTCTATTTTATCAGGTCTTTTACCGGCAGGGGCATGGGAACGGCCCTGCTGGGCGAAATCGGGCGTTTCGCCGGGGAATCGGGCCGGGATGTGCTGTGGCTTGAGGCCATGCAAAAGGGTCCCGCCCTTGCCTTCTACCTTAAAAATGGTTTTGTACGGGTCAGCCAGACCCGGATACCCTACCCTGAAGTGCTTCCCGATGAAAAAATGATGTGGGTCCTCAAACGGGAACTCAAGGGGTCAGGACTTCCATCCCCTCGATAGAAGAAGGTTATCAATGTGCGCGTAATGGTGGTTCCCGTGCCAGGCATATCGGCCAATATTCTCCAGCAAGGTAGTCTCTCCGCTTTCCGGGTGCCGGAAGCGCCGCAGGAGCTGGCCCGCATCGAGTTCCCTTAGCAGGTAGACCAGGCGCGAATGTACGGCCTCCAGGTGGAATAGCGACAGGGAGATCGGCCCTTGTGTGGCGTCCGGGAGGGCCGCCCAGGCCTTTTCATCATAAACCTTGATGAGCGGTACATCCTCGGTCAGGGCCCATTTAAAGCGCATGTAACTGTTGTGGTGGCTATCGGCCAGGTGGTGGACCACCTGCCTTACCGTCCATCCCCCGGGGCGGTAGGGGGTCTCCAGGATGTGGCCATCCAGGGGAAGCACGAGGGCCGAAAGGCGGGCCGGGAGGCCCTCGAGTTCGGAAATCCAGGCATCCTGTATTTCCCGGGTAATGGAATCCGGGGGGTGGAACTTCCCTATCGGGTACCGCAGGGGATCAGGGGATGGAAAATCCATAGGGTTCAGCTTTACCGGGATTGCTCCCAAAATCAAAAGTATTGATAATTTTTGTAGCTGTGTTTTTTATATTCCTATTTATCCTATTACTTTTGTAGGTTTAAAAACAACAACTCCATGACACCATTAAGACTGGGGGATACCGCCCCCGATTTTACCGCCGAAAGTACCTTCGGACCCCTCCACTTCCACGCCTACCTGGGCACGAGTTGGGGTATCCTGTTTTCACACCCGGCCGACTTTACCCCGGTTTGCACCACCGAACTCGGTACGGCCGCCAAATTCAAAGAGGCCTTCGATGCCAGGAACGTCAAGATGGTGGCCCTGAGCGTGGACGGGCTGGCTTCCCACAAAGAATGGATCCGCGACATTGAAGAAACCCAGGGCACCGAAATGAACTTTCCCATTATCGCCGATGAAGACCGCAAGGTGTCGAACCTGTACGGGATGATACACCCTAATGCGAGCGATACCCTAACCGTGCGTTCGGTATTTATTATAGACCCGGATAAAAAAATCAGGCTCACCCTCACCTACCCGGCCTCCACGGGAAGGAATTTTGAGGAATTGCTCCGGGTGGTGGACTCCCTCCAGCTTACCGCCTACCACAAGGTAGCCACTCCTGCCAACTGGAACCGGGGAGAACGGGTGGTGGTCAGCCCGGCCATCCCCACGCAGGAGGCCAGGAACCTTTTCCCCGCCGGGGTCGAGGAAATAAAGCCGTACCTGCGACTGACCCCGGACCCGGGCCGGTAACCCCGTCCATTGAGGCGCTAAATCGCTTATTTTGAAAGTATTTCCAAAAAGAGGGCCTAAGATGGATTATTAAACGTACCTTTGTGGCCTAATCATTTTATATATTTTTTTATGAGTACAGGAACAGTTAAATTCTTCAACGAGTCCAAAGGATATGGATTTATCACAGAAGAAGGTTCAAAGGAAGATCATTTTGTACACCACTCCGGCCTTATTGACGAAATTCGCGAAGGTGATGTTGTAGAATTTGAGCTGCAACAGGGAAGAAAAGGGTTAAACGCCGTAGATGTTAAGGTTATAGACTAACGACATTCGTATTCTTTGTTAAATCCCCGGCAATGCCGGGGATTTTTTTTTGTCACTTACCCGGGGGGCAGGAACCTCCCGCCGTAGCCCGGGTTACAGAATCGCCTCCAGGGAAACCTCGAAGATCAGGGTAGCGTTAGGTGGGATTACCCCCCCGGCACCCCGGGACCCGTACGCCAGCTCAGGGGGCAGTATAAGGCGGGCGCGGTCGCCCACGCGGAGCAACTCAATGCCCTCATCCCATCCCCGGATTACCTGGCCCTCGCCAAGCAGGAATTCAATGGGCTCTTTCCTGCGAAAGGAACTGTCAAAAACGGTCCCATCGGGAAGGGAACCCTCATAATTCACAGAGACCCGGTCGCCCCGGGTGGGCCTTGCACCATCACCTTCCTCCAGGATTTTGTATTTCAGGCCGCTCGGGGTAGTCTCGAAGCCTTTGGAAAGTTCCTCCAACCGGGCTTTCCGGGCTTCCGCTTCGCGGGCCTGGCGTTCTTCCCCGCCCCTGACGAAAGCCTCAAAGGCCGCCGGAGCATCCCAGCCCTGGGCGGCTTCCCCTACCCTGACGATTTCCAGGGAAACGATCCGGTCCCCCTGCCGGATGGCGTCAACCACATCCTGCCCATGGGTCACATGCCCAAAAACCGTATGCTTCCGATCCAGCCAGGGGGTGGGCACATGGGTGATAAAGAACTGGCTTCCGTTCGTGCCGGGGCCGGCGTTGGCCATGGAAAGCACCCCGGGGCTGTCGTGCCTGAGGTCGGGGTGGAATTCGTCATCGAATTTGTAGCCCGGGTCCCCGGTTCCCGTTCCGGAAGGGCATCCCCCCTGGATCATGAAGTCGGGGATGACCCGGTGAAAACTAAGCCCGTCGTAGTAGGGCTGCCCCGGTTTTTTTACTTTGTTTTTAAGGGTTCCCTCTGCCAGGCCGACAAAATTGCCCACCGTACCGGGGGTTTTATCGTGGGTAAGCAGAACGAGGATTTCCCCTTTTTCGGTGTTGAATTTTGCGTAGATTCCGTCTTGCATGCCTTAATGATTTTGAGGGCAAAGGTAGCGAATTTCCGCGGGCTCCGGGGCCCGCTAGCGCCCCCGGATAATGGGCTGGGGACCTGTGCCGTACCGGTCCACCAGGTACACCAGGGAAGCCATGGTGGCCGCCCCGAGTTCCAGTTCCCGTTTATTGACGGCCTCAAAGGTGTCATTCTCGGCATGGTGGTAATCGAAGTAGCGCTGGGAATCGGGGCGTAACCCTGCCAGCACCAGGCCTTCAGATTTCAGCGGCCCAATATCGGCCCCGCTGCCCCCCCTTTCGAACTGGTGGACCAGATAAGGCTCAAACAGCGGTTTCCATCGGGCGATATGGGCAAACTCCTCATCCGTGCAGTCGAAAGAAAAGCCCCTTGGGGTAAAGCCCCCCGCATCGCTTTCGAGGGCAAAAAGGTGGCGTTCGTTTTTCTCCCGGGCCTCCTCTGCGTATTTCCGCCCCCCCCTCAGGCCATTTTCCTCATTCATAAACAGGACGACCCGGAGGGTCCTCCGGGGGCGGTAGCCCACGGTTTTAAACAGGCGGAGCACTTCCATGCTCTGTACACAACCCGCCCCGTCGTCGTGGGAACCATCGCCCAGGTCCCAGGAGTCGAGGTGCCCGCCGACTACGATAATATCTTCCGGGGATTCGCTGCCCCGGATTTCCCCGATTACATTATAGGACTCCACATCGGGGAGTTGCCGGCAATTCTGCCGGAAATAGAACCGGATATCCGGGTTCAGGGCAAGGGTGGTGCTGAGCAATTCGGCCCCGTTGGTGCTGATGGCGGCAGCAGGGATGCGTTCGCTCAGGGATAATTCGCCGTAGCTCATGGAACCGGTATGCGGATAATCGTCCTGACGGAGGTTCATCGAGCGGACAATAACCCCTGCCGCCCCGTATTTTGCTGCTTCTTCCGCCCCGGAATACCGCTGGTCGACACAACCCGAATACGACTGGAAGGTATTGATCAGGGTTGGGTCCATCGGGCGGTTGTAAAAAACGATCTTTCCCTCGATGGCTTCCCGTCCCAGCCGTTCCAGGTCCTCTACCCCGCGCACCTCCACGACCGGGGCCTTAAGCCCTCCGCCCGGGGTGGCTACAGACCCGCCCAGGGCACAGATCGGCACGTTGGTCGTTGCCCCGGGTTCGGTTTCGATATAGGCGAATTCAGGGGTTCCCCGCACCCATTTGGGCACCATTACAGGCTGCAGCCAAACCCGGTCGAGCCCCAGGGCCTCGAGTTCTTTCCGGGTGTAATCCACCGCCTGCTGGGCCTGGACAGAGCCGGAAAGCCGCCCCCCGATCTGGTTGGAGAGGTAATTCAACCATTCATACGATTTCCCCTGGGTCAGGGAAGCAGTATAAAGGCTGCGGAGCATTTCTTCATCGGCCTGCTGGGCGTTGAGGCCCAGGACCCCGCTGGCGACCAGGGCCATCCCCAGCAATATCCCTGCCCGCCGCTTTCTTTGCACCCCGGGCGATGCCGGGTAATATTTCTCAACTTCCATCTATCCTTCGTTTTCCAATTTTTCAATATAATGATCGAGGTTTTTCTTTACCTCAGGGGCCAGTTCAGGTTCCCTGATGTCGGTATACCCCTGCAGGACGTCGAGCAGGATACCAGCCACAATGACCCGTGCGCCTTCCTTGCTGTCGGAGGGGATAATATACCAGGGCGCATGGTCCTTTGTGGTACGGCGGATGGCTTCTTCATAGCACGCCTGGTAGGCATCCCACTGTTCCCGCTTGTCGAGGTCGCCCGGGGAGAACTTCCAGTTTTTCCGGGGCAGGTGCAACCGCCTCAATAACCGTTTGCGCTGCTCTTCTTTGGAGATGTGCAAAAAAAACTTAAAGACCAGGGTCCCGTTATCTGCCAGGTGCTTTTCAAAATCATTGATCTGGCGGAAGCGTTTATCCCAGAAGGCATCGTCGATGTCTTCAAGGGAATCCACGCCCGGAAGGAGCTCGCCAAGCAGGTATTCCGGGTGTACCCGGGTCACCAAAACGTTTTCGTAATGGGTCCGGTTAAAGACCCCGAACTTGCCGCGTGCCGGCAGGGCCAGGTAATGCCTCCAAAGGTAATCGTGCTTGCGCTCGAGGTCCGTGGGTACTTTAAAGCTGTGCACCACCACCCCTCGGGCATTGAAATCCTTGAACACTTCCCGGATCAGACTGTCTTTCCCCGAGGTGTCCATCCCCTGAAGGCAAACCAGCACGGCATATTTACCATGGGCATACATCCGGTCCTGGAAGTCGCCCAATTCCTCCCTGATGTTCTCCAGCCTTTTTTTGAGTTTTTTTTCACTTAGCCCGAAATCCTCAAAGGTCGCCCGGGACGCAAGGGACACCCCGGGGTGGGCCAGATAATGCGATGAGACCAGCTTTTCCATGGCCTTAAGATAAAATAATTTGTCAAGCATGTGCCACTCCCCGGATAAAAAGTACCATTGGGCGATAGGGGCCGGAGCGCCCTTTCCAAAGGCCGGGAAGAACGGGCGGCTGGTCGAAAAAATTCGGCCCGCCATTGAAGAGAGGGTACTTTTAACTTACCCAAATCCGGACCTCCGTGTCCAAAAAACTTATGCTATGTCGTTGCTAACCCGCCTTTTGGGCCTGGGAGGATGTTTCTTCCTGCTGGCCGCTGCCCCGGACAAGGCCTGCCTGAATACCGAGACTGCCCTTTCCGGGACCAGGTCGCTTACCGAAAAAGCCCTTGCAGAAAACGACCTCAACCTGGTGAGGTATCACACCTACAAGGCCCTGAATACTTTGGAAAAGACCAGGGAAACCCTGAAGGCGTGCGGTTGTGAATACGCCCAGAAAAACCTTGCCGAAAGCCTGGAAAACCTGAAACTGGCCACCCGGGTCACCACCCTGCAGGGCGCCCGGATCCCCCTTGTGCGGGCCCTGGACTATATCGATTCCGGACTGGATGCCCTCAGGGAACACGGAACGGTGCACAAGCACCCCGACCAGGAAGGTCGTTTCCGCGCCGGGCAGGGCCCCAGGATGGACCAGGGCCCGGTTAAAAGGCTGCTGGAGGAAGAAAAAGCCCTGGAAGCCAAAATCAACAACGCCCTGGTGAATTATGAAAAATCGCTCCGGGAAATCGTTGCCGGGGTTCCCTGTGAGGAAGCCCTCGATTTTGTGCGCCGCATCTACAGGCACTGCGAGAAACAACTACAGGACGGGGACCTGACGGCCGCCCAGCGCTACTACAGCCTGCGGACCCGGGAAATCACGGAGATCGCCCTGTACCAACTGGAGCCCTGCAATCCGTAAGGGGGCCTTACTTGCTGGCGAAAAGGCGGACATCCTCCGGACTCACCTCTTTTCCCCCCAAAATAATAAGGCGCTCCACTACGTTGCGCAATTCCCGGATATTCCCGGTCCAGTCGTACTGCTGAAGCAGGGCCACGGCCTCTTTTGAAAAGGGTTTTGGGGCGATGCCCTGTTCTTCGCCGATCTTCCCGGAAAAATGTGAAATCAGCAGGGGGATGTCCTCACGACGCTCATTCAGGTCGGGAACGCGGATCAGGATAACGGCCAGGCGGTGATAGAGGTCTTCCCGGAACCGCCCCTCTGCGATTTCCTTCTGCAGGTCCTTATTGGTGGCAGCCACCACCCTTACATCGACCTTGATGTCCTTGTCGGAGCCCACCCTGGAAACCTTGTTTTCCTGCAGGGCGCGGAGTACCTTGGCCTGGGCCGACAGGCTCATGTCCCCGATCTCATCCAGGAAGAGGGTCCCCTTATCGGCTGCTTCAAATTTCCCGGCCCGGTCGCGGACGGCTGAGGTGAAGGCCCCCTTCACGTGCCCGAACAATTCGCTTTCGATGAGTTCTGAGGGAATCGCCGCACAATTCACTTCCACAAAGGGCGCGGTGGAGCGCCCGCTCTTTTCGTGGATCCAGTGGGCCACCAGTTCCTTCCCGGTCCCGTTGGAACCGGTGATCAGCACCCTGGCATCGGTAGGGGCCACCTTTTCCACCATCTCCTTGATGTTTTTAATACCGGGGCTCTCGCCGATCATTTCATAGTTCTTGCTCACCTTTTTTTTGAGCATCTGGTTGGCCACAACCAGTTCCTTGCGATCCAGCGCATTGCGTACCGTGGTTAGCAACCGGTTGAGGTCCGGGGGTTTGGAAATATAATCAAAGGCACCCAGGCGCATGGTCTGCACGGCGGTATCGAGGTCCCCATGCCCGGAAATCATGATAAAGGGTACTTCGGGCTTTAACCGGCGGGCCTCCTGCAAGACTTCCACCCCGTCCATCCTGGGCATCTTGATGTCGCAGAGCACCAGGTCATAGTCCGATTTGCGGAGGCGATCGAGTCCTTCAACCCCGTTTTCGGCCTCTTCGACCTGATAGGATTCGTTTTCCTCGCGGAGAATCCTGACCAACACCCTACGGATGGCAGACTCATCTTCAATCACTAGAATTTTTGACATTGGCATGGTATGAGTTTGGAGCCCCGGGTACCTGCACCGGGGAGAAGCCCTTTATTTATGGGATTTACGGCGCAACGTTTCCGTTATTGCCTGACCTTTTGCCACCGGGCGGAGCCCGGCCTGTTAGCAAAACGACATTTCGTCTTCAAAATTATGAACTTCTGCCCCATCCAAAGAAGGAAATGGGGAGAAACCTCCCTAATCCAGTTTATAGAGGACCGGATTAAAGGCTTTGGAGGCCACCAGGACCCGGTCACCCACTGCGAGGGCCCTGACCTCTGACGGCAGGGCGACCACCTGTACCACCTGGTCCTGGACCTGCACCGTTACCAGGAAGAGGAACTCCTGGGGTTGAATGCCCAGGACTTCCCCGGTAAATTTGAACTTCCCGCTTATCCGATCGCTCTGGAATACTTCTGAAGGCGTGCCTTCCCTGACCACCTGACCCTGTTCCAGGACCAGTACGCGGTCGCAGAGCTTATGGATTTCCCCCAGGTCATGGCTGATCAGCAGGGTGGTCAACCCGTATTCCCGGTGGACCCGGAGCAGGTAATCCTGAAGTTTCAGGCGGATTTTCAGGTCCAGGGCTGCCAGGGGTTCATCCAGCAACAGGAGTGATGGTCGGCCCACCAGGGCCCGGGCCAGGGCGACCCGCTGTTTCTGCCCCCCCGATAAGGTACCCGGCCTTTGGTGTTGCAACCCGCCAAGTTCCACCAGGTCGATCAGTTCGTCAACAACGGCTTTTTGGTCCTTAGGCGCCCCAAATTCGAGGTTCTGGCGGACGGTGAGGTGGGGAAAAAGGGCGTAATCCTGGAAGACAAAGCCCAGGCCCCGTTGCTGGGGCCTCAGGTTGATCCCGGAGGTGGAGTCAAACCATACATTACCCCCTACCTCAATCCGGCCGGCATCAGGGGCCATCAGGCCGGCCAGCATTCGAAGGGTGGAGGTCTTTCCCGCCCCTGATGCCCCGTAAAGGGCCAGCAGTTGCCCGCGGGGCACCTGCAAATCCATTCGGAATTGCATCTCACCCCCGGCGGCCCGGAGCCTTTTATCGATTTGGCAGGAGATCATTTCCAAAAGCGTTTAATATACCCCCCATTGACCAGGTACACCAGCAGCAGGATACAAAAGGTGATTACAAAAAGGACTGCAGAGTAAAAATTGGCCGCCCCGTAATTGAGGGCCTCCACCTCATCGTAGATGGCAATGGAGGCTACCCGGGTCCTTCCTGGGATGCTGCCCCCGATCATAAGGACTACCCCGAATTCCCCGACCGTGTGGGCAAATGCCAGGACGATCCCGGTCAGCAGGGAGGGCTTTATGTTCGGGAGCAGGACCCTGAGCAGCGTTTTCTTTCGGGAAACCCCCATAACGTAGGCCGCCTCCTTCAGGGAGGCGGGCAGGGCCGAAAGCCCTGATTGTATGGGGTGTACCATAAAGGGAAGGCTGTAGATCACGGAAGCCAGTACCAGGCCGGGGAAGGAAAAAACGAGTTGCAGCCCCAGCCACTGGTCGAGCCATTGGCCGAAGGCATTGCCCGGGCTGAAGGCCAGGAGGAAATAAAACCCCAGTACGGTGGGGGGCAATACCAGGGGCATGCTTACCAGGGTCTCCACCACGGGTTTAACCCGCGACCGGGAAGCGGAGAGCCACGCGGCCAGGGGGATGGAAACCCCCAGCAGGATGAGCGTGGTGATCGATGCCAGCTGGAAGGTCAGGATTAGCGGGTCCCAGTTCATAGGGGCGAAAGCATTACTTCGTTGGTTTTGATCAGG
Organism: Robiginitalea marina; assembly: GCF_024006985.1. Taxonomy (GTDB): domain Bacteria; phylum Bacteroidota; class Bacteroidia; order Flavobacteriales; family Flavobacteriaceae; genus Robiginitalea; species Robiginitalea marina. The sequence goes on from NZ_JAMXIB010000002.1 coordinate 327,110, forward strand.
GCCACCGCGGGGTACTGCTCCCGCAATCCCAAACCGGTGAGGGCACCCGTGGGCACAAGGGCGGTTACTTCCCCCGCCGGGGCCTGCAGCACGGCACGGCTGAGCAGGGTTCCCTGCTCCAGACGGGTGAGGGTGCCCGGGATGCGGTTCAGGATGCTGACCGGTAGGGATCCCCCCACCCCCAGGATCACCTCCGTTTCCTTGAACAGGGCGGCCACCGGGCGGCCCACTGCAAGCCAGGGTGCTGTCTGCGGGGTCTCAATTACCAGGGCATACAGGAAAATCCCCCCGATATCCACCCCTACCATCGACAGGTGTCCCGCGGTTTCAATAGAGCCAATATGTCCGTTAAAACTATTCATTTACGGTGTACCCATAGCGTTTCAGGATCGCTTTAGCCTCCGTCGAAAATACAAAAGTATAGAATGCCAGCGCGCGTTGCGGGTCCCGGTCCGGATGGCGGACCAGTACAATTCCCTGGGCGATGGGCTGGTAAAGCCCCGGGTCTATGGCTATCCAGGCCCCCTGGTCTCGCATTTCCGGGGAACGCACCACCGCGAGGGCCGTAAAGCCAATTTCCGCAGCCCGGGAGGTGATGAACTGGTTGGTTTGGGAGATGCTTTCCCCATAGACCAGTTTGTTGCGCACAGGTTCGAGGAGCCCCGTCCGTTCCAGCGTTTCCATGGCTGCCTGCCCGTAAGGGGCGGTTTTGGGGTTGGCCAGGGCGATGTGGCGCACCGCATCGGAAGTGAGTACCTCCAGGGAAGGCTCAAGCCCTTCCTCAAGCGTCCAAAGCACCAATTTGCCATAGGCGTATACCTCCGGAGGCAGGGTTGCCAGGCCGCTGGCCTCAAGGTCCCTGGGGTATTTCAGGTCGGCGGAAATAAAGACGTCAAAGGGCGCGCCCTCCCTGATCTGGGCGGTGAGCTTCCCCGAGGAGCTTACCACCAGCTCACAGGGGATCCCGGTCTGTTCGGTAAATGCACCTGCAATTTCTTCCATGGCATATTGCATATTGGCGGCTACGGCGAGGGTAATTCCCTCCCCGGTTTTGCGAGGGCCGCAGGAGGCCGCGAGGATCAAAAGGATGGAAATCAGGAATTTTTGTGCCATGGTCTGTCGGAAATCAGGGTACAACGCTTTTGCCGGGTCCGCAGACCCGTCACGCCCCCCGGTCTTCAGTATTCTGTTTTTGGGTTCCCGGATTTCCCGCCACCTGCAGGGGGGTATGGGCAAAGAAATGCACATCCCGCTGCGGGAAGGGAATAGTCACCCGGTTCTCCCTGAAGAGTTCATCGATGCGGTAACGGATCAGGCTTTTCAGCCTGGGGTCCGAAAACACATCTGAAATATGGAAATGGGCTGAGAACAGCAGGGCCGAATCGCCAAAGTCATCGAAAAGAACAAAAGGTTTGGGCGATTTCAGCACCCCCTTTTGCTCCTCCACGGCCTGCAGCAGCAGACGGGTAACCAGTTTCACATCGCTTCCATAGGCCACCCCTACTTTTACGGACTCCCGGGTACTCTTATGGTTCTGGGTGTAATTATACACCAAATCCTGCATGAACTTGTGGTTGGGGATCACCAGTACCTTGTCGTCCCGGGTCTGGGCCAGGGTCGTGCGGAGCCGTATCTGGGAAACCTTGCCCACGCGCCCCTCGATTTCCACCACATCCCCTACCCTCAGGGATTTGTCCACTACGATCATAATGCCCGAGAGGATGTCGAGGAAAAGATCCTGCAGGGCCAGTCCAAGCCCTACGAAAAGGGCAGCGGAAGCGGTTATCAGCAGGGTGATGTCTATGCCTGCTGCACTCATAGTGAGCAGGATCACCACTACATAGATCAGGTAGCGGATGTATTTGAATATGGTGATGAATTTCAGCTTGTCTTCCCCTTCCATCCGGCGGGTAAAGAGTTTCCGCAGCTGGCTCATCAAAAATTTGGTGGCGATCAGGGAGAAGACCACCAGCAGAAGCAGTCCCACCGTGATATCGATGGCATTCGTACCCTCCCCGATATGCAGGCCCATATTAAGGATTTCCCGTACGGTGGACCAGAGGTCTTTTTCAATGAATTCGGTAACCTGTTCTACTTTATCCTGGGCCATGGGGTCAGTATTTTAACCATTTGAACAATTCTTTGTAGGTCGGCTTTTTCCCATACATCAAAATCCCCACCCGGTAGATTTTTGCCGCCAGGTACACAATAGCCAGGAAGGTCAGTACCAGGAGCAGTATGGATAGCAGGAGCTGCCAGAGGGGGACCCCGCCCTCCCCGATCCCCCCGGGCAGGCGCATCAGCATCACGATGGGCGAGGTCAGTGGAAAAATGGAAAAGCCCACGGCTATGGGTCCGTGCGGGTTGGAGAACACCGAGAAAAAACCGACGTAAATAGCGAGCATCAGGGGGAGGATAATCGGAAAAATGAACTGCTGGGTATCCGTCTCGTTGTCTACCGCAGCCCCGATAGCCGCATATATGGAAGCATAAATGAGGTACCCCAGGATAAAATACACCAGGAAAAAGAAGACCAGCATCCCCATAGGTATTTTAAGCAATTCCCCCACCACCAGGAGGGTTTCCTCCCCGACCTTTACATCACCTGAAGCCAGAGCCTGTTCCATACCCGGGGCGAAAGCGCCTTCCATGCCAGGGGCCAGTCTGGCCTGCCCCATCAGCAGGCCGGGGTCGAGGTCCATGAACACCAGGGCCCCGACCAGCAGCAGGGTGGCCGAAAAGATCCAGATCACGAACTGGGTAATCCCTGCCAGGGAAGTGCCGATAATTTTGCCCAGCATCAGTTGGAAAGGCTTTACGGAGGAGATGATCACTTCAATGATGCGACTGGTTTTCTCCTCGATCACGGACCGCATCACAAAGCCCCCGTAAATAATGATGAACATCATGATCAGGTACCCGAACCCCCCGCCCACCAGCGCCTTGAACTCGTTTATCCCCTTGGCGCTTCGCTCCCCGGAAAAAGTGGCGGTGTTCAATTCGAAACCGCTCCCCAGGCGGGCATACTGGTCCGGGCTCATCCCGGCCTGTTCGAGCCGGAATTCCCGCAGGCGGTTTTCCACAATTCGCTCGATGCGCTCCAGCACCAGGGTACTTGGGGCCTCCCTGGTATAAAAATAAGCCCCTTCAGCAACCCGCTCCAGGGAATTGCCCGCGGGCAGGTAAAACAGCCCGTAATAGCCCATGGCCAGGGTACTGTCCTTGGCCGCTTCCAGGGAAAGGCCCTTAAGGGCGACAAAGGAAACCCCGGGTTTGGGAAGGAAATCATCCTTCAGGAAGGTGCTCTCATTCAGCACGGCCACAATGCGCTTTTCGTTATCGTTTACCCGGGTCAGGTAGGCGATCAGGACTACCATCCCCACCAGGAGGATGGGGCTGAGGAAGGTCATCACCACAAAGGATTTGTTTCGCACCTTGGCCAGGTATTCCCGCCGGATGATCAGGCCCAGTTTATGCATGAGCTTCCTGTTTTTTAACCGTTTGAATAAAAATTTCGTTGGCCGAGGGGATGACCTCCTGAAAGGAGGAAATGGCCCCTCCCTCGGACAGGTACCCCAGCAGGGCGGCCTGCCCCCCACCCTCGAGCTGTACAGTAAATTCCCAGGTGTTCTCTTCCGGGTCGAATACCGGGTCCATCAGGGGCATCCGCTCTTGCAGGCCATCCAGGGTGGCCAGGGCTGCCCTCGGCGTCCACCGGATCCGGAACCGGTTGAGCTTATAGGCCTTTTTGATGTCCGACAGCCGGCCCTCCAGGATCATCCGGGAACGATGGATCAGGGCAATGGACTCGCAAAGCTCCTCCACGGATTCCATGCGGTGGGTAGAGAAAATAATGGAAGCCCCCTGTTGCCTGAGCTCCAGAATCTGGTCTTTGATCAGCGCGGCGTTGATGGGGTCAAACCCGCTGAAAGGTTCATCGAAAATGAGTAGTTTGGGTTTATGCAGTACGGTAACGATAAACTGGATTTTCTGGGCCATCCCTTTGGATAGCTCCTGTACCTTCCGGTTCCACCAGTCACCGATCTCCAGTTTTTCGAACCAGTAGGCCAGTTCCCTGCGGGCCTCGATTTTGGAAAGGCCTTTGAGTTGGGCCAGGTAAAGGGCCTGTTCTCCCACCTTCATGCTCTTGTACAGGCCGCGTTCCTCGGGCAGGTACCCAATCCGGGCCACATCCTGGGGCTGCAGGGGCTTCCCATCGAAAAGCACTTCCCCCTGGTCGGGATAGGTAATCTGGTTGATGATGCGGATCAGGGTGGTTTTTCCGGCCCCGTTGGGGCCCAGCAGGCCGTAGATGGTATGGCGGGGCACCTCCAGGGAAACCCTGTCGAGCGCTTTGAACTCCCCAAACGACTTGCTGACTTCCCTGATCGAAAGGATGGGATCCATAAATGCCTTTTTGCGGTGCCTAAAGATAGGCATTAGGGATTACTTTCCTTATGGGCGCCGGGCAGTAGGCTGCCTGCTCCGACCCCGGGAACCACCTGTTTTTAAAAAGGGACCCCCCGAAAACAAAAACCCACCCTTAAACGGGACGTCTAAGGATGGGAAAAAAATTGCTATGAAAAAGAAAATTAATATTGGAGTCCCAATATCAAGTCAAATATACATTTTTTATTTAAATCGAAAAGCATTATTTCGTCAGGAGAACATATCCTTGACCTTTTCAAAGAAGGATTTATCGGATTTTTCCGGCCTGGGTTCGAACTTTTCATCGGACTGCATCCGCTCGAAAAACTCCCGCTGTTCCTTGTTGAGTTCCTTGGGGGTCCAGACATTCACATGCACCAGCAGGTCTCCTGATCCATACCCGTTCAGGTTTTGGATCCCCTTGTTGCGAAGCCTGAGGATTTTGCCTGACTGTATGCCGGCCTCGAGCTTGATCCGGACCTTTCCCTCCACAGTGTCGATTTCCTTGGAAGTCCCCAACACGGCATCGGGGATACTAATATACAGGTCGTAGTGCAGGTTGTCCCCTTCGCGCTTTAGCGTAGGGTGTTCTTTGGTTTCAATGGCTACCAGCAGGTCGCCGGGAATACCATCGCCAGGGGCATCGTTCCCCTTGCTGCTCACTTTGAGCTGCATGCCCGATTCCACCCCGGCCGGGATTTTGATTGAAACGGTCTCTTCCCGGAAATGCAGGCCGTGGGCATCGGCATCGGCAGGCTTCTTTTCGATGACCTGGCCAGCCCCCCCACAGGCGGAACAAGTGGTGGCCGTTTGCATACGCCCCAGGATGGTGTTGGTGATACGGGTTACCTGTCCGCTACCCCCGCATGAGCTGCAGGTGGTATAGGTGACCCCGGGGGCCTGGACCTTCCTTTTTACCTTGACCTTTTTTTCGACCCCTTTGGCTACTTCTTCGAGGGTAAGGGTAACCCTGATGCGCAGGTTGCTTCCCTTGACCCTGCGCTGGCCCCCGCCAAACCCCCCGAAACCGCCAAAGCTTCCGCCAAAGGCGCTCCCGAAGATATCGCCGAATTGGCTGAAGATGTCTTCCATATTCATGCCACCGGAACCGAATCCTCCGTTCCCTTCGAAGGCTGCGTGGCCATAGCGATCGTACCGGGCCCGTTTATCGGGGTCGCTGAGCACTTCATAAGCCTCCGCCGCCTTTTTGAAGTTTTCCTCTGCCCCCGCATCGCCGGGGTTGCGGTCGGGATGAAATTCAATGGCCTTTTTGCGGTAGGCCTTTTTTATATCAGCCGCCGCAGCGCTTTTATCAATACCGAGTATTTCGTAGTAATCCTGCTTCATGTCCTTAGTTTCCTACCACTACTTTGGGGTGCCTGATGACCCGGTCGCCAAGCTTGTACCCTTTTTCGATCACATCGATGACCTTTCCCTTCAGGCTTTTCTTTGGGGCCGGGACCTGGGTAACGGCCTCGTGGAGGTCAGCGTCGAACGCATCGCCCACCCGGGCCTCAATGGGCTCGAGACCTTTGGCCCGCAGGGTATCGCGGAATTTGTTGTGGATCAGCACCACCCCTTTAAGGAGTTCGTCTTCCCCGGCCCGCTCCAGTTCGCGAATGGCGCGGTCAAAATCATCGAGCACGGGGAGCAGGGCGGTCATGAGTTCCTGTCCGGCGGTCTTAAACAATTCCAGCCGCTCCCGGGTAGTCCTTTTTTTGTAATTCTCAAATTCTGCAAAAAGCCTCAGGAACTTGTCTTTTTCCTTTTCAAGCGCTTCGCGGAGTTCCCCTTCGGAATCCTGCTGCCCCTGGTCTTCGGTATCCCGCTTCGGGGCCTCCCCCCGGGATCCCTCTTCCTGCCGGGTCAGGTCTTCCATTTCATCGGTATCGTTGGTAGTGCTCATGCGCGGTCGATTTTACAGCTTTTCACAAAGACGGCAAAAGTACTGCCATTTCCCGAGAAATGTCAAAATGTCACGAAAAAACGTCTCCCATAAAGGCTTGTGCGCGAGAGCGGGGCTATTTTTTCAGGCTAAGTCAGTAAGGCTTGCAGGGCCTGGTGGATATTGGCGTACCGGAAGGTAAAACCTTCCATTTCAATCTTTTCAGAGCTGACACGCTGGCTGGCCAACAACAAGGAGGCCATTTCTCCCAGCACCAGCTTCAGGCCCCAGGCCGGCACCCCGGGCATCCAAAGGGGTTTGCCCAGCGTGGCTGCCACTTCCTGGGTGAGCTTCTTATTGGTGACCGGGTTGGGGGCCACCGCATTAAAGACCCCTTCGAGGGACTCCTCCAGGGAAAACCGTATCAGGCGAACCAGGTCGTGCAGGTGGATCCAGGATTGCCATTGCTGCCCGCTCCCCAGGGGTGCCCCAAGTCCCCAGCGGATCGGGCGGATTATTTGGGGCAGGGCCCCGCCTTTGACAGACAGCACCAGCCCGATCCGCAAAATCCCCCTGCGGATGCCCAGGGCATCGAATTCCCGGGCTGCACGTTCCCATTTCTCCACGGTTTCCCCAAGGAAGCCGGAGGCGGTTTCCGTGCAGGTTTCCGTATAATAATGGCTCAGGGAATCGGGGTAGATCCCGATAGCTGAGGCAGAAACCAGGTATTCCACCGTATGCAATTCCAGGGACGAAAGCCCCTTGTAAAGGGTCTGCAGGCTATCGGTTCGGCTGTTTTGTATTTCCGCCCTGTAGGCCGGGGTCCAGCGTTTGGCAATGGAAGCCCCCGCGAGGTTTACGATATGGGTCACCCCCAGAAAACACTCCGGGTCGATCTGGTTCTGGGAAGGATCCCAGAAAAACCCGCGGTAGTCGGCTTCCTGGCTGATCTTTCCTTTTCGCGTGGTGAGGTAATGCACGGAGATCCCATCCGCGCGAAGGGAAGAAACCAGGGCCGAGCCCACCAGACCGGTAGCGCCTGTAATAAGTACTTTCAAAACAAAGTTTTTCCAAAAATACCCTTTTACCGGCGGGGAGCCATTCCTTTTTAAAGGGATTTAACACTTCTGCGCCCGCAGCATCTCCCGCTTGCCCGGGGGGCCGGGAAGCCGCTCCGTGCGGAATCCAACGGCCTGCATTGCCCTTCGCACACTGCCCCGGGCCGAGTAGGTCACCAGGAATCCCCCGGGCCGCAGGGCCTGATACATGCGCGCAAAAACGTCTTCAGTCCACAGTTCGGGTTGCACCCGGGCCCCAAAGGCATCGAAGTAGACCAGGTCAAAGGCCGGCTGGGAGGAGAACTCGCGAAAATCTGTGAGTATCTTGTGAAGGGTGAATTCAGGGGTAATGGGGCATTGCTGGCCCCACGGGGCGCGGTGCAGGGCATGGAAAAGGGCTTCCCCCTCAGCGCCTTTTCCGGCCAGGGCCCCGTATCCCAGGGCCTGCCACTCGGCCTCACCAACAGGGAAAGCCTCCAGGGCGGTATAGCCCACCGAAAGGTCCAGGTCAGGCGCCTCAAGCAGGGTTACCAGGGCATTCAGGCCGGTGCCAAAGCCGACTTCGAGGATGTCCACCGATCTGCGGGAAAAGTTATGCAGCCCGTGGCGGATGAAGACGTGGCGGGATTCCTGCAACGCCCCGTGAAGGGAATGGTACTGTTCCTGCCATTGGGGCAATTGGATGGTCATGGACCCATCGGCCGTACGGACGATCCGACGCTCCATCTTACCGGAAGATGCGAACCCCGGAGGCTTCGAAGCCCATCTGCATTTCAGGGCCCCTGATTGCTGCGATCAACGAATCGGGCTGGCCGGCGTCCTGTGCCATGTGCCTGCGTTCCGCCTCGTCGACTTCTGAAACATAAGCCTTGCCTTCCACCACTACTTTGCCACCGCTGATGTCCTTGGGCACGAAGAACCCGTAGTCCTTAAATCGGACCATTACAGTCTTTTCGTCGGGCAGGGCCAGGCGCATCCAGCACCCTTTCATCTGACACACCGAAACGACCTCCCCCTCAAACCGGGTCAGGACGGTATCCCCGGGTTTGATCTGCCCGTACAGGTCGGCCATCGCCCCTTCGGCAAGTACTTCCCCATCGGAAACCGGGGCGCCGGCCGTGGTGAAAACAGGTCCTTCTTCCGGGGATTCCGGCTGGGGTGATTGCGTTTTTGTTTCCTTGCAGGCCGTAAAAATCCAGAGAATCACAAGTAAAATGTTAATTTGTTTCATTTTCTTCCAAATATCTTTTCTAAGCACAAAACTCCGAATTTTAAAGGGAAAAATGCAAGGGGTCGTGGTTTAATTTCCGTAAATTTAGGCCGCTAAAAAAGGCTTTATGGATTTATCAACCGTACAGATTCCCGTGGAGCGGGTTGCGCATTCAAAACGATCGGAAGTGGATTTTAACCACCTGCCCTTTGGCAAGGTGGTCACCGACCATATGTTCATTTGTACTTTCCGGGACGGCTCCTGGCAGGACCCAAGGGTAGTCCCCTACCAACCCATTTCCCTGGATCCGTCAGCCAAGGTTTTTCACTACGGCCAAACCATCTTCGAAGGCATGAAGGCCTACAAGGATACAGAGGGCAAGGTATGGCTGTTCCGCCCCGAGGACAACCAGAGGCGCCTTAATATCTCCGCCAAACGGTTGGCCATCCCGGAAGTCCCGAAAGAAATATTTATGGAAGGGCTCAAAACCCTCCTTAAAACGGACCAGGACTGGATCCCCACCGCCCCGGGAAGTTCCCTGTACATCCGCCCCTTCGTCTTTGCCTCCGGCAAAGGCTTCCACGCGTCCCCGGCGGATGAGTACACCTTCATTATAGCCTGTTCCCCTTCCGGGCCTTACTTCTCCGGAAAGGTCAGCGTTCGGATCGAGGAAACCTACTCCCGGGCAGCGGATGGAGGGGTTGGTTTCGCCAAAGCCGGGGGGAACTACGCCGGGCAGTTCTACCCCACCCAGCTGGCCATGGCCGATGGGTTCCAGCAAGTGGTCTGGACCGATGACCACCACCACGAATTCATCGAAGAAGCCGGCGCCATGAACATATTTGTGCGCATCGGCAACACCCTGCTTACCAGCCCCACCTCCGACCGGATCCTGGACGGGGTCACCCGCAAAAGCATCCTGCAACTTGCAGAAGACGAAGGCATCCCGACAGAGGTTCGTAAAATCAGGGTAAGGGAGTTGGTGGAGGCTTCGCAGAACGGGACCCTGAAGGAACTCTTCGGGGCCGGAACGGCAGCGGTGGTTTCCCCCATCAGCAGCTTCGGGTACCAGGGCAAGCGGTACGAACTGCCGGATCTGGAAAACAGCTATGCCTCCCAGTTCAGGAAACGCATCACGGATATCCAGTATAACCGGGCGAAAGACCCCTTTGGCTGGCGCTTTCCAGTCGAATAGAGCAAAAAGCCCGCAAAAGCGGGCTTTTTTTATTTTTCGAGGATAGCCTGAATATCGGGGCTGAAATACCCCGGCCCTTTGAGCACTTTCCCGTCTTCCCTGTAAATCGGTTTCCCGTCGGGGCCCAGTTTGCTCATGTTGCTCCGCTGGATCTCCTCGAAGACTGCTTCAATTTTATGTTGCATGCCGTGTTCGAGGATCGTCCCGCAAAGGATGTACAGCATATCGCCCAGGGCATCGGCCACTTCGGCCAGGTCCCCCCGGCAGGCGGCATCCAGGTATTCTTCATTCTCTTCGCGCATCAGCTTGTAGCGGAGCAGGTTGGTCGCCAGGCCGAGGTCGGCGCGGGGTTGCTCCGAAATCCCAAGGCCAAAGGCGTTGTGAAATTCTGCTACCGCTTCGATCTTGCGTTTCATAATTGGGGGGAATTGGGTTATTTTGCGCTAAAATAACAAATATGTTTACCCCAGGACAACTTGCCTTTGCCCTTCTTTTTCTCCTTGCCTTTATTGCCGTTATGGTGCGGATGTACCGCAAGGACCGGGCCTGGCACCGGGCGCATTACCGGGGGGCCGGGTGGGTGCTGGTGTTCTTCCTCCTTTTTATAGGTATCCTCCTGATCCTTAAATACCTGCTCAAACCGTAATCCAAAAGGTTCCATTTACCACAAAATCCCGACCATTGACAACCTTTTACGGACCTGCAACCGTATATTATAAGAATTCACGTACTTTTGCGTTAACCTTTTTAAACAATCTGTTTCCAAGATGTTGCTCTTTCTAGGGATTTTAGCCTTCCTTCTCCTCATTAATATCCTCTTGCTGGTATTCAGTAATTCCCTGCGGTGGACCCCTGCCAAAAAAGGGCCTGAAAGCCGTAGCGAAGCCCCGGGGCCCCAGGTCTATTCCATCGGTAACCTCGATTCCAAATACCAGGAAGCTGTATAGGTATATTTTTATTGGATTCACGGGGAAATATGGCTCCGGCAGTGCCCTCTTCCCTGCCGCGCGCGGTAAATACCCAAGAATATGAAACAGGTCCTTCTGGTTTTCCTCGGTGGAGGAGCGGGCAGCGCCCTCCGGTTCCTGCTCAGTAATTACCTCAATCCAAACGGTTCCCAATTCTATACCGGTACCTTCGTGGCGAATGTCCTGGGGTGCCTACTGCTGGGCTTTATCCTGGGTAGCTCGGCAAAAAACAACTGGCTCTCTGCGGAAACCACCCTTTTGCTGGGGGCGGGTTTTTGCGGGGGCTTCACTACCTTTTCAACCTTCAGCTTCGAGCAATATGCCCTCCTGAAATCAGGCAATGCTTCCCTTTTCCTCATCTATGCCTTCGGGTCCCTGGCTACCGGCCTTCTGGCTGTTCTCCTGGGGGTCTGGCTTTCCCGTTTCTCCTGAAGCCACTTTTATAAATTTATATTTTTATCAACGATTTTGTTGATTTATCAACATTTTTATGCCTAAATGCAGCCTTTTTGTGCGTTTTATTCATTAAAAAATCGAAATAACCAATAATAATTTAACAGATTAATACATTACATTGCTTATAGCATGTATACCCCTATTTTTTAGGGGTATTTTTTTTTATTCCTTTAAAAATACCCTTAGTACCCCCTATTTTTTAGGGGGTTATTTTGTTTGACATATATTTGGGCCGTTCAACACAAAATTGTTCCTATGAAAAAAGTGGAAGCTATCATTCGAAAATCGAAGTTCGATGAGGTCAAAAAGGCACTCCATGCGATTGAAGTGAACTTCTTTAGTTACTGGGATGTGACCGGGGTTGGAAACGAAAAGCAGGGACATATATACCGCGGTATCTCCTACAGCACTTCCGACATCCAAAGGCGCTACCTGGTCATCGTCGTCTCGGATGAATTCCTGGAACGGACGGTGGAGACCCTGCTGGATTCAGCCCATACCGGGAACGTCGGGGACGGCAAAATTTTCGTCTCCGAAGTGCTGGAAGCCTACCGCATCCGGACCCGGGAAAACGGATACGAAGGCATTAATTAAGATCCCCTAAAAAACATTTACCCTTATGGACAACGCAACCTTTACTGCAAATAATGTCTGGATGATGGTCTGCACGGCCCTGGTTTTCTTCATGCATACCGGTTTTGCCCTGCTGGAGATCGGGCTGACCCGGCAAAAGAATACCATCAACATCCTCTTCAAGAATATATTCATCATAACCACCGGGCTGCTGATGTACTACATCGGCGGGTTTAACCTCATGTACCCGGGCGACTTCAACGGCTTTCTCGGATTTTCCGGGTTCGGGCTTCAGACCGATGCGGCAGGCCTGACCCCGGAATACGCCAGCGGGGGATATACCTACTGGACCGATTTCCTGTTCCAGGGCATGTTTGCCGCCACGGCAGCCACCATAGTATCGGGGGCGGTGGCAGAACGGATCAAAATCGGGCCGTTCATGGCATTCACCATCTTCTATGTGGGCCTGGTATACCCCATAGTAGGGTCCTGGCAATGGGGCGGCGGCTTCCTTTCCACCCTTGGGGGAGAAGATGCCGGGTTCCATGATTTTGCGGGTTCCACCCTGGTGCATTCCGTAGGCGGATGGGGTGCCCTGATGGCGATATGGCTGCTTGGGGCGCGAATCGGCAAATTCAACGAAGACGGAAAACCCAGGGCCATCCCGGGGCATAACATCCCCCTGGCCACCGCCGGGGTACTCATCCTCTGGCTGGGCTGGTTTGGGTTTAACGGGGGTTCGGTGCTCTCCGCCGACCCTGCCCTGACTTCCCTGGTGCTGACCACTACCAGTCTGGCGGCAGCGGCGGGAGGCCTGGGGGCATTTATCGTCTCCACCCTCGCCTACCGCAATTACGACCTCACCATGTTCCTGAACGGTATCCTGGGCGGGCTGGTCGGGATCACGGCAGGGGCCGACCTGATGTCGCCCAATGAGGCCGTGCTCATTGGCCTTATTGCCGGGGCCATCATCGTGGGTGGCGTTGCCCTGATTGACCGGCTGAAACTGGATGACCCCGTTGGGGCCGTTACGGTCCACCTGATCTGCGGCATCTGGGGAACCCTGGCTGTGGGCCTTTTCGGCGACAAGGCGGGAATGGACCAACTGCTCTACCAGCTGGCCGGAGTGGGCAGTGCCGGGGTATTCTGCGTCCTCTCGGCATTCCTGATCCTCTTTGCCCTAAAGAAAACAACCGGGATTCGGGTTTCAAGGGACGAGGAACTGGAAGGCCTCGACCTCCACGAACACGGGATGGATGCCTATCCCGATTTCCGGATGAACCAACATTGATCGGCGCCCGCTTCCCTATGAATTAAGCTGGTCCTTTTTCAGACTCAAACCTTTTCGGGGTCCCCTCTGACATGACATCAAATCCTGATGCAGGAACCCCCTTTTTAAAATTTTACTAACCCTTAAAACCAGAAATCATGTTAAACAAGAGAACGATTACCGCTTTGGTCCTGTTGGGCACACTGGCCTCCGCCCAAACCGCAACGGCACAGGATGAAACTGAACTGGCCGACAAAGTGAGTGTAGGCCTTAGCCTGAACCACGACGCTTTCTTTGGATTCAATCCGATGATGACCCTGGGCTACAGCCTCAGCGACACGGATGCGCTTACCTTTTACGGGATTCAATGGGGGGCCGGAACCGGTTCCGCCTGGGGGCAGTGGACTGAATTCGGTATCGGGTACAACAAAACCGTGGGCAGCTTCGACATCAACCCCCAACTGGGCTTTACCATGGGGAGCCTGCTTTCAAGCGGTGCTGCGCAACCCGGTATTGTCGGCGACGGCATCGTGCCCAACCTCACCGTAAACCTGGGTACGGACCTTTTGGAAGGCCAGTTTTACCTGGGGTATTATGCAGCGCTGTCCGATAAGACCGAACAGGGCCAGGCCACAAACAATTACCTGCACTACTGGTTGAACCTGGGGGTTAAGGTCTCCGGCTTTTTCTCGGTGGGCGGCCATTTTGAAGAACTGTTCCTCTCAGGCGGGGACATCAATGGAGGGGGAGACCTCGACCGGGTCGATGGCTATGTCTGGCTGGGGCCCTATGTGCAGTTTCAGAAGGGCAATGCGGGCCTCCGGTTTTCCTTTGGCGGCAACCTTGCCGATGAAGACGACCGCTTTGCCCCCAACGACTTTTATAAGCTGTCCTTCTTCATGACCCTGTAACCTCTGGGTTGAAAAAAGGATCTCCCAAAGCCCTGGCCTTCCCGAATCCCATTTTGGGAACGGACGATCAGGAATGGATGGCCATAGGCGGGAAAAACTCCTGAAAAGCCCTCCTGCTGCCCGAAAAAAGGAATTCCCCGAGGCCTAAAGCCACGGGGGATTTCATTTTTTAAAGCTTTTTACCCCGGCACGCACCTCGGTTTCAAGGTGGTTGACCTCAGGGACTATGGGGCAGGAATATTTGGGGTTGTACGCGCAATACGGATTGTAGGCCTTGTTGAAATCCAGCAGGAGGGAATCCCCCCGGGGGATCCTCAGGTCGAGGTAACGCCCCCCTTCATAGGTGCCTTTGCCGTTGGTAAGGTCCGTAAACGGAAGGAAAAGGTAATCCTCATACCCCTTTTCCAACAAGAGCTCCGGGCTCTGGTAAACCTCCAGGGTAAAGGCCTGCCCGTTCAGTTCAAAGGTGAGGTAGCCATAGCGGCGCTCGCGGGCAACCTCCATGGTGCTGGTGGGCATTTCAAACGGAAGGGCTTCCGGGGTGCGCTGCAGGCGGGCCCAGGTGCGAAAGATCGTGTCTGCCGGATAGAATTCCAGCCCGTTGAAGTTTTTGCGGTACCGGTCCGGGAGTGGGGATGCTTCCGGATCCCTGAAGGTAGAATTGAGGGAGGCCTGGAATTCGCCGATATCGGCCAGGGCGTCGTTGCCCGAGGGCCATTGCCTGACCTGTTCATCGTGGTATCGCCTGCCGTCCCGGCAGCCTGAAACCAGGGCCGTCAACAAGAGGGCAACCGAAAGGAAAAAAGGGAAGGCAGGGGACAAAAAAGTCAGGCCGCGGGATTGCATAACGTAAGCTTTTGGGCAAGGGTGGTCCAAAAATACAACATGCCGGGCATTCCGCCTCAACCCCCCAACGCCAGGCAGTGGGACGGGCAGCCTTTCCATTCTCCTTTATTCCATGTCATAACGGGCCGCCCTGAGGTATTTTTCAATCAGCTGGTTGTATTCCGGGGTTATCCGCAACAGGGCGGTGTGGGGCAGGCTGTACAGGCGCTGGGCATCCTGGTAGCCCTTCCTGAGGAGTTCCTCGAGGTAAAAGTTGGCGGTCCCGAAATCCCCATATTTGGCGGTCAGGGAAACGACCTCCAGGTAATTCCCGAAATCCAGGGGCGCAGTCAGCGTTTTGAGCATGTACAGGAAAATAAGGGCATCCTCGTCGGGCTGCTC
Organism: Robiginitalea marina; assembly: GCF_024006985.1. Taxonomy (GTDB): domain Bacteria; phylum Bacteroidota; class Bacteroidia; order Flavobacteriales; family Flavobacteriaceae; genus Robiginitalea; species Robiginitalea marina. Next base: position 342,291 of record NZ_JAMXIB010000002.1, read on the forward strand.
CGCCCTTGCCTCCCTGAGGATATAATCATCCACCAGGGCATTGAGATATCCCTCCAGGCGGTGTCCAAGCAGGCGTTCTTCGAGATTCGTGCTGCCTTTCATGCCGTTGATCTGGTCTGCCTGGTATTTCCACCAGCCCAAATTATTCAGGTTGAAGGCTGCGATGTCCTGGTCCAGGTAGTCGAAGTATTCGTATCTCTGGGTATTCTCTTTCTGGATAGCCGCATGCCATTCCTTTTGTTTTTCCTTATACCCTGGGCTCCGCCTTATGGCTTTTTCCTTTTCCCTGAAGGGGCCGGTTTCCGCAATGCCTTCAAACAGGGCCTGGGCACCCTGCAACTGATCATGCGCAAGCAGGTACGCGCCCTGGTCCTCCAACCCCTGTACATAGGCGGTAAACGCCTGGTAGGTGCGGGCAATGTCGACAGAATCCCCGAAAGTCCGTTTGTCCCGGATCGCCAGGAGGCTGAGCGTTTGCAGGCCCAAATCCAGGTCCTCCCGGGTAGGCCATCCCCCGTTCCCGGTATGGAAAATCATATGGTTTGGGAACTTGAGCTTATCCAGGATTCCCTCATCATTCCGCAGGTCGTGGTACTGGAAATCCCCTTTCCCCATGATCCCGACAATGTGGAACTTTTTCACTTCGAGGCTCAGGGCAATGTCCGGAACCCGGGAAGCAATCACCAGCCCGCCCCGTACCGCCGGGACCAGGGCCGGGTATATCAGGGCAAGTTCCCCCCCGTCCCGGTACCCCGCCGTGTATATCCGTTCGGGATCCAGGGGCAGCATATCCAATAGGCTTACCAGGCTGCTGCTGATTTTAAGCACTTTCGAGGCAAGGGACACGGTGTCGTGCAATTCCCTGTTCGCCGCTAAAACATATCCGTTGGCATCCGCAGCCCTTTTGAGGTAGCGCATGGCCTGGAGGGATTCCCCTTCGTCATCACAAATAAAGAGCAGGGGCCAGGTTTTGGAAGGGTCAAAGTCTTCAGGGAGGTACAACCGGAGGTGGCTGGCCACGGAATCCTGTACGGGCAGCGAATCCAGGACTACACCCCTCCTGAGGACCAGGTCCTGGCTATGCAGGCCGGGGCCCAGGCCGCATAAAACGACGAGAAAAACCAGCATTTTCTTCATAACAAAACCCTATCAAAAACCCGGCCAAGCTGAAAGCGATCCGCGGCCTGCTGAAAATACAACCCTAAATTAAACAAACTGAAGGCAATCTCCATTAAAATCACCCCTTTTTCCCACCCTCGGGAAGGGAAGCCCCCCGGGTCGTCCGCTTTCCTATAGGCGCATTGGAAATGATCTCCGAAAGGATAATGTGGGTGCGGGTCTCGCCGTACTGGATCAGTTGGTCGATAAATTTTTCCAGGTGGAACTGGTCGCGGAAGACCACTTCCATAATAATGTTCTCATTTCCAGTAATCCGGTAACAGTTAATGACCTCCTCCAGGTTCCTGACGTAATCGAGGAATGGCTTCAACTTGCCCATAAAGGCCCGCAGGGTGATGATGGCCTTGAGCTGATACCCCAGCCGGGTATGGGAGACGCTGGTCCAGTACCCTTCAATCACCCCTTCATCTTCCATCCGCTTCACCCGTTCGGTTACCGCCGGGGGAGTCAGCCCGACCTGTCTGCCAATTCCCGCCAGGGAGGCCCTGGCATTTTTTTGCAAGGCCCCGAGGATCTCGAGGTTTAGCTGATCCAGTTTAAATTCCAATATATTATTGTTTATATTTTTTATTTATTAAAGCAATATACCAATTACAGCTTAAAATAAAAATTAAACTTCCACCGGTTCATGGTAATTTTATGGAAAATTGCTACCGAAAATGTCTTCAAATCGTTTAATCAAGCTGCCGGTTTACCGAAAGGCCCTGGAGCTGCAGGCCATGAGCCAGGCGATTGCCCTGTGCGTCTCCCGTCGCCAGGACCTGCCTGCCCTGTATGCCTCAGAAAGCCTCAGGGACCAGGTCGCCGGTTCGCTGCTGACCGACTCCCTGCTCATCCCGGAGCAGATCGCCCTGGCCATGAATACCCGTTCCCTTGCCATCCGGGAACACAGCCTGCACTTTATCCATATTATGACCCGAAACCTGGCCAGTTACTGCAAAGGCCTTGAAATGGACGGGGTAAGGGAAAAAGAATACCTCGACCTGCTGCGGCAGGAGCTCCGGCTGTTCCGGCTTTCCTTCCGGAACTGGCGCAAAAGCCTGGGGTACTGACCCAGGAGCCCGCATTCCCTACATATTCCGACGATACTGTCCGCCCACTTCGAACAGGGCCCGGGTAATCTGCCCCAGGGAACAGTATTTGCAAACTTCCATCAGGACCTCAAACATGTTTTCGTTCCTAATGGCAGCCTCCTTCAGGCGTGTAAGCCATTCGGCAGCCGTTCCGGCATTCCGGGCATGCACGCGCTCCAGGGTTTCGATCTGCGCCATTTTTTCCTCCTCAGTGGCCCGGATGACCTCTGCCGGGAGGATGGTGGGCGAACCTTTGGAATTCAGGAAGGTATTTACCCCAACGATCGGGTAAGCCCCTGAGTGTTTCAGGGTTTCATAGTGGAGGCTTTCTTCCTGGATGCGCGAGCGCTGGTACATGGTTTCCATGGCGCCGAGCACCCCGCCCCTTTCGGTGAGCCGGTCAAACTCATAGAGCACGGCTTCCTCCACCAGGTCGGTGAGCTCATCGATAATGAAAGAGCCCTGCAGGGGGTTTTCGTTCCTGGCCAGCCCCAGCTCCTTGTTGATGATCAGTTGGATGGCCATGGCCCGCCGGACCGATTCCTCGGTGGGGGTGGTAATGGCCTCGTCATAGGCGTTGGTGTGGAGGGAATTGCAGTTGTCGTAAATGGCATAGAGCGCCTGCAGGGTGGTCCGGATATCGTTGAAGTCAATTTCCTGGGCATGCAGGCTCCGCCCCGAAGTCTGGATATGATACTTCAGCATCTGCGCCCTGGCATCGGCCCCGTACTTTTCGCGCATGGCCTTGGCCCAGATCCTGCGGGCCACCCGCCCGATGACCGCGTATTCGGGGTCGATCCCGTTGGAAAAGAAAAAGGAGAGGTTGGGCCCGAAGCTGTTGATGTCCATCCCCCGGCTCAGGTAATACTCCACATAGGTGAACCCGTTGGAAAGGGTAAAAGCCAGCTGGGTAATGGGGTTGGCCCCGGCTTCGGCAATGTGGTACCCTGAAATGGACACCGAATAGAAGTTGCGGACCTCGTGGTCGATGAAGTATTCCTGGACATCCCCCATCAGGCGCAGGGCGAATTCGGTGGAAAAGATGCAGGTGTTCTGGGCCTGGTCTTCCTTGAGGATATCGGCCTGCACAGTACCCCGCACCTGCCTTAGGGTCTCTTCCCGGATTTGTTCATACACCGCGGCAGGAAGTACCTGGTCGCCCGTGACCCCAAGGAGCATGAGCCCAAGCCCGTCGTTCCCTTCGGGCAATGCCCCCCGGTACACCGGGGGTTCCTCCCCCCTTTCCGCAAAAAGCTCCCGGATCCTGGCCCTGACTTCCCCTTCCAGGCCCTGCGCCAGGATATATTTTTCACAATTCTGGTCGATGGCCGCATTGAGGAAGAAGCCGAGCAGCATGGGCGCCGGGCCATTGATGGTCATGCTGACGGAAGTCATGGGATCGGTGAGGTGGAAACCGGAATACAATTTCTTGGCGTCGTCCAGGCAGCAGATCGAAACCCCGGCATTGCCGATCTTCCCGTAAATATCGGGCCGGTGCCCGGGGTTGTGCCCGTAAAGGGTAACGGAATCAAAAGCCGTGGAGAGGCGTTTGGCCGGCATATCGAGGCTGAGGTAGTGGAACCTCCGGTTGGTGCGCTCGGGCCCTCCTTCCCCGGCAAACATGCGGGTAGGGTCCTCGCCCTTCCGCTTGAAAGGGTAAAGCCCGGCCGTATAGGGAAACCCGCCGGGGACGTTTTCCTGTAACAGCCACCGGAGGATATCGCCCCAACTCCGGTAACGGGGCAGGACCACCCTGGGCACCTGCAGGTGCGACAGCGACTCCGTATGGGTCTCGATTTCCACCTCCCGGTCCCGTACCTCAAACCGGAAGACGGGTTCCCGGTACTTTTGTCGGAGCCCTGCCCATTCCAGGAGTTGGTCCCAATGATGAGGATTCAGGTCCTTGCGCACGGATTCAAACTGTCGGAGCAGGGCCTCCAACAACCCGCGGGCTTCCCCGTCGGGGAGGGCCTGCAGGAAGGTATCGGCATCGATGCCACTGGGGGTCAGGCAGGGCAGGGCTTGGGGATCCGGGTCGATACCGGAAAGGGTAAGGGCAGCCAGGTAAAGCCCGTAAAGCCTTTCGGCCACCCCCACCTGGGCAGCCACCATTTCGTCATACGCGCGGTTGCTTTCGGCGATTTCAGACAGGTATCGCGTGCGCGCCGGCGGGATGATGAAGATCTTTTCCGGTTCGGCCCCCGGGTCAGCAGGCAACGCCCCCGCCCAGGATACCCCCCGGTCCGCAAGGCCCTGGATTACGGCCCGGTAGAGCCGGTTCATCCCGGGATCATTGAACTGGGAGGCTATGGTGCCATAAACCGGCAGGGAGTCCAGGGCTGCCTCCCAGAGGCCGTGGTTACGCTGGTATTGCTTTTTCACGTCCCTAAGGGCGTCGGCGGCCCCCCGCTTGTCAAACTTGTTGATGGCTACCAGGTCGGCGAAATCGAGCATATCGATCTTCTCGAGCTGGGTGGCCGCCCCGAATTCCGGGGTCATCACGTAGAGCGACAGGTCGGAGTGTTCGAGGATTTCTGTGTCGGATTGGCCGATCCCCGAGGTCTCCAGGATAATCAGGTCAAAGCCGGCTGCCTGCAACACGGAAACCGCCTCTTTGACGTATTTCGAAAGGGCCAGGTTCGACTGGCGGGTGGCCAGGGACCGCATGTAGACGTTGGGGTGGTGGATGGCGTTCATCCTGATACGGTCACCGAGCAAAGCCCCGCCCGTTTTCCGTTTGGAAGGGTCCACCGAGATGATCCCCAGGGTCCGGTCGGGGTACTGGTTCAGGAAGCGGCGGACAAGCTCATCGACCAGGCTGCTCTTCCCCGCCCCGCCCGTGCCGGTAATCCCCAGGACAGGGGCAGGCTTTTCCGGTACTGGCAGGTCCTTCTGGATCTGCCAGTATGCCCCGGGCCGGTTTTCGGCCAGGCTGATCAACCGCGCCAGGGCGCGGGGGTCCTTCTCCTTCAGCAAGGCATCCAGGGGCTTTCCTGCCGGCAGGGGGAGGTCGGCAACGGGGTAATCAGCCCCCGAAACCAGGTCGTTGATCATGCCCTGAAGGCCCATTTCCCGCCCATCGTCCGGGGAGTAGATCCGCGCAATCCCATACGCCATAAGGGCTTCAATCTCCCCGGGCAGGATTACGCCCCCTCCCCCGCCATAGATCCGGATATGGCCTGCACCCTTCTCCTGCAGCAGGTCGTGCATGTAGCGGAAGTACTCGTTATGCCCGCCCTGGTAGGAGGTCATGGCAATGGCATTGGCATCTTCCTGAATGGCGCAATCGACCACTTCGGCCACCGAACGGTCATGGCCCAGGTGGATGACCTCAACGCCGGTGGACTGGATGATCCGGCGCATGATATTGATTGCGGCGTCATGCCCGTCAAAAAGGGAGGCAGCGGTTACGATGCGGATTTTATGGGTGGGAGAATACGGGGGGTGGGCGTCCATGAAAGTGTCCGGTTAAAACACCTGCAATTTACCGAAAATGAAAAGAAAGTCCATCCCCGTTCAGGATATAATAATTCCGGGGCCCGTTTTGGCCCGCTCATTCCTGATTTGTCAATGGTTGTCAGGGCATAACGGCAAGCCCGACATGCCCTTCCCGAAGGGTTATTGAATCCGAAGACATACTAAAGAGCTGAATTTTAGCGTTATACTTCCAGTATAGCGCAAAACATAATGCGGCCCTAACTTTTTGATAACCTCAGGCTCCCGCATAATGTTGAAATTTGCACCAGATTATTTGAGTTAGTCTTTTGAGTTAGTTAGTTAGTCTGGAAGCCCCGCCCTGGAGAAGGCGGGGTTTTCTTATTTCGGGTGCCCTGTACCCGTGCGCTGCCGCAGGCTATTTGCCGACCACTCAAGGAAACCCCGGGGATTTAGATAAATAACCTTATTTTTAGTTAAATCGCCATGCAAGGCGACATCTAAAACCGTGTTTTCCCCGTATATTTGATAAAAACAGGTTGCCATGGAAAAACAATATTGCAAAGTGGGTTCCAGCCATCCGCTGGATGAAGGGGTTCAGGGAATCACCCTCCTCGAAACCCAGTTGCAGCATTTTATGCGGAAGGCCTCTGAAGCGGCACGCGCCGATTCCCGGATGAAGGATTTCTTCGAAAGCAAAATCTTAAAAATCCAGAAGCAACTTCAGGAGTTTGCCTAAAGGCCTGCCGCCTTAAGGATCGCGGCCATCTCCATCTGGAGGGTTGCTGCCGCTTTTGTCGCTGCGGCGGCAAAATCTTCCCCCTGCGAGGCGTATATGATACCCCGGGATGAGTTGACCAGCAGCCCTACCCCATCGGTCATCCCATAGCGGCATACTTCCTCCAGGCTTCCGCCCTGGGCCCCGACCCCTGGGATCAGTAAAAAAGCATCAGGCACAACTTCCCTAACCTTACTGAGGTACGACGCCTTGGTCGCCCCAACCACATACATAAGCCTTTCAGGATGACTATATTCCCTGCTTTGCCGCAGCACGCGCAGGCAGAGTTCCTCGGTCCCGCAGGGCAGCGTCTGGAAGTCGAAGGCCCCGGGGTTGGAAGTCAGGGCCAGCAAGATGACAAACCGGCCTTCGAAGGCCAGGAAGGGCTCCACCGAATCCCTGCCCATATACGGGGCAACCGTGAGGGCATCAAAATCCATCCCTTCGAAAAATGCACGGGCGTAGCGGCCTGAAGTATTGCCGATGTCGCCCCGCTTGGCGTCGGCTATGGTGAAATGGTCCGGATAATGGGTGTTGAGGTAGGCAATGGTCCTTTCCAGGGACGCCCAGCCGCGGCTTCCCCCGGCCTCGTAGAACGCCGTATTGGGCTTATACGCCACGCAGAGGTGGTGGGTGGCATCGATTACCGCCTTATTGAAGGCAAAGACGGGGTCTTCCTCCCCCTGCAGCCCCGCGGGGAGTTGCTGCGGGTCCGTATCCAGGCCGATACACAGGAAACTGCGCTTGGCCAGGATTTGTGCCAGTAGGTGTTCGGTGCTCATCTCAGATCAGAATGCCTCGGAGGCCTCCTTTAGTTTTTCGGTGTTGTGGACCAGCATCAGTTCGTCGATTATGCGCTGCAGGTCCCCGTTGATGATATTCTGCAGGTCGTAGAGGGTCAGGCCGATCCGGTGGTCGGTGACCCGCCCCTGTGGGTAGTTGTAGGTGCGTATCTTGGCCGAACGGTCGCCGCTGCTGACCTGGGAATTCCGGCGGGCAGCATCCTCTTCCTGTTTCTTGGCCAACTCCATGTCGTACAGGCGCGAGCGGAGCACCCTAAACGCCTTGTCCTTGTTTTTATGCTGTGATTTTTCGTCCTGGCACTGGGCCACGATCCCGGTCGGGAGGTGGGTCAGGCGGACGGCCGAATAGGTGGTGTTCACCGATTGGCCCCCGGGTCCCGAGGAACAGAAATAGTCGATGCGGACGTCCTTCGGGTCGATGTGCACCTCGAATTCCTCGGCCTCGGGGAGTACCATCACCGTGGCGGCGCTGGTATGTACCCGGCCCTGGGTCTCCGTCTGGGGCACCCGCTGTACCCGGTGCACCCCGGCCTCGAACTTCAGGGTCCCATAAACATCTTCCCCCGTCACCTCGAACTGGATTTCCTTATACCCCCCGCTGGTACCCTCACTGAAATCGAGCACGTGGGTCTTCCACCCCCGAGATTCACAGTATTTGGTGTACATGCGGTAAAGGTCCCCGGCAAATATACTGGCTTCGTCGCCCCCGGTACCCGCGCGGATTTCCATCACCACGTCCTTGGCGTCTTCCGGGTCCTTGGGGATCAGGAGCATCTTGATTTCCTCTTCCAGGACGGGAAGGGCCTCACGGGCCTCCTCCAACTGCAGTTTTGCCATTTCGGCCATCTCAGGGTCGCCCCCATGGGAGAGGATTTCCTCGGCCTCCCGGAGGAGGTCCTTCAATTCCAGGTACCGGCGGCGCCGGTCCATGATGACTTTAAGGTCCTTGTACTCCTTGTTGAGTTGGACGTATTTCTTCTGGTCTGTAATGATGTCGGGTTGGATGATCAGGTCCGAGACCTCATCAAACCGCTGTTTTACGATGTCGAGCTTTTCGAGCATAGCCTCCTGAATTCCCCGCGAAGGTACGATTTTTTAGGGGGATTTTCCAGGCATCCCCCAGGCGGGAAAACAGGCCACCGGTACCCGGGGCGCCTTGAAGCAAAGGGCAAAGTAACGGCCGAAGCAGGGAACCCCGGGGCTTAATCGAACACCCTCAGGAGGTTGCCGCTCAGCGTGGTATTGAAGATTTTCAGGGGGTTTTGGGTAATGGCATTCAGGGGGGTGCCGTCCTGGGCAAACCGCGACCCGTGCACATAACACTCGAAGATGCCCCCCTGGATGTCGACAAAAGACACCCCGGGGTTCTGTTCGTGGCTGCAAATGCGGCTGGCTGCCACGAATTGCCCTTCGAGGTTGCGGGCCACCACCACATCATTGCGGACGATGAAATCCCCCGGGTCCTGCAGGGCGGTGCCGTCAGGGCCGCTAAGGTCGATGGTAAAGTCGACGCCCGTGGGGACTTCCTCCCCTCCCCCGGGTTCCCCGTCTTTTGAACATCCCTGCAAACAGGGAAAGGTAAGGGCGAAAGCCGCCCCGGCCCCCAGGGACCTTAAAAATGCTTTCCGTTCCATAGGCTTTTGTATTGGGGATGCCCCCACCTTTACAAAAACGTCCGGAACCTCGATTTCGTGTGCTTCAGTACTGAAACGTGCCGTAAGGGGTCTTCAGGGTCAGCTTTTTGGAAGGGGCCGCTTCCACGCGTCCGACCACCCGGGCTTCCACCCCGAAAGATTGGGAGAGGGCGACCAGCCCTGGGGCCAGGGATTCGGGAACGTAGAGCTCCATGCGGTGGCCGCAGTTAAAGACCTGGTACATTTCCTTCCAGGAAGTGCCCGATTCCCGCTGGATCAGTTCAAACAGCGGGGGCACCGGGAAAAGGTTGTCTTTGATGACGTGCAACCCTTCTACAAAATGCAGGACCTTGGTCTGAGCCCCGCCACTGCAATGCACCATGCCGTGGATGTCCGAAGGGCCATAGGCCTCCAGTACCTTTTTGATGATGGGGGCATAGGTGCGGGTGGGCGACAATACCAGGTGGCCGGCATCCAGCGGGGTGCCGGGGACCGGGTCGGTCAGGGCGGTGGACCCGGAATAGACCAGGGCTTCCGGGATTTCCGGGTCGAAGCTTTCGGGGTACTTGCCGGCCAGGTCGCGGGCGAAGACGTCGTGGCGGGCCGAGGTGAGGCCATTGCTCCCCATGCCCCCGTTGTACCCGGTTTCATAGGTGGCCTGCCCGAAGGACGCCAGGCCCACGATCACGTCCCCTTCCCGGATGCGGGCATTGTCGATCACCTGGTCGCGCCGGATGCGGGCCGTAACGGTAGAATCGACGATTACGGTCCGTACCAGGTCGCCCACATCGGCCGTTTCCCCCCCGGTGCTGTGGATGGTAATACCCCATTGGTGGAGGTCGGCGATCAGTTCTTCCGTGCCCCGGATGATGGCCGCAATCACCTCCCCGGGGATTTTGTTGGCGTTCCGCCCGATGGTGGAACTCAACAGGATGTTGTCGGTAATCCCCACGCACAGCAGGTCGTCGAGGTTCATCACCAGGGCATCCTGGGCGATCCCCTTCCAGACGGACAGGTCTCCCGTCTCCCGCCAGTACATATAGGCCAGGGACGACTTGGTGCCCGCCCCGTCGGCGTGCATCACCAGGCAGTACTCCGGGTCGCCGGTGAGGTGATCGGGGACAATTTTGCAAAACGCCCTGGGAAACAAGCCCTTATCGATATTCGCGATGGCTTTGTGCACCTCTTCTTTGGTGGCGGAAACCCCGCGTTTCGCATAGCGGCCGGAATGGTTCTGATCCATGGGTACGTCAGGTTGGGATGGGGCAAAAATACGCCAATTGGAGGGAACCCCCCGGGTTTCCCCCTGAAAAAGGCGAAATGACCCTACTTCAAAAACAACAATTCCCGGTAGCGGGCCAGGGGCCAGTAATCGTCGGCTACCAGGCGTTCCAGCCGGTCGCTGTGGTGGCGGATCTCCTCGAAAAAGGGTAAAACGGCCTCGCAATAGGCCTCTGCTTTTTTAGGGACTTCCCTAAGGGTATTGGCCCTTTTGCGCGCCTCCGTCATGGCTTCGGTTTTCTGGTGCAGCGCCTGCAAGTGCTCCGACAGCTGCTCCAAGAGGGCCAGCTGGGCCCCGGCCATTTTCTTGTGGGCAGCCCCGTAGACCTCCTTCAGCCCGGCGATGTTTTCGAGCAACTGGTTCTGGTACCCGACCACGGCGGGGATAATGGAGTGATATACAAGTTCCCCCAGCACGCGCCCCTCGATCTGCCGGTTGAGGATGTAGGTTTCCAGTTCCACCTCGTAACGGGCCAGGAGTTCCTTTTCGGTGAGCACCCCCAGGGAAGCAAACAGCTCCCGGGTTTCAGGGGCAGTCAGGACCTTCATGGCCACGGGGGTGGTTTTGTTGTTGCTCAGCTTGCGCCGGGCGGCCTCCTTTTCCCACTGGGGGCTGTAGCCGTCCCCATCGAACCGGATGCGCTTGCTCGATTTGATGTATTCCCGAAGCACATTAAAAATGGCCTCGTCCTTTTTCAATTTTTTCTTTTCGATCAGCTGGTCCACGGCAGCCTTGAATTCATTCAGCTGCCGGGCCACGATGGTATTTAGCACCGTCATGGGCCTCGCGCAATTTGCCCGGGAACCCACCCCCCGCATTTCGAACTTGTTCCCGGTAAAGGCAAAGGGGGAGGTCCGGTTGCGGTCGGTGTTGTCGAGAAGGATTTCCGGGATCTTGCCCACCACGTTGAGCTTAAGCTCGGTTTTCTCTTCCGGGGACAACTTCCCCTGTGAAACCCCCTCCAGTTCATCCAGCACTGCGCTCAGCTGGGTGCCGATGAAGATGGAGATAATGGCCGGGGGCGCCTCATTGGCCCCCAGGCGGTGGTCGTTGCTGGCCGAGGCGATGGAGGCGCGAAGCAACTCCTCATAACGGTCGACGGCCTTGATGGTGTTCACAAAAAAGGTGAGGAACTGCAGGTTCTTCATGGGGGTGGACCCCGGGCTCAGCAGGTTGGTGCCGGTGTCGGTGCTCAGCGACCAGTTGTTGTGCTTGCCCGATCCGTTGATGCCCTCAAAGGGTTTTTCGTGAAACAATACCCGCAGCCCGTGCCGGTCGGCCACCTTATCCATTACGTCCATCAGCAGCAGGTTGTGGTCCACGGCCAGGTTGGCCTCCTCAAAAACGGGGGCCAGCTCGAACTGGTTCGGGGCCACCTCGTTGTGGCGGGTTTTGACCGGGATGCCCAGCAGCATGCATTCCTGCTCCAGGTCGCGCATAAACTGGAAGGCCCTGCCCGGGATGACCCCGAAGTAGTGGTCGTCGAGTTGCTGGCCCTTGGCCGCCGATTGGCCCACCAGGGTGCGTCCGGCCAGGAGGAGGTCTGGCCGGGTCTGCGCCAGGGCCTTGTCGACCAGGAAGTACTCCTGCTCCCAGCCCAGGGTTGCAATAACCTTGTTCACGTTCTTGTCGAAGTAGCGGGCCACCGCGGTGGCTGCAACATCCACGGCGTGGAGTGCCCGTAGCAAAGGGGTCTTGTTGTCGAGGGCTTCCCCGGTGTACGAGACGAAAACCGTGGGAATGCAAAGGGTGGAGCCGTAAATAAAGGCCGGGGAAGTCGGGTCCCAGGCCGTATAGCCCCGGGCTTCAAAGGTATTGCGGATGCCCCCGCTTGGAAAGCTCGAGGCATCGGGCTCCTGTTGCACCAGCTGGCTTCCTCCGAATTTCTCAATGGCCCGCCCATCGGGGAGCAGGTCGAAAAAGGCGTCGTGTTTCTCAGCCGTTGCCCCGGTAAGGGGCTGGAACCAGTGCGTATAATGGGTGGCCCCCATGGAAATGGCCCAGGCCTTCATGGCTTCGGCCACCTGGTCGGCTATTTTCCGGTCTATCTTGGTCCCGGAAAAAATAGCGGCCTTCACGCTGGCCAGGGCATCGCGGGTCAGGTATTGCAGCATGCGCTCTTCATTGAAAACGCGTTGGCCGAAGTACTCGGAACGGCGGACGCCCTCTTCCTTAATGGGGGCAACGGGGGCCCGGGAGGCAAAATTGGCCTGGTTTCTTTGGGTGTTCATCATGGATTTATTCAAGATCAGGAGGTAAAATTACGGATTTCACAAAAACAAATTTCGATTTTTTATAAAACCATACCCCCCTCCCAAAAAGGGGTCTGTTGATAATTTTATCGCTTTTTTTGATAACTACCCCTAATAATTGCTGCACCCAGTTCATAAATAATATTATTTTTGTGCCTCGATACATGAACCCAAAGTAAACCCTTCAATGATGAACAAAGCTAAGTTAGAGTATATCTGGCTGGACGGTTACCAGCCAACTCCCAACATGAGGAGCAAAACGAAGATCGAGACGGATTTCAGCGGGAAGCTGGAAGACTGCCCCATCTGGTCCTTCGATGGAAGTTCCACCCAGCAGGCGGAGGGCGGCTCCTCGGATTGTCTCCTGAAGCCCGTGTCCATCTATCCGGACCCGGCCCGGGAAAATGGCTACCTGGTAATGTGCGAAGTCCTGAGCCCGGACGGCACCCCCCACCCCACCAATTCCCGCGCCACCATTGACTCGGATGCCGACGGGGATTTCTGGTTTGGCTTTGAGCAGGAATATTTCATCATGGACACCCATACAGACCTGCCCCTGGGCTTTCCCCCCGGCGGGTATCCCGGGCCGCAGGGCCTCTACTATTGTTCTGTAGGGGGCAAGAATACCCACGGGCGCGAACTGGTGGAACGCCATGCCGATTTCTGCCTGCAGGCAGGCCTCAATTTCGAGGGTATCAACCAGGAAGTGGCTTGCGGACAATGGGAATTCCAAATTTTTGCCAAGGGCGCCAAAAATGCCGGTGACCAGGTGTGGGTGGCCCGCTACATGCTCGACCGCCTTACCGAGGAATACGGATGGTACATTGAATACCACCCAAAACCCATCAAGGGGGACTGGAACGGAAGCGGGATGCACGCCAACTTCTCCAATACCCTGCTGAGGACCTGCGGATCCAGGGAAATTTACGAGAAGGTATGCGAGGCTTTCCGGCCGGTACGGGAGGAACATATCGCCGTATACGGAGCGGATAACGACCAGCGACTGACCGGGAAACACGAAACGGCTTCCATACACGACTTCAGCTACGGGGTTTCCGACCGTGGCGCTTCCATCCGCATCCCGATCCTGACCGTGGAACGCGGCTGGAAAGGCTGGCTCGAAGACCGCCGTCCGGCGTCCAACGCCGACCCGTACAGGGTTGCTGCGCGCATCATCAAAACCGTGGAAGGGGCCAACATCCAGGTGACTGCCTGAAACCCTTTGCCAGGAATAAGGAACCCCGCTCAAAAAGGCGGGGTTTTTTTATGCCTGCAGGGTAAAGAAGAGGAACAGGACATAGGTCCCGAGGAGCACCAGGCCATTTTTCCAGTCGAGGCGGAGGCCCTTGGGGAGGAAAACCATGGGGAGCACAAGGAATGCAAAAGCCAGCATCCATACGAGGTCTTCGGCAATCAGCCGGTCATCCACCACCCGGATGGGGGTGACCAGGGCGGTAATGCCGAGCACGCCCAGGAGGTTGAAAATATTGGACCCGATCAGGTTCCCGACCGAGATGGCCTTTTCCCTGCGCACCATGGCGATGACCGAAGCTGCGAGTTCCGGGATGCTTGTGCCCACTGAAACTATCGAAATACCGATCACCCTGTCGCTTACTTCAAAATAGGAGGCCAGGCCCACGGCACCTGAGATCAACAATTCGGAGCCACCCCAAAGGGCCACCCCCCCCGCGCCGAGGAAAAATACCGTCTGGTAAAGCGGGAGCAGGGTCACCACCTCGGGGAGGGCTTCCACAATAGCCGGTTTCTGGAAACGCAGCAGGAAGATCAGGAACAGGAATAGGGAAGATACCATAATGATGCCTTCCGTCCGGCCCAATACCCGATCGGGCGCCACAAAGGCAAAAAACAGCAGGGATGCCGCCATCATCACCGGCCAGTCGGTAAAATAAAAACTGCGGCGGATTTCCATACTGCCGATCAACAGGGTTATCGCCAGGACCAACCCCAGGTTGGCGATGTTTGAACCCACCACGTTGCTCAGGGCCAGGTCAGGGAAGCCCCTGAGGGCCGCCTGTACGCTTACAATGAGTTCAGGGGCCGAGGTGACAAAGGAAACGACGGTCATCCCCACGACGATTTTGGGGATATTCAGCCGGAAAGAAAGGTCCACAGACCCTTTCAACAGGAAATTACCCCCCAGGATCAGCAGGGATAAACCCACCGCGATATAGATAAAGTCAGCCATACAAAAAGCTGTAAATATAGTGTAGGGACAGGCAAATCCCCGGGGGGCAAACAACTATTTTTATAGTTTTTTAACTATATTTTTAGTTTCACAACTAATATTTTAGTTTATGTTTGCGTGAAATCGAATATAGCCATGCAACGACTCACCCAACGGGAAGAAGAAATCATGAAGCTGCTCTGGAAGCTGGAAAAAGCTTTTGTAAAGGAGTTGCTCGAGGCCTTCCCCGGCAAACGAAAGCCCCATTACAACACCCTTTCCACTATGGTGCGCAACCTGGAGGAAAAGGGTTTTGTGGGCCATGAAGCCTTTGGAAATACCCATCGCTACTTCCCCCTGGTAAGCCGGGAGGCGTATCGCAGGGAATTTATCGGGGAATCCATTGCCGATTATTTCGACCACAGCTACAAGAGCCTGGTCTCCCATTTTGCCCGGGAGGAAAAAATCTCAGCCGATGACCTGCGGGAGATTATCGCCCTGATCGAAAAACAAAAGAAATGACTGATATGGAAGCGTACCTGTTGAAAGCCTCGGCCATCCTCGCCCTCTTCCTGCTGGTCTACCAGGCCCTGCTCAGGAGGGAAACCTTTTTCAGGGTCAACCGGTTTTTCCTGCTCAGCGGGATTTTCGCAGCCCTCCTCCTCCCCCTGGTGACCCTGCGGGAAGAGGTTGCCATCCCCCTGGAGCTGATGGCCGGGACACCGGCCTCCGCCATGCCGGACATGGACAATACTGAATCCCGGGTGGGGTTAAGGACTCTGCTATTTGGCGCTTACCTGCTGGGCATGCTCTTTTTCCTGGGCCGCACCGCAAGGCAACTCCTGGGGGTGCTGAAGCTGATGAAAGGCCCCCGCAGTATCCGAAAAGACGGCGTGGTCCTACGGCCTACCGAACAGGTCGTCGGGGCGCCTTTTTCGTTCCTGAAGCATATCTTTTACAACCCGAAGGCGCACGACCCGGCCGAGTTCCAACAGATCCTGGAACACGAAAAAGTGCATGCCCGCCAGTGGCATACCCTCGACATCCTGCTGGCCCGGGCTGCAGCCGTGGCCCTCTGGCTGAACCCCCTGGCCTGGATCTACCAGAAAACCATACAGGAAAACCTGGAATACCTGGCCGATGCCGGGGCCCTGCGGCACCTGCCCTCGCCCAGGGAATACCAATACACCCTGCTGAAGGTCTCCGGGAACCCGATGAGCCCTTCCCTGGTCAACGCTTTCAACAGTCCAATCCTCAAAAAACGAATCGTTATGTTACACCAAACCCCATCCAAAACCATCCATTTGCTGAAGTACCTGTTGATTGTGCCGGTCCTGGCCCTGTTCCTGATGGCCTTCAACCGCGAGACCGTCTATGTGCCACAACTGGATTCCGCCCAGGAGCTCATCACCCCTGGGGAGAAAACCATTGAGGTGACCATCGACAAAAATACCTCGGATGCCGAATTGCTGGAACTCAAGGAAAAAATGGCTAAAGACGGGATCGACTTCTCTTACACCACCGTCCGGAACGGGGCCGGGGAGATCATTGACCTGTCCTTTAATTTCAGCGGCAAGGCCGAAAACGGAAACCCCTTCAGCGGCAGTTACAATTCGGATTCAGAGGAGCCCATTAAACCCGTATTGATCTATATCAATTCCGAAGGGGGTGTCTTCTTTGGGGAAGCCAGTACCTACAGGAAATTCAGCAGTGGCAAAGAAGTTCATTTCACTACAGGATCTGGCGAGAAGATGATCTGGGTACAGCGCTCCGGGGAAGAAGATGGACCGTTGTTTGGAACCCGGATGGCGCCGGGGAATCAGGTCATTATCGTGGACGGAAAGGAGGTCGACGAAGTGAAAGGGGAAAAGGCCTATCTCAGGCAACTTGAGGAACGGGAAAAAATGATGATCCTCACGATGGAAGACGCCAAAACAATAGAGGTACGTGAGAAGGACGGCGAGAAAGTCATCCTTGTGGACGGGAAAGAAGTGAGCCGTGAAGAACTCCGCGAGCAGGGCGAGGCCAACAAGATCTTTGTGAAAATGCTTGAAACGGACATTACTTCAGAGGCGGACATCCAAATCCATAACATCGAAGTACAGGAAGACGGGAAGACCGAAAGGATCATCAGGATGTCGCCTGATGCCAAGGACTCGGTTCGCTACAGGGCCATTGTGATTGATTCCGAAAAATCGGGGGATTTCCCCCACGGGAAACAATCAAAAATGAGCTTTTATTCCACTGGAAACAACCCCCTGATCTTTATCGATGGAAAAAAGGCCAGCAAAAAAGATATGAAGGGCCTGGCCCCGGACCAGATTGAATCCATCAATGTCCTGAAAGGGGAAGCCGCCCTTGAAAAGTACGGGAAAAAAGCGGCTGACGGGGTGATTGAAATTACCACCAAAAAGCAGTGATCCCCGGCGGAGGCCAGCCAGATTACGCCCAAGGCCTGGCCTGGAAACAGGGTCCCGGGAAGTGCAAAAAGACAAAAGCATACGAAACAGGGGGAAAAAGGTCCTTTTCCCCCTTGGTTTTCGAAAAACCAGGGAAAAACCCCCTACAATTATTACAGTATATAAGCATAATGCCTTATTAAAATTCCATTTAACAATCATTTACAAGGTTTCATGCTTTTTATTTACAGGTTAAAATGTTTTAAGACTTACAATAGTGTACGCAACTTCGCAGATTTTCCCCGATTTCCTTGGAGGGTACCCGGCCGTTCCGATATATTCGCCCCACAATCAGAAACAAGCAACCCAATCAAAAAAACGTTACCATCATGATCGCTCTGGCAAAATTTGTTCTTTCCCTTTTGCTCACCCTCATATTGGCCCTCTTCTAAGTTGAAGGGAAAAACTTCGGATTACAGGCCTTCCCGTTCCAAGGGAAGGCCTTTTATTTTTCGGGAAAGGGTATCTTTGGCAGTATGAAAAGAATGCTGTTCCGCCTCCTGGCCCGCCTCAACCGGTGGTTCCTGCCGTCCTTCAGCAAAAAACGGCTGGACCTGGCCAAAGCCAAAAAATGGCAACTGGCCCTTATCGGCTGGCGCTACTATGTCACAAGCCGTGCCCTGGACTAATAGGTGATAAGGGCTTTAAGTGGGAAACCCCTGAGTTTGTCACGACCTTTAAGGAACCCCAGTTCGATCAGGAAATTGCACTGCACTACCTGGCCGCCAAGGCCTTCGACCAGGTCGCAAATCGCCCGGGCCGTGCCCCCGGTGGCCAGCACATCGTCGTGCACCAGCACCCGGTCGCCCGGGGAGATGCTTTCCGCGTGGATCTCCAGGGCATCGGTGCCGTATTCCAGTTCGTAGTCCTGCCTGCGGGTCGGACGGGGGAGCTTCCCGGGCTTGCGGGCAGGGACAAAACCGGCCCCCAGGCGTTCGGCCAGCAACAGGGCAAAGAAAAAGCCCCGGCTCTCGATGCCCACCACCTTGTCTACCCCAAGGCCCTCGGCGAACTGCCACAGTGCCCGCGCGGCTTCCTTCAGGGCCACCGGGTCTTCCAGCAGGGGGGTAATATCCTTGAAAACCACCCCCTTCTGAGGAAAATCGGGAACTTCCCTGATGTAGTCATTAAAATTCACGGAAATCAACGGTTGGTTATTTTGCCCTAAATGTAAAAAGAAATATATTTGCATCCCCTTAGTTAAGGGAACACATTCCCGGCCACGTGGCGCAATTGAATAGCGCATCTGATTACGGCTCAGAAGGTTCCAGGTTTGAATCCTGGCGTGGTCACTTAAGGATGAAAGCTCGCCCGCAAGGCGGGCTTTTTTCTTTTCGAACAAGGCGCAAGCTCGCTTGCATGTCGCAGTGAGGAAAGAAAAAGAAGCCAGCCATGGGCTGGCAGCTTTTCATGTAGACTACGGGACCGCCAGGAAAACCGAGCGAAGCGAAGGTAATCCTGCTGTAGACATGAAATCTTTATGTTATTTTACACTGAATTCCTGATCTATGATTGGGATTTGGATACAAACGTATTATTCATCGAAAAGATGATCCAGGTTAATGAAATAAGACTCTTTTTTTCCCTTATCATCATACCTGGAAAAGCCAACCAAATAGTGAAAACGACCGAAAGAACGATATGGCCAATGATATTTTCGGCCTTTAAGTTCGACCCTTAGTTCACCAAAAACATCGAGGCTCCCTTTGAGCATCTCAGGATTCGTATTTTGAGCAGTCTTCTGAAGTTTTTTATCCCAATGTAGGTCTCCGTAAAAGACAAAATAATCATAGGGATTTTTCTCGGTGGCGGAAGCTAAATGAAAATAATTAAACGAAGATTGAACAACCTTTAAATTAGGAATTCCAATACCGAGGGCATCAAAAGGAACCTCAAAAAGTTCAAATTCCATTGTTTTTAGTGTATGTTCTAAATTATCCGAAAGCGAACTAGAATAGTCATAGGAATCTGCTGGAATGAAATACATCTCCTGAGGAATTCCATCAAGTCTAGATCGATTATCGAAACAAAATGATGAAAAGATTAAAAAACCCTTTTCAGTATGTATTTCAGTTAACAAAGTAGGAGGTTTATTTTGTCCATTTAAACTATCATTCCAGAGCAAAGAACTATAAACCAACAGAAAAAGTATAATTATCCGCATGGATCATAAGTGATTGCGTTGGCTGCTGTTTGAGGATGGTTAGAACCTAATTGATCTATTGTACCCAATCCATTCGTGAGATCGATCCAAGTAGCTCTTAATTGGTTAATGAAATAACGCTGATAATCACTTTGCCTTAAAGTTGGGTTTTTTCGAAAATATCGCTTTAAATCCGTAATAGCAATATATAAGGCTCCTGCTGCTAGTTCCCGTGCCATATTTCTAGTAAAGAGTAAATCGCCGTCTATATTATATTTAGGCAATCCAAAAGTTAAACTAGAATAGCTCACCGTAGAATAATTTGTGTCAAAAATATTGCTGAGATCAGTATATGCTAGGTTTTGTTCAAAATTCTTAAGTCTACTTTCCTGCCATAACTCACTATCAGTAACAGAATTAAAGCTGAAATTCTTATCGCAGGGAATAGCAAATCCTACACCACCACCACCACCAGCACTTGGACTTGCATCTATAGTGCCGAGGGTTTAGATCCTGGCGTGGTCACTTAAAGCGCAAACCCCGCTCGTTCGAGCGGGGTTTTGTTTTTCGGGGAACCGTCGAAAGCTTGCTTTCGTAAGGGAACCCGGAAAATAAAACCGCACCGCCAGGGGCGGTGCTGGGTTTGCATTTTCAGGCGGGAGCACTTTCAGGATCACGAGCGCAGCGAGTACTCCTGGGAAACCACTTGCTTGCCGAAGAGAAGGCGGAAAAAGAAGCCAAACGATAGTTTGGCGAGCTTTTCATTTAGACTACGGAGCTT
Source organism: Robiginitalea marina (assembly GCF_024006985.1). Taxonomy (GTDB): domain Bacteria; phylum Bacteroidota; class Bacteroidia; order Flavobacteriales; family Flavobacteriaceae; genus Robiginitalea; species Robiginitalea marina. The sequence goes on from NZ_JAMXIB010000002.1 coordinate 362,295, forward strand.
CACAGGATCACGGAGCGAAGCGACGTAATCCTGGGCCGGTGCTGCGTTTGCTATCCCTCACGCATATTCGGGACAAGCTTTCAGGCGGGAGCACAAAGGAAAACCGACCCCGTCCCGATAGCTATCGGGATCGGGGGAGGTACTCCTGGCCCTGAAGTCCACAGTTGGCAGTTTCTCAATTTGAAAATTTGAGAATTTGAAAATGGGTAGGTGGGTTCCCAGGAAGTTTAAAACATATATTTGACCATAAACTGCAGGCGTTTTCCGGTACCACTGTTCCCATCCACATTTGTGCGTTTTAACATCATGAATTCTACCCCCATATTTACCTTTTTATAGGGAGACCAGATCAGGTTCACATGGCCGGATCCCCCTCCTTTGAGGTTATTCGGATCCCGGAATTCACTCGGATCAATGCCGAACCAAGCTGTGTTAACAGAAGTCACAAGTGTGGGGGATATATTAAAGGCAAATCCACCTAACAGGTTCCAGGCCGGCATGGTTTTCAGGTTTCCTTCCGGGTCGAGTACCGCTGAGGCCTGCGTGCCAACGGTCGCAACGATCTGGCTGCCCCATCCCTGTCCGTAAGAGGACAGCCAGTTGAAATAGTGCCTTTTTGCACCCAGGTACTTCCGTCCGCTAAAACTAAAACCCCATCCAATGGCCGTATCGTCCGGATTATCATCTTCTCCGTCCCACCTGAGTTGAAAAACGGATGCCCCCAGAAACAATCGGCCCCCATCTTTCAAACCCTTTGTAACATTTCCCACAACCATCGGAAGTATCTGGCTGGCTTTTCCCACCTGCCCGTTCGGATCAATACCCGGAAATTCGAGCATTTCAACAGCAACTGCATATTTATACGTGTCGGTTATATGGTCTTCAAAACGGATCTGGGCCCTGCGGCTCCCCGTCAGTGCATCCCCGGCCGCAAAGTCTATGGTTGAGGGTACGGCATATAAATCACTTTGAGTCCCCCAGGTCCGTCCCACCAACAGCCGTCCCACTACGCCATAAAAATGCCGCAACCTTGGCGTTTGGTTAAATGGTCCCCTGTCCAGGTTATAGAAATCAAATTCAAAAAATACCCGCATGGGCATACCGGTTTCCGTCAGTGTGCGGATATCCACATTTAGGCGGGATTCCCTGGCATGCATGTTCATGTAGCCGTCTTGTAAGGGCCTTCCGTCACCAGGTACAGGTACATTTTGTATTTCATATTGAAAACGATCATACCCTCCGTCAAAATCCTGGATATAATCCAGTTTGACATATCCGCCGATAGCCATACGCGCTTTCGTGCCGAATAGAGGCCATGAGTTTGGAAATGTGTCGTCCACCAGGTCCTGCCCGGTTGTCGCGATGACGTTGTCCCTGAAATCATCAATGCGATCCTGTTTTTTATCCACTGTCTTAATAGAATCCTGGGGATTCCAGTCCTGGGCATAGGTCAGCTGTAATCCACACAGGATCAGCGCAACCAATAGATGTTTTTTCAGCATTAGAGCAGTTATTAGATTAAAAATGCAGTATTCTTTCAAACAATTTTCACGTATGGGTTTGTGATCAATCTCAAACAAAAAACATCCGGTTAAGGGCTTTCTTCAAAAGCCTGGCGATCCGCTTATGTCTGCCGACTTATTCTTGTCTTATTTCTTTTTAAAGCTTTCAATAACACTATAAACTGCGTTCGGGTCTCACAATGGTGTAACCAATCATTATTCCCACAAGGATAGTCATGGCTACAACAAACATTTGAAAAAACTGTTGCACGCCTAGAGCCATCCCTGATACTACTTCGCCCAAAGGTTGGGGGTATTTGGTCAATGGCGTCAATATGAACAGAAGCCTCTTTAAAAGAAAAGGTCCCGGTTTCCACCTCGTTCAACTCATTGCCAGGTCGGGCAAGCCTGACTAAATCAAAATCCGGAGGTGTTGTAGCCATTATTTCTACACGCTGTGGTGAATCCGTCGTTTCCCGCAAACCAAAGCTAATTTCTACCGGTTTAGATTTAAATTCAGCCTGATAGCAAAAACCTTTGGCCAAGCAGGTTAGTAAAGATTCCAATCTGCCCGATGTAGAGCCCTGTTTATGAGCGGCCAAGCCAACTTTTATGATAAAACGTCAGGCATCGTCAAAGGAAACCTTTGACGATGCAGAAAACGTTTTCTCTTTGCCGACCCGGTTAATTGTCGAATACCGATCCGGAGAGATCGAACTCGTCGACCGCCCCGTCGCCCCGAATGAAGATCCGGTGGTTGAATCGCACATAGTTCAGTTCTCCAGACGGATCTTTGAGCAATTCGCCAAGGGATCCCTCGTTCGGGCCTTCGGTGATGATAAAATAGCCCTCGGCCGTGTTGGCCACATTGGCAGGCGCGGGATCCGCTCCTTTGGTCAATGCGGAGAACTGGATAAACACATATTTGTCACCCTCTTTCCGGATCTCGATGTTTTGGGAATTGCCCTTGAAGACGCCGACAAAGGGGTCGAGCACAGACGGATCAACGCCCGCTGCGACCGGAGACTTGGCCTCGATTTTCGTGAAGGCTTTGACCATTGCGTTCGCAACTTTCTTGTAGGCCTCGACTCCGCGATCACTGTGGACCAAAACCACCACGGCAAAGTCGTGATCCGGGATAAGCTGCAGAAAAGAACGTGTGCCGGGCCAATTCCCCCCGTGGCTGGGACTGATGACCCCGTCGTAGTCGTGGACGAACCAGGTCAGCCCGGTAAAGTCGCCGGCCTCCGCCTCGACTGCCGGAGCGTGGGCGTAGTCCAGCGCTTCCCTGGACAGCAGCTGCTTGCCGGAGGCGTCCTTGCCGTCCAGCTGAAAGCGGGCGTATTTCAGCATGTCGGTAACCGTAGACCGGATTCCGCCGGAGGCTGCGGACTCTCTTATCATCGGAATGTAGTACGGCTTTAGATCACTGATGCTGCCTTCCCCGTAGATCGGCGGATGACCCCATGCGTAGTTATTAGCCGGAGGAGTGGTGTCGTAATTAAAGGATGACGCATCCATGCCGAGCGGGTTGAGCAGGTGCTCTTCGATCAGGGTCTCGATCGGCTTTCCGCCGACATGCGACACCACATGGGTAGCAAAGGTGATACTGGTGTTGTTGTACATCCAGGTTTGATCGAACGGATAGATCTGCTGGATGTAAGCCCCCTGGAGCATGACCTTCTCGGAAATGGATCCACCCGGGGGAACGGGCAAGAACCCATGGTCGCCATACCAGCCAGCGCGATGGTGGAACAGGTCAACGACCCGCGCTTTCGAAGTCGCCTCGGGATCCGCGACCCTCCACCACGGCAGGATGTCGACGACACGGGCGTTCAAATCCAGTTTGCCCTGTTCGGACAGCTGCATGGCCACCGTCGAAAGGAAGGTTTTTGTCACAGAGCCAATTTGGAATTGCGTATCAGGGGTAACCGCCTCGTCGGTGCCTACCTTGGTGACGCCGAGGCCGGCGCTGTAGGAGTTGGGCCCGTGGATGACACCGACAGCAAGTCCCGGTATGCGCATTTCCTTGATCAGTTCAGCAGTTTCGGCGATGACCGCATCAAAGGTCACCTGGCCCTCCTTCTTCGTCATTGTCACTTTGGACGGTGGCTTTTTCTGAGCAAGTGCCGGTTGAACCGCAAATAATGCCGAGATCATTACGGTAAATAATAGTTTAATTTTTTGTTTCATGGTTTCTCTTTATTAAATACTTGTAATAAAGTTTATCTAATGTGTGTGCCTAAGGCCTTGGTTCAGAGGTGACTATAGGCGCCGTCCGCTGCAACGAATTGATAGGCACGATAAAGCTTATTTGTCTTCTGACTTTAAATAATAAAAGTCATATAAAGTCCGGGTAACTTCCGCAATGGCCCGATCACGATCAGCTTCTGAGGTTGTACTGCTTTTGGTGAATACCACAATCGCAAAACGTCGGCCGTCGGGTAGCGTGATATAGCCGACGTCGTTGGCCACGCCCCCTATGGTTCCGGTCTTGTTCGCTACGGGCGTTCCCTTGGGCAGCAGCCCCTTGAGCCGGCCAGAGCCCGTGCGCGTGCGCGACATGACATTAATCAAGAAGTCGCGGCTCTCGGAGCTCGTCGCTTTGCCACCGTCAATGGCAAGCAGGAGCTGCAGCATCGCAAGGGGCGTTGCTTGGTCACGTGGATCTGCCTCGAAGTCCAGATTGCGGTCACCCTGGATCTTCAAGAGCTCCGGCCGGGCCTTGAAGACCTCTGTGGCGAGTTTATGCGTGGCCGGTCCCGGCAAACCATAGAACTCCCCGATGATCTCGCCTGTCGGCCGATCGACTCTGAAATCGCTGATCCCAATCCTGCGCAGATATTTGGTCACTGCCGCGGGGCCACCGGCCAGCCCCATCGAGATGTCGGTCGCCGTGTTGTCGCTCTCCGTGATCATCACCTCGATCAGGTTCGCGATCGACAACTGGAGCCCAGGGTGAACGAATCTGCCATTAAGCGCAGCGTCCCCGATCATCATCATATCGAGTGTGACATCGACCATCTGGTCGAGCCGCAGCTCCCCCCTGTCCACGCGATCCAGCACGGCAGCGGCAATCGCAACCTTGTAGGTACTCGCCATCACAAACTGTTCATCTCCGTTTATGGTAATCTTCTTATCCGAACCAATTTCCTGTGCCGCCACTCCAATGCGACCCGCTAACTTCTCTGTGAGTTTCTCGATCTTCTGAGAAATAGCTTCAGCATTTTGTTTTTGAGCAAATGCCGGTTGAACTGCAAATAATGCCGAGATTATTACAGTAAATAATTGTTTCATCTTTCTCTTCATCTTTCTTTTCTTTTAAATATTAATCATTGCGTTTAATCGATTTGTATTAATCTCCTATACTAAAAGTTGCGTTTTCGTCTAGAGGGTAGATAGGATACTTGAGCTGGGTATGCTCAAAAAGCGTAATATCACGGCTAGTGGTTCCTGGAACATCTGCTAGCAGTAACTTGTCGGTGAAGTTTTCATAGAATGCTCTAAAGTGCATCCCGCTTTTGACACCTATAACGTCATATTCCTGAATGATGATGCCATGTGGCCGTCCCTGCGTATCATCATAGGTCTGGCATAGGCCGGAAATAACGATAACATCCACCGTATTCTCAGCTTCGATGACTAACCTGGCGGTAGGGCCAAGCTGGAACGGGCCGTTGAAAGCGGTGCCCCCGCGAACGGTCTCATTCCCATCCGAAAGAGACTTGACATAGGCTTTGGTCTTAATCGGTTCACCCGCCAATGTCTCATATTTGCCCCCGAGGCTCACATCGATTGTTGCTCCTACACCGGCAGCGACTGCTGCCTTTGCGGTTTCTGGATCGTGTATGGACATGAAAGCGACTTTCCCCAGGCCCTTTGTCTCCATCAGGGCCTTCAGCAGGTGGGTGCCGCCACCTCCGGCACCACCTCCAGGGTTGTCTGCCGCGTCCCCAATCACTATAGGGGTATGGTCTATGATATCGCCTTTTGTTGGCAATTTACGCACATAGTGGCCGTCCTTTTCGAGCATGGCCAGCACAGTGCTCATCGTTTTGTCCAAAGTTTCTAAAGGGATGATGGACTCTTTCCTATGGTCCCATATCCACTGCGCCAGTTCGTCCACCAGTTCTTCTGCCAGCTTGAGGTTATTTTCGGTAGTGACCATTGGGTACACGCCACAAAAATTGCTGTCCTGATATGGGAAACCATGCATCACAGAGCAGTTGAGAACACCGGGCCTTTTTTCTATTTCAATGCACTTTTCTTTAAGTCGATTGGCAAAGGTTCCCTCCTCTTCGGTATTACTCATCCCCATCATCAGGGGCACTTTGCGATAGGCGGGGGTAGGATGTGATTCTCCTGCAAGGATGGCAGCGCCACGATACATCGCATCACGTGCGCATGCATTCATATCCATATGAGGATATTCTTTGCAGGCACTGAAGAAATTCATATTATCCTTCATTTTATCGGTGATCTTGCCATGCAGGTCACCGCTCCAGACAATTATCGTGTCCTTTCCGACTAATTTTCTTACTGACTCCGCTAAGTCCCCTTCAAGATCGTTCGTGCTTTTTACCATGCCGGCACCGTGTACACCAAGGTAGACGATGTCCATCGGCATCTGTGATTTCAGCGTGTCCATGATATCCTTTTTCGCATCTTTCCAAGCCTGATCACTCACTGTGCTAAAGCACCAGTCTATGTAGTACATAACGCCTGGCAGCAGCTCCCATCCCTTCTCTTCACAAACATCTACCGCACCGCCAATAGCAGTCCCTTTCAACATATTCTTAATTTGATCACCCCGGAACGTGCGCATTCTGTCGAGCGTGGTTTCGCCCATACCTTCGGTGAGGTAGGTGTTGGTTTCATGGAAAAAACCAACATAGGATACTCTCAATTTTTTACTTTCTTTTAATGTGTTTTCATTGTTTAAAGAGAAGGAAAGTAGAGGTGCTGATGCTGCAGCAACACCTGCAGCACTGGATAGCGTAACAAACTTTCTTCTTTTCATTTGTTTAAATTGTTTTTATATAGAACACCGTCTTTCATGATCACCTTAAATTTATTTTCGGGATCGGCAACTAAATCGATGTTCTCTAAAGGATTGCCATCCACCAATATCAGATCCGCATAAGCACTCTCTTTGATAACTCCTATGGGGTGTGGATAGGGGTCCCGAGGGCCGCAGAGTTTCACCAATTCGGCATTGACAGAAGTGGCCATTTTCAGGATTTCGTAGGGGGTGTACCATCTTTTCAGTTTAGCAAGTAATTTCCCTTGCTTTTCGCCCAACCTGGCATCGAAGAGAATGTCAGTACCGAATGCGGTTTTCACTTTATATTTTTTGGCTAAAGCAATCGCATTGTCGAGACCATCCGTTACTTCAACAAATTTTGCTGTGCTTATCGGGTCTTCAAATCGAATGGCATCTTCATCATTTATGATGGGTTGCATGCTAAACCATGCACCTTTCTCGGCCATGAGTTTAGCGGTTTCTTCGGTGATGAGAAAAGCATGTTCGACGGATTTTGCCCCAGCCCTTACCCATATTTGAATTGCATCATCAGTATTGGCATGTATGGCGACATAGGTGTTCCAACTTGCGGCGACCTCAACCATAGCCTCGGCCTCAGCCTTGGTATATTGGGTAACATCGAGCGGGTCATACAAAGAAGATACTCCACCGCCAGCCATCACTTTGATTTGGGTAGCACCCATTCTCAATGCTTCACGGGTTCTTTTTGTTACTTCCGGCACTCCATCCGCAATGATTGTATGGCCTGTTCTCTGAATGTAATCTAATGCTTGATCCGGGTTAGAAGGAACTGCATTGGGCGCCAGAAAATCGCCATGCCCCGAAGTTTGGCTAATCGTGGGTCCTGAAGGGTATATCCTGGGGCCAATAATGGTGCCCTCATCTATCGCCCTTTTTACACCAAAAGAATTGCCGCCAACATCTCTCACCGTAGTAAACCCTCTTAACAGGGTTTTTCCTGAATGGTGGCCTGCATTGATTCCGAGGTGAGCTAAATCTGCATTCAAAAGTTTGCTTATCGACCAGAAATTAAATACAGTATGCCAATGGTTGTCGATGAGACCGGGCATGAGTGTCATGCCCTGCCCATCAATAATGCTGACATTATCGGTTTGCACAACCATCAATGGTTCTTTTGATATTTGCTTGATGAGGTTGCCCTCTACCAAAACATCTGCCTTGAACCGTTTATCGGATAGTCCATCAAAGACTTGGACATTGGTAAACAAGGTGATTTGCTTTGGTTGTTCCTGAGCAAACAGCCCTAAACTGAAGAAGCAAAGGATACATGCGAGTAGCGATTTTTTCATTTTCAAAGACTCTTCAGCTTATTGATTATTTAGCTTTTTGAGATACTATGGCGCTCTTAATTATTAAAGTTGTATTACTTTAAAGCAGCTCCACTGAAATCAGCAGGTGAGGCATAGAAAGCTTTTTCCCAATTTTCGACAGATAATGGTTCAAAACGTCCTTTTTCTTCAACCTCAAAACGAATAGGTTGACCCGCATCAAAGCGTTTTATAGGTTCTGAATCTCTCATTACAATGATGCCATTTACTATCACATGAGGGATCCCGGTTGATGGAAGGGTACCTTTGGCATAAGTAGAGTTATCAGTTACGGTTTTAGGATTGAAAATGGTAATATCAGCTACCATACCCTCTTGTAATCTTCCTCTCACTTGCATGGCTTTAAGACCCATTTTCCCTAAAGGATTTGCGTAGTTATAGCTGGTCATAGAAACAGCCTGCATCAATGGGATATTGTTTTCTCTTGCTAAACGTAAAACTTTGGCAAAAGAACCAGCTAAGCGCGGGTGGGTATTCGGAAAGTCTTCGTAGGGAGTTTCCCATGTAAGTCCATCATCGGGTATGAAAGGCATACCGTCGCTACCTATGGCCACTCCTTTCATTTTAATCCAATTCACTATCCATTCCTCTTTGCTTTTGTAAACAAGCACTAAACGGGTAGGCTCTTTCTTCAGCATTTCTTCTCGTGTTTCTTGGGTGTAAAATTCTCCAGTTTCCACGTCTTGAAGGGTTTCTTCATATTTATTGCCAAGTGCATTTACCCAAATCTCCGGCTCCAAGAATACTGCGTTTAGGGCTGTTGAGCCAGCAGCATACGGATATATTTCTCCCCATACATTGTTGCCCTTTCCTTGCATTCTAAGCAGTAGTTCATAGACCAAGTTATAACCAGGGTTATTGAAATGAAGTGCATTGGCCGGGGCACCTAATGCTGAAGCATTGGCGAGCATTTCCTGAATACCTAAGGTTTCTTCTACATCCGACCCGGGTGTCAATCTAAAATGCATACCTATTTGACGACCGTAGGCTCCGGCAAGTTTTTGAAGTTCAAAAATTTCTCTAGAGGAAACCCCTTCACGCATATAGCCAACAGTAGAACCGATACCTATGCCTCCTTTACGCAATCCTTCATCCATCATTTTGAGGATTTCATTGGCTTGTTCAAGACTTGGACGGGTCTTTGACCATCCTTCTTTTCCCGATCGTGTACCAACCGCATCCAAAGTGTAATATCGTTTCCAATCTTTGAATTCATCTAACACCGCGGCACGAACTAATTCATGGGCAACGGCTACTCCATAATTGACCGGAGCGTTGCCTTCTCTTTGTTTATAAAATTTGTCGATTTCCGGACCGAATCCTCCAACCTCTAAATCTAAAAGAGTTGTGCGACCATCACGCAACATGAGACGATAGACATACGGCTCAATAGTATGTTGATGGCCGTCGATAAACCCAGGTGCTACCACATGGTCTTTGGCATCAATGGTTTCTTTTCCAGAGATTTCAGCTTCTGTGATGATCGCAATTTTACCGTCTTTAACTCCGACGTTTCTGATGCCGTCAAAATTGGTTTCCGGATCCATGACACGACCATTTAAGATGACTATGTCAAATTCCTGATTGGGGTCAGCCCCTTTTTCTGTGGATTTCTGATTACAGCTGCTGAAAATAAGTGCAGATATCAAGAGGGTTAAAAGAGTTTTTTTCATTTTACAGAGGGTATATGGTGTTTTTTAATCTTTTTTATCCAAAACTTTTCCAGCACCAGAGTCATCCTCTAAATGTATCTCTGTTAGCTCAGGATTTAAACCAATAGTATGTTCACTTAACCATTTTTCTTGATTAATTGGTGTAAACCTTCCCCTGGCTTCGACCGGAAAACGAATTTCCTGTCCTGGTTTTACGGGCAGTATTTCATTGTTTTTTACCACGATTACGCCATTCACAATTACATAAGGGATGCCGCTGGTAGGGGTACCATGTTCGCCTACTTTGAAACTTGAGTTATCCGTAATGGATAGAGGATCAAAAATGGTGATGTCGGCAATTTTTCCAACCTGAATTCTGCCGCGTTCCTTCATGGCTTCAAGCCCGGTATCTCCCAGGTGTTTGGCTGGCCAGTAACTGGCTTGCGATATAGTAAACATCAATGGCACACCCTGTTCACGAGCCATTCGGAATGCAGCACCATGCGAACCAGAGGTACGAGGGTGGCCTCGGTATTCAGTCCAATCCGCATCCCATGGCAACAAATTACCATCCGCGCCAACGCCTGCCATCGCATCGCTCGCAATAGTCATGTGAGGAATTGCCAACCAGTGATTCATCCACGCTTTTCGATAAGGAAATTCAACCACAACCGATCTTCCCGGATCCTTTTTCATCAGTGCAGCGTACGTTTCGTTGGTAAGGTATTGATCATCAACAGGGTCGTAGATGGTTTCTTCGTATTTATAACCACGCTTTTCTATCCATTCCGAAGGGCTTAAGAAAGCAGCTGTAATCGCTGTTGATCCGGCAGCATAGGGATAATATTCAGACCACATGTTCAATCCTTTATCTCTTGCCAATTGCAATTTTTCTTCAATTTCCCACCAACCATAATCATTGTTATGCGCCATCAATAACGGAGCGTCTAACAACATTGCATTGGTAAACACCTCGTCGAAGGCTATTGGAGCTTCAGTGGGTGTCTCTGATAAAAGATGATACCTGGTATGAACAGAGGTAAGACGGCCATGGTTCGCTCCGGCCCGTTGTGCTGCAAAAAGTTCGTAGCTGGTCATTCCCTTGGCCATATATGCGCCGGGAACAGCAACACCAATGGCTCCTTGTCGCAGATCTTCATCCAGCAAAGCCATCACTTTATTCATTTCCTCGATAGTGGAATTGGTTTCTGCCCATCCTTGAACGCCATCTGTCAAAGCTTTGGCTGCGTAGGTTGGAACAGTAGAAAAATCAACTGGACCGCTAAGTTCCGCATCAGGATCATGCACAGCCATTCTATTAAATAACAAGCTGGCTGTTGTACCGTAGTTGACTTGCCACCCTGTCTTTGCTTTTTCGTCGTACCACGCTTTTACATTGAACGAACCGGCTTCAAGGTCCATACCTGTAGTGACACCGTCTCTTAATGCCATTTTGGTAGCGAAGACGTCGGTGGCATGGTAGTGGGTATCAATAAAACCGGGTGCAACCACATGCCCGCTGGCATCAATGGTTTCTTTACCATTAATCTCACTTTCGGTAATAATGGCAATTTTACCGCCTTTCACACCTACATTTCTGATACCGTCAAAATTGGTTTCCGGGTCCATGACGCGCCCGTTGAGGATGACCACGTCAAATTCCTGATTGGGATCAGCCCTTTTTTCAGTGGTTGTCTGATTACAGCTGCTGAAAATAAGGGTAGAAATAAAGAGGGTTAAAAGTGCTTTTTTCATTTTACAGGTGTTTTCAAATGCTAATAATCTCTTTCAAGTAAGTGGGGTTCCCGAATAAGGGAGATAAGTACCAGCCGATGGTCATAGAGTATATTGATGATGCCACATAATTGGGCCTGATCCAGGACATTCACGATTATTGAAGTGGAAACCCTTCCTTCACCTTTATCTTCAACGCGTTCCACCACCCCCTCAAAGCGCTCCAGTATATCCTCACCTATGTTCCCCAGGACCGTGATTCGATAGGTGCCAGGGCCTGAAAACTGAATATTATCGGTATATGGATAAGACAAGGTGCTGATGATCTGTATGCCCTAAAGGTATTGATCGAAATCCGTCAGCAATAGCCACTAAAGTGGACTTCTTTCCTGTGAAAAGCGGACATTCAATAAGGAGAAGAGATATGGAGGGAAATTTTTGTCAGGAGCTACTCCCCGGGCAATAAATCGAGTTCCTGAGCCCTGCGGACGGCTGCCATACGATTACTGACATAGAGCTTCTGGTAAGCCCTGTAGAGGTGTTTTTTAACGGTGTCCAGGGAAATGAATAATTCCTCTGCAATATCCCCATTATTGGCACCCCGGGACACAAGCGAAAGAATTTCCAATTCACGTTTTGACAAATCTGATATAGACTTTTTGGGCTTTATGATTTTATCAGACCCTTTTTTAAGGGAGTAACGCTTCTCTTCTTCAATGGCATGTAAAAGATCCAGGACCTGGCCGTTATCTGCCCGGGCTTCGCCAATTTCCTTCAATAAAGGAAGGATAGCGCTTCCCATATCCAGGAAGGTACGCTTATGATTTAAATCCTTTGACAGCGTCAGCGCTTCCTCCAGGGGGTTCTTAGCCTCCTCATACCGGGATTCCCCCGCATAAACTATCGCATGCAGTACGAGGCACTGAATAAGCAGATTATTATGGTGAAACTCCCTTGCCGAATGTATTAAATTTTGAAGGAGCTCCATCCCCTTTCCCTCCCTACGGGTTTGAATCAGGAGCTTTACCTGAGTTAATTCCGGTTTGTAATAGTGCCCCCAAAAAGAAGATCCAACGTTGAAGTTTGCGAAGGGTGAAACCGCAATTGCACTATCAATATCACCCTTTCTCAGAAACAATTCAACTTGAAATGCTTTTACCAATCCCTTAATCGATTCCTGGCCAAATTCATTTGCCAGTATTTCGCAGTGAACTATTTCCCGGTCTAATTCATCCCACCTGCCTGCGGCCATGTCCGAAAGACACTTTATAAAATAAAAGTGCATGATCCATAAGGGCCAACCTTTATAACGGTGTTTTTTTACCTCTTCGTGGAATGGCCCGATGTTATCGAGACGGTTCGTCATGTATAGAGAAGCGGCTAAACTATACGCACCCATCATCCAGGCAGCAGGGAATACCTCTGGGGCAGCGAACGTTTTCAGCGCTTCGCCATCAGTCGCCATCAGGTCCGTATTACCTTCCAGGAAATGAATTAGACATCTTCCCTGCAACAAGCGCATCTTATAAAATGGATCCGAAGACGCTAATTTCCCGAATTCGCTATCCAGTTTTTCCAATGCCCTGTCATTGAAACCTTTTACGTACAGGGCCATGGAATAATAGGCCACAGAGGATTCCCGTTGAAAATAGTGTTCATCCCCGGGGATGAGCTCCATGGCTTTCTCAGCATGAAAGAGCGTTCGCTCCATGTCCCCTGATTTGAAGGACAAAATATCTTTTAAAGAGTGCAACTCTCCAAACAACTTCCTGTCATAGGGTTTGTTGAGATCCAGCACTTTGGATAGCTCTTCGGCACGATGGATGTGTTTTGCCATATCCGAAAAATTGGCATTGTAATTCTGCAACATTGCCGAACTAAGTACTATTTCCAGGCAATTACTCCTGGCCTGAGGGGGAAAAAGTGCAATAAACCGATTCAACCTTTGTATCCGGTCGTGATTAAACAATTCAATTCGATGCCTGTTAAAAACTGCCACAGCAAATTGAAGATCCTCAGAGCGAATTGCATTTATCAGTGCTTCTTCCAACATTTGGTTTTCCTCAAACCAACCACTTGCTGTTTTATAAAGACGCTCAACAACTTCCTTGCTAAAATAACGCCCGGTTCGATTATTCAGCTGACTCTTGAATAAGTGGTGATATCTGTACCACTCCCCCGTGGAATCAAGTGGAATGAGAAAGAAATTTCGCTCCCTTGATACTCTTATAAATTCCCTGCACCCGGATTGTGACAGGTCACTGTCATCAATGGCAGCTACCATAGCTCTGATCAATTCCAATGAGAATCGATCCAACAGGGAAGTCAAAATCAGGTATTTTTGGGTATTAATTGCCAGGCCCTTGTAGACAACTTCATCAAACAGATCTGAGATTATGGAACTGCTGTTTGTCAGAGATGCGAGAATTTTTTCAAATTCAATCCCCTCATTTAATCCCATAAGTCCCACAGTGATACCGGTAATCCAGCCTTCCGTATTCTGGAGTAAGGCCTTTATTTGTTCATCCGTAGTTTGGGAAGCAATTTTAGATCGAAGTTTTTTTGCCTCATCCGCCGTAAATGCGAGATCCGCCATTCTGATTTCCAACAGCTTATGCTGTGCCCGCAGCCTGGCCATTTTAAATGGGGGGTCCCGTCGGGTCAGAATCACCAGGTGGAATTTCTCTGGGGGAAATTCTATAATTCCCTGGATGATTTCATGAATTTTCTCTTCCCTAATGACATGATAGTCATCCAGGACCAGTACATATGGCTCGTGGGATTCATCTAAATCATTGATCAGAAGGGCAGAAATTAAATGTGATGGCAGATCACTTCCGCCCAGCAAAGATTCCAAATGGAAAGTTCTCTGCGGCCATTGTTCTTTGAATAAGGCAACTATGTACGTTAGGAAAACCTGGACGTCATTGTGTTCCTCATCCAGGGAGAGCCATCCGTAATTATGGCCCTTAGCTTCAATCCATTGGCTTACCGTTATGCTTTTGCCGCAACCCGTTGAAGCAGAGACCAGGGTAAATGGTGCAGAAATATTGGCCTCCAACCGTTCGATAAGAGCATTACGCCTTACAAACTCCTTCCTTAAAGCAGGTTTGTAAAGTTTGGACTTCGCAACGAATTGAATTTTGGTTCGATGTTCAGATGAACCATTCATCGAGTGGTACTCTTATTATTCCTATGGGGCAATTATGCATTGCTTTTCTTTGGTTAAAAGATATTAAATAATAATCTAAAGGTGAAGATCCCCAGAAATCCAGGACATACCTTCTTCAATTGTAGTTGTCAGCAGAATTGATAAATACCTGGTATTATTTGCTAAATTTTAAGCGATTAGTCAAATCAAAACACACTAAATTTTAGGTTCGCAGATCGTCAACATTTGTCATAGGATGTACAACGAAACCCAATAAAATCAAGGGTCTTAGACAAGGATCACCGGGCGCAGCGAGGTACTCCTGGCGTGGTCACTAAAATTTGATGCGATTTGATATCAAAACCCTGCAAATCATTTGACTTGCAGGGTTTTTTGTTTTGAATTGATATTATTTGAATTGAAATAATGCGTCTTTTAAGAGGCCAAAATTGCCCAAAAAGCTCACAATTCAGTCACACCTGGATTAAAATCGGTAACGGTGTGACCTTTCCAGCTTCTGACTAAGGAAAGTTAATCTATCCCATATCAAACCTATGGTCTAGAATTTAGGGAGTATTACATACAACCGCGAACAAGGCCTGAAAACCTCCCTGCGCCGTTCGTTAAACCAACCGTGGCATTATTTGGTTGGCATGTACTGAATGACCCCTTTCCCGTAGGTGTTGATGCACTTTGTAAACTTGTTATTCGGCATGTCCAATTTGCGAATGAGCCCGGAAGGCACAATTTTCACTTCCCCGGCATCGTGCTTCGGGGCGTCGGGCAGGAATACCGTGCTTACCTCCATGCCCTCTTCCACCAAAAACCCAAGGTTCCAGGAATCCCCGTCCTGCACCAAAACCGGGACAAGTTTTTCATCCAGTTGTTCGCCAATAGCATCGGCTGTGATCGACTTGATCAGGATATATCCCGGTATATAGATCAAAACGTTTTCTTCCAGTTTGGCAATCCATTTTTGGACCTTCCTGGACCGGAATAGCAACCCAGCAAAAAAACAGAGCAACAACAGAATAAAAAGGGTATAAAGATTGCTGCCATCCAGCCCGAAAATAACCTCGGGCAAACGCTTCGAAATGGGTTCGGATAGTTTCGATAGCACCGAAAATCCCTTTTCGACCAGGATAAAAAGTAATACCGCCGGTAGTAAAAAAAGGATTCCTCCGGTGAGTGTCGAACGGACGAAAAAAAGTATGGACTTCATTTTCCAAGGATTTTTTGGTGGGCGTTGATACAATAAATCCAATCCAAAATAGGCAAAAGGACGTTATGATGCCTATGCGCCGAAAGGGGGGGGACTATGCTGAGGCCTTCCCGTTAAAAAGTGAACCCAAGCCTGATTTCCGGGCCAAAGGTATTTACGTCGTACAGGAACCTGTTGTTGTTGAGTACCCCTTGCGCCGAGTTGTTTTTCTCATAATTTATCCCAATGAGGCGATATCCTCCGGTAAGTTGGAAGAGTTTTGAAAACCTGTAGCCGGCATTGGCCTGAAATTGCCAGGCAAATTTGGAACCTACCCCAAACCCTCCGATTTCTCCCCGCACCCTGTAAATGAACTTCGAGCCCGGCTTGCTTCCGGTCCTGGCGATTAACATAGGGTCAAACCAGGTTTGGGATAGGTTCCTGGAGCGATTGCTGGTACCCCCGCCAATTTCATTGACATTCATGTCGGTTTCCAGTTTTAAAGAATTTATGGTACCCCCGAGGCCCACATCGAGCCAGGAGGTAATACTGTAGAGCACTGCCCCTTCCCACGCAAATTGTTTTGCGGTCACCCTGCCATTGGCTATGACAACACCAGGATCCAAATCCTGTTTTAACTTCATATAGATCAGATCGCTTCCGAAATGCCAATTCCCGGTCGAGGCTTCCGCATAGAGCATGGTGCCTATTTGCAATTTCTCAAAGACATCTCCCGGGTTTGCGCTTACGGGAGCATCAGGGAGCGCCCCCAATCCTGTGGTGCCATCCATGTTGGGAAACATCAGATAAGGTTCCAGGAAAAATGTCCAGGTATTGGTTTGCCCGGCAGGCTCTTCCTGGGAGGCAACAGGCTGCGCGAGCAGCACCATTATAAACACCGATAAAACCGATAATTTTTTCATAATATGTCAAATTTAGGATTAGACAAAATGCCCGTTAGCTCCGAATCTCTTCAGAAGGCTTCCATAACACCAAAATAGAGCCCCTGATTTCCGTCGACACCCAGGGCGTAATCGAGGCGTACATTTATCTTTTTCACCTTTGAGACCATGTAGCGCAACCCCAATCCGGCACCCGGGAGCCATTGCCAGCTACCCATACAGGTTATCGCGCTTAAACTGGCCTGGCCGCAGGGAAACTTACCCTATCCCGGAAATGAACCCTAATCACCTGAATGTAAACCAAATCACGCGTTTACTTTCTGGAAATTCAGTTACACGGAGAGTTTCGATAAACGCATAAGACTCACTCGAAATTCTACATAAATTTACTCATAAAATACCACTATCGCGCACTGAAAATCAGAAAGATGTGATCTTTCAGATACCCTCTCCCCCTCAATCGAATGCAGGGGCTTTCCCTGGCGGCCCTTCGCCATTATCTTTCCTTTGTGGAGGGCTGTAAACCCGCACCCGCATGATAAAATCGCTGGATTTGTCATTGGTTTCCGTGATGTTCTTGGTGCGGTTAAAGATGAGGTAGGTTTCAATCCTCCATCCGGTTTTAAAACGATAGCCCAGCCCGGGTGACAAACGTATCAGGTCATTAAAGCGTTCCGTTTTTTTCAGGTTGATGAAGACCTCAGCCTCCAAAGGAATGTAGAATCCCTCCGTGAATTCGAGGTGGAGCCCGTTCAGTGCGATTTGGGTGGCTATTCTGTATCGAAACCGAAAACCAGCCTCCCAACCCGAGTCGTCAAAAGTCTTTTGCAACCGTTCCTCAATACGGGCGTAGTTATTCAAGGTCATCTGTTGTATAGTCGGTATGTCGAAGGTCAGGCCTTGCGATAACCTGAATTCCAAATTGTCCCTTGCACCCGTATTCTGGGTATAAATAACGCCTCCTCCCAGGCGGAAGGATTTGATAAGGGCCTTTCCCGAAATCAACCCCCGTTCCCTTTTGTTTCGAAAATCCAGGGTGGAAATCACCTGGAAGCGGTTGTACACTTGCGGGATGATCGTTCGGTAGCTAATCTGGGTGCTCAGACTCCGATATTCCGAAAGGATACTGGTGGGGTTGTAATCAAGCCAGAGTTGCTGGTTCACCTTTACAGCCTCGTCCACGATGCTGTCCTGGCTAATCCCGGGAGCCGTCCCGCTTAAGGTGATGACTACCGTTGCCAGCAACCTGAAAAATGCGCTTATGTGCTTGCCGTTAATCTGAATGCATGCAAACAAAAAGCTTGCCTGACAAGGTTGGTCCATAGATGATTATGCCCAATAGGCCTTAACGAAGTTAGCAAAACAATCTTAACCATCGTATCCGATACCAAACAGCTTTGGAGCAGGTACATGGACCGCATCATCCAAACTTATGGGTATCCTTCTTAAGCCCATGCGCAAGGACTTATCGACGGGCAGGACCTGGCTTCGTTCACCGATCGCCTTTTAATGTATCAGGATCTTCCCCAGGCGTATGGTACGCAACAGATTTATAATGAAGAAAAGAACGCATGGGAATTATACCGGGTCAGGGAACCCGAAATACTGAATGCAAGAAGGAAACCGCTCGGGCTGGCCCCTTTGGAGGGTTTTCCGTTCCAATGTTCCGGGGAGGTTCCATGGGAAAAGGCCGCTGGCGTGCCCGGCACCTCATTCGAAATCCTGATGATTTTTCCGTATTGCTGCGTTCTATCAGGGCGATCAAATCCCCTCCGGGGAGTTGCTTTATGGGCCTTACCCGTCCTTCAAGGTTCAGGCCATAGGTCTGCCGGGGGGCACAGTCGTATTACATCGGGACCCCTCCCAAAATTCATGGGGTGCAAATCGGACAAAAACACTAGCTTTAAGCTGGGTCAATTCACTTAAAAGCCATAAAAACAGGCTCCCGGTTCGGCAGTATTCCGGAAAAGTGTCAGGATCCCGACAACCCTGTGGTATTGACCCGTGATCCTTGCCGTTACGGTGGGGATCTCAGCCTGATCAGGTCTCGGTTTTTTTTGGATAACGCTTCATAAAGACCCGTACCGTTTCATGCTGGCGCTATCCTTATAACCCCATCAGAATTGAACATGAACAAACACGTGAACATTATAATAGCCGGAGCCGGCGGCATCGCAGAAGCCGTCGGCCTCATCCTTGCCGAGCAAAGCAAGGTACCCCCTACCCTGTTTATTGGCAACAGGACCTTATCCAAAGCTCAGGAAGTGGTACAATGGATTGAAAGGGGGACTTCAAAACCGACGACGGTAAAGGCATTTGAATTGCATCCTAATGCGCTAAGCGAGGAAGCCAATGCCATCTTCCGGCAAGGCGACATCCTGTTGGACTGCCTGCCCGGGGGTTTGGCGCCCCAAATGGCCCGCTATGCAAAAATACATCACCTGCATTATGCCAACCTCACTGAATATGTTGATGAGACCAACCAAATCCGGGCTTTGGCCAAAGATGCCAGGACGGGTTTCATTTTGCAAACCGGGTTGGCCCCCGGATATATCAATGTACTGGCGCATAAAATGTTCCGGGATTTTTGCGACGATTTTAACGTGGATATAGCGGACTATTTGGGTTTCAAGGTTGGGGCATTGACCCTTCACGCAGTTTCACCCCATTTCTATGGATTTACCTGGAGTCCCATCGGGGTGGCTACGGAATATGTAAAGGATGCCATCGCCATCCGCGCGTTCCAAAAAACGGCGTTGCCCTCCCTGTCCCAACGGACGCAACTCCTTATAAACGGGGTTCTGTATGAGGACGATTTAACCTCAGGGGGGGCCGCCGACCTGCCCGACGCCCTGGCCGGCAGGGTACGCACGCTTGATTACAAAACCTTGCGCCATCCCGGGCATTACGGGTGGGTGTCAGACCAACTGAAGAGCATCCCCGGGGAAGAAGACCCCATCCCGGCCCTGCAGCGCGCCATGGAGGAAGCCATACCCCACGTGGAAGACGACCAGGTCGTTTTGTATGCCGCTGTGGAAGGAAAGGACGCCTCCGGGGTACTGAGAAGGCGGGAGGTTGCAAAACAAATCCTCCCCCTGCTGGTCGGAAAGCACAAATTGCGTGCTATCCAGGCAACCACAGCCGCGCCCTTGATACAGGCTGCCCAGCTCTTATGGGAGTCGGACCTCAAAGGGGTCGTCCTGCAAAGTCAAATAAACCCGGATACGTTCCTGAATGGAGATTTTGTGAAATCTGTGTATGGGGGAGTCTGACCGTGCGATATGCCCTGGTCCTGCCGGGCAACCAAAAAACCAGGCCTTATACCCAAAGCATCCCATAACGGGGGTCCGTCCATTCGGCCCTGAAAGGGAAGCCCGCCTTTGTGGGGCCGGAATAGCCGGCTAGGGGCCTTGCAGGATCACCCCGGTGTTCGGGGGGAGTTCCAGGGTACCCCCCTGCAGGCTGGCTGCACCAGAAGCAAACAGTACCGACCTATTCCCGGGAACCTCCAGGAGTTCCGTTTGTTCAGAAAGGTTTATCAGGATCCTCAATGACTCGTCGCGATGGATGCGTTCATACCCCAGTATGTGCCCCCGGTCGTATTCGGGAAGCCACCTGAGGCTTCCCCATTTCAGGACGGGGTATTCCTCCCGGATCCGCAGCAGGGACTGGTTGGTGTGCCACAGGGAATTCGCGTCCCTTTGCTGGGAGGCTACATTTCGGCCCCCGGGGTCTTCCAGCACGGGAAGCCACGTGGTTGCCCCTGCCCGGGTAAATCCGGCATTCGGGCCTGTTTCCCACTGCATCGGGGTCCGGCAATTGTCCCGGTTGAAAACCTGGCCTTTGGCAAAATCGGGAAGCCAGTCAAATGCCGCCGGCAGGGGATCGAGCGCCTCCTCCCCCGGAATGGTGCCGGTAGGCATCCCGATTTCCTCCCCCTGGTAATAAAAGGGGACGCCCCTCACCGTAAGCTGCAACAGCGCCAGGGCCTTTGCCTTCTGCAGGTCATCCGCCAACAGGGTAATGCTCCGCACCCGGTCGTGGTTGCTAAAGACATAGGTAGGGGTATACGGATAGGGGTAAAAGGCCTCAATCCTCTTTATTTTTTCCCTGAAAAAGCCGGCATCCCACTCCAGGTCCGAGATATCGAACAGGAATACCAGGTTCAGGCCATCCTGGTTTTCACCCAGGAAGTTTTTCAGGGTTTTGTGATCCCCGAACACCTCCCCCACCATAAACCTGGGCGGGTCATAGGTGTCCAGGATTTCCCTCAGTTCTTTGGCCAGGGTAAAATCGTCCGGGTGGTTCATGGTGTATTCCTTTTCCTGCCAGAACATTTTGGTGTAATCCCGGGTAGGGATTACGCGAAGGCTGAACGGGTTGTCCCTGAAGCCAGGGTCCTCATAGATATAATTGAAAATATCCAGCCGGAAGCCATCCACGCCTTTATCAAGCCAGTGCCGCACCACTTCGAACATCGCGGCCTTGACCTCCGGATTCCGCCAGTTCAGGTCGGGCTGGAACGATAAAAAAGAAGAAAAGTACCACTGCTGGCGGGTTTGGTCATAGTGCCAGCCGTTCATGCCCAGGGCACTGTGCCAGTTGGTCGGGGGGTCGCCGCCTTTGCCGTCCCTCCAAAGGTACCAGTCGCTCTTCGCGTTGTCCTTGCCGGAGCGCGACTCCACAAACCAGGGATGCGACTCAGAGGTGTGGTTCAACACCAGGTCAAAGACCACCTTCATGTCCCTTTTGTGGATCTCCCGGATCAGGCTGTCCACCAAAAGGCTATCCCCGTACTGGGGGTCGGGCAGGTAATAGTCGCTGACGTCGTACCCAAAATCCTTCTGGGGGCTCCTGAAAAAAGGCGAAAACCAGATCGTCTCAAAACCCAGGTCCCGGATGTAGTCGAGGCGGGAGATAATCCCGGCAAGGTCCCCCACCCCATCCCCATCGGTATCCTGGAAGGACCTGGGGTACACCTGGTACACCGTGGTGGCTTCCCACCAGGGCCGGTCGCTGTAGTCGGCCTCCTCCCCATGGGCCACCACCAGTTCCGGGATGGGTTCAGCTGCATTGGTCAGATTTACCACGGCCAGCACGGCGATGGCCGTGACCAGTACAAGAACGAATCCCAGCAGTATCTTTCTCAGCATTGCCTCCCCTTTTGGTGCGCTTTTGTAAAGCTATCAAATTTTGAGCGAGCCTGTGCAGGGCAATTATCCATAGAATTTCGGAAGATTTGGAGGCGTTATCCTAAATGTTGGCCCTGGCTTTGGTGCAAATACCGCCAGGGGAAAGGGCCCAGGGCCGGTTAAGCCGTATTCAACCCGTCTGCCTGCGGCCCTCTTCCAAAAGGCCTGCGGCATCTCACGGGCTCACCCAACGCAAACTCAACTGGGCAAACAGCGGATTGCCCTGTTCATTTTCAAACAAGTAGGGGTCGTCGCTGAAAAAGCTCCTGAAGAAATCCCCATCATCTGCGTTAAAATCCCAACTATAGCGAAGCCCACCCTGAAGGGAAAACCAAAGGGTGTTGGTGATGGCCCTGTCGTATATGGCCCTGATCCTCAGTTCTGACCTGCGCAGTTCAGGCTCCAGATTGGCCTCTTCATCCTGCAAGGCATTCAGCCTGTAACTGTTCCCCTGCACATTCCAACCCAGCGAAAGGATATTCTTCCGGCCAAAATTGCGTTTCAGGTCTGCCCTGGAGGGCAGCAACACGTCCACTCCCCACTGACCATCCACAGAAGAGTATTGGTAGTAGAACACAGGAAGGTAATTCAGGGAACCCCCGATATAGGTCCTGGAAAGGCCAAGCCCCCACATTTTGCGATCGTTTGGCTTCCAGCCATAGATAACGGCTGCAAAGAACCGGGTATGCGACAGGCTTTGCATCTCGCCCAGGGTGTAGTCACCGTTCAGGGAAGCCCCGGCCTGGACCAGCAGGAAATTGTCGAGGTCCAGGGGTTTGAAAACCACAGTGGAAAAGGACATACTGGTAAGGCCGTTTTCATCAAGGGTTTGGAGAAACGGATGTACCAGCAATTCGTCTTCGCCGTATGCAAACCAGGTACGCAGGTAGTTGAACTGCAGATTGACGGTAATGTTGTTTTTGGAAATGACCGGGTACTGCGCATCGATGCGAAATTCCCTGATCCTGTTCACCTCTATATCCTGGTCCGGAAAGCCCTGATAACCCCCAGCTGCAAGGTCGTGGGTCCCCTGAACATCGTAGCCTATGGAAAACAGGTTCTGGGGCCCTCCGTTCAGGATCCGGGGGGAACAGAAGGCCTTGATGTCCTCTGCAGGCACCAGGTTGCTGAAGTCAAATTCCTCTTCCGGGCCCTCTTCCTGGGCCGGCGCGGCAGCGGTTATAAAAAGCAGGATTGCCAGCGCTAGATGTTTCCCCGGCACCATATTACTTCGCTTTCATTCTGACCCACACATCGGTACGCCCCACGATCCCGAAAGGGTCCAGGGAGCCGCGCACTTCAAGCTTGTCTTTTGAGGGCATTTCTATGGTACAGTAATAGAGGTTCCCCGATTTCGGATCATAAATGGTGCCGTCCGTCCATTCCTCCCCTTCAAAAACAAACTCCTTGAGGTTTATCATCTTCAGCACCAATTCCCCTTCGGGATCCCTTTTGGGTTGGCCCTTCTCATCGTTGGGTTCCTTCAGCCAAACAATCCGCCCATAGTATTTCTCGTTCTCCTTGCTCTTGTAAATCTGTATATAAGAAGTGCCTTCACTGGGCATCCAGATGCCAATGATATCATCTGCCTTCTGGGCATGAGCCTGCTGGCAGAACAACGAAAAGAAAAGCACTACAGGAAATGTCAAAAGATACTTCATATCAGCTTCCTTAGGATTCGAAAACATGTTCCATGTCCTGCGGCGGGTCAAAAAATGTACCACAGTCATAAAGACATGAATCCAAATATAAATGACGGGGAGGTTTTTTCCTTAACCCGAAGCGCTAAATTCAGCAAATTGCAGTTTTTTGCATGGTTGAACGTCCATTCGGATCATTCCCGAAGCATTCCTGCCTTCGGGCATATTTCCGAGGGCCCGGTAAAAGGCTGCAAAGACTTACAAGCCGGAGCCCATCGAAAGGGCCCATACCGTATAGAACCAGCCCAAACCGGCCCAGCTAATGGGATGAATTCGTTTCAGTGTTTGCCAGTCGTATATCAGGAAAGACACAAATAACACGTGCCATACCAGGGCATAAAAGAGTCCCCACTGTTCGATGTGGAAGAAATCAGATACCCTTCCCATTATTGGTTCTATGGGCAGTACAATGGCCCAAAAGATAAACCGCTTATGTCGAACCCCATTACTACGGTCCCTGTAGGCCAGTACCAGGAAGAGTGCAAAACTCAGCATGAACAGGCGGTTGGCCTTCACAAAGGGCTCCATGTTATCCCAACCTTCGTAAACGGCAATGAAGACATAAACCGTACTGAGAAAAACGGCAATCGCCAGGCCAAATCCTAATTTACCCAGCCTGACATGTGCATCAAACTTTCTCTTAAGGATGCAATAGGTCTGGGCGACGAAGGTCCCAAACCAGGCGAACATCAGCAGTCCGTGAATAATGAACTTTGGGTCCTTATTGCTCGGTTGGCCGACATCGGTAATCAAATTGTCCGAGAAGGCGATGAGCGAAAGGATCAGCAGTAGCCAGCTTACACCCTGGAAATAATACTTTTTAAACATCATACCAGCACCCTAACTGAAACCGTAACTTGCTCGCATGGGTCAGAATACCCTATTGGCCTTCTACCCTTTGAACGCCCTCGTAAGGTAAGCCATTTAGTCCAGTCCATCCTTTTCCGGCCCGGTAAACCATATAAAGACTTTTAAAAAAGGGTATCTGCCATGGCGGCTGCTTCCGGTGAACATCCTAAACAGGGTTGGAAGGAAATCCAAAGGGTTCATAAGTACTGGCCAATCCCGAATACCAGACCGCTGTTCACTTTATCGGTAAGGCTAAATCCATAGTCTATTCGAAATACGGCATTAAAGATCCGCCTGTGTATGAACCGAACGCCCAAACCGGTAAACAGGGCGGAATTTTCAAAGGCGATGAGATCACCAAGTTGGCCGCCAGGGTCCTGCCAGGTACCTGCATCGACAAAGACATTGCCCTGCATGGCAAACCATCCTTTTTCAATAAAGGTATACCGGTATTCGGTATTGATTACAGCAGAAGCCGTTCCCCGGTCCACAACATTGCCAACACCCCTGATGTTGAGCTGGTTGTCCAGAGCAAAGGGGGCAAAAGGAGAGGTGTCATTGGTTGCAAAGCCAAGGCGCAGTCGGTTGGCCCAATTTCCTTTCTGCCCAAACCTTTTGAAATATTCGAAGTCATTGCGACCGATGAAAAAACTCCGCAGCAGGTGGGTATCGCCCTGGGCACCCACGGTAAAGCTGTAGGTGAAGATACTTCGGAACCCCCCCACATACTGATATTCGTTGGTAATGTTGTTATACTCGTAAGAACCAATTACGGCAAGGCGATCAAGACCCAATTCCAGAGGCAGGTCCTGCGTTAAATCACCATTCAAAAAGTCATAGGTTTCCCTGGAATAATTCAGCCCCAGCATAAACCGGTTGTGGAAATTATGCTCGTAAAAGGTGCGGAATTCAAACGCCCGGCTATCAAACTTGTAGTTGACATCCCGGTTGTCCTGAAAAAAAACAGGCTCCTGGAGTACATTGTTCTGGTAATTGACCCCTATGCCCCATTTCCGGGATATCAGGTTAGGAGCTTCCCAAAAAAAGCCGTAGGAGTCAAAGACATTTCTGCGGTAAAATCCCCCAACGATTTGATTCTGGCCCAAAAAATTGAAATCGAACACAGAGGTACGGTAGGCAAGGTCTCCGTTGACGTCCTGGGAAACGTTCAACCCGGGGATGATGGCAAAATTTTCGACGACCCGGTACTCCACGCGGTACTTTCCCGGGCCCAGCGGGACGACTTCGTAGGAGGCGCTGGCAACGGAAGGGAGGAGTTTAAACCTCCTTACGTCCGAGGCCAATCGCATCGAATCGAGCTGGCTGTTGACTTTGACGAATGCGAGTCGCTCCAAAAATGAAGTTTTGGTCCTTTTATTCCCGCTGATCTTAATTTCAGAGACCAGGGGATTCTGCGACAGGACAACAAATTGGCTGCATTGTAAAAACAGCAACAGGAATACTTTGAATTTCATGGCATTTCACATTTTAATCTAAATGCCCCCAGGGCATTGGCTGTTCAACAAAGGCTAAAAAAACGGTTCAGACGACGTCCTGATGACCTTCGTTCGATTGCCTGCCTCTGATTTCGGCTGATAAAACCCAGGGTATTTGCGAATCCTAAGGGCTAAAACTGTAGGCGACGCCTTTACTCGCCTGGCTGAACCCCTTAGCACTGTTAAGGTGAAGCTCCGGTGTTCTCCCTGCCATAGCCAGCCCAGGGCCGGAGCCTTCTTTTTTTGCCCGGCTTCAGGCTGACGGAACCGATCGAAAATCAATGGCCGGTTTTGGTGTTTTTAGCCCCTTTGCCGCCATCACCTTTGACGCAAAACCCGCAAGAATCTTTCAGGTAATCCCGTAAAAAATTTTATATTATTGATTTAGTGTGTGTTACATTTTATTTCGTTTGTATGATCCCGCTAAAGCAACTCACCTGTTTTTCGTGGGTAACATTCATTTGCCATAGGGGGTACTTTAATAACACCTGAACGGGCAATCCCAATGGGAAGCCTGCTCCTGAACCGTGAAGATGATGTTGCCAATAGCACGATAAGTTCCCTTGATACCGGCCCACGATCGGGGAGGCCCTTCGAATTCACCGTCGACAGCTCCCCGGGCTTTGTCCCTGGTAATGCCCTGATGGATGTTGATGGGGCTGCGGTGAACAGAACGATGTCAATACCGATCGTTCCCGGCGGGCATTGCATTGCCAGGCGACCAGTGAGCTTTGCAATAAATAAATGTGTCAGCAAACACTGTCACCGTGAATCGCCCCGGGGATTTGATGGCAAACACGTCCTCAACGACCCCGGAAACAAGCCTTCCGACCAAACCTTTTGAGGGCGTAAGACAGAGAACTTCGCCACCTGCATCTTACGGTAAACTACTTTTTCGTACTTTGAGTTGGTAACCAAACGTGTCCAATGCTACGCTTCTTCCGCCAAATACGCCATGGACTCCTTTCCGACAACCGATTCGGCAAATACGCGCTGTATGCCGTTGGGGAAATTACCCTGGTGGTTGCCGGGATATTAATTGCCCTCCAGGTCAATAACTGGAATGAAGAAAGGAAACTTAAGGCGGAAGAACTTGCCATTCTTGCAGAGCTGAAAGCAGACCTTGAATATTCAAAACAGGAGTTGGGGTACGCCATAGAAAGCAACGCCGGTTATCTGGAGAGCTATAAGCGGATATTTTCCTACATCGAAAAAGACAGCGCCTATAGCGTTGTTTTGGACACTGCTTTTGCCGCCCTCGACATCTGGGCAGTCCCTTACATCTCAACAACCACCTACGAAACGATCAAATCCAGGGGAATGAACCTTATCTCGAACGACAGCCTCAAGAAGCATATCAACCAGGTCTATAACTTAAACATACAATCCCTTTTGGAAGATATGGGGCGATGGGAGTGGTCTTTCAGCCAAAATACCACCCAACGGATGATGGTGCGCAACATAAGGCGGAGCATTGACCAGCACAAGGCCTTTCCCAATGATTTTGAACGCCTTAAACGGGATGACGAGTTCGGGAATTTCTTAAGCATCCTCATCAACATAAGGGCAGACAACATACGTTATTCACGGAATACCCAAATGGCCATTGAAAGACTTATTGCATCTATTGCACAAGAACTTGAACGCAGGAAATACCCCTAGGGCCCCCGGATCTTCAGGGATTTATGACCATTTATGAAATCGGACCCCTGAAAGCGTTTTCGAGGTCCTTTTCGGGAATATTTCCGGTGGCAGGGTGGTTGTTTAGTATAGATACTTCCTTGCAACAGCACCAACCAAAGGTGATGATTCGCAACATAACGAATTGATTCCATGAAGCGCCTGTTCTTTATATGCTCCTTTGTCGCTCCCTTATGGGGCCACAGCCAGCCCATGGTTTCGGAAGAAAAATCGCGGGAGATCGATGTGTATCTCCGGTCCGTTATGAGGGAACAGGAAATACCGGGTATTGCCCTGGCCATACTTAAAGATGGACAGGTGCTGAAAGAAGCGTACTACGGTTTGGCCAGCCTGGAATTCCAGGTTCCGGTAACGGAGGCGTCAGCGTTCTGGATGGCTTCGGTCTCGAAACACATGACCTGTACCGCAATCATGCAGCTGCATGAGCAGGGGATCCTTGAAATTGACCGGGAAATTCACACCTATTTGGCTGACGCCCCTGCTTCCTGGAAAGGAATAACCCTCCGGCACCTGATGACCCATACTTCGGGACTTCCCGAAAGCGGGAAGGGTTCAGAAAGGGGGGCGCGGTCTGCAAGGGGCACCTACAGCGCGGCACAGATGTACGGGAACGCCGGGAAAGACACGTTGGCCTTTCCCCCCGGTGAAGGATTTCTCTATAGTGACGAAGGCATCTTTTTGCTCGGGTACCTAATCCATAAGGTAAGTGGGTTGTCCTTCAGGGAATATATGCAGAAAAAGATATTTGACCCCGCGGGGATGCATTCCGCCTACCTGATGGACCAGTTTAAAATACATCCCAACCAGGTATCCGGATATGCCAAAAGGAACGGGGAGGTTATCCCCGACCGAAACTCCTGGCGACTCATAGACACGGAAATAAATGCAGCGGGGGGTGTATATGCCACCCTCCGGGACATGGTACATTGGGAACGTTCCATGACGGAACAGACCTTGTTGTCAGAGAATAGCAAAAACTTAATGTGGGAGTCTTATACCCTTAAGGACGGGCGCAGGACGCATTACGGGTTTGGCTGGAATACCCAACGGGTAAACGGAAAGCGGATCCTCTATCATCCCGGGGTATCCGGAACCGAGTACCTGCGCTTTCCGGATGATGGATTAAGTATTATTGTCCTTACAAATCAGGCCGATTATGTTCGATCCATCGCTCAGAACATCTCAGGAATCCTGGGGATTTCGCCGGGGATTTCAGAAAAGGACATCAAAACCGGCACCCCGGTAACCTACGAGCCAGACCTTTCTGAAGTAAAGAGCCTGGTTGGACAGTATGAGTTCCAGCCCAATCAGCACTTTTACCTTGACGAAAAATTTCTGGTAGAAATCATACTCAAGCAAAACGAGCCCTGGATTGAATTCCCTGCCAACAAGGAAATTCGGAACCGGTTCAGGCTGGCAAAACTGGAAAACGGCCGTTGGATGCAATTGTCGTGGGACCCCGCGTTTTTGGAGGTAAGCCTGGAAACCACAACAGGAAAAGATGCTAACCGGTCCCTGAAGGTTTATGAACATGATGGGCTTGAAGAGTACTGTGTCGGGGAACTGGTAAAAGTGGCCCCACGCGATTGAGGGTAAATTTGCTATTGGATAACTCTTTCAAACCGGTAACGGTCGTTCAGCACCAGTACTGGCTTGTCACCTTCCATTTTCAGTACCGCCTCATCGCCGCTTTCCAAATCAAGGTATCCGGAAGGTTCCACGGCAGCGAAGAAGTTAATTTCCCCATTATTCGGGTCATTTACCCGTAACTGAGCGTCATGAATATCCAATTCGATATAGTAATCGCCTACGCCTGGCACCTGGAAATCGAGTTTATACCGGCCCAAAAAGCCCTGGAGGAATTCCACGGGCAGGGGTACCGTTTCCACTACCCTTTGCGGGCTAATCCCCCAGTTGTAGTGATGCGATATGGCGCGCAACACCTCCCCAATGAGCTTGCCGCCGTTATCGGCATTGGTCATTACCACTACCGCTTTTCCCTTATGGGCAAAGGCGACCATTTCATTGGTAAACCCGGCATTCTTCCCTCCGTGCCTGAAGATCAGGGAATCCCTTTCCCCCTGTAAGGCGGGCCCCAGCCCCCAATCGTTTTTATGTTTGGTGAGCATCATTTCAATGGTTTCCTTCTTGAGGACCCCATGGGTTTTACCTGCCAGGATCCGCTGCATTTCAAGGCAATATCTGGCCAGGTCAGCCGGGGTGGTCCACAAACCGGCAGCGGCCTTTTCCGGGTAATTATGCCAAAGGCCTTCAATGGCCTTCCCCTCTGCATCATAAGCCGGGCTGATATTGGTATACTTTTCAGGGTCAAGGGGTTGCGCATACGTGCTGTTGGCCATTCCCAAAGGCTGTAAAATGGTTTCAAGCAGGTACGTCTCAAAAGGCTGCCCGGTGATGTCTTCCACTACCTTTTGCATGACCGTATACCCGCCCCCCGAATACCGCCAGAAACTCCCCGGAAGGGTATCCACCGCGATTGCGGGGGTCTTCCCCTTCCCTTCCAAGACCTCCTGAGTCGTCGGGAGGGTATCGGTTTGCCGATATCCCGGGAACCCGTGAACGTTCATCCCGGCTGTATGCGTCAACAGCCCCCTTAAGGTTACCTTTTGACCTGAGGTGAAGGGGTTTTCCGGGACCTTCCAGTCCTGTAAATATTCATTCACATCCTCATCCAGGCCAATTTTACCTTCTTCAACCAGCTTCAGGGCAGCGAGTGCCGCCACAGGTTTGCTGATTGACCCCGCCTGAAAAAGCGTGGCAGTGTCTATGTTTTTGCCATCCCGGCCAGGGTCAGTGCCATAGGCCCTGGCCCATTGTATCTCGCCATTTTCCACTACCGCAATACTGACCCCGGGAACACGGTAATGTTCCATTCGTTCCATAAGGGTATACCTGACCAGGGAGTCCCCGGCAACCCGGATGGCCGGCAGCAAGCT
This sequence comes from Robiginitalea marina, assembly GCF_024006985.1. GTDB lineage: Bacteria > Bacteroidota > Bacteroidia > Flavobacteriales > Flavobacteriaceae > Robiginitalea > Robiginitalea marina. The sequence continues at coordinate 392,725 of NZ_JAMXIB010000002.1, forward strand.
GCTCTCAATGGCATGGATGTCTGAATGGACCCCATTCAGCTTCTCTTCCTTGCAGGAAATACCCGCCAGAAGTAACAACAGGACAAAAAAAGGCAGTCTCTTCATAGCCGCGCTTACCGGTTTTCAGCATTCTCGTATAAGGCTCCCTGAGGTTTCCTCAAGTATTTCCTTCCCATTCTACAGGCGGGGCTCGCATGATTCCGCAAAGCGTTTTTCGGTCTGTAAACCAGGGTATAGCCAGACGGACCGGCTTTCGGCCCTTAAGGCGAAGCTACACATCTCTCCCTCAAATTCCTAATGGGCGGTTATCCGGTATTTCCGTTTAAGCCGGGCAAAAACAGCTCGCGGAGGCCCAACCCACCCCGAAAGGCAAAAACGAAATACAGGAAAACGAACAGGCTGTCGATTATCCCGGTAAACCAAAAGGTATTCGGAAAATCTCTTCCAAAACCCATAAATGCATAAAGGGTGATAACATAGAAGATCCTCCCAAAGATCAGGCAACCAACCACAAAGGCATACCTCTTGATATTCAGGGAGGAAAGAAGCTGCAGGTAAGCAAAGCACAGGAAAAAGGATCCTAAGAATATTGCGAAGAATGGGTCAATGGGAAGGACGTCGATCTTCCGGCCCGTTCCAATAAAAAATAAATACATGATTCCGGCAACGGTATCCCAAACGCCACTCAGGGCAAAGGCAACGGCCAAAGGCCTTAGTGAACTGGCAGGCATTCTTCGATGTTTAGTTGTTCGGTACTATAACTATTTCCATTCTTTTCCTGGTATTGGCACGCCTTAATCCGTGAACCTTTGGAGAAGCACCCGCAGACGGCAACGGAAGAACTCCGGGGCTTCATTCAAGTTGCGTTACGTTGTAGGCGATTTCCTTAACCTGAAATTTCCCATAAACGAACTCCCCATCGGGATAGTGCCAGATCGCTTCCCCGTAGGTCGGCAGCCTGTACCCGTTGACCTGTTCGTAATTTTTTACCGGCGTGGAAAACGGGAAGGTTTTCATCTCATCCACGGAGATGCGGTCTTCTGAGCGAAAATTGACCAGTTGTCCCTTCTCATTGAAAAAGAGCAGGGCGGAAATTGCCGTACCCCCGGAAGAGAAAGTCGCCTTTACGGTCAGGTCATTTATCTCCTCCCAGGCGATGCGCGGATCGATCAGCCCTGCGGGCGCAAACAGGCAGAGGTCGTTGAAATAGGTGACCGTTTCCGTGGGGTAAAGCTCCGGCCCCTTTATGTTGACCACGGGGAAAAGCGAAAGGAGTTTTATCCGCATCCCGGCCGTTCGGTCTTTGTAGGCGTGATAGCCCGCGGTTGGCAGCCCATTGATGGTGGCCTTCATAAAAAACAGGCGGGCGGGGGGTGCAACAAAACTGTATTGCTCCGAGGTAAAGTGAAACCAGTCCTTCCCCCTGCCGCGCATTTCGCCCTCAAATCGGATTCTGAAATTTCTCAATTTCGGCTTCCCCACCACGCCGACATACCGCAAGTAGTTCCGGACGGGTAGCGGCAGCCCTCGCAGGTCTGCTTCCCCTATGACTTCCCCCGCGCTTTGGGTGGTTTGCAGGCTGGAAAGCACATCGCTTCGATAGGCATTTTCAAACCGCATCGAGGCCAGGCCGATTACAGCCAGTACCAGGATGATGGCATTGGGTATGGTCCCGAATTTGGCGTCTGCCCAAAACATAACGATCAGGGTTTGCGACAGGGCCACCGCCACAATGGCCAGGATGGGCCAGGCTTCCTTTTTCAGGAGGTAAGACAGGGCCACTGCAAGAAACAGGAGCCCCCCCGCCAGCCACAGCCACCCTAAGGGTTTGGAGACCTCCTTTGAAAACTGTTCCGGCTTTCCTAACCCCATGGCCTGTGTAAAGCCCAAAAAGTGGATCAGCCCGTGGACCAGCAGCATAAAGCCAACGATGCCTTTCATAGAAACCTGGGTTTATGGGTCAATCTCAGAAACGATTTATTCCATCTGGTGCGCCCCCTAAAAGACTTTTGCAATCCCCACGCCAAAAGACAGGTAGTTAAGGTCTGCCTCCGTGGTGACCTGCCCGATCTCAATATCCCTGGACAAGGCGCGATACCCCAACTGCGGGCGCAGGTTCCAATTGTTGCCCAAGTCTAACTGCACCCCGGCACCCAGTTCCCAGCCCAGGCCATGCCCGGAGTCGGCCGTAATGTCCCCTGCATCATTTTCAACCTCTATATGGTTATAGATACCCCCCAGGCGTATGAGGTAGGACCATTTTTCGGAGGTCCCGAAGGGTCGGATGTACTGCAAACCAAAGGTATACCCGGTTTCATCAAAATCCGTTTCCCCGGGACCCGCAAAAGAAGAATCATCGGTACTAAAGGTGTTGTAACCCCAGCCGACATAGGCCCCTAAATGTTCCATAAAGCGATAGCCGACCGCAGCCTCGAATCCGAAACCTGTATTCAGGTCCGCATCTCCAAGGTCCTTAGTCGGAAAATCAAGGTTCGGCCTGAGTTCTACAGACCATTTTTCCTGTGCGGTAATCGCCTGGAAAAAAACGAGGAAAAGCGTAATAAACATGGGTAATTTGAAAACTTTCATGGTGTATGCATTTTAATTTAAGGATCAAAAGTACCCTTGCCCTTTCATATCTACAATGACCAAAATCATGGATAAATAAATGATAACGTGAGTATTATCATTGTTTAGGGGTATCCTGTGCCAGGTCATGTTGTATCGAAATGGGTTTTTGCCCTGTTCATCCCCGGCTCCGGGTGTTCCCCTCACGCAATGGACAGGAGCCCGAAGGCAAATAGCGGAATGCATCCTGGATAAGGTCTTAAGTCTGTTCCGGTGAGGGCAGCCCCTTGTGCCTGCCGGCATGCAGCAATGAGGGGTCTCTATGGTTGCGACTATTGGCAACGAAACAAAACAAGGTGCTACCCCCATAACAGGGCCACCCCTTCGGAAAAACGGTTACCACGCCATACTTCATCCCCCAAAAAAAGCCGGAGAACGAAACGGCTATTGCGGTTTTCCGCATACCCCGTATTTTTACCTTAGCGAATCCGGCCCCGATATGAAATGCCTCCTGTTCCCAATCCTGTTCCTTTTTGGCAGTCCCCTGGCCATTGGTCAGGTAACCTTCGATGAAAAACTTCACTTCGGGGCCGGGATTGTTGCCGGGGCTGCCGGGGGGTTTGTCGCCCATAAAATTTCCAAAGGCGATAAATGGTGGACCATTGCAGGGGCCGTGGGCACCAGTTTGGTGGCAGGGGTGGCCAAGGAAGCCATTGACGAGGCCCAGGACGGCGACTGGGACAACCGGGAACTCGCTGCCACCGCCCTGGGCGGGGTGGTCGTGGGGGTAACCATCGAAATCTTTAGCGGAAAAAAGAAAAAAAAGAAAGCCGGGCAGATCCCATAAGCCCTTTCTGCACTCCCCCAATGCAGGGCAGCCAAAAAAGCCCGTGTGGCTGAGCAAGTGGATCTCGGTTTGGTTCCCGTGTCATAAAAACCCTATTTTTACCACAAATCCCAAGGATATGGCTTCGGGCTTTTTTGCCGTACTGGACGATATTTCAGCGCTTATGGACGATGTGGCCTCCATGAGCAAGATCGCTACCAAAAAGACGGCGGGCATCCTGGGCGACGACCTGGCCGTGAATGCGGAAAAAGCCACGGGCTTCATGGCCAGCCGGGAGTTACCGGTGCTGTGGGCCATCATCAAGGGCTCCTTCCTCAACAAACTGATCATCCTGCCGATCGCCTTCCTGTTAACCGCCTTCCTGCCGGCAGCCATTACGGTCATCCTCCTGCTCGGCGGGGTATACCTGGCCTACGAGGGGGCGGAGAAGGTTATCGAATTTGTATTCGGCCACAAAACCGGGGTGCCGGAACCCCCTGTGCAACGTATCCCGGAAGCCGAGATGCCCGAAATGGAAAAAAAGAAGGTACGCCAGGCCATTGTCACGGACTTCATCCTTTCGGTGGAAATCGTCATCATCGCCCTGAGCACCGTAATTGGGGAGCCGCTGCTTACCCAGATCCTCGTGGTTTCGGCGATTGCGATACTGGCCACCATTGGGGTCTATGGGATTGTGGCCCTTATCGTGCGCATGGACGACCTGGGGTGCAGGCTGATCAACTGGCACAAAGGGGATAATGGCCTCTCAGACAGGATCGGGCGGGTTTTGGTCCGCGCCCTGCCCTGGGTCATCAAAGTGCTTTCCGTGGTGGGTACCCTTGCCCTGTTGCTGGTTTCCGGGGGCATTTTCAACCATAACGTGGAATTCCTGCACCACCTCTTCCCGGGAATCCCATCGCTGCTGAAGGACTTTGTGACCGGCCTGGCCATCGGTTCGGCAGCTGTGCTTGTCTTCGGGTGGGTCAAAAAAGCTTTTAAGTAAGTCCGCCGTGCCCTGGAGGGCCAGGCCCATTCAGAACTTCAGCTTCTCATCCTTGTCCCACAAGCCCCAGTAGGCCCCTACATCGCCTTCTGCCCCGGTTTTCCAGGATTCGTCAAAGGAAGAGAAATAAAAGACCTCAATGTCATCCTCTGCAGCCCATTTCTGGGTATTCATGAAGTACTTCAGGAAATTGTCGAGCGAGGGAAATGCGCCTTCCAAATTGGTTCCCTGGCTGGGCCACCCCGTTTCCGAAATGATCACCTTTTTCCCATTTGCAGCCCGGAGGGCCCTGTGGTACATGTCCTTCATGTAAAGCAGGGAATAATCCAGGTCACACCCTTCCCAGAACGGATAGCAATTCGCCAGGATCACATCGCAGGCCTCGGTGATCCGGGGCCGCTCCGAGAACTCGTAGTACGCATCCACATAACCCACGGGAACGCCCGATACCTGCTCCTTGACCCGATAGATCGCCTCGAGGAGCTCATCTTCCCTGAGGTCGCCCCGGTACATGACTTCATTGCCCACAGCGGCGATATCGACCAACCCCTCATGGCATAAGGCGATCAGGCCGGCAAGTTCCCGCTCGTTGATTTCCGGGTCGTTTCCCAACCAGGCCCCTACCAGGGTCTTGATGCCGTATTCCCTGGCGATCTGGGGGATGAGTTCATTGCCCTCCGTACAGGAGAACGAGCGGATCCACTGGGTGTACGGACGTATGAGCTTCATGCGCCGGCGGATCTGTTTTTCGCTCAACTGGTCCCCGGGTTTCTGGCCCTCCTCATAGGGGCTGAAACACAGGCCGTGGACCCCCGCTTCAAGGGTCTCCCGGGAGAGGCGCTTTAGTTCTTTGGTCGATTTTCCGGCATAATCCAGTGCCGCAAGCGCCAGGTGTTTTTCTTTTCTTATTGACATGGCCTCCTAGGTGTATTTTAAGGTGTTGTTTTGATCCCACAAGCCCCAACTGGCCCCTACGTCCCCTTCGTGATGCACCTTCCAGGACTCGTCGAAGGACGAGAAGTAAAAGAGGGGCACACCCGATTCGCGTTGCCAGTTTTGGACATTGACAAAGTATTTCATGGCGTTGGCCCGGGAGGGCAGGGCCTCCCCGGATGGTGCTCCCTGGCTGGGCCAGCCGGTTTCCGTAAGGATCACCGGTTTTCCCTGGGCCGCTTCCCGGAGCACTTCATTCATCTGGTCGAGGTAGCCGGTGGCCAGATCGATCGGGCAACCCTCCCAGAACGGATAGCAATTCGCCAGGACCACGTCGCAGGCCTTAACCAGCTCCGGTCGCTGGGCAAACTGGTAATAGGCGTCCACATATCCCACGGGGATTTCCGGCAGGGCCGCTTTCACCCTGCCAATATACGCCAGGATTTCGGCTTCCGGCAATTCACCCCGAAGCAGTACCTCGTTCCCCACGGCTGCGATATCGACGTATCCCGCCCTGGCCAGGGCGATCAACCCTTCGATTTCCCTTTCGTTTTGCGCCCGGTCCGTGCCAATCCAGGCCCCAACCATGGTCTTCAGGCTGTATTCCCTGGCCATCCTGGCGATGTGCTCATTGCCGTCGGTACAGGAAAACGAGCGGACCCACTGGGTATAGGGCCTGATGATTTCCATCCGCTGTCGGATTTGGGACTCGGAGAGGACGTCCCCAATATTCTGCCCTTCAAGGTACGGGCTGAAACAAAGTCCATGCAACCCTTTGTCCAGGGTACTGGCGAAAACCTCCCTGATCGAATCTTCCGTGGTGGAGGAGAAATCGACGTCCGTTTTGAGGGGACCCTTTAAATCGATATGGACCAAAGACCCCAGCATTCCGGCTTGCTGATAGGAGGATGCCAGGGGGGCCACGCCCGATTTGCGGGCATCCAGGGCAGCGCGGATCTCATTGGCGCGCTGCTCGGTAACGTCGTAATTGCGCATCACGATGATGGCAATCAGGGTGCCCACGATGGGCAGGCCGGAATAGAATGCCCTCAGGCCGTCTATTGCGCCTTCGGGCTGGGTGGCCATTTCAGGGTTAAAGCCCACGATGGTCATGATGGCCCCGCTGAGCAGGCCGGCAATGGCAAAGCCAAACTTCACCATCCACCAGTAGATCGCCCCAAAGACGCCCTCCCGGCGTTTCCCGGTATGCAATTCGTCCAAATCGATCACATCGGCCGTCATGGACATCATCAGGGTAAACAGGCTTCCGATGCCGAAGGAAAAGAATGGCAGGGCAAAGATGAACATCCAGGGTTTCCCGGGGATAAAGAGGAACCACAACATGATATACCCGATCAGCGAGATGCCCTGGGAGGTGATAAAGGCATTTTTCTTGCCCATCCGCTTCGACATCCAGGCCACGATCGGGATTACCAAAAAGGTAGTGACCAGGGAGGCCAGGCTGCCGAAAAGGGTGGGCCAAACCCCCGCCGCCCCTGCATCGCCGTTAAACAAATGGTAAACGATGATAAAAAACGAAAAGGCCGCAATGGTATTGAAGGCGTTGAAAATAAAAAAGGTGGAGATACAGAGCTTTACAAAGGGCTTGGAGCGGAAGGCCTCCTTGAAGCCGTTGAGGATTTCCTTTAAACTGCTCCCAATGGTTTTGAGGGTCAGGGGGGAATAGTCGGCGTCCAAAGTGGACTCGCTTTTCAGGAAAATGGCCGGCACCATGGCGAAGAGCATACAAACAATCCCTACCCAGACTGCCAGTTCCCGAGTGGCCACATCGGCCGATTCAAACCAGCCCTTGTCGTACATGACCACCCAGAACCAGGGGGCAATGACCCATGCCCACTGGCCAATCCACTGGGCAACGGCCATAATGCTGGTCCGTTCATGGAAATCATCGCTCATTTCATAGCCCATCGCCACATAGGGGACGCTGAAAATGGTAAGCCCCAGATAGAATACAAAGGACCACAGCAGGAAATAGGTAAAGTTATAGTCGATGCCGTTCTCGCGGTACAGCTGCCACATGACTACAAATGAAATGCCCATCACAATGGCCCCGATAAACACGTATTGCCTCCTGCGGCCCCAGCGCGATTTGGTGTTGTCGGAGATAAAGCCCATGATGGGGTCAGTTATGGAGTCGAAAACCCTCGGCAGGAAGAACAGGACCCCCCACATCCAGCCGGGGAAGCCCAGGTCCTGCACCAGCACGACCATGAAAATCCCCAGGACGGCCGGGAACATCTGGTTGGCCAGCATGCCGATGCCGAAGGCTACTTTGTCCCCGAAGGGCACTTTGTGTGCGGAAGTACTGTTGGAAGCGTTCATGGTTTAGAAGTTTGGTTGGTTTTCAGGGTTTGATGAGAATGGTTTGCAGGGCCTGGGCGCTTATCGCAAGGTCTGCGGTGCGGTCACCCAGGGAGAGCGTAATGTTCAGGGGCTCCATCCCCTGGTTCAATACCACCACGGCCAGGGACCCGTCAGGGTTTTCTGCCGCCGTGACCTGGAGGGCTTCGCCGGAAGGCACCACCCCGATGCGCCGGGCGCCCGGGCGGATATACCGGCTGAAATGTGCAAGGGTGTAATAAATGGGGGTGAAATAGACTTCATCCTGCTCAGGGTCGACGATGACCGGGGCCACACACCAGTTTTCAAACCAGTTGGGTCCGCCCTGTCGGTCGAGTACCATATTCCAGTCGATCCAACCATCAACCCAGTTGTTCAGGCAGCCGATGATATCGCGGGCATACCGGTATACGGGCACGTATTTGGGGTGGAGGTGTTTCTGGTCTTCCGGGGCCCAGTCCCACCCCCAGTCCGTGGCCTCTTTGGACCAGTACCAGGCATCGTCACGCCATTTGGGGACCTCGGCATCCACGCAGGCTTCAGACTGGATCAGGTGTTTTTCCGGTGCTTTCTGATGGGCGTACTGCAGGGCTTCGGGAAAGACCTCAAAGGTACTGGCATACCAGTGTATGGCTGTGCCGTCGAAATATTTTGAGGTGCCTTCATCCCTGAACATTTCATCGACCCAGTGTTTCAGGTGCTCCCGGTTCTGGTCGTACCCGAGGATTTTTACATGCGATTTCCCCTCGGCTTCCAACTTCGGCCCCAGGTGGTGTTGCACGAATTCGGTCATTTCCCGGGCCGTGAAGTGCATGCTCTCCCAGTTGTTGTCGTTGCCAAGGGGTTCATTTTCCACGGTAAACCCCCAGATATCGATCCCCTCCGCCTGGTAGGCATCGAGATACCGCGCAAAAAACAGGGCCCAGGTGTCGTAATACCCGGGCAGCAACTTCCCGCCGCGCCAGTCGTTGTTGTCTTTCATCCAGGGCGGGGCGGTCCAGGGGGAGGCCAAAATCTTAAACCCTTCTTCGGAAATTTGCATGGCCTCTTTGATCATGGGGATCAGGTCGTCGCGGTCCTCGTCAATACTGAAGTGCTCGAGCAAGGTATCGCCTGCCACCGGGGCGTAAGAATACTGCCCCAGGGAAAAATCGCAGGAATTCATGTGGGTCCGGGTAAGGGAGTACCGTGCGCCCTCAGGGCCAAAATACGCCTCCAGGATCTTTTTCCGGTTTGCCGGGCTCACCCGGTTCAGCAGGTAGGCTGAGGCTTCTGTAAAGGACCCCCCAAACCCGGTAATGGCCTGATACTTCTGCTCTGGCAGGAGTTGCACGGCTACGGCATCGCCGGCTACCGGTACGGCCTCCACCCGGCTGAGTTGGTTGCCCTGGGCTGAGGTCTCGTAGACCTCCACTTCCAGGAGTTTTTTTTCTGAACAGGATCCCAAACTCATCGCAATCATCAATATCAGTAAAGAGCCATATCGTGTTTCCATAATCCCTTATAATTCTTCCCCCTTTCCCGGGGGCCGTTTTTCAATACATCGCTGCCTGCTCTTCTGTGGTAGGGGGCACCAGCACGGTTTGCATCAGGGCCTCCAGGTCACCCCCATAGGTCTTCACCACTGGGTTCCCGCCCCGGGTCATTCCCTTGAACACCCCCTGATCCACCAGGTCCCAAAGGGCATATTTGGCCTCCCCTTCTATGGTAAACAGCCCGAAATGGTTTTCCGACCCTTTCTGGTTTTGGGCGTCCTTCCACTTTTCGTTAAAAGCTTCGAAATAAAAGCAGGAAATCCCTTCGCGGGTAGTCCAGTCGCGCATCAGCCGGTAATACAGGCCAGCCTTGTATTCGTCCGTCGCCCTGGACCCCCCGGGGCCATAATGCCCGTTCGAAACAGTCGCCCACCCGGTTTCCCCGATATGGATGGGTTTGTCTGCCCCCACGCTTCGGACGTACTCCGAAACCTTCCGGTACTGCGCCTGTGCGAATTCCAGGGCGCGTTGCATGGCAGCATGGATCTTTTCGAGATCCTCCTCCCCCTCTTCGCTATCCGGTACGCCCCAGAAAGCCGGGTTGTAGTGGGTATTGTGATAGGGATAGGTGTGCATGGAGATGTAGTCCACTGCGTGGATCAGTTTCTCAAGTGCATCGGTATGGTACTCAGGGTCTCCCCCGCCCCAGGAGGCAAAATCGTCAGAACTGGTGATCCACAGGGTTTGGGGGAGCTTCCCTTCCTTTTTAAGGCCCTGGAGGTGGGTTACCCATTTCAGGATCACCGAAGGTTCCACATAATAGCTGGCAGCCCATTTGACCATGGCTTCATTGCCCACGGCCAGTATTTTTACTATGTCGGGGTATTCATTCGCAAGGGCTGCGGCCCGTTCGATTTCCCCGGCATTCTGCTCGCTTTCCACGGAATGGTCCGGGGCCAGGTCGGTCCAGGCGTTCTTGCAATCGATCCAGGCACCGAGCATTACGTACATTTCAAAGGCCGGGTCCTCCTGCTTCAATTGCCGGATGGCCCTGAGCACATTGGAGGCATGGGGCAGCTGCACATTATAGGTGCGCAGGATGCGGATGCCCATCGCATGGAGGATCTTCAGGTCTTCCCTGAGCTGTTCCACCGTGGGTTGGGACTCCCGGGTTATGTCGCGATACCCCCCAAAGGATATGGCCGGGTATTGTTTGTTGCCCAGGATGTCTTTTGCAGTCACTTCTTTCGTCATGTCAGGTTTGGGTTCGCCCGGGGAGGCCTTTTGTTCTTTACACCCCAGCCCGATCAGGGACAGGAGGGCGCAAAACGCAAATTTCAAAAAGCCGACCCCCGGGCGGTAGTTTACTTCATGGTTCTTTTTCGGCGCGTTACTATACTTGAACATAGCGATCGTTCTTATGGTTTCCCCGGCATTCGGAATCATTTCAGCATCTCCTCCTCAATGTAGGCAACCACCTGCTGAACCTCCCCGGTGCGGTAAAAAATCTTCCTGCTGGTTTCCCGGTCGAGGGAGAGGGTATCGCGCCTGGTTTTGCTGCCGTCTGCCATGAGGATCTCAAGGCCTTCCCCGGCCGACAGCCGGTAGATGACCGGAACCTGACAGCAGGTAAAGAATAGGGAGCCGGGCTCAAGGGCTACTTCCCGGGGCGTTCCCTCCAAATCTACATAGCTGAAGGAACAGGGTTCCCTGAGGAATTCTTCCTTACGCAGCAGGTAGGGGTGGAACCGGAGGTCACCCCCTTCCACCAACAAGCCCAGTTCACCAAACCGGCTGAGGATATCCTCCTTTACCTGCCCGGTCATCCCAGGTTGCTGGGCCCCTTTCCCCATTGGGGTGTGCGAGTACGGATCCGTGGGAAAGGCCCCGTAAAGCGACGGGGGTTTGTGAACCCCTATGCCGGCATTGATCTCATAGTAATGCTCCAGCAGCCTTCCGATAACCGAAGCATCGGCTTTGGAATGAATCGCTTGCAGGCACGATTCCTGCACGGCCAGCTGCAATTTGGAAACCATATGCCAGTAAATGGACCCAAGGCCCTCATAGCCGTAAAAGGTGCCGGACCGCCCGGTAAATTCCTTATGGTTGAAAACCGTTTCGAAAGCTTCCAGGACCCCGGCTTTTTCCTTTTCATTCAGATGGGTGAAGTCGTTTACGGGCAACGCGTCCAGGGCCTTTTTCAGATCCGCCGCGTTCTTGAAATTCCCGTTAAAGTGGAATTCCCCCCTGACATCCGTCACCAGGATGCTCCGGTCTTCCCTGGCGAGCAGTTCGCCCATCAGCGCAGATTTCGCAACCAGGTCCTTTGGGATGGTATTTTTTTCAAAAAACCCGGGGAGGTCCTTGTTGGGGTAGAGCAGGTAGCTGTACTGGTCTTCGCGGAACAGGCGGCTCGCCTTCAACCCGTCGAGGACATCCAGGCTTTCCCGGGCGGAAAGGTAGCCCGAGCTCAAAACAGCCACCTGGCCCTCCAGCATTTCGGTCAGGTATTCGATATGTATCCGGTCGTCGCCTTCCACGGTCATCAGGTTATAGGCGTGGTACAGGGCATCGGGCCGCCGGTTTGCCCTGATGGACTGCTCGAGGTATTCCAGGCACAGGGTTGCCATGGCTTTGGCCTCAGAAAGGGGCAAAGCGCGTTTTTTCCCCGTAAAGGCTTTCTCGTAGATCTGTTGCCTGTAGGCGCTGCCCGCTTGCCCAAGGCCATCCAGGACCCTCTTGCGGGCCTTGTCATCAAGGCCTTTCGAAAGGGTGATGTGCTGGTCCCGAAGGGTTGCATAAACCCCTTCAAAAAAGGAATGCAACTCCGCCGAGATGGTAATTTCACCGGCCGGGGCCGTTTCCAGCAGATCGCGGAAGAACACCATAAACCGCCTGAGGTAGTACAGGGTCACCATAGATACCCCATTGCCCACTAAGGCATTGTTGGCATCGTTCCATTCGGGGCGCTGGGTATTCATCCAGATCCCGCCTTCGGGTATGAAATTCGAGAGTTTGGCCAACAGGGTGGCCAACAGCTTCTCGAGCAGGTTCACCCGGTAGATTGCCCCCCCCTGGTCGCGGAGCAGCGCGCCGTCGGCCCCCATGGCCTCCCGGTCACGGCGGATCTGCCGGTCGAGGTGCTCGTCGAACAGGATGGTGTCCTTGGGGTTGCGGAGCAGGTCCTCATAGCTTTTGATCCGGTAGGGTACATTGGCATAGACGAAAAATTCCTGCGGCAGGTACTGGTTAAGCCTCCCGGGAAAGTGTTTTTCCGAGAATTCGAGGAATTTCAACAGGTAAATGATCTGGTGGTCGCCCCAGTAGCCGATATAGGACCAGGGATCGTCCGGCTCGATCACTTCCCAGTCGAACCCGTCCTTGGTTACCCGGTACGGGTTGTAGCCGTCGAAAGTACTGGCATTCAAAAACTTTTGGATCATCCCGTCGATAAAATCGGGATAGGAATGGGCCAGGGCTTCCCAATTCTGGAAGATATCCCTCCAGTTGCCCTCGTAATCGAGGATCTTGGAGCCGTCCACTTCGCTTCGGGTATTGATGGAGAAGGCATTCCAGGGCCGGCTGGGGTCGCCGTGCCTGCGGCTGAACTTCAGGGGGAGGTACTCCAGGGCGAGCCGTTTGAGGTCGGGGTTGCCGGCCTTATGGGCAAAATCCTTCAACATGGAGAGCGAGAACACCCCGGGAAGGGCCTGTAGTGGCTCCCGGAAGGCATCAAAGGTTTTCCGGTTGGCGTGCTTCAGGTAGTTCTCAAAGTCCCACTTTTCAATCTGGTAGGAATCGTCGAAAATGCCCCCCCGCATAATATTGAACAGGGTGTTCGAGAAATGGCGGGTATCGCGAAGGGAGTCGCTGCTGCACTGCAGCCCGTCCGAAGCGGCGCAGAGCCCGATCAGGTTCCGCGTCCCAAGGTCGATGTCGTCCAGCACCTTTTGCTGCAGGTGGGCGTCTTCCCGGATCTCACGGTCCAGTGCAGCAATGGCCGCATGGTCCTGGTTGACATTGGCCACGATCAGCCATTCTTTGGTTTCCCCTGCCGCGAGGGTGCACTCCGATGCCAGCAGGTAGGCCCCTTTTTCGGCCTTGACATCGGTTTCCTGCTGCAGCTTCACCCCCTTCCTGAAGGCCGGCAGCTGGAGGGAAGAAAGCAACCGTGCAGGATTCTCCAGGCCCAGGGACCAGGCGATATTTGCCTTAAGGGCCTCACTGGGCTCAGCCTTGTCGACGATAATGGCCGACAGGGCGTAAATGCCCAGGCCGGACCCTTCCAGGAGCTCGCTCCGCTTATAGGCGTCCACCAGGTTACTCTGCCTGTTCTGGAGGTCGCTACCCACCCCATAGGGCAGGATATTCTGAATCCCGTCCAAAAGGCTGATTTTTAGGGGGGCATTCCCATCGTTGACCAGCCGGGATTTGCGGACAAACCCGTAGGCATTGCTCGAATTCCACTGGTAGCTGAACCTCAGGCCAAGGTCGTGGTTGACCTCCTCGAAAACAATCTTGTTTCCATAAAGGTTTTTGTAGAGGTTCCTGCTGGTCTTAAAAATCCCGGAAGCCCGCTCGGAAGAGGGCTCCCAAACGTGAGTGGCGCCGTCCTTCTCCACCCGGAACAACGACTTGGGCCCGGTGATTTCGGCAGACTCGGTTATTTTATCATCGGTATAGTAGGGAAAGAGCGCGAAGTTGGCATTTTTGCGCCCGGCGGTCAGCCCGCCGTTGCTTGAAATGAACATCCAGTGGTTGGAGTCGCTCACAATACTCATGAAAAAAGGACGCATGGCATCGCTGTCGGCGATTTTGAAATAGCGTTCCCCCTCTAATTCTATTTGTTCCAATGGGTGGTTGTTAGGTTCTGTTGTTTTCATGATTCATGATGGGTTTCCCCGGGTTATTAAACCTGCCCGGGCCTCAGGACCTGATCAGGGCCTGCTCTACCTCTTCCAGGGTTTTTCCTTTGGTTTCAATCACATACCTGTAGACAAAAAGTATCGCCAAAAAAGACAGCAGGGCATAGATGGCAAAGGTGGCTGTCGGCCCGAGTTGCGTCAGTTCCCAGGGGAAGACCTGGGTCACCGTAAAACTCACCAGGGAATTGAAGAACCCCACCACCGAAATGGCGATGCCCTTGATTTTCCCGGGGAAGATCTCCGAGATCAGGGTCCACATCACCGGCCCCAGGGAAATGGCGAAAGCCGCCACATACAGCAAGATGGCCACCAGCACCAGCACGGCATTGATCCGGATGACCCCGGAAATCTGGTTCCGCTGGAAGTCGAGGAATTCAGCTTCAGAAAGCATGGGCTTTACTTCCGCAAACAGGGCAGACTGGCTGTCGAAGGAACGCCCTTCCAAAGCCCTAAGGGTTTCCCGGGTTTCCACCGGCGCGATCTTGTCCAAAGATTCCCGGTCAAAGTCGTAGGTAGCCCTGCCGAAAGCCAGGGTCGCAAGCAACAGGGCCACGGTCATGGCCCCCGTACCGATAAGCAGGAGCGGTTTTCGCCCCAGGGAATCGATAAGCCGAATGGCCAGCAGGGTAAAGGCAAGGTTGGTCAGGCCGACTACAATGGCCTGTAAAAAAGAAGCGTCCGTACTACCGCCGGCCTGTTCAAAAATGGTCGGGGCATAATAGAAAATGGCATTGATGCCAGTGATTTGCTGGAAGAAGGCAATTCCCAGGGCAATGGTCATGATGGTGGCGTATTTCCGGTCAAAAAGGTCCGATAGCTTTCCCTTGGTTTCCTTCCTGGCCTGCCCGCGCTGGATTTCGGCAATGGTAAATTCCGCGTATTCCTCCCCCCCGATGCGCATGAGGATCTTCCGGGCCAGTTTTACCTGGTTCAGCCGCAGGATCAACCACCGGGGGCTCCTCGGGACGGTAAAGAGGGCGAGGAAATAGATTACGGCCGGGATGGCTTCCACCCCAAGCATCCACCGCCAGCTTTCAGAACCATGGTTAACCAGGAAATAATTTGAAAAATACGCCACGGAAATCCCGATAACGATATTGAGCTGGTTAAAGGAGACCAGGCTGCCCCTTAGTTTTGGGGGGGCTATTTCCGCAATATAGATCGGCGCTATCAGGATCGCCCCGCCGATGCCAATCCCCCCGATAATCCTGGCTACGATGAATTCGGTATAACCAGTGGCCAGGGCAGACCAGGTGGCAGAAATGGCAAACAGGGCCGCTACGGCAATCAGGACCTTTTTGCGCCCGAACCGGTCGGCCATGGGCCCGGCCAACAAGTTTCCGGCCATGGCGCCAAAGATCACACACCCCACTGCAAAGCCGAGCATGGCATCCGTCATCGCGAAGTACACGGTAATCCCTTTCACCGCCCCCGAGATAACGGCACTGTCAAATCCCAGCAAAAACCCCCCGAGCGCCACAATCAGGCTGATTAGGATGGTGTAGGACTTGTTCATTTTTACGACCACGCTGGGGTTGTCCATAGGATTTTATTGAAATTTCTGATTTTGAAAAAGTACGCCTTTTATTAAAGAATAAAAAACCGCACCTCCATTGCCTTTATACCATGTACCTTGAAAAAAGGTTAGCCATAACGAGGTGTTTATGCTAACCTTTTTTATTCAGGATATAGAAATTTAATCTTGTAGTACAACTATACCCGGGTTACGGATTTAGTTGATCGTTACGGAAACATTATCAATATTCATCGAGACATTGCAGCCGCTGACTGCACCACAAACCGCTTCAATCAAAAAGGAAATACCCTCGGATACATCCGTTCCGGGCGGAATGGTGTATGATCCGGTGTAAGTGGACCAGGTTCCTCCAGGTGCCGGAGCGGGCGTCAGGACCTGAGTGAAGGAAACACCACCTGCCCCTTCTCCAAAAAGGAGGACATTTACGGCAGCTCCGGGTTGCACAACGGATCCGATCAGGTCAAACTGCACCCGGATTTCGTCCCCGGCTGCAACGGTTCCTGCCCCTATTCGTTCCTGCTTAAAAGCAGGGTTCCCGCCCGTATCCCCCACGGTGAGTTTTCCGGACCAGGTTCCCCCATTGCTTACAGTATTATCCAAAGAAGCAGATCCACCGTTTTGGAACAGGAACCAACCCGTTTCGTCGCCAGTCTCAAAATCCCCGTTTGTGGCTATACTAGCACCCGTAGATCCACCGCCTCCGGCACTTTCATTGCTGCACAACCTGATGTTGTCGAACTGTATCGTCCAGTCGCCGCTGCCATCACCGGCCGTGCCATTGTCCATGATCAGGGTGATCGCCGTGACTGAGCCCACATTGC
>NZ_JAMXIB010000030.1 GCF_024006985.1 Robiginitalea marina
GACTTCAGCCTTACGGGCAACACCCTGACGCTGACCCTGGAGAACGGGGGCACGCAAGATGTGGACCTCTCAGGCTATGTCTCCACCGACGACCAGAACATCTCCGGATCTTCTTTGGTGGGGACTGACCTGACCATCGGGATTGAGAACGGGACCTCGGAGACCATCGACCTGTCATCCCTGGTAGACGATGCTGATGCAGACCCGGGTAATGAGTACAACACTTCGGTAGGGGTAGTTGCCGGTGCTGTAGCTGTAACCGATGGGGGCGGCACCCTGTCGGCACCCCTGATTAGTGGGGATGCAAACAATGATATTGCCGTCGGTTCCGATGGGGCCCTGTATTTGAACGTTGCTTCGGTTACTATATCCGAAACAGTCACGAACCTTACCGATAATGCGGACGGGAGCTTCACATATGTCAATGAAAGCGGGATTTCCCAGACCATCAATAAAGCGGATGTAACGGACAATGGAAATGGCACCTATACCTTTACCAATAATGACGGGACTGATGTGATCCTGGATACGCGGGCCACGTCGAATCCGTATGATAATAGTGGATCGGGCCTTGCAGCTACCACTACACAGGCGGCTATCGATGAGTTAGCTGTGGGTAGCACCGACGACCAGGGGCTTAGCCTGAGCGGCAATACCCTGACCCTGGAAGACGGGGGCAGTGTGGATCTGACGCCCTACCTGGACAACACGGACGACCAGCAGATCACGGACTTCAGCCTTACGGGCAACACCCTGACGCTGACCCTGGAGAACGG
>NZ_JAMXIB010000031.1 GCF_024006985.1 Robiginitalea marina
TCCGGGAGGTCATTGGCCGGGTCGTCGATCTCATCGTTCACATCGAACCCGTCATTCACATCGCTGCCCTCGTACCCATCGTCCAGGCCGTCCCCATCGGTGTCCGTCCCCGTAAAGGTCCAGTCGGGCTGCCCGTCAAAGTCAAAGTCGTTCCCCTCATTGTTGTCGGGTACCTGGTCGTTGTCGGAATCATCATCCAGGTAATCGGGCTCATCCGTACCATCGGTGTTCTCGGGGGTCAACCCGCCAAGATAGGCCGAATTCACCCCCTGGTTAGCGGCATAGGTGGCAGCATCATCGGGGTTGGGCGCAATGTATCCTTCCGTGGGCTGGGCTTCCACATTGTCGGGGATGCCGTCATTGTCGGAATCAAGGTCCAGGTGGTCGGGAATCCCGTCCCCGTCTGAATCCAAAGGACTGGTCAGGGGATCCCCATCCCCATCCAGATCGGGGTCCTCTGTGGTATCCAGCAAGCCGTCGTTGTCGTCATCGAGGTCTTCCGTGTCAGGGACCCCGTCCCCGTCGGTGTCCGTATCGTCTCCGCCACCGTTGCCGTTGCCGTCATCCGTGGGGTCGAGGTAATCGGGGGTGCCGTCCTCATCCGTATCGTCATTGGTCGGGTCGCCATCCTGGTCCGCATCCTCATCCGGGGTGCTCACGCCATCCCCGTC
>NZ_JAMXIB010000032.1 GCF_024006985.1 Robiginitalea marina
GCGGCCTTGCCGCCACGGACGTACAGGCGGCCATCGATGAGATCAACGCAGCGGCGGGCACGGTTTCCCTGGTGGACAATGGCGACGGCACGTATACCTTTACAGACGCGGCCGGCAACACAACGCTGATCAGCGACGCGTCCATATCGACCCTCGTGGATAATGGAGACGCGACTTTTACTTATACCGACGAAACCGGCACCCCTGTCACCATCAACCTGATTAGTGCTGATGCCAACAACGACATTATCGCAGGATCCGACGGAGGACTTTACCTGAATGTGGCTTCGGTAACGGTCGCCGAGACGGTGACCAACCTGACTGATAACGGGGATGGCAGCTTTACCTATGTCAATGAGAGCGGGGTTCCACAGACGGTGGGCAAGGCCGACATCACGGACAATGGCGATGGCACTTATACCTTTACCAACAACGACGGCAGTGATGTAACTATCAATACCAATGGGATTGCCATCAGCAATACGGTGGCGGGCAACCGCATTGCCACGGTAACCGATGCCGGGGGTTCCGTTACGGATATCGACGAGACCGTGACCACGTTATCAGACAATGCCGATGGGAGTTTTACCTATACTTCGGAAGACGGTACCATTACCACGTTCACCGAAACGCTGACTTCCCTGGCGGACAACGGGGACGGCACGTTCAC
>NZ_JAMXIB010000033.1 GCF_024006985.1 Robiginitalea marina
GTGCCATCGGTGTTCTCGGGGGTAATCCCTTCCGCACCGGTGCCTTCATACGCATCATCCAGGCCATTGCCGTCCGTGTCCGTACCGGTGGGCGGAACATACCCGTCCGTGGGCTGGCCTTCCACGTTGTCGGGGATGCCGTCGTTGTCGGAGTCGATGTCAAGGTAATCGGGGCGGCCGTCCCCGTCGGTATTCACCGGGTCCAACCCCTGGGAACCGTCCCCTTCGTAGGCATCGTCCAGGCCATTGCCATTGGTATCTTCCCCACTGGGGGGTACGTACCCATCGGCAGGTTGGGCTTCCACATTGTCCAACAGGCCATCGTTATCGGAATCAATATCGAGGTAATCCGGGCGGCCGTCCCCATCGGTATCGGTGGGGTTTGTAGCCGGGTCGTCATCCCCGTCGGTGTTCGCGTCCTCAGTGGTATCCAAAAGGCCGTCCCCGTCGCTGTCGAGGTCTTCGGTGTCAGGGACCCCGTCCCCGTCGGTGTCCGTATCGTCTCCGCCACCGTTGCCGTTGCCGTCATCCGTGGGGTCCAGGTAATCGGGGGTGCCGTCCTCATCCGTATCGTCATTGGTCGGGTCGCCATCCTGGTCCGCATCCTCATCCGGGGTGCTCACGCCATCCCCGTC
>NZ_JAMXIB010000034.1 GCF_024006985.1 Robiginitalea marina
GTTTCCGTCCCTTCCACTATGGCATCATCTAAAGTCGCCACCGTGAACTGCTGTGTCTCCCCCGCTGTTCCTGCAAAATTCAGCACCTGCGGGGCGTTGTTGTAGTCCTCCGGGCTCGTGAGGACCGGGAGCCCACCCGTAGCGGTACCATCTGTATAGCCCGAGGTCACCGTAAACCCATTGGCAACCGCATTGTTCAGGGTCACAGTAAATTGGAGGCCAGTGCCTTCAGTTGCCGTTACATCCCCAATAGTAATGGCCGCGCTGTCGTTGTCGTTGATCGTGCCCGTGGCCGTATCGCTATCCACAATCGCGCTATTGCTGGCGCTTAGCGTAATTGTGAATGTTTCCGGGCCTTCCAGAATAGCATCATTCAAGGTGGCTACCGTAAACTGTTGTGTCTCCCCCGCTGTTCCTGCAAAATTCAGCACCTGCGGGGCATTATTGTAGTCTTCAGGGCTTACCAGGGGTAACCCGCCACCCGTGGCCGTGCCACCCGTGTAGCCCGTGGTCACCGAAAATCCCCCCGATACCGCATTGTTCAACGTTACCGTAAACAACATGCCTGCGCCTTCCGTCACCGTCACATCGG
>NZ_JAMXIB010000035.1 GCF_024006985.1 Robiginitalea marina
TGGTCGTCCGTGGAGACATAGCCCGAGAGGTCCACATCTTGCGTGCCCCCGTTCTCCAGGGTCAGCGTCAGGGTGTTGCCCGTAAGGCTGAAGTCCGTGATCTGCTGGTCATCGGTGTTATCCAGGTAGGGCGTCAGGTCGACGGTGCCCCCGTCTTCCAGGGTCAGGGTGTTGCCGCTCAGGCTAAGCCCCTGGTCGTCGGTGCCCACCAGGCTTGACAGGTCCACGTTGGCTGAAGAACCGTTCTCAATGTCGATCTGAAGGGTGGTGCCGGTCAAAGTGGCGCCGGTCAGGTTCTGGTCATCGGTGTTGTCCAGGTACGGGGCCAAATCCACAGTGTTCCCGTCCTCAATCCCAAGGGTATTCCCGCTAAGGGTCAGGTTCTGGTCGTCCGTGGAGACATAGCCCGAAAGGTCCACATCTTGCGTGCCCCCGTTCTCCAGGGTCAGCGTCAGGGTGTTGCCCGTAAGGCTGAAGTCGGTGATCTGCTGGTCGTCCGTGTTGTCCAGATAGGGCGTCAG
>NZ_JAMXIB010000036.1 GCF_024006985.1 Robiginitalea marina
AACACGGACGACCAGCAGATCACCGACTTCAGCCTTACGGGCAACACCCTGACGCTGACCCTGGAGAACGGGGGCACACAAGATGTGGACCTTTCGGGCTATGTCTCCACCGATGACCAGAACCTGACCCTTAGCGGGAACACCCTTGGGATCGAGGACGGGAACACTGTGGATTTGGCCCCGTACCTGGACAACACCGATGACCAGAACCTGACCGGTGCCACCCTGACCGGCACAACCCTTCAGATCGATATTGAGAACGGAGCTTCAGCCAACGTGGACCTGTCCGCACTGGTGGGCACCGACGACCAGGGGCTTAGCCTGAGCGGCAATACCCTGACCCTTGAAGACGGGGGCAGCGTGGATCTGACCCCATACCTGGACAATACGGACGACCAGCAGATCACGGACTTCAGCCTTACGGGCAACACCCTGACGCTGACCCTGGAGAACGGGGGCACGCAAGATGTGGACCTCTCAGG
>NZ_JAMXIB010000037.1 GCF_024006985.1 Robiginitalea marina
AGCACCACGGCGGCCAGCAACCCGTATGACAACACGATCAGCGGGCTGGCGGCCACCAACGTACAGGCGGCCATCGACGAGATCAACGCGGCGGCCGGCACGGTGTCCCTGACGGACAATGGCGACGGCACGTATGACTTTACGGATGCCGGCGGGAATGTGACGACCATTGCCGACACCTCGCTTTCCACCCTTGTGGACAACGGTGACGGCACCTACACCTACACGGATGAGGGCGGGGCCACGCAGGTGATCAGCACCACGGCGGCCAGCAACCCGTATGACAACACGGCCAGCGGCCTTGCGGCCACGGACGTACAGGCGGCCATCGATGAGATCAACGCAGCGGCAGGCACCGTTTCCCTGGTGGACAACGGGGACGGCACGTATGACTTTACGGA
>NZ_JAMXIB010000038.1 GCF_024006985.1 Robiginitalea marina
GATGTAAGCTGCAATGGAGGGGAAGACGGATCGGCCACGGTGACTCCGAGCGGGGGAGTGGGAGAATACACGTTCCTTTGGAGTGACGGTCAGACCACGGCCACGGCAGACAATCTTTCAGCGGGCACCTACTCGGTAACGGTGACGGATGCGAACCAGAACCAGACAAGCTGCCAGGTGACCATTGGGGAGCCGGTGGAGTTAACGTGTGTGGCCTCGGTTGAGAATCAAATCAGTGCAAACGGGGCTAGCGATGGTTCGGCTTCGGTTGCCCCGACGGGCGGCACGCCGGATTACACCTACCTGTGGAGCAATGGGGCTACGGGCGCTACGGCCACGGGCCTTTCAGCGGGTACCTACTCGGTAACGGTCACGGATGCCAACGGGTGCACGAC
>NZ_JAMXIB010000039.1 GCF_024006985.1 Robiginitalea marina
ACATCTTGCGTGCCCCCGTTCTCCAGGGTCAGCGTCAGGGTGTTGCCCGTAAGGCTGAAGTCTGTGATCTGCTGGTCGTCCGTGTTGTCCAGATATGGGGTAAGATCCACGCTGCCCCCGTCTTCAAGGGTCAAGGTGTTGCCGCTAAGGCTAAGCCCCTGGTCGTCAGTGCCCACCAGTGATGAAAGGTCCACGTTGGCTGAAGAACCGTTCTCAATATCGATCTGAAGGGTGGTGCCGGTCAGGGTGGCACCGGTCAGGTTCTGGTCATCCGTGGAGACATAGCCGGAAAGGTCCACATCTTGTGTGCCCCCGTTCTCCAGGGTCAGCGTCAGGGTGTTGCCCGTAAGGCTGAAGTCGGTGATCTGCTGGTCGTCCGTGTT
>NZ_JAMXIB010000003.1 GCF_024006985.1 Robiginitalea marina
CTGCTTGCCGAAAATAAGATCAACCGATACCTGCTGTATGCCTTCGGGGAGATCGTGCTGGTGGTGATCGGGATTTTGATTGCCCTGCAGGTCAACAACTGGAATGAGGAACGAAAGAAGCAACAAGAAATCTCCAAATTGCTCCACGATATTGAACAGGACCTCCTGCTGAACTACGAATTGGCGGGCTTTGCGCTGGACTTTTACAAGGTGCAGGATTCCATTGCCAGGCGCATTGCCCATAAGACGCTGAGCAAAGCCGATTACCAAAACAATTCCCGCCTGAGCTATTACATCAGCAATTGGGAATACTACCTGCCCGTGGAAAAAAACATCGACCAATTCGTGGAATCTGAAAAACTTGTCCCCCCTGAGTATAAGCCGGTGGTTGATGCGCTGAAAAGGCTTCAGAATTTGAGCGCCGTGCTCGACGACACCTGGGCCAACCTGAAGGGGAATATCGATGAGAATACCCAACGGCTCACCAGCTTTAACTGGTTTGTGAAAAACGATTCCGTTTCCACGGAACTACGCATAAACTATTTCCTGAACGATGAGGGTTATGAAACCCTGGCGCTGCGGTACTGGGTCCAAACCCAGAATTATTACGATAAAATCTCCCGCTACAGGGCGCAAGCCATAGGTGCCCTGGCCACCATCAAAGCTACGAGGGACCGGTATAGCGCCCGCCAAATCCATGGGTTGTTCCAAAAAAGTGGGATGCCCGCTTTTAAGCGGTATCCGTGCAGCGTTGTCCGTTCGGAGTTGCCGTCCTTAAAAACGATCAGGGCCAGCGAGCTTTATGGCAACCTCACCCCGGACACCCTGCACATTGAGCTAACCAACAACCGGGGACAGGCTATTTCGGAATTTACCCTGGCCCCCTCCACCTTCATGAGCATCCCGGGGTCGGAATATTTCGGCCTCGACGGGGACAAGAATACCCTTGCCCGGGTAACGGACCCTGCCGGAAATTGCGTCGGCATCTATGGCGCTTTTGAAAACGGGTATCTTTTGATCCCTGAAAGCAATACCCCATGAAGTTCTTCCGCACCCTGCGCCAACGCCTGCTCACTGAAAACCGGGTTACCCGCTACCTGCTTTATGCCCTGGGGGAGATCTTACTGGTAGTTATCGGGATCTTGCTGGCCCTTCAGATTGACACCTGGAACGAAGCCAAAAAAGAGCAGCAGGCCTCCCGCGATTTCATTTCGCGCTTACTGAAGGAAGTGCGGAAAAATATCGGGTACGCCGGGGCGGAAATAGGGGTGGAGGAACGGCAGACAGCAGCTGCCAAAGCCATCCTGGGCCAGTTTCACGAGCCCGATGGTGCCGGATCGGGACGAATCCTGGATAGCCTGGTCTACATCATCCTATCAAACAACACCCTTGAAATCGCGTCGGGGACCCTGAACGAGGGGTTCAATACCGGTGCCATCGCCCTGATCAGGTCCGATTCCCTGAGGTCGGCCCTGTACAACCTTCCCTCC
This sequence comes from Robiginitalea marina, assembly GCF_024006985.1. GTDB lineage: Bacteria > Bacteroidota > Bacteroidia > Flavobacteriales > Flavobacteriaceae > Robiginitalea > Robiginitalea marina. The sequence continues at coordinate 1,491 of NZ_JAMXIB010000003.1, forward strand.
CGGATTGAGGAAATCAGGAAACAGGAAGAGATTGACCGCGAGGACATCAACGGGCATTTTACCAACTTCCTGTACTATAATTACAACTACCGGAATATGGACAATCACTTCTCCCCCTATAAAGGGCAAATTGGGGAGACGAAATTCCCTTCCTATCACAACCGGAGCCTGCTGGAATCGCCTGCCTTTGAAAACATGGTCGACAACCGGTTCTGGAATTGCCAGGAGCAATTGCGCCAGTTGCTTACATTCAACGAAGCGCTCACACGCATTGACGCCATGATCTCCGCCGTGCTTTCAGAGAGGTGATTTCAGGTGTGCCAATGATGATTTTGTGTTTCTGTCATTTCGAAGGAGTGTAGCGACTGAGAAATCTCACCTAACATATCCTGCACACCATTAATGAGATTTCTCACCCCCCTGAAGTGAGCTTCGCTCTACTTCAGGGGGTTCGAAATGACAGTGCACACTAATGATCTGTTTTCAACGTACCAACCACTTGGAAGTTCCAAATAACCTTAAAGCGAAGTCGCCTTAAACGTATCCCCCTGCCGGAGGTCGCCGGTATCGTAGCCTTTTTTGAACCAGCGCATGCGCTGGGCGGAGGTGCCGTGGGTAAAGGAATCGGGGATTACCCGGCCCATCTGTTCGCGTTGCAGGCGGTCGTCGCCGATGGCATTGGCCGCATTGAGGGCTTCCTCCAGGTCGCCGGGTTCCAGGAGCCCGAAGAGTACCTGGGAATGGTGGGCCCACACCCCCGCGAGGAAATCGGCCTGCAGCTCGAGGCGCACCGAATAGTCATTGAATTCCTTCTGGGGGAGCTGCCCGCGCAGGCGGTCGATCTGGTCGGTAATGCCCATCAGGTTCTGGATGTGGTGCCCCACTTCGTGGGCAATCACATAAGCCTGGGCAAAATCGCCGGGGGCGTTCAGCTTGCGCTCCATCTCCTCGAAAAAACTGAGGTCGAGGTATAATTTCTCGTCCCCAGGGCAGTAAAACGGCCCGGTGGCGCTGGAGGCCCGGCCGCAGGCCGAAGCCACCGTGCCGCTGTACAGCACCAGGGTGGGTTCCCGGTAGTCGGGCAAAAGCTTGTTCCAGACATCCTCCGTATTGGCCAGCACGGTAGCGCTAAAGGTGGCCAGCTCCCGGTCCTCCGCAGTAGGCTCATAAGGGGCAGCCGCCCCGGCAGGGCCGCCACCGCCCATTATAAAGCTCAAGGGGTTGGTGCCTGTGATAAAGGCGAATACCAGCAGCAGGCCCACGATGATCAGCCCGGTTTTGGAAAACAAGAGCCTGATGAGGGGGCCCAGGAGCATCGGGTTGATCCCCCGCCCGCCGCCCATGGACGGGCCCCGCTGGCCCCTGCGGTCTTCGACGTTTGAACTCTGCCTGCTGCCTCTCCATTTCATGGCCTGGTGGTTTTTGGAATTGCGTATTCCAAAATACAAGTTTTCGTTCGGAATTTAGAGGGGCTCGACGCTTAAATTACGGGTTGCTGTCATTTCGAAGGAGTGCAGTGACTGAGAAACCTCACCAAGCGACTTCTGCACACCATTAATGAGATTTCTCACCCCTGAAGTGAGCTTTGCTCTACTTCAGGGGGTTCGAAATGACAGCACCCTCCACGGCATACTGCCAACATATCCCAAGAACCCGTATCTTGTAGCAACCTAAAGACCCAGCCACCTTGTTCCGCTTCTTCCGCACCCTGCGCCAGCGCCTTGTAACCGAAAACAAATACAGCAAGTACCTGCTTTACGCCTTTGGGGAAATTATGCTTGTGGTCATCGGTATTGTGATCGCCCTGCAGATTGACAATTGGAATGAAGAACGAAAACTAAGGATAGAAGAACAAATTCTGCTGAAGCAGTTAAAGGACGAATACATCGCCAACCTGGAGCAGCTCGACGGCAAAATAGCCATCCGAAATCTGCTCATAAAATCTTCAAAGGAATTACTGACCTGTTTCGACAATCCGGATGCAGCAAACAGAGACAGCGTAATTTCCAGATTGGGGAACCTAAGCCTGACGGTCACCTATGACCCTATAGACAATGATCTTGTCGCTTCTGGAAAAATCAATATGATCCAAAACGAGAAACTGAAAAAACTGCTGACCAAATGGTCGACGGACGTGATTCAGGTGCAGGAAGTTGAGGTCATATATCTCAACGCCCACAACAATGTGAACTTCCCCGCACTCTCCAAATTTGGTCTGGGGCGGGCGATGAACAAGGCGCTTTACGATAAGGTTAACAGCGTTGAAGGTTTCTCCAATTTTTTACTCAACCGGGATGAATTGTTCCCGTACGACTTCAAAAATTCAAGGTTAGAGCCTGACCTGCAGGCCATCCTCAACAATCCGGAACTGGAAGGCATGGTTTCCAATTCCATTTTTATCAATGAATTAATCAACTCGGAATCAGCCACCCTCCGGAAACAAATCCTGGATATCCTTGATTTATTGCCGGCGTCGGAACCCAATTAGACCTGTGCATGCTTCGCTTCTTCCGCAACTTACGCCCGCGAGGCCAGGCTTCGGGAAATACCCATTTTAACCCTAACCCCAGGAAAATGACCGAAAACGCACCCGTACTAAACCCCCCTTTACTGAAATCGGGGAGTCGACCCAATTTAGTTGTGCTGTTGATCCTGTTGCTCAGTCTGGGGTCCTGTGCCGAAAAGCCGGAAAAACCCATCCCGAAGCGGCCCCCGAATATTTTGCTGATCGTGGCCGACGACCTGGGGTACACAGACCTGGGGTCCTATGGGGGCGATATCGAAACGCCCAACCTCGATACCCTGGCGGCGGCCGGGGTTCGGTTCAGCCGGTTCCATACCTCCCCCCTCTGTGCGCCCACAAGGGCCATGTTGCTCTCGGGAAACGACAACCATATCGCAGGCATGGGGGTGCAGGGACGGATCCCGGGCCAATTCGGGTACGAAGGGCACCTCACGGACCGCATCGTGCCGGTGCCCAGGCTGCTGCAAGACGGGGGCTACCACACCTTCATGGCCGGCAAATGGCACCTGGGCATGGAGCCTGAGAATAACCCTTTGCAAAAAGGCTTCGTACGCTCTTTTGTGAACCTTCGCGGGGCCGGGAACCATTACGATGATCAGGGGATTTTTGAAGAGACCCCCAGGTCGCTGTATACCGAAGACGGAAAGCCGGCCCCCTGGCCGCAAGGGGCTTACAGCACGGATTTTTACACCGATAAACTGATCGCCTATATGGATGAGGCCCTTGCGCAGAACAAGCCGTTCTTCGGTTTTGCCGCCTATACCTCCCCGCACTGGCCGCTTCAGGTAGATGAAAAATACTGGAAGAAATATGAAGGCCGTTACGATGCAGGGTATGAAACGTTGAAAGCGCGGCGGCTGGAAAGCCTGAAGGCGGCCGGGATGGTCCCTGAAAATGCCGTCCTTCCCCCAAACCACGAACGGGTCATCCCCTGGGATTCCCTCACCGCCGACCAGCAAAAGATGGAAGCCCGGAAAATGGAATTATATGCCGGCATGGTAGACAACCTCGACGTCAATGTTGGCAGGCTCATCCGGCACCTGAAGGAGACCGGGCAGTTCGAAAACACCCTCATCGTCTTTATGTCCGACAACGGGGCGGCAGCCGAGGACTTTTACCACCACCCCCATTACGGGCCGTTTATCCAAAAACACTTTACGGAAGACTATGAAGCCATGGGAAAGGCCAATTCCTTTATCTCCTATGGGCCGCAATGGGCCGAAGCCGGATCCTCCCCGTTCCGTTACTTCAAGGAGTTCCCCACGGAAGGGGGTACCGTGGCGCCCATGATTGTGGCAGGCCCCGGCATACAGGGCAGGAACGCCATTCACGACGAGTTCCTGACCCTTATGGACCTGGCCCCCACCTTCTATGATTTGGCCGGGGTAACCTATCCGGAGCAATTTGAAGGAAAAGAAGTGTTTCCCCTGAGGGGAACTTCCATCCTCCCATTTCTTTCTGGAAAGGCAGACGCCATCCACCCCGACGATTACGTGTTTGGCCTGGAGTTGCACAATTACGGGATGATCCGCAAAGGGGACTGGAAGCTCACCAATACCTCTGACCCCTTTAATGAAGGGGCGTTTGCCCTGTACAACCTCGCCGACGACCTGGCGGAAACCAATGACCTGAAAGCCACCGAACCCCAAAAATATGCCGAACTAATGGAGGCCTGGAAGGCGTTTACGGCGGAGGTGCAGGCGCAAATCCCGCTTCCCGGGGAATGATTTTCCGGCGACTTTCCCGGCAAGTTGCCGCGGTTATTTTTGTACTTTGAACCCGCAATACCCAACCCATGCTCCGCTTCTTCCGCAACTTACGGCAGCGCCTGCTAACCGAAAATAAGTTCAGCATGTACCTGCTGTATGCCGTGGGGGAGATCCTGCTGGTGGTGGTCGGGATTCTGATTGCTTTACAGGTGGATAGCTGGCATGAAACGCGATCGGAAAACAGGGAAGAAACCGCCATCCTGAAATCTTTGAAAACAGATTTTCTCCAAAGTAAAATCAACGTAGACCATACCCTGGAAGACCAAACCAGGGTGGTGCGGTATTGCGCCCGCTTGTTCGAAGTCCTCAGCGAGGGGGATACAACGGTGCCGCCCGATTCCCTGGGGGAATTTATCTATCGGGGTGCCCTGTCGTACTGGCGGATGGAGCCCGCCAACGGGACCTACGATGCGCTCATAGGCTCGGGGCGCGTTTCTCTGATTAAAAATCAGACCCTCAGCCGGTTACTGGCGGAATATTCGGCAGAACTGAAATACGGTTTCGAAGACGAGCTGCAAAGTACCGACCTCACCACCCTGTTGGTGGAAAAAAGCAGCGGTTTTGCCCCGGTTCTCGGAAAATCCGTGTTTGCCACGCATTTCCTGACAACGCGCAGGCAGTTCACGGATAAAGAAATACGGGAGGCCGTTGAGGCGTTGCGGTCCGACAACTCCTTTTTAGGCGTGCTGGCCATGAAGTATGCCCTTGAAGACAACCGGCTGAAATATCAGCAAAAGGTCTCAAAATATATCGCCGACATCCTGGTGCTGCTCGAGGAGGAACTCAGGGAAAAGGGATTGTAGCAGGGACGGGTTTATGATTGGCTAATGCCATCCGTGTCATTTCGAAGGACCCCGATAGCTATCGGGGGAAGGGACGACTGAGAAACCTCACCAAAGATGTGCAGGGGCCTCTTGGGGAGAAATGACCGTTTCATTGAACTGTCAACTTCCCCCAAATATCGCGTATCTTGTAGCGACCTAAAGACCCAACCACCTTGCTCCGCTTCTTCCGAACCCTGCGTCAACGCCTGCTAACCGAAAATAAGTTCAGCAAGTACCTGCTGTATGCCGTGGGGGAGATCCTGCTGGTGGTAATTGGGATCTTGATTGCGTTGCAAATCAACAATTGGAATGAAAATCGAAATAACAGATTCGCGGAAAAACGATACGTGAATGATTTGATTGAGGATTTGAAGAATGACTCAATCATGTTAAACGATATTTATGGCTTCCTGGAATCCAAATCAAGGTCCAAGGAGAAAATAGCTCCCATTTTGCGCGGGGAGCTGGCCGCTGTTGATTCAATGGCCTATCACTTCAACATGCAATGGGCAGTGCAGGACAGGTTTACCCCTACGACCACAACCATAGAGGAATTAAAAAATGACGGAAAGCTCAATATTATAAGGGATATTGGTTTGAGGCGAAAAATAGTGTCCCTTTACAACCTCTATTCCAAGGAGGAATTTGCCGAAGATATGTTCAACCAGCAAAATTTTAAATTGATGGGTTTAGCCAGCCAGCATTTCGGGAACCTGCTGGAACCAAAACCCGGGGAACTCTCGGAAGCCCTCCAAAATAAACCCTTTGTGAACGGGATCATTGCCAATTTCACATTTGCCAGAAAAGATGCCATTGACCAGCTTCAAAAACAGTGCGCCCTGCTGATCAGAGAATTAGAAGTTTACAAGGCCCGGATCAACGGGTAACACACGGGTGTCCGGGGCAGGGAAACACCCAGTGGCAGTCCCAAACAGCTGTTTTGCACATCGTTGATGAGATTTCTCACCCCTGAAGTAGAGCGAAGCTCACTTCAGGGGGTTCGAAATGGCATAGTCCAAGCCCCGCATCAGCCACCAAACCGATCGGCCCGCAATAAATCAATGGGCAGGTCCGTGGCCCCTTCCATGGCCAGGTCGGCCAGGACTTCGCCTATGGCGCTGGCGAACTTAAAGCCGTGGCCGCTGAACCCGGCGGCGACGACCACATCTTTGCCGTAGCCGGGCAGGGGGTCCACCACAAAGTGGCCGTCGGGGGTGTTCGTATAGAGACAGGTTTTCATCGCCAGGGTTTGGGTATAGCCCTGCGGGAGGAACTGCTTCAGGAAGTTTACCAGTGCTTCTTCCTCGGCCTTGCGGGGGCTGCGGTCTGCCGCGGTGGGGTCGGCCACGGCCTCCCCCGGGTAGTGCTGGGCCAGTTTCAGCCCCAGCGGGCCGCCAAACGCCCCGGCAGGCAAAATGGGGAAACCGTAAAAGTCGCGGCCCTCGTGCTCCAGCAGCCAGCAGGGAAAGGTGCCCAGGGCAAAGCGGTCCCAGGCGGCGGGTTGCACCCAGGCCAGCGCCTGGCGCGTAACGTGCAGTTGGGGCGCCAGGGCGGGGAGCAGTTCCCGGGCCCAGGCGCCAGCGGTGACCACCAGTTTGCCGGCCCGATAGGTCTCCCGGGGGGTCCGCACCACCACGCCACCGGTGGTATGCTCCCACCCCAGGACCGGTTCTCCGGAGCGGATAACGGCCCCGCGCAGCAGGGCCTGTTCGGCCATCAACAGGATGCTGCGCTCAGGGGTGAGCAGGCCGGCCTCCGGTTCCTCCAGCCGCTGGTAGTCTTCGGGGAGGGCAAATTGCGGGTATTTTTCCCGGCAGGCTTCCGGGCTGAGCTCGTTCAGGGGGATGTTATACGTTTCGGCTGATTCCCGCACCGTCTGCAGGAAGGCGCTCCCAGGGGGCCCGAAATAGGTGAGCCCCGTTTCAAAATAGACCTGCGCCCCCGTTTCCGATTCCAGGGTTTTCCAGTTTTCGTAGGCCCGTTCCAGCAGGGGCACATAGCCGGTAGCTTCGCCGTAGGCCTTGCGGATGATGCGGCTTTGCCCGCCGTGCGAGCCCAGCTCGTGGGGGATGTCGTACTGCTCCAGCCCCAGCACCCGGTAGCCGCGCCTGGCCAGGTGGTAACAGGCCGAGGCCCCCATGCTGCCGACGCCAATTACGATCACATCGAAGGAGGTGCTCGTTGGGGCCTTTTCCATGTTGCGGTGCACCCGGGCGTACAGCTCGGGCACTGTGAGGCCTGCCGTTACGGTGGCCGAGGTTTTATAGAGGAATTCCCTGCGTTTCATGACCGGTTCTGGCCCCTGCCTTTTTGCCCGCCCGCCGGGCCTCAGTGGGGCGGGGTGCAGGGTTACCCTTAAAGATAGCGAAATTATAACCTGCTTCAGCGCCGATGTCGCTCGCGGACGGGCATGTCGGGTTTCTTTATTCGATATAAAGCCTTTTGTTCCGCGGGTATTTTATGGCGTATTTTAGTCTTAGCTCCTTTGTTTGCCCGGGGTTAGCCAGGAGTAGGCTTCTAAATCCTTCTCCCTAAATCCCGAGACGCATGATGTACCATGAGTATGTGTATGTGGTGCTGATTCACTATTCGATAAATTATGCGATAATTTCCTTCAACCAGTTCCCTAATATTGGGGTCTCCAATTTCCTCGACTACCTTTCCAAGTGAAGGTTGCTTTTTTAGGATTTGTGTACGGGAAAATATGCGCTCTATTTGAAATTTGGCATATCTGGCCGAATCGGGGGAAATATATTCAAAAATTTCCCTGAGATCCTGCCTGGCTGAATCCAGCCAACTTATTCGAACCATTTTTGAAGATCCTCTTTTAGTTCGTCCTCACTGATAGCTTCGCCACTTTGAGATTGCTGTATCCTTTTTTCAAGCTTGTCAATAAAGATCAGGCGCTCAATCAGCTCGTCCATGGAGAACGTATCCGGGAACTTCTCGATGTGTTCCTTCAATTTTTCCTTTGTAATCATGCTGAATTTTTACTCAAGGTACTCATTTCTTCTGCAATAAGATTGCAGTATTCCAGAAATATCCTAAGTCCTGTATTGGTCAGGATGAGGTTGTTGCCGGGCAGGACAGGGTTCATTTGCTGTCCCAAAAGGCCCGTAGCAGCCCGAAGGGACCCGTTCTGCATTTTCCTGCCGCCAGGGGGCATTCCCGCCTTTAAAACAAGCCATGCCCTTACTTGGCGCAGTTGGTTCACCGCGCTTCCTCCTCCCCCAGAATTAACGCAATCTTAAACATGGGAATATTATAGTATTTTCGGATTTTAACCACCTTCCGAAAAATTCTACGCCATGCTTCGACTTGCCTCCCTCCTTTGCCTTGTCTTGTGGTCTGCCGGGGCTTCTGCCCAGCAGAAACCCACCATCTACATCGACATCCCCACCGAGAAAAAGCCGTGGAACCACATTGAGTGGAACGAGTCCCCGGCCCAGTTCCAGTTTGCCATCGTTACCGACCGCACCGGCGGGCACCGCCCCGGGGTGTTCCCCATGGGGATCCGGAAGCTGAACCTGCTGCAGCCGGAATTTGTGATGAGTGTGGGGGACCTGATCGAAGGGTATACCAAAGACACTGTGCAGCTGAATGCCGAATGGAAGGAGTTTATGAGCTTTATCGAGCCGCTGGAGGCCCCGTTCTTCTACGTGCCCGGGAACCACGACTTCACCAACGAGGTCATGGAGGCCAAATGGAAGGAGCTCTTTGGGGTATCCTACTACCACTTCGTATATAAAGACGTGCTTTTCCTTTGCCTGAATTCCGAGGACAACCTCAGGGGCGCCGGCCGGGGCACCATTGGCGACGAACAGTTCGAATACATCAAAAAGGTGCTGGAGGAAAATGCCGGGGTGAAATGGACCCTGGTGTTCATGCACCAGCCGCTTTGGGTACAGGAAGACACCAAACGCTGGAAAGACGTGGAGGCCCTGCTGGAAGGCCGCAACCACAACGTTTTTGCCGGCCACTACCACCGCTACTGGAAGGCCCAACGGAACAACGGGAAATACATCGCCCTGGCCACCACGGGCGGGGGGAGCCGGTTGAGGGGCAGGGCCTATGGGGAGTTTGACCATGTGGTCTGGGCCACCATGACCGAAGAAGGCCCTGTGCTGGCCAATTTGTTCCTGGACGGCATTTGGGACGAGGATGTGGTTACGGAGGACCTGGTCGACCTGGTGCGGAACCGTCCTTTCCCCGTACAGATCGCGCCCATTTACGGCGAAGCCCCCGCCCCGGCGGAACTGTCGGCCGAGGTAAAGGCCACCAACCGCAGCGATACCAAAATGCGCGTTTCCCTTAAAGGGTACACCCACGACCACCTCTTTTACCAGCTGGAGCAAACCGATTTTGTGGTGGAGCCCAACAACGTGGCCACCTTTGCCCTGAAGATGAAAAACCCGGGCCAAACCCCCCTGAGCGAGATGTCTTCCTTTACCGTGCGGGCCGAAATCACCTATGAATTCGAGGCGCAGCCCAATGTCAGTTTTTCCAACGACTTAAAATACCAGCCCTTTGAGAGGCACCCGGTGCGAAAGGTGTCGGGGCGCAAGGTCGACGGGGACCTGAAGGACTGGAAAGGTGCGGAGTGGATCTCCGTGGACCGGCGGGACGGCGCCCCTTTCGATTATGACGGCCCCGCGGATTGCTCGCTGAAATTTGCCACGGCCTATGACGCGGACTATTTCTACGTGGCCGTAGACCTCGCCGACAATGACTTCTTTGTGGCCGAAGACGGCTCTTACTGGGACCAGGACGGCCTGATTGTAGGGCTCGATGCCCGCCCCAAACACCTGAGCGCCTTTAACCAGGGCGAAGGGCGCGGCCGGGACTGGATCGCCTACCTGAGGACTTTTAAAAGCAAAAACCCGGTGTACGACGAAGCCCGCCTTCCGGCTGCAGTGACCTCCGCGGTAAAACGGACGGAAACGGGGGCCACCCTGGAAATCGCCTTTCCCATGGAGTACATCGAAAAAATGGGCGGGGCCGACTGGTCGAGCCTGCGGTTGGGCCTGGGATATTACGATTATGACGCCCGGGACGCCGAGCCGACCACCCTTTTCTGGTTTCCTGCCTGGAATGCCACAGATGATGTGCCCGGGTCGGGGATGCTCTTCCGGGAATGAGGTTTGGGCCCCTCAAGAAGGACGCTTTGTTCCTTCTCCCGGCCATCCGGTCGTATGTCATCAACAAATGGGCCGCTGCACAGGTGGGGTTGAAAACCATCGGGTTTGCCGCCTGAAGGGGTCGGATTTTGCCTGGGTTTCCGTCCGTTCCAGTGGTGGGGCCAGGGCCCCGCACACCATGGGTGTTGCGGTTGGTTTTGGGCAGCGCAGGGCATAATCAGGATGCGCAGCGGTTTTTCCCCTTTCCTTTGATTGGAATGAAGAGCCGCCCGCTTTCAATGGGCTTAAATTAATGCCCCGTGCAACGAATCAGGTTTGAGTTCATTATCTTCATCAAACTATAACTTACTTTACCCATGGGTTTCATAAAGAACTTTTCCAAGAACCTTCTCCCTGATTCCGACAAGCCCCGCAACCTGCTACTGGCGCTCCTTTTGGCCGGCGGATGTACTGCGCCCCCAACCTATGACATCCTGATCCGGAACGGGCGTATTGTGGACGGCTCCGGGGAGGAAGGCTATATCGGCGCCGTAGGTATCAATGCAGATACTATTGCGGCCGTCGGCCAGCTCACGGACGCCAAAGGCATCGTTGAAATCGATGCAACCGGCCTGGTGGTTGCACCCGGATTTATCAATATGCTGAGCTGGGCGCCTGTCTCTTTGATGGAGGATGGCACCTCCCAAAGTGATATCCGGCAGGGGGTCACCCTCGAGGTTTTCGGTGAAGGCTGGTCCATGGGGCCCCTGAACGAAGCCATGAAGAAGACCCAGGAGGAAACCCAGGGGGATATCAAGTACGAGGTCGGATGGACCACCCTGGGGGAAGGCCTGCAATTCCTTGTGGACAAGGGGATTTCGCCCAACATCGCCTCCTTTGTCGGGGCCACCACCCTGCGCATCCACCAGGTGGGCTACGAGGATCGACCCCCGACGGAAGCAGAACTGGATTCCATGAAGCTCCTGGTCCGCCAGGCCATGGAAGACGGGGCACTGGGTGTGGGGTCTTCCCTGATCTACGCACCGGCCTTTTACTCCAGCACAGAAGAGCTGATCGAGCTCTGCAAAGTGGCGTCGGGGTACGACGGCATGTATATTTCCCACATGCGGAGCGAAGGCGAAAAGATCCTCGAAAGCCTGGATGAGCTCCTGCGCATTGCTAATGAAGCCGGGATCCGGGCTGAGGTCTACCACCTGAAGCAGGGCGGGATGGCCAATTGGCCCAAATACGAGGCCGTGGTGGCGAAAATCGACTCCGCCCGGCAGGCAGGGCTGCACATCACGGCAGACATGTACACCTATACGGCGGGCGCCACGGGGCTGGATGCCTCCATGCCGCCCTGGGTGCAGGAAGGCGGTTATGAAAAATGGGCGGAACGGCTCCGGGACCCGGCAGTAAGGGCCAGGGTCATCCGGGAAATGAAGACCCGGGCGGAAGGCTGGGAAAACCTCTACGAGGCCGCGGGAACTGCAGAGAACCTGATGCTGGTTGGCTTTAAAAACGACTCCCTTAAATACCTCACCGGGAAAACGCTGGCCGAAGTGGCGGCCCTGAGGAATCAGAGCCCTGAAGAAACGGCCATTGACCTGGTCATACAGGATGGAAGCCGGGTAGGCACTGTTTATTTCCTGATGTCCGAGGAGAATGTAAAGAAGCAGATTGCCCTGCCCTGGATGAGTTTCTGTTCGGATTCCGGCTCCATGGCGCCGGAAGGGGTTTTCCTAAAATCCAACCCGCACCCGCGCGCCTACGGCAACTTTGCCCGCCTGCTCGGAAAATATGTAAGGGAAGAAAAGGTAATCCCCCTGGAAGAGGCAGTACGCAAGCTCACCTCCCTGCCGGCTGCCAACCTGAAGATCGAGCGCAGGGGGGCGCTAAAACAAGGGTATTTCGCAGACCTGGCCATTTTCAACCCGGAACAGATCCGGGACCATGCCACCTTCGAGAACCCGCACCAGTACGCTACGGGCATGGTCCATGTGTTTGTCAACGGCACCCAGGTCCTCCGCGAGGGGGAACACACGGGGGCGCTGCCCGGGCGCGTGGTCCGGGGCCCCGGTTGGAAACAGTCGCAATGAAGATTCCCCGAACTATGCGCCGCGCTGTACCACTCCTGTTTTTGCTGTTCCTTTCGGCCCGCCTGACGGGCCAGGACCCCCGGCCGAATATTGTGATGATCGTGGTGGACGACATGCGCTACGACGAATGGGGCGCGGGCGGGCACCCCTACCTGCAGACCCCGGAGATCGACCGGCTGGCCCGGGAAGGCACCCGGTTCAACAGGGCCTACCACGCGGTGCCTTTGTGCTCCCCGAACCGGGCGAGCATCCTCACGGGGCAATACCCTTCCCGGCACGGGATTATCGATAACACCTCCAGGAACCAGGCCAGCTTTATGCTCGACCTCTTCCCGAAATACCTGCAGGAGGCCGGGTATACCACGGCCCATGTAGGGAAATGGCACATGGGCAACAGTTCGGCCCCCCGGCCCGGGTATGACTACTGGGTGTGCATGGAGGGGCAGGGAACCACCAACGACCCCGTGCTGTACGAAGGCGGTGCCTCCTATGTGGCCAAAGGCTACATCACCGATATTTTCACCGACAAGGCCTTGGGGTTTATCCGGGACCATGCGGAGGGCCCGTTCTTCCTGTATATCGGGCACAAGGCCGTGCACCCCGAAGCGGTGCAGCGCGACGACGGCACCACGGACCTGGATGTCCCCAAGGAGTTTATCCCCGCCAAAAGGCACCAGGGGCTCTATGAAGGGAAAACCTACCAAAGAAGCCCCTCCTATTCCCCCACGGCTACCGTGGAAGGGGGAAAGCCCGTGATTGAAAATGCTTTTACACTGCGTGCAGAGGCCCTGGCGGCGGACCCGCGGTGGGCCGGCAGCATGGACCTGGGCATTGCGGAAAAAACCATCCAAACCCGGGCGGAAATGATGCTGGCCGTAGATGAAAGCCTGGGGCGGATCAGGGCCGAGCTCGAACGGCTCGGGATCAGCCAGAACACGGTGGTCATTTTGACCAGCGACAACGGATACTTTTTCGGGGAACACGGGTTTTCCCTGGAACGGAGGATGCCCTACGAGGAGTCGGTACGGGCCCCGCTCATTATCCGGCACCCCGGCATCGCTTCCCCGGTGAAGGAAGTGGGGGGCCTGGCCCTGTCGGTGGACCTGGCGGCTACTGCCCTTGATGTAGCCGGCATCCCCGTGGCGGCGACCATACAGGGGAAATCGCTGCTGCCCCTGCTCACCGGCCAGGCGGCGGACCTCCGCACCGTGGGGCTTATCGAATACTACAGCAATGAGAACCCCTTCCCCTGGACCGCCCAGCTCGATTACCGGGTGGTGGTTACCGACCGGTACAAATACATCAAATGGCTGCGGTTTGACCAGGCTGAATTGTACGACCTTGCCAGCGATCCGTATGAGCTGCAGAACCTGATCGGGGACCCCGCGCACCAGGGGGTGGTGAGGCAGTTGCAGGAGCAGCTAAAGCGCTTACAGTTGGAGGCTTTGGGGTTGGAGTGAGGCAGGAAAAGGCGGGGGAAGGCGTACGCTCTGGATTTCCCTATAGCCCCGGGAGGATCAATTGAAACAGGCACCCCCCCGCACTTCATTCCCCCGGATCGCAGGCATCCCAGCCCATCTCGAAGTGGGTGTTCATATACGCGATAATGGCATCTGAAAAAGCCCGGGCAAAGGCTGCCCTGTTCGATTCGGTGTCCCTTACCCCGGCAAAATTTAATTCCATTTGTAAGCCGTTAATGGCGATACCGGGAGCATAACTGGTGTGGTTTGCCGTAATATACCCGCCACTGAAATAGTTGGTGGTCGTTCCCGGGGAGGGGATGTTCCGGCTGGGTACCGAGGGGAAACCCCGGTCGCCCAGGAGGGTCCCAAACGATTGTTCGCCCCTTAAAAGCTGCGCGTGGGTGGCATTGTTGCGGTTGTTTCTGGCCAGATTCGCGATTGAACTGAAATTGATGTACTCAGTGGTGTTGAGGGTATTGTCGGGCAGGTCCAGTTCGTCATCAAAAAGCAGGTACCCCAACTCGATGCGTTGTATCGGGTTTCCATGCCCGTGTAAATCCACAAAAAAGGTTTTGTTGGCGTACTGCCGGTTGGCCGAATTTCGGGCGCGCTTGATAAAATTGTGGAATTCGTTCCAGGCCCTTTCTGCCTGGGCATTTCCGCAGGCCCCGTCCCCTATGTTCCGGTTGGGGTCCAGTTTGCTTCGCTTCAGGTGCGAGATAACCAGGTGGGGGTAGCACCCGGTGCTATTGAAGAGCTGGTTTTTGATTTCCAGGGCGGTTTCTAGGGTGAAGGCGTCCATGGTGTTTACCGCGTCGTTGCAGGTCCGGTCAGGGATTGACGCCGGATCGAGCGTTCCCCCATGGGAAACCGAAATAACCAGGGGCAGTGATCCGGCCTGGTATTCCACATAGCTGTTGGCGCCAAATTCGACCTCCTGCGAAGGTGTTGCGTTGTCCTGATCTTCCACGGTATCCTTCTGACACCCGAATAGAAGAACCAGGATCAGCAATACGGTTGCCCTCATATCTTTTGCGCTATAGCCCCTTTGGGTGGGAACTGTCCTTTTGCACAAATTTAGGGATTGCCGGGCGGGTTTGTGGCGTTGGCCTGAAAAATCAGGCAGGTCATTTGTCGCCTCCCGGGGGGTTACTCCTTTTGCGTTTTTAAGGGGGGTGTTTGGTGAGGGGGGTAAAGCCCCCTATATTTAAGCCCTTCCAGTAAGGTGTAGCCTGCATCTGGAAGAGGTTCAGGGAAGTGAGGGGTTGGTTAGTACCCCATGCCGCTGGATTGAACGACCGAAAAACCATTAAACCATGAACACGCCGGTAATGCGGGTTCCAAAGGAGCGAAAGGCGATGGCCGCCATGACATTGATTTTAATGTCCATTACCTGTTCGGCCCAAAAGGCGTTGCAGGGAACCTACGCAGAACAAGGCGTGCCTATAGATGCGTATTCCTACTATACGTTTCACGGGCAAGGCGGATTTGAATATCACGCCGGCGGGGACCTTGGCGATGATTTTTTTGGAAGGGGAACGTATCGTATCTCGCACGACACGCTCTTCCTCGAGTATAGTGTGGATTCCGCGATACCCCTGCCCTACCATAAGGCAACTTTTTGGACCGATCTTACTGATTCCATTACCCTTGAGGTTCGGGTTAAGGACCTTGAAGGTTCTCCTATTGCACATGCCAACGTGTATTCCCGGGAACACAGCGCTATCGGGAAGGTCGTGGACGGTGATGGGTTTGGCCGGTTCCGGCTCAAGCGCATCGAAACCGACTACGACATAACCGTTAGTTTTATTGGATTTGTACCCCATACGATCAAAATACCCGGTTTCAGGAGCTATCGCCTGGACGTTTTCCTGAGTGAAACGGGCAAAGGGGTTCCCATTTACAAGCATTCCGATACCCTGCGCATCGTGGAATTCACCGACGCCTATCTTGTGTTAAGGGGTGGGGATGATTCGGACAGTAGGTGGGTGAAGGTAGATGGGGGGGAGTGAAATGCATATTTCATTTAGGGGAGAAACGCCTGGGCTCGAAACAGGAAGGGTAACTTACTTCTATCCGGCACTTTGACAAGTTATCAACTTTTTGGTGTACGGATTGTGTGGCCTTTAATGTTTATTTCCTCGTCTAAAGTTGTAAATTTATAGCGTATCAGGAACGCTAAATAGCGTACCAACCGGGCACAAAAGCCACGGTGGTTTAGAATGCGGACATTCGTCAAAAAAAATGAATCACAGTCCAATTATCATTCATGTCTGGTGCATTAACCTAAAATCAATGCACAATGAAGCATGTGTTTACTTCCCGAAAGGGCGACCAGGAATTGTTTTCGGGGTATTATAACCGTTTTTTAGCCCTTAGCAACCAGGAATTGATAGACTCCTATAATGCGCAGGTCCGCACGGGCCTCACCGGGGTGCATGCCCAGGCGGTTTATTTGCTTGCCCTGCGCAAGGCCATGAAAGAGCGTTTTGGCGAAAGCCCGGTTACCCTTGGGGATGGGGGGGTGGTTGGGTTGGAGTGAGGGCTCTGAGAAGGTATTGTGTTTTAAAATTGGGGTTTTTGTAGGATGATCAATCGTCTGGTTTTTTGAGAGATTACTTATCATTTCAATAAAACTCTTAGCGTCTTTGAACGACTGTCAATTTTTTAGCCTTTTCAAATAATTCGCGATGCCAAGCACCTCAGCGTCGTCAAAAATGGGTTCAAAAAAATTGATATAGTCATTCAGCTCGTCTAAATTCTTGATCGCTATATGACGAAACTTTTCATTGGGCTTGTTGTTTATCATCACTAACACATTTCGTGTCGGCAATTCCTTAGCTCCCCAATGATGTTGATTTAAATAGCCCCCTATTTTAGAGCCTTTTCCATTTAATAGTAGATATAAGGCATAACCGGACCTTTGCATTTGGCTTACAGGAGATCTAAGATCGAGATTCATTACTGATTTCTTACTCCAGTTCTTAGTTTCAATGATAAAGACCCCCGCTTTGGTTACCAATAAATGATCTATTTGAATACTCCGTATTGTTTGATTCTCCTTTTTGTAATAGATGGGCTTATCGAATAGAATTGAATAATCATGAAAAAGGACCGCAGTTGTCGATATCTTGTTTAGCTCCTTTGCCACTAAATTCTCTCCAATAGCTCCAGCAATTAATGGATTTAGCTCTGAAATTACTTTCCGTATGTGTTCTAGCTCATGAAGTTTGGTCTTAAATCGATTTGAAATAATACTTTCGCGATTTAATGAAAAGCTATTTACAGAACTTTCAAGAGATTTTAGATTGTAGAGTTTATTTTGGGTGCGGGACCTAACAACTCTTTTATATGACCTTTTGTAAACAAACAGAATAGTTTTTAAGACAATATACTTATACCAGTAAAGCACCTCAACTACTGGATTGCTAGTTTCTACCGATGCTGATGCTTCACAAAGCGTTGTTAGTTTGTTTATCCTTTGAATTAAGCGTGTTTCTACTTCGGCCTTTTGAAGTTGGTAGTCCTTTTCAATGGCCATTTTTTGTTCCAATAGCCTTTCATATTCAAGATTGTAATCTTGTTCTACCTTAAAAAGCAAATCTTCTTTATGGCGATCGAAATACTTGAGGAATTGCTTGATTTCACGGATTGAATTGAACCTTGATATACCCCTATTCTCGAATTCCTGGCGCAATCTTTTTAAGGACTCTATTTGACCGTAAACTATCGGCATGGATTGGATTTTCGGAAGACTGCCAATGATTCTTAAGTACGAGCGCAAGTAGGTTAATACCAATCGATACCAAGAAATTATGACATACCTCTTGTTTAATACGGCGACAAGTGACTTTTAGTGTATTTGAACAGGTATAATTCTGGATGGAAATTTCTAGATGGGGGTAATAATTTTTTTTCGTAATTACATAAGGCAACCTATTGTGAGACGAGCTTTTAGTATTCAACTTGCATAATTCTTTTCTATGACTTTAAATCCTATTATTTATACTAATAGTTATTTGAAGTAATGAGCTCGGCCAGTAGTAGTAAAAATGCCTCCAAACTAGATCACGGGAATCCCCAGTTCTTTAAGGTAATTAAACGTCGGATCATAAATTTCAGGTTTTCGAGTATGGTCATTTGAATTACCCTCTGGAACAACGATTACCATTCCTTGTCTTGCTCTTGTCAAAAGGACCCTGTACGCATTTATCAAATATTTTTTACGTTCTTCTTTGTGTATGTGTTGCCATTTACTGCCGACGAATGAGAATGTTTTCCATCCTTCCTTTGAATATCTCAAGTCCCCGTCCCATGTTAAACAGGCCCAATCTAATTCGAGGCCTTGTACATGAAATTCTGTAGCCACATCTTCTAGGTAATAAGAGGACCTAACATCATCTTTATCATTAAGAAACCAATGAACTGGATTCATGGGTGACTTAACATCTATCGCGAAGGGTTTTAAGCGTTGTGCTTGAGAAGAAACAACGAGCCCGTATCTTTCACTCCCTCTCGCTTTTTCCCTTAACCATGCCTTTGCGGCTCGTAAATCTCTTGTAAGAACAATAGGATAATTCTCCTTGAATTTTAAATGAGTTCTAATGGCCTCCTCCCTATTCAGATCCAATAGATTCTTGATGAAATTAGAAAGATTCTCTGCCCTAAAAGAGCGCATAGAAACCGCTAGGTGCAAATCAGCATCTAATGTTACTTCTGTCACCTTTTGCAGTTCAGAAATGGCCTCTGAAGCGGCATATTCAGACTCTGTAAGATTTGGTGATATATAGACTTCCCAATTATAAAAGCGGTTTTTGATAGCACTAAGCCACTCAGAAATCCCCGCCTCCCCTGTGTTTATTTCTTGTCCGCCACCCACCAAGCAAACAATTACCGCCCAATCTTGATGACGATCCAAACAAGAAATTAGAAATTCAGGTTCAGAATAGTCAAAGTCGTGCTGCCCTTTTTTTTGCTTCATGAACTTTACGGTTTGCTCCTTGTGCCAGGCCCTTTGTGCTTCATCGAAAATTGCCACATGATCATAGGGCGGCTTTGGATCAACCAGGTATGCGTCACGATAATGGTGAATGTTTTGAATAAAGGCTTTTACGCTGGTCTTGGCCTTTCCTTTTGAAAGCTTTATTCCTTTTGCCCGCTCATTAATAACCTTATCTCGGGCTAGAGCTTCCTGAAGTATTGCCACTAATGGCCCGTTTCCCGACAAGTAAACACTTGCGTTTCCATTTTCTTCGTCGAGATGAGAGGTGGCCACCTTGAGACCAACTAGGGTCTTTCCTGCCCCCGGAACCCCGGTAACAAAGCAAATTGTCTTTCTTTTCTCTGTCCTTGCCTCCTTTATTAGTTGTGATATTACGGACGTAGTTTTTGTTAAGTTTTTGGCTTCAGCATCACTCCTGGTTATTTCATCAACTGTATGATTATGATAGAGCGAAAGTGCCGCTTCAACGATCGTAGGAGTTGGATAATAGCGGCCTTTGGAAAAAGCAACGGGGTCTAAGTATTGTGTGTTTCCATAGAAATCTAGCGCACTTCGAATCGCAAGCCGCAAGTAAGATTTATTGACTTTTATAGGGCGTAATAAATTATCATCATGTGTGGTGGTCGCGATTTCTATAAATGACGCTTTGGCCTCTGTTGCCACCAGGATGGGAGCCAATAATGCTCGGTGACTTGGCTCATGGAAATTTTTCAAATCCAATGCATAGTCCCAAACCTGATCTATATTAATCCGGTGGTATTTGGTCTCTCCAACCTTGAATTCAATCACAAAGACCACTCCTTCTATAATTGTAAGCGCATCAACTCTTTTACCCATTCGAGGAATAGAAAATTCAAAGAAGATTGTTCCTTCATAATCCTTTAATGCCTCTTGTAACAAGGGGATTTGAGTTTCCCAAGATTTATTCTGATTTAAGGTGGAATCAAATTGATTAGCGAGCGTAATCTCTCCTATAATTTCTTCCGTGCTTTTCGATAAAAAGGAAGTAATGGAATCTTTATAGTAGAAGTTCAACATTGTTTAGAAATGAAATCTAGTTGATTATTTAAATCGGACCCTATGGATCTGTAGCTTTTCCCTTTATATAGGCCTCGTTAAAACAGGACAGCTTAACTTTCGAATTTATTAATTTTAAATTTTACCTGTCCGTTGAATATAGGTGCCCCAAAAATTAGTACAGAGAATTCGATCTATATTCCCGCCAAATGATTTTATCCCTTGAATTCTGAACATTTAAATCGTGTCTTCCAGAATACCACCAATAGCTATAAATACTACTGGTGGCTGTCTATTTTGGAAATCTTCTCACAGCAGGAACAAAAAGAAATCAGTTTTGATGAAATAGTATTTAAAACCATCAGCAAGCTGTGGTACCCTGTGAATTATTTCAAACTTTCATTCGGAACAGCCGATCAATGCGCAACGTATATAAAAGAAATAAAACAGCACTACCTCCTTGAAGACGATTTAAACGAGCATGATTTGTATGAATTCCTTACTGAAAACAAAGACTCTGATTTGCTTTCAAAAATTACTGCAGAACTTACCAGATATGTTCCTTACAGGTTTATTAGACCGTGGTTTAGCCAGGAAACAAGAGGGGTAAAGGATAGCCGGGTAAATTCAAAAATACTGGAGGTCCAAGATGAAACGGCGCCTTATCAAATTGATGCGGGCTCAAAAAAAATAATTATTAATGAATCATGGGTTAAATGGCTTAAAAGGTATCGTACCCTGGCAAAGGCACATACTTTATTCAGCTTAGTGAGGTATCTTGAAAAAAGGAATCCCAATGTTTCAAGCCTTTCAAAGAAGCTTGAAAAACCA
Organism: Robiginitalea marina; assembly: GCF_024006985.1. GTDB lineage: Bacteria > Bacteroidota > Bacteroidia > Flavobacteriales > Flavobacteriaceae > Robiginitalea > Robiginitalea marina. The sequence continues at coordinate 22,137 of NZ_JAMXIB010000003.1, forward strand.
GAAACAAGAAATCTCACCTCAGCCACCAAATATTGGAGGAGTTTTGTCTCAACTAATCCAAACGAAGTTGATGTTTTTGGCAAAAAGCCTTTGGGGGCTTTGGATAATTTTAGCCTGGATCATTACATGCCCTGGAGCTTCTTCACGCATGACCTGATTTGGAATTTACACCCTGTAGAAAAACAGATAAATAGCTCAAAAAACAACTTAATCCCAGATAGGAGTTATTTAAAACCGTTTGCTGGTCTACAGTACAGTTTTTGTAATTTCTTATTGAAAAAGGAGGAAAACAAGGCCCTTGAGAGTTATTATTCCTTTTTTAAGTGCTCGAAAGATGGTTTAAATCAGCTGTCTAAATATGAGTTTCTCAGGAAGATGGAGCGTTTCTATTTACCCCAATACGAAATTGCCGAAAACATGGGTTTTGATAGTAATTGGCGTTTGTCATAAATTCCTAATCCGCGCTATTTCATAGCTTTTCATATTTAATCCCTAAGCGGGAGGTCTTCCTGAAAAAGGGAAAGTCATTTTAAATTTCTGATCTCCTCTGATTCCCAAGCCCGACCCTCCAAGGCCTGCCCATAGATTTATGAGAGGTCACTCCTGATTTCACCTACCACTCTGGCATAAGATTTGGTGCCTATTTTAAAAGACAATTCCTCCTATATATCCTTGCGCTCCAACAATGAAGCCCTGATGGTCGTTTGTAGTTTGTAGCGCAAATTTCCGGTAAAACGAAACAGCGCAACCCGTGAAACGCCTTACCTACATCTTACCCGCAGCACTCCTGGTCTTTGGGTGCCAGCGTACCCCTGAGTCTTCTGTTCCTCCGCTCAGCGAAGAAAGCAGGCCTGATACCCGTTCCTGTTGGTCAAAAGTGGACCGGGAATTGGTGTTAAAGGCCATCCTTGGGACTGAAGATTTTCAGCTGTACCTGCATCCGGAAGTGGACGGCAGGTTGCCTGTTTTATTATCCGAAAATACCTTTGTTACCCCTGATCTTACCCTTTTTTCAAATGGACAAAAGGTGGTGGTTACCGAATATGACCCGAACCCTGAAAGCACCACCCATAAAATCACCATCACCCATATGGATTGTGAAAAAGAAGTCCTGAATTACTCGGTTTATTACCCTGTTGAGGGCGCGTTTATGGAAGGCGCGGCAAAAAAAATACAGGGGCGTTGGGTGGCCACGGTGTCACATGTCGGCGAAAAAAATTGATGATTAATCCAAATAACACTCATAGGGATTACTACAGCTATGGGCAGTTTTCAATCCCCCCATCCAGTAATGGTTTAGCCTTGCCTGGTACCTGGGTTCAATCACTCCTTCAAATTTAAAAGGGTCTTACCAATGCTATCCCGCAGCGCCGGGTGCACCTGCACGGCATCGGCAAACTGTTTCCATTGATTTACGGTGTGGTTGATCTCCTCTACAATTTCCGGGGCCTTCTTGCAGCGGATGGAGGCCCCAATCACCAGCAGATCGGCTTTGGTGATGTGGTTTCGCTTTCCGTTGATGCTCAGGGCGTGCTGGCTTACCCACTGGCTCCCCGGGCGGTAGGCATGGCACAGGTCATAGGCGGGGGCAAGCTCCCAGCGGCCACCCTGTTTCAGAAGAAAGGCAAAGTTCTTGGTATGGTCGTCGCAATTGCGGGCGATGACGTTGAAGACCATCCTGCGGAACATTTGCTCGGCATCGGCATAGGTGAGTTTAAGCTCCCGCATGCATTGGAAGAGCTGCTCGTAACTGAAACTGCTGACCAGGTTGTAATCGAAGTGCTTTAAGGCGCAAAAGGTCTGCACGTGGTGCTTTACATCCCCGTCTTCCCGGTCGAAGCGCCGGGTCATAAAGTGGGCCCGGCCATGCTCTTCCAGCAGGCGCGAGGGCATCATCTCAATGCCACAGGCCTTGGCCATGTGGTAATAGGCCATTTCTACCCTGCCGTAGCCATGGCTGCTCCCCAATTGCACATCGCTCACGCCATCGAGCTTGATCAGCCAGTGTTCAAAGCCCCTGGGCGCTTTGGTCTGCCCCGAGCGTACTTCCCCGGTTTTTTCATTCCAGGCAATGACCGCTTTCGGACGGGCGCCCCCCGCTGAGGTCCCGATTTTCAGGATTTCCTGTACGGCCTGTTCCTCGTCCTTTTGGAGGTTGGCGGTGAAGGCTTCGCGCCGGTCCAGCATTCTTCGGGCGATATCCACCAGGCTATCGACCTCAATGGAAAACGTCCGTTTGTGCTCCTTCAGGGTAGCGGGCTCAAATTCAAGCGCGCCCATGCCGCGTTTGCCTATAAAACAGAGCATTTCCACCGGGTTCATGCTGTCTTGTGGCCGCCCTTGCCCGGCCAGCCAAAGGTTGATCAGCTGGTTGCCGTATTTGTCGGGCAGGGAATCGGCCAGCAGTCCAGGCAGGCCCCTGAAGGTGTCCAGGGCGGGATCCCTGTTCGTGCGCAGCTCCGGAAAGGAAAACTGGTTGCGGTTATTGGAAAGGGGCATTTTAAGGGGCGCCAGGTCCCAGCCGCTTGCCTTAAAGCCCGGATCATACTCAAAAGTCGCCAGCCCGGTGGTATCATCCCAGGCTACGGCCCCTGCCAAACGGCCCCATATATGTACTTCCGCTACCTGCACGCCTTACCAGTCTGTTTCATGGTTGTTTTCCCCGGGTTTCTTCGAGGCAGGGCGCACCCGCTGCCGCTTTTCCCGTTGCAACCTGGCAAGGGCCAGCGGACTGAGTTTTTCCTGCACTTCAAAGGCATGCAGCACCTGTAACTGGTCCAACACCCGTAAAACCTGCAAGAGGGTGGCTATGGTAACCGTTTCGCCCCGTTCCAGCAGGCTGAGGGTAGAACGGCTGATGCCGGCTGCCCCGGCGAGCTCCTCCTGGGTCTTTTGCTGCTCCATGCGGTGGTGCCGGACAAAGGCGCCGATTCTTTGGGCTATTGCCTTATCGCTCATAGAGGTCCATTCTGTGAATGGTTTATCATTCATTAAGCGTGCTTGTTTTAGATAATGTATGAAATATGATTCAAAATTAGCGCATTCTATTCAAAGTAACAAATGTTTGAATGACTTATCGTTCGCCAGGGCGGATTAACACCTTTAGTGAATGAATTAGGATTCATTGGCTGCAAGAAATCGAGCTATCCTAAATGATTATCCCCCGGGGCGATTATTCGGGGACACTCGCAATAACGTTAATGTTAACCGGCTTTCATGTTCCGGATAAACGTTACCTTGGAATACCTTTAACAAGTTGGCATTCATTATGAAGAAAAAAATGAAAAAATATTTAACTGCATTAATTGGACTTATCCTTTCAAGTTGTTCAAATGGACAAACAACCGTTGCTGAAAACGGGATTAAAAACCCAAATAATCGAATAACTAAAGAACAGTCTGAACTTCTATTTGAAAACACCAAATTATTTCCAAACAACACTCAATTATCACTTGCTTTAATTAAAAATGGAAAAGTTGACTTTATTGGAATTGAAAGAATAAATGACACAATTAAATTAATTGAAAATTATAAGGATGTTTTTGAAATAGGTTCTATAACTAAAGTATTTACAGCAACCTTATTGTCAAATTTTGTAAACGACCAAGAACTAAAATTAGATGACAATATCCAAGATTACCTTGATTTCAAAGTTAATTCCGATAATGTAATCACTTTCAAGGAACTTGCAAATCATACTTCTGGACTTCCAAGATTGCCTTCAAACCTAAATCTTTTGTTTGTTGACCAAGACAATCCTTATAAAGATTACGACAAAGAAAAGCTTATAGATTATCTAACAAAAGAAGTCAAACTAAATCAAGAACCTGGAATTAGGTATGAGTACTCTAACCTTGGCGCTGGAGTTTTGGGATTTGAATTAGCAACTATTGCAAAATCAACTTATGAATTACTATTACAAGAGAAAATATTTACAAAATATAAAATGGTAAACTCTACGAGTAAAAGAGAAAATGTAAAAACTGAACTTGTGAAAGGATTAAACCCAAATGGGAAACCCACTTCGAATTGGGATTTTGATGTTTTAGCTGGTGGTGGAGCAATTTTTTCTACTGTAGAAGATTTATCCAAGTTTGCTTTAGCTCAATTTGATATTGCGAATAAGGAATTAGCATTGACCCAAAAGCCTACATTTAAAGTAAACGACAATATGAGTATAGGACTTGGATGGCATATTTTAAAAAGAAAAAATGGTGGCGAATTGATTTGGCATAATGGTGGAACTGGAGGCTATACTTCGTCAATGGCCTTAGATTTAGAAAACAAAAATGGAATAGTAATACTATCCAATGTTTCTGCATTTAACGAAAAAACGGGCAATATTGACCAATTATGTTTCGGACTGATAAAAACATTGGATGAAGACTAACGAAATGCCAACAATGGCTATACGTAATGCTGTCGGAAGTGCTGAAATGAAAGTAATTACATTAAATAAACTAACTGCTAAGCGGAAAGTAAAGTACCTCGAAATCCGGCACTAAGCATAGCCGAGACCGTTGTGGCCAATTAAAAATGAAAGTCATTTTAAATACCAGAACAAAAATTTTAATCACAACAATCGTAGCTGTTTTTGTATTGGGCATTCTCATTTTGGAACATTTTCGCGGCGGTGTTATCTCGCATCACCTGTTAGCCAAAGAAGACATGCCTAAAATATCTAATTGGTGGGGGATTCTGATCGTTCCCTTAGTCTCCTGGGCATTGCTCACCCTTATTCAAAAGAGGCATAAGAGGTCCGCTAACCATCAAAAAATGGTTTCCAAACAGGAGATTTATGGTTTTATCGGTGCGTTTATCTTCGGGATTATTATTACGGTTCTATTTTATAATGCCCCTGAATTGCCTGGATATCTTTTGTTAATGACATTTGTAGTAGCCCTTTTTCTTCCCATAGATAGACCTGAGTATTATTTAGGTTTTATTTTAAGCATGACCTATGGTTTTGGAGGGATTCTACCCGTTTTGTTTGGCCTGGGATTAATGGCGGTCTACACGATAGAATATCGTTACATCCGTAAAGGATTGCTGGAAGGTCTGCGCAGTTGAGGCGCCGGGCCATAGCCAGGGCCGTTGGCGTTTATTTTATTCGAACCAGAACAGCACTAAAAAGTATACTTTTAGGTATACTTTTATTTTTTAAACATACTTATATGTATTCTTTATGTTGTTTGTTTATACTTATTTGTATACTTTTGATTTAATATTAATACATATACGTATTCATTACTAACAGAAATGAGAAACAAAAGACAACTTCTAATTGAACAATTAGACCAGAAATTGATGAAATTTCAAGAATCAGCATTGGTTTTGGTACCAACGAAGGGATGGATAAACACCATTAGGACCACATTAAATATGACTCGGGACCAATTGGGCACCAAACTTGGAATGTCTAAAGGAGCAATACAAAAGATTGAAGAAAGAGAAGCTAAAGGCCAAATAACAATTAATAAATTAAAAGATGTGGGCCAGGCCTTAAATATGAAATTTGTATATGGATTTGTTCCAAATGATGGATCTATTGAAAATTTAATTCGCCTGGAATCGGAAAAATTAGCCCGGAAAATAGTGTTAAGGACCAATCAAAATATGAAGCTGGAGGACCAGGGAATTGGGGATGAAAAGTTAAATGACACTATTAACGACCTCGCAAATGAAATTAAAAGAGAAGTACGAAAATCTTTATGGGATTAGAATTAAAATATGAAGAAGGACAAACCCCTTTAGATGAAAATGAAAAGGAAGGTCTGAAAATTAAGTCGATTACAACTCAGGGAGAACTGGATGAATTCGAACAGTTAAACATTGAAAAAGCTGTGGAATGGACTATTCGAACCAATTTAAAAGCTGAGAAAATATTGACTGAAAAGTTTGTAAAAGACCTCCACAAACGAATGTATGGTGAAGTATGGAAATGGGCAGGTGAATTCAGAAGGTCAGAAAAAAACATTGGAATACCCTGGACACGAATTGGCATGGAATTGAGAAACTTGCTGGCCGACACCAAATATTGGATTGAAAATAATACGTATTCGCCAGAGGAAATTGCTATAAGATTCAAACATAGACTAGTATCTATTCATTGTTTTCCAAATGGCAACGGAAGGCACTCAAGACTGATGGCTGACATTATCATAGAATCAATATTCGGGAAAGAAATATTTTCCTGGCATCAATCAAATATGGCCAAAGCAGACGAAACAAGAAAAGAGTATATTAAATCGCTAAGGGAAGCTGATAATGGAAATATTAAACCGTTAATAGAATTCGCAAAAAACTAAAGCCAGCAACGGATAAACCCTTAAAACGGTTCATATACCAGGCCGTTGCGCTTCATTATGAGAAACTCAATTAAGAAATAATACCCGGGAGAGCCGAAAACCGACCACAATAGGTATTAAATAACAACCGAAACCATGAAAACCGAACAAACCATTCAAATCATTGACGCTTTGTACAACGCTTTTTCCACGGGCGATATACCAACTGTTCTGGGATTAATGCATCCCAAAATCGAATGGAACGAAGCCGAAAGCAATTCGCTTGCAGATGGTAACCCCTACATAGGTCCGGATGCAATTTTAGAAGGTGTTTTTGCGCGTCTTGGTGCTAACCACGAATACTTTGGTTTACAGGACATTAAACTTCACGGGATGAGCAACAACAAGGTCCTGGCTACGCTGCGATATGATGCTAAAGTCAACGCTACCGGCAAAGCCTATAATGCCCAGACCGCACATCTGTGGACGCTAAATGACGAAGGCAAAATTACTGCCTTCCAGCAATATGTGGATACCAGGAAATTGGCAGATTCAGGGGCGTAGTTTTGTTTGTGTTGACTTTCCAGCGCATAAAAAACGAAAGTGAACATGTATAGGTCCCCCTATTTCTTGGATAGAAAACCTCGCACCTAGAATCCACCTGGGTTGGTACGCCCTGCGGCGTACCGACCAGAGAAGCCCCGCTCCTGCAAACAGGTCCCGAACCGAAGGGAGGGATAGAAAATCTTGCACTTAGAATCCACCTGGGTTGCTTTCTCCTACGTCGAAAGCGACCAGTTCGTCCCGCTACTGCAAACACGTCCCGAACCGTAGGGAGGGATAGAAAACCTTGCACCTAGAATCCACCTGGGTTTGCAGGAATTCCACTTCAATGAAGTTTTATCCTTCTTTCCTGCCTGGGTTCATTCACTGCGTGAATGGACCAGTTCGTCCCGCTACTGCAAATAGAAAACCACGCTTCGCTACCGCGAAGCGTTTTTTTTCATTCCCGTCCGAAACCTCAAGCAAGCTTGGGTTTCTTCCTGGAATGAAAAAACCCACGCCTTCCGGCGTGGGTTTTCTGCTTGATGTGGTCCCACCTGGGCTCGAACCAGGGACCCTCTGATTATGAGTCAGATGCTCTAACCGACTGAGCTATAGGACCTTTAGGTTGTCAAGACCTTATGAACTTATGTTTTTCGGACCTTACCCCTAAGCGAGCTTTGCGCTACTTTGGGGCTTGCCCTGTAGTGAGCTCCGCTCTACTACAGGGCAATATTACCACTATTTTCCCGGGGTCGCAACAGGGGTGTGCTTACTCCGGTGGGGCGTCCTGGCAGAGTTCGATCAGCACCCCGTTGGTGGTTTTGGGGTGCACGAAGGCGACCAGCTTGTTGTCGGCCCCTTTCTTCGGGGTTTCGTTCAGGACGGTGAACCCCTCGGCTTTCAGGCGGGCGATTTCTGCGTGGATGTCGGCCACGTCGAAGGCGATGTGGTGGATGCCCTCCCCTTTGCGCTCCAGGTATTTGGCGATCGGGCTCCCGGGGGTGGTGGCTTCCAGCAGCTCAATCTTGTTCGGGCCCGCCTGGAAGAAGGACGTTTTTACGCCTTCAGAGGCCACTTCCTCCATCTTGTAGGGGGGTTGCCCGAAGAGTTTTCCGAAAAGGGCATTGGAGGCCTCCAGGTCGTTTACGGCAATGCCGATATGTTCGATTTTTCGCATTCTGCCCCGGTTTCCCACGAAATTACGCACTTTTGTCTGTATTTTTGCGGTATGGAGACCCAACGACAGAAAAAAATTGCAGGCCTGGTACAACAGGACCTGGCCGAAATCCTGCAGCGGGCCGCCGTGGACGGCGGGCTGAAAGGGGTAATCATTTCCGTCTCCAAGGTTACCGTTACCTCCGACCTCTCCGTGGCCCGGGTGTACGTGAGCATCTTCCCCCCCAAAGAAGGGCCTGCCCTGCTGAAGGGGATCCAGGCCGATAAGGTGAAAATACGCCACGAACTGGCCCAGCGCACCCGCCACCAGCTGCGGCGCGTGCCCGAGCTGATGTTCTTCCTCGACGACTCCCTCGACTATATCGAAAACATCGAAAAGTCGCTCAACGAAGGGGAGAACCCCATCGAAAACCCCGACTTGCTGGAACGCCGCAAAAAGTCCTGAGGGTGAAGGTGCCGCTGTACATCGCCGGCAGGTATTTGCGCTCGCGCAGCAGCCAGAACGCCGTAAACATCATCAACGCCGTCACCTTCGCCGTAATCGTGATCGGCTCCGCAGCCCTGTTTATAGTCCTCTCAGGCTTTTCGGGCCTGAAGTCCTTCAGCCTGTCGTTCAGCAACACCTTCGACCCCGACCTGAAGGCCGCCCCCCTTACCGGCAAGACCTTTACCCTCGACCCCTCCGTTTCCCGCGCCCTGATGGACCTGCCCGAGGTGGCCTCCTTTTCGGCCGAACTGGAAGAGCGCGTATACCTGACCCATAAGCAAAAAAGCCGCATCGCCTGGATCAAGGGGGTCGACAGCGCCTATTCCCGGGTCACGGGCATAGACAGCACCCTCTTCCTGGGCCAGTGGGACCTGGTCGGCCAACAGACCGTGACCGGCATCGACATCGCCAACCTGCTGGGCCTGAGCATACAGGACTACCGCAGCCCCCTGGTGGTGCTGGCCCCGAAGCCGGGCAAGGGCAGCCTGGGGGCCGGCGGGCTGGGCGAGAAACCCTATAACCAGCTTTCCCTGGTGCTCAGCGGGGTCTACCAGCTCGAGGAAAACCTCGACAAAAAATATGTCTTCGCCGAATTGCCCCTTGTGCAGGCCCTCCTGGAGCGGGGCTACGACCAGGTGTCGGGCCTGAACATCCGCCTGCAGCCCGGGGCCGATGAGGAGGGGGCGCGCAAGGCCGTACAGGCCGTGCTGGGCCCCGGGGTGGGCCTGAAAAACCGCAAAGAGCTGAACCAGACCCTCTACCGCATGCTCAACACCGAGAACCTGGCCACCTACCTCATTTTTACCCTGGTGCTTATCATCGCCCTGTTTAACGTGGTGGGGGCCATCATCATGATGATCCTCGACAAGCAGCAGAATTCCCGCACCCTGTATTCCCTGGGGCTCACCCTGAAAGACCTGCGTCGCGTTTACTTCATCCAGGGCGTGATGGTCACCAGCGCCGGCGGGCTGATCGGCCTGCTGATCGGGTCGGCCCTGATTGCCTCCCAGCTGTTTTTCGGCTGGTTGAAAATCACCCCTTCCCTCGCCTACCCGGTGGAATACCGCCTGGCCAACGTGGGCATCGTACTGGCAACCATTTTGGTGCTGGGCGTCATTGCCGCGAAAATCGCGAGCACGCGCATTACCTATAAGCTTTTGAAGGGGGCCTGACCGTCAGGCAAATACGTGGTCCGAAAAGGCTTCCAGGGCCTCCTCGAAGGCGGTGAACACCTCGGCGGCATCGTCGCTGGTCACCATCCGCGCACGGAAGGGCTTGAAGTTCGGGATGCCCTTGAAGTAGTTGCTGTAGTGCCTCCGGGTCTCCAGGACCCCGAGGGTTTCCCCTTTCCAGGCGATGGCCATCTGCAGGTGCCTGCGGGCGGCATCCACCCGGTCGGCCATGGAGGGCGGCGGCAGGTGCTCCCCGGTTTTGAAGTAGTGTTTCACCTCCCGGAAAAACCAGGGGTACCCGATGGAGGCCCGGCCGATCATGGCCCCGTCGAGGCCGTACCGGTCGCGCATGCGCATGGCCGCCTCCGGGGTATCCACGTCGCCGTTGCCGAACACGGGGATGTGCATGCGGGGGTTGTTCTTCACCTCTGCAATGGGCCCCCAGTCGGCCTCCCCCTTGTACATCTGCACCCGGGTGCGGCCGTGGATGGAAATGGCCTGTATGCCTACATCCTGGAGCCGTTCCGCCACCTCCACGATGCGGATCGATTCGCTGTCCCACCCCAGTCGGGTTTTCACCGTTACAGGCAGGTGGGTGCGTCTGACCATGGCTTCGGTAAGCTTTACCATCAGGGGGATGTCGCGCAAGATGCCCGCCCCGGCGTTCTTGCATACCACCTTCTTGACCGGGCACCCGAAATTGATGTCGATAATGTCGGGGCCCGTGGCGGTGACGATGTCGATGGCCTGCAGCATGGAATCCATCTCGGCCCCGAAAATCTGGATGCCGATGGGGCGTTCCTTCTCGTAGATGTCGAGTTTGATGGTGCTTTTGGCCGCATCGCGGATCAGCCCCTCAGAGGAGATGAACTCCGTGTACATCAGGTCGGCGCCCTGCTCCTTGCAAAGGGTGCGGAAGGGCGGGTCGCTCACATCCTCCATGGGGGCGAGCAACAGCGGGAACTCCGGCAGGGTTACAGGGCCAATTTGCGGCATGGGCACGGTTTTGGAAGGGCAAATTTACGAATTACCAGGGAATTGTGCCGAACCTACTCGTTCTCAATTCGTTGTAATTCCTGTTTCTCCAGGTCCGAAGACCGGTTCTGCAGGCGGAAATTCCCCAGGTTCCAGGTAACCCCCAGGCGCACAAAACGGGTCTCGGGTCGGGCGAAGAAGAAGTTGTCCTGGTTGTCAAACCGGGTGGTGTAGGTGGCGTTGGCCCGGCCCAGAAGGTCTTCCGCCGTGAGGGACACCACGGCCCGGCCGTCCCACAGGGTCTTGCGAAGGCCCAGGTTCCAGGTGAGGGTTTCCGACATCCGGTACGACCCGTCCAGAAAGCCGCTTAAATACAACAGGGAGGTTTCCGCCGTCAGGCTGCCGTCTCTGGAAAGCGTAAAGGAATTGCTCACATACCCGTAATACCCGGTCACCTTGTTGGTAAAGGTCTCCACGTTGCTCTGCACGGCCAAAAAAGTTTCGTCTTCGTAGAACACCGAGTGGTAGGTGTACAGGTACCAGAAGGGGAACAGGGAGGCCGACACGGTGAAGTCGATGCCGTAAGAGGTGCTCTCCAGCACGTTCTGGTTGATTTGCACCAGGGTCTGGTTGTCGTTGTCCTGGAAGCTGAGGGTGCTGATGTACCGGCCGTTGTCGCGGTAATACAGGTCGATGAAAAAGGTGTTGTCGAGGGTGAGGTTGAGGTTGAAATTATGGCTGAAATTCGGCACCAGGTTGGGGTTTCCCTCGTCGAAGTCATTTTCGTTCAAAAAGAACCGGAACGGGTTCAGGTCGGCGTAGTTCGGGCGGGTCAGCTGGCGGCTGTAGGTAAAGGAGGTGCTGTGGTCCTCCCCCAGTTTCCGCTCCACAAACAGGGAGGGGAACCACTCCAGGTAGCTTTGCCGGTTGATCTCCTGCAGGGTCACCGACCGGGCTTCCACCCCGGTCTGTTCGGCCCGCAGGCCCGCCTTCAGCGACCAGCCCCCCCATTGCTGGCTCAGGCTGGCATAGGCCGCATACACGTCCTCGTCGTACTGGAAACGGTCCGAAAGGGCAATATCGAACGGGGGCTGGGTGTTGTTCACATCCAGGTAATCGATGCGGCTGTCGGTGCGGATAAACGAGGCCCGCGCCCCGGTTTCCAGGGTACCCGCCCCCAGGGGGGTGGTGTAATCGGCCTGCCCGGTAAAGATGTCGATGCTTTGGAAGGCGTCGGTGGAAAAGGAAAAGTTCCGCAGGAAGGCACCGCCCGGGTCAAAATAGTTCGTGCTGCCATCCTGGAACCGCCTCAGTTCATTGAAGGTGTAATGCCCGTTGGCCTTCAGGCTTGCCCCTTCCTTCCCCAGGCTGCGCTCGTAATTCAGGTCGAAGGAGAGGTTTACCTGGTCGTCTTCCACCACCGAGCGGGTGCGCAGGGTGGAGTCAACGGCCCCCTGGGCGTTGCGCATCACCGTCCCCAGGTCGTATGCGCCTGTTTTCCCCGGGGAATACGCCAGGTTGGTGGTCAGGTTCAGCCGGTCTTTTTCCGTGGGGGAGTAATCGAGGATCAGGTTGGCCTGCTGGGCCTGGGAACGGGTGATTTTTTCAATGTCCGTGTCCCAGGTCGCAAACACCGAACCCTGGTCGTCAATCCAGTTCACCCCGCTTTCGGTATCTTTGAATTCCTTCCTGGGGTTGATGGTATAGTTGGCAAAAAGCCCGAATTTGTCGGTTTTGAAGTAATGGCTGGTCCCCAGGCTGTACTTGGGGAAGACGGCCTGCTCCCACTGGGCCCTCACGCTTCCCTTATACCCCGGCACGATGTTCTGGCGGGTGCGGATGTTCAGGATCGGGCCGTCCGCTGCCCCGTAACTGGCCGGCGGGATGGGGATGACCTCCACGGAGGAAACCAGGTCGCCCGAAAGGCCCTTGAGCAGTTCGGTCACCTCTTCCGGCGCCAGCTGTACCTTGCGGTCGTTCAGGTAAACGGTGGCCTGTTGCCCGCGGATCTCCAGGTTGTCCTGTACGGTGATCACCCCGGGGGCATTGCGCAGGATGTCCCAGGTATTGCCCTCGCTGGCCAGGGTGTTCTCCACCTTAAAAATGATGCGGTCCGACTTGCGTTCCACGGTAGGTTTCTGCCCAGTAACCACCACCTCGTCGAGGGCGTTGCTTTCGGCCTCCAGCACCAGGGCGCCGATGCGCACATCCTGCCGGACTTCCAGGGGCACCAGTATGGAGCGGTAGCCAAAATAGCTGGCCTGCAGGTAATACAGGTCTGCCGATACCCCGGACAGGGCAAAGCGGCCCTCTTCATCGGAGGAAATCCCCTTGACCTGGGCGCTGTCGGCCACCCTCAGCAGCAAAACGTTGGCATAGGGCAGGGGCTGGTTGTCCGTATCCTTCACGGCACCGGAAATCTCGTAGGTTTGGCCGGCTAGGCCCAAGGGGAACAACCCCAGCAAAAGCAGGTACTTGAATTTCACGATTTGGTTGGCCTGGCCTAAAGCTATAAAATTTTTCTTACAGCCCATTGCAGGAACCCGTATCCTCGTCCATCGGCATGCCAGGCTGACCATTCCGGTGCCGGCCGCCTAAAAACGGATGCCGGTGGAAATCGTGTCGCCCTCCCGCGCCACCACCACCGTGGTGCTGTCGCCCGCCTTGAAGGCGGAAAGGGCGCGCATGTAGCTCATCATGTCCACAATGGTGCTGTCGCCCAGCTGTACCACGACGTCGCCCTTCTGCAAACCGGCCGCAGCCGCGGGCCGTCCTTCGGTCACCCCGTCGATGCGCATCCCCTTGCCCGAAAACAGATAATCGGGCATCACCCCCATGGCCACGGTAAAGCGGGGCGTTTCCTCGCTTTCGTTTTTGGTCTTGCGAAAGGCCACTTCCTTCTGGTCCTCCATGGCCCTGACCAGCTCGAAGAGGTAGGTGGCAATCTGCTCCATCCCTTCGTAATTCAGGCGTTCGGCATCGTCGGAGGGCTTGTGGTAGTCTTCGTGCTGGCCGGTAAAGAAGTGCAGCACGGGGATGTCCTGCAAATAGAAGGAGGTATGGTCCGAAGGCCCGACCCCCGATTCGCGAAGCACCAGGTTAAACCCGGGGTTCAGGGAATTGAGCAGCTGGGGCCAAATCGGGGTCGTACCCGTACCGCTGATGGACAGGGTTTTCTCCCCGTTGAGGCGGCCCACCATATCGAGGTTGATCATATAGGGCACGGCCTCCAGGTCGAGGGTCGGGTTCTTGGCGAAATAATTTGACCCGAGCAGGCCCATTTCCTCCCCGGAAAAGAGCATTATGAGGTAATTGTCGCGGGCCTCGGGCCACTCCTGTATCCTTTTGGCCAGTTGCAGCAGTACGGCCACCCCGCTGGCATTGTCGTCGGCCCCATTGTGGATGGCAGGGTCCCCGGCGTGCAGGGAGCCGTCCCCGCCCAGGCCCAGGTGGTCGTAGTGCGCCCCGAGGATGACGGTGCGGGAGCCGCCGTTGTCGATATACCCCAGCAGGTTCTTGCCGGTGAGGCTGCTGTCTGAGGCCGACCCGAATTCCACCTGGGAATGCGGGTCTTTGCGGGGGCGGAAACTGAATACCTGCAGGTAATCGCCGTCGGCGTCAAAGGGTTTGAGTTTCAGGTCCTGCATCCGTCCCTCCAGGTAGGCCGCGGCCAGGTCGGCCCCTTCCGTCCCGGTTTCCCGCCCCATGAGGGAGTCGCTGGCCAGGATCCGGACATCGTCCTGCATGGTCACTTCGGGGATGGGTTTCTCCCCGCAGGAGAGTGCCCAGAAAAGAATTCCTGCGAAAAATAGTTTGTACTTCATAACTGGCTTCTATTTTTGTCAAAAGTACATAACCTATGAGAATCCTTCCCGTTCTTTTTGCCCTCTTGCTGGCCGGCGCCTGCAAAAACGACCCCAAAACCGCCCAGCCCGGGGCGAGCGAAGCCCCTAACCCCATGGCCAATGCCTCCGATACCCTCATCTACCCCGGGGAAAAACACTTCAAATCGCTGCGGCAGGTCACCTTCGGGGGCAACAATGCCGAGGCCTACTGGAGCTTCGACGACCGGCAAATCATCTTCCAGGCCGATACCGGCGCCTGGGGCGTGGAATGCGACCAGATGTTCGTGATGGGGGCCGATGACACCTTCATCGACCACCAGCCCCCCATGGTGAGCACCGGCCTGGGCCGCACCACCTGCGGGTATTTCCTGCCCGACAACCAGCACATCCTGTATGCCTCAACCCACCTGGCAGACCCGAAGTGCCCTGAGGTCCCCCTGCGCCAGAACGGCAAGTATGTGTGGCCGGTATACGACACCTTCGACATTTTCGTGGCCGACCTGGAAGGGAACATCACCGCCCGGCTCACCGATGAGCCCGGGTACGACGCCGAAGCCACCGTCTCCCCCAAAGGCGACAAAATCGTGTTTACCTCCGACCGCAGCGGCGACCTGGAGCTCTACACCATGAACCTCGACGGGAGCGGGGTCACCCAGATCACCGACGAGTTGGGGTACGACGGGGGCGCCTTCTTTTCGCCCGATGGCAGCCAGATCATCTTCCGGGCTTCCCGCCCGAAAACCGAAGCGGAAATTGCGGAATACCGCGACCTGCTCGCCCAGGGCCTGGTGCAGCCCACCAACATGGAGCTCTTTATCTGCAATGCCGACGGCAGCGACCTGCGGCAGCTGACCTACCTGGGGAATGCCAACTGGAGCCCCTTTTTCCACCCCGACGGCGACAAGATCCTGTTTTCCAGCAATTTCGAATCCGACGGCGGCTTTCCTTTCAACCTTTACATGATCCGCACCGACGGCACCGGGCTGGAGCGCGTTACCCACGGGAAGACCTTTGATGCCTTCCCGGTATTTTCCAACGACGGCAAGTACCTGATCTTTTCCAGCAACCGCAACAACGGGGGCACCCGCGACACGAATTTGTTTATCGCCGAGTGGCAGGACTGAGCCGGAATTACGCTATCTTTGCCTCCTGCTTACGGCTATGAAAAACATCCGAAATTTCTGCATCATCGCCCATATCGACCACGGGAAAAGCACCCTGGCCGATAGGTTGCTCGACGCCACAGGCTCGGTCACCGAACGGGAGAAGCAGGACCAGCTGCTCGATAACATGGACCTGGAGCGCGAGCGGGGCATCACCATCAAGAGCCACGCCATCCAGATGGAGTACCCCTACCAGGGGGAAACCTATATCCTGAACCTGATCGACACACCCGGGCACGTCGATTTTTCCTATGAGGTGTCGCGCTCCATCGCGGCCTGCGAAGGGGCCCTGCTGGTGGTGGACGCCGCCCAGAGCATCCAGGCGCAGACCATTTCCAACCTCTACCTGGCCCTGGAAAACGACCTGGAGATCATCCCGGTGCTCAACAAGGTCGACCTGCCCAGCGCCAACCCCGAGGAAGTCACCGACGACATCGTGGACCTGCTGGGCTGCCGCCCCGAGGAAGTCATCCCCGCCAGCGCCAAGACAGGCCTGGGCATCGAAGACATCCTGAAGGCGGTCATCGAGCGCATCCCGGCCCCCAAGGGCGACCCTGAAGCCCCCCTGCAGGCCCTCGTCTTCGACTCCGTCTACAACCCGTTCCGGGGGGTGGAAACCTATTTCCGGGTGATGAACGGGGTGATCCGCAAAGGGCAGCGGGTAAAATTCATGGCCACCGGCAAGGTGTACGACGCCGACGAAATCGGCACCCTGAAACTCCACCAGGTCCCCAAAACCAGCATCGCCGCCGGCGATGTGGGCTACCTGATCACCGGGGTCAAGGACGCCCGGGAAATCAAGGTGGGCGACACCATTACCTCCGCCGAGAAACCCACCACCGAGGCCATCTCCGGGTTTGAAGACGTGAAGCCTATGGTGTTCGCGGGCATCTACCCGGTAGACACCGAAGACTATGAGGAACTGCGCAACTCCATGGAAAAATTGCGCCTGAATGATGCCTCCCTGGTGTTTACCCCGGAGAGCAGCGCCGCCCTGGGCTTTGGCTTCCGCTGCGGCTTCCTGGGCATGCTGCACATGGAAATCGTGCAGGAACGCCTGGAACGGGAGTTCGACATGACCGTGATCACCACGGTGCCCAACGTGAGCTACCACGCCTACACCAAAAAGGATCCCGAGGCACACATTATCGTCAACAACCCCTCCGACCTGCCCGACCCCACGACGCTCGACCGGGTGGAGGAGCCCTACATCAAGGCCACCGTCATCACCAAGTCCGATTTTATCGGCAACGTCATGTCGTTGTGCATCGACAAGCGGGGGCAGATCACCAACCAGACCTACCTGACCCAGGACCGGGTGGAGCTGAATTTCGACATGCCCCTGGCGGAAATTGTCTTCGATTTCTACGACCGGCTGAAAACCGTCTCCAAGGGGTATGCGTCTTTTGATTATTCCCCCATCGGCATGCGCCCCTCCAAACTGGTGCGGGTAGACATCCTGCTCAACGCCCAGATGGTGGACGCCCTCTCGGCCCTGGTACACGCCGATAACGCCTACCATATCGGGAAAAAGATGTGCGAAAAGCTCAAGGAACTCATCCCGAGGCAGCAGTTTGATATCCCCATCCAGGCGGCCATCGGGGCCAAGATCATCTCCCGGGAAACCATCAAGGCCCTGCGCAAGGACGTGACTGCGAAATGCTACGGGGGCGACATCAGCCGGAAACGGAAACTGCTCGAGAAGCAGAAAAAAGGGAAGAAACGCATGCGGCAGGTGGGCAACGTGGAAATCCCGCAGCAGGCATTTATGGCCGTCCTGAAGCTGAACGATTAGCCCCTGCGCCTATTCGGCCAGGGAAACGATTTCCTCTTCCTCCTGGTCTTCATCCAGGACCTTGCCCATATACACCAGCTTATACCCCTCGTCGATCTCGCCCGGGCTTTTCAGGAAGGCGGGGATGATGTGGAGTTGCCCGTCCGGGGCCTTCAGGAACAGGGGGATGATGTCGTCGTCCCGGCGGGCCCGCTCCGAAAGCGCTTCAAAATGCGCCTGGTCCCTGAGGCCTATTTCGTGGATGGCCGGGAATTTGCGCACCGCGTCGAGGAACTTTACAAAATCGTCGGTATGGGAAAACAGCCCCTGCAGGTTGACGTTCTCCGGGTCGTTGAGCTCGTCGGGTTCCACGATGCGGAACGACCCGTTTTCCCCAAACACCTCTTTGAATTTGTTGATGGCGTAGTTGTTGATGTCGGCATTGCCCGTCATGGCGATCAGGTACCCCACATCGTTCAGCTCGATGTTGTCGGTGAGGTTATCGGAGTAGATGTTGGCCGTAAAAGCTTCCAACCCCAGTTTTTTCGCTTTGTCGATGTTGGCCTGGTTGTTGTCGACCAGCACCACGTGCCGGTTGTTGCGCTGCAGGTAGCTGGCGATGAGGCGGGAGGCCTTGGAAGCCCCCACAATGAGGATGCCTTCCGATTTTTCCAGGAATACCCCCACCAGGCGGGCGAACTGCCGGGCGGTGGTGGCGTTTAGCAGCACGGTGCCGAGCACCACGGTGAAGACCAGGGGGGTGATATATTCCGCCCCGGGTTCGCCCCGGGCCAGGAGCTTGGAGCCGAAAAGGGAGGCGATCCCCGCGGCCACGATCCCCCGCGGGCCCACCCAGCCGATGAAAACCTTTTCTTTGGTCTTCAGGCCCGAGCCCTGGGCGCTGAGGAAGACCCCCAGGGGCCGGATCACAAAGACGATAATGGCAAACAACAGGGCCGTTTCCCAGGAATAGATCAGCTGCAGGTCCGCCAGGTTTATGTTGGCCGCCAGCAGGATAAAGAGGATGGAGATCAGCAACACGCTGAGCGATTCCTTGAAGTAGAGCAGCTCCTTGATGTTGGGCAGGTCCATGTTCCCCATCACCAGGCCCATCACCACCACGGCCAGCAGGCCAGATTCATGGGCAAAGACGTCCGATTCCACAAACACCAGCAGCACCACGGAGAGGGACACCACGTTGAGCAGGTAGTGGGGGATGAAGTTTTTCTTGATGGCAAAGGCCAGCCCGTGGGCGAAGGTGAAGCCGAAGGTGAAGCCAAAGAGCAAAATCTTGCCGAAATCGACCAGGGCCCGGGTGGTGTATTCCTGCCCCTCCCCCACGCTGATGAATTCAAAGACCAGGACCGCCACCAGGGCCCCGATGGGGTCGATCAGGATCCCCTCCCATTTGAGCACGGCCGAAACGTCCTTTTTCAGGGGGATGTTCCTGAGGATGGGGGTGATCACCGTCGGCCCGGTCACGATAATCAGGGCGCTGAACAAAAAGGACATCTTCCAGGTGAGGCCAAAGACATAATGTGCGGCCACCCCGGCCCCGAAAAACGTGACTGCGGCCCCAAGGGTAATGAGTTTGGTGATTACGGGCCCCACGTTGGAGACCTCGGAGCGCTTCAGGGTAAGCCCCCCTTCGAAAAGGATAATAGCAATGGCCAGGGAGATGAAGGCGTACAGGCCCTCCCCGGGGAACAGGCCGTTCGTCCCGTTCCACACCGGCTCGATCACTTTGGAGCCGTCTTCGGTGTACAGGGTGGAAATGGGCCCCACCAACAGCCCTATCAGGATCAGGGGCAGGATGGCCGGCAGCTTGAACCTCCACGCGACCCACTGCGCCACAATCCCCAAAATTACAATGCCTGCCAGTTCGATCATTCCCGTGTCTCCCGTTTGGTGGAAACCCAAAAATAGGGATTTGCGGCTATCCGGCAGCCTGCCAAGCCGAAGTTTTCTGCTTCCGGGGGCGCGGGGGGGTCCCCGGGCCTGTCGCCGTGAAGGGTTTTCGTTCCGGAAAGCAATTCGTACTTTCGGGGCAGGAAACGATGGTATGGAACTGTATCCGATAGAAACGGGGAATTTTAAATTAGACGGGGGGGCCATGTTTGGCGTGGTGCCCAAAACCCTCTGGTCCCGCACCAACCCGGCCGATGATAACAACATGATCGATATTGCCGCCCGCTGCCTGCTGGTCGAATCGGGCGACCGCCTGATCCTCATCGATACGGGCCTGGGCAACAAGCAATCCGACAAGTTTTTCGGGTACTATTACCGCTGGGGGCCCCACTCCCTCGACGCCTCCCTGGCCAAGGCAGGCTTCCACCGCGACGACGTCACCGACGTGTTCCTGACCCACCTGCATTTCGACCACTGCGGGGGCAGCATACAGTGGAACCGCGACCGCACCGGCTACGAACCCGCCTTTAAAAACGCGTTGTTCTGGACCAACGAAGACCACTGGGCCTGGGCCACCCGGCCCAATGCCCGGGAAAAGGCCTCCTTTTTGAAGGAAAACATCCTCCCCATGCAGGAAAGCGGCCAACTCCGGTTCGTGCCCCGGCAGGGGGAAACCTTCCAGCCGTATACCCCCCTGGGCTTCGGCATCCTGTATGTGGACGGCCACACCGACAAGCAGATGATCCCGCACATTTCCTACAAGGGGCGCACAGTGGTGTTTATGGCCGACCTGCTGCCCACGGTGGGGCATATCCCCCTGCCCTATGTGATGGGGTACGACACCCGCCCCCTGCTGACCCTGGAAGAAAAGGCCAAATTCCTCGACGACGCCGTGGCAGGCGAATATGTCCTGATGCTGCAGCACGACGCCCACAACGAATGCTGTACCCTGGCCGACACGGAAAAAGGCGCCCGCCTGAAGGAAGCATTCCGTTTCCGGGAGCTGTTCTGAGGGGCTGTCTCCAGTTCCCCCGGGGAAGGAAAAGCCAACTTTAGGTGACTTTTAAGACGTATTTCCGCGAAGCGTGTTATTTTTACCGGAAATCTATTTCTGATCCATGAAAAAACCTGCCTTCCTGTCGCTAAGGCCCCTGGCCTTTATCCTTTTGTCTGCCCTGTTGCTTTCCGCCTGCGGGTCCACCTCCCTGGTGAGCACGCCCCTGGAGAACATCGATTCCGTGCCGCTGAAAATCAGCGACCTCGATGACGCCCAGAAAAAGCGTTGGGGACACGCCGACCTGCTCCGCGATACCATCCCTGGCATGAGCGTCGACCGCGCCTACGCCGAATTGCTGCCCAACCTCAAGCCCAGGGAAAAAGTGGTGGTCGCGGTCCTGGATTCCGGGATCGACCTCACCCACGAAGACCTCGACGGGGTGCTGTGGGTAAACGCCAAAGAAGTGCCTGGCAATGGCAAGGACGATGATGGCAACGGGTATACCGATGACGTCCACGGGTATAACTTTTTGGGTGAAAGCCTCTATGAGCAGCTTGAATTTGCCCGCATCCTGCGCCTGGGCCGGGGCGATGCCGCATTGCAGGCCAAAGCCAAAGCCGAGCTTGAAAAGGAACTGCCGGAAGCCGGCGCGAACAAACAGCGGTACGAGCAAATCCTGCAAGTGGTACAGGGGGCCGATGCGGCCGTAAAGGAACACCTGGGCAAGGATTCCTACACCAAGGAAGAGGTGATGGCTATTGAGACCTCCGACGCCACCCTGCAACAGCAGCTGGGGGTGTTGCAGCAGATGTACAACTTCGAAGACAGCATCGGGGGGGTTATGGAACAACTCGAAGGCGGGGTGGACTATTTCACCAAGCAGCTCAACTACCACCTCAACGTGGACTTCAATGGACGCGAAGCGGTGGGCGACGACCCCTATGACCTCAACGACCGGGGCTATGGCAACGGAAACCCGATGAACCGGGCCGAGGATGAGTCGCACGGCACCCACGTGGCCGGGATCATCGCCGCAGAGCGGGGCAATGGCCTTGGCGTGGACGGGGTGGCCGATTATGTACAACTGATGAGTGTGCGCATGGTGCCCGATGGCGATGAATACGACAAGGATGTGGCCCTGGGGATCCGGTACGCGGTAGACAACGGGGCGCGGGTCATCAACGCCAGTTTTGGGAAGTCCTTTTCGCCCAATTCGGAATGGGTCTTCGAAGCCCTTAAGTATGCGGCCTCCAAAAATGTCCTCTTTGTGCATGCCGCCGGGAATGACGGGCTGGACCTGGACGACCCGGAAAATGCCAATTTCCCCAACGACCAGGTGGCCACAGGCCCTGAAATCGCCGATAATGTGATCACCGTAGGTTCGCTCGACCAGACCTACGGGTCCGAAATGGTTTCTTCCTTCTCGAATTACGGGGCCTCTAACGTGGATGTTTTTGCACCGGGCGGAGGGATTTATTCCACCATGCCGGGCGGTGAATACGAATTCCAGGGCGGTACCTCCATGGCGGCGCCTGCGGTCAGCGGCATCGCAGCCCTGATCCTCTCCCGGTTCCCGCAACTGACGGCCGCGCAGGTGAAGAAGATCATCATGCAGTCGGGCCTGCCGGTGAAGTCCCCCGTTATCGTGGCGGGCGATGAAGACAACTCCAAGCCCTTCAGCAGTATTTCCCGCTCGGGCAAAATCGCCAACGCCTATAACGCCCTGATTTTGGCCGACAAGGTGGCCAATGGCAAAGTCGCACTGTAACCCTTTGATGACCTGATGACAAAGTTTGTTTTCCTTTTCCTGGCCGGCACTTCACTGCTCTGTGCACAGGGCAACCACGCCTACTGGCAGCAACAGGTCGACTACACCATGGAGGTCTCCATGGACGTGAAGACCTTCAGGTACCAGGGCACGCAGAAACTGGTGTATACCAACAATTCGCCCGACACGCTGGGGCGGGTGTTCTACCACATGTATTTCAATGCCTTCCAGCCCGGGAGCGAAATGGACCTCCGCCTGCAGGCCGTGGAAGACCCGGACGGGCGGATGACGGAAAACGGCAGCAGCCGCATTGCAGCCCTGCAGCCCGACGAAATCGGCTACCTGAGGGCGACCTCCCTGACCCGGGACGGGCTTCCCGTGTCGCATGAACTGGAAGGGACCGTGCTGGTGGTCGACCTGGCCAAGCCCCTGCTCCCGGGCGACAAAACCACCTTCGAGATGGTTTTTGAGGGGCAGGTGCCCCTGCAGATCCGCCGTTCCGGCCGCAACAGCAGCGAAGGGGTGGCCCTGTCCATGAGCCAGTGGTACCCGAAAATGGCCGAATACGATTTTGAGGGGTGGCATGCCGACCCGTACATCGCCCGGGAATTCCACGGGGTGTGGGGCGACTTTGACGTAAAGCTGACCCTCGACAAAGACTACGTGGTCGGGGGCACCGGTTACCTGCAAAACCCGGAGGAAATCGGGCACGGGTACCAGGCCCCGGGCACAAAAGTGAAGGCCCCGAAAGGGAAAACCCTGACCTGGCACTTCAAGGCCCCCCGGGTACATGATTTCATGTGGGCGGCCGACCCGGAGTACGTACACGACACCCTCCGCATGGACAATGGCCCGGTGCTGCATTTCTTTTATAAAAACAAACCCGAACTGCGGGAAAACTGGAAAAACCTCCAGCCCAAAACAGCAGAGGCCATGGCTTTTTTCAGCCGGAACATCGGGCCCTACCCGTATGAGCAGTACTCTGTGGTACAGGGGGGCGACGGGGGCATGGAATATGCGATGAGCACCCTGATCACGGGGGAACGCAGTTTTGAAAGCCTGGTGGGGGTGATGGTGCACGAATTGGCGCACTCCTGGTTCCAGCAGGTGCTGGCCACCAATGAATTGAAACACGAATGGATGGATGAAGGGTTCACCTCCTTCATCTCGTCCCTTTGCATGAATGCCATCATGGACCAGCAGCGCGAAAACCCTTTCGAGGGATCCTACCGGGGGTATTACGCCCTGGCGCAATCGGGGCGGGAGCAGCCGCTGAGCACCCACGCCGACCGCTACAGCTTCAACCGCGGATACGGGATCTCTGCCTACAGCAAGGGGGAGGTTTTCCTCTCCCAGCTGGGTTACGTGATCGGGCAGGACAAGCTGATGGAAACCATCCGTCGCTATTACAACGACTTCAAGTTCCGCCACCCCACGCCCAATGATATTATCCGCACGGCAGAGAAAGTGTCGGGCCTGCAGCTGGGCTGGTACCTGACCGACTGGACGCAGACCACCAATACCATCGACTATGCCGTGAGCGCTGTGGAAAGCGATGGCGGCCGCACCCGCGTGACCCTGGAGCGCAAAGGCCTCATGCCGATGCCCATAGACCTCCTGGTGGTCCTGAAAGATGAAAGCAGCAAGGTGTACCACCTGCCCCTTCGGATGATGCGGGGGGCCAAGGAAAACCCTTACCCCGGGATGGCCTGGGAAATCCGGACCGACTGGCCCTGGGCCCAACCGGTGTATACCCTGGAGCTTGACGTGCCCAAAGAGCAGGTACAGGCCGTCCTGATCGATCCCTCGGGCCTGATGGCCGACGTGGACGGGGAAAACAACCTCTGGCAGTCCGAATAGGCCCGGGTCAGTTCCGGCTGTACCAGGGCGTGCCGGCGTAATCGCCATTGCGTGCCCGGTGTTCGCGGTTCTGCAACACAAGGTGGGTGGCGTCGCGCTGTCGGCTTCGATACCCCAGCAGGTGGAAAAAGGGTTTGCTCATAAAGCGGGCTACCCGCAGGTCCACCAC
Source organism: Robiginitalea marina (assembly GCF_024006985.1). Taxonomy (GTDB): domain Bacteria; phylum Bacteroidota; class Bacteroidia; order Flavobacteriales; family Flavobacteriaceae; genus Robiginitalea; species Robiginitalea marina. Next base: position 46,264 of record NZ_JAMXIB010000003.1, read on the forward strand.
CAACCGGTCCTGTCGTTCGTCTGCCCATTTTACCCCTGGCAGCAGACTCAGGGACCGGTGAAACTTCCATTTGCGCATCCGGGCAGACAGGCCCAGGGCCCACCTGGGGGTCTGGCGGATCAGGAAAAAGCCCTCTTCCCCCTGTTGCTGGTACAGGGGCATGAACAGGATGCCCGGTTTCTGCAATTCAAGGGGCTCCCCTTTCTGGGTGGCGACCCGGGCGCCCCTGGGGACCCTCTGGAAACTCCGGTACCCCTCCTCCATCCTAAACCCGTGCCCGTTGGAAAGCTCGTGCCGGTAAAACACCTCGTAAAAATAATGGTCGCACAGGGCGGCCTTTTGCAGGCGCTGATACCTTTGCCGGAAGCCCGCAAGGGATGGGGTTGCCCCTGAGAAATACAGGGTTAGCCAGATAAAATCCTCTGCCTGGGTAATGGCGGCAGGATCCTGGTGCTGGCCCGATTCAAAGCCAAGGGCGATATAGCCCAACTGGTTGATGTAGCTCAGCAGCGGGCCCTCAAGGTATTCCTCAATCCCCAAAATCACCGGCACCGGGAAAAGCCCGGAAAACTTGCGGTTGATCATGGAGTCATTGATGGTAATAAAGGGCAGCGTCTGGCTGGAGGTGGTATGCAGGTCGATAAAATAAAACGGGGCGGTCTCTTCCTCCAGGATGTGCAGCAGCAGGTCGTGGAGTAAAGCGAGTTCTTTCTCCTCGGGGGACCTCCGGCTTTCCGGGGTTGCTAAAATGCGTTCTATGCGCGCGGGGTTCCAGAGCCGGTTCAGGTCGTGCTGGAGGTACCGCTCCTGACGGCCAAGGGCGGGCAGGTTGCCCCGGATGCCGATTGCGGCCCCCTTCTCGCAGGTTGCTTCCCCTGACTCAAAGTCCGCGAAGACCTTTTCCAGGGCGCGTACCCCTGCGGGCTCATTTCCGTGGATGCCCCCGAAAAAAACGACCGTGGGGCCCGGGACCCCGGAAGAAACCCTGCCAATGATCCGGTCGCCCGCCAGGGTAGATTGGGTGTCCTTTTGGGTCCATACCATGAGATCAAAGGTCGTTTGAAGTTAAAATGCCCACCAGGGCGTTGCCCACCACTACGGGCAGGCTGTTGATTTTGTGTGTTTCCATAAGTTTTCGCGCTTCGGCCACCCGGGCTTCCGGGCCTACCGTAATCAGGTCCTGCTTCATCAGGTCCCGGATCCGGGATTTGTAAATCGCTTCCGTCTCCTGGAGTTCGGCCACATCGGTCCAGCTCAACAGGCCGCTCAATTCGTTGTGGTCGTTCAAAATGGGCAAATGGTGGATATGGTTCCACTGCATCATCTGCACCACCAGGGCGGCACTGTCCTCTTCCTGGGCGGTAATGATCTTGGTGGTCATCAGGTCGCCCACGCGTTTTTTAGCCTTCGCCCCGTGGGCCACCTCGTTGACGTGGATTTTTTTCCAGGCGTCTACGGGATATCCCTTGTACGACCGGTCGAAAAGCGAGGCCGTAAGCCTTCGCAAAGCCTCCGGCGGATTGAATTCCCGGCGCAACTCGCGGTACGACTGCACCATCCATTCCGCCCCGTTTTGGCTGCGGATCCGCCTCTCGATGATCCCCAGGTAGCGCTCCACATCGGCCCGGTCCACATTCACTCGGGCCAAGCCCTTATAGGCCATGGGAAGGAAAAACTCCAGCAACAGGTCGCGGGTGGGGATGATTTTCCCGTCCCAGTGGAACTGGGCAGCCATCCCGTAGCGGGCGGCATTGAAAAAGTTCTTTTTTGCATCCCTGAAGTCCATTTTCAGGTGGATCTGTTCCCATTCCCGGGGACGGCCCTTCATAACCCCCACCCAGAACATCAGGTTGGCGATTTCATCGGAGGTGGTGGGCCCCGAAGGCATATAGCGGTTTTCGATCCGCAGGTGGGGTTTCCCCTGGGTGCGGCCGTAGCAGAGGCGGTTCCAGGGGTATACCGTGCCGTTGTGCAGGTTCAGGGCAGACAGCTCGGGGGTGACCCCCTTTTCCAGTTGCTGCAGGCTGTCTTCCCCCTCAAAGGAGGTGGAAATGAGGCTGCGGAACCGGAGGATCGATTTCTTGAAAAAGTCGGCAGGGCTGCCTTCGGCCCAGGAAGTGCCAAACCCTACCCGGGGTTGGCGTTCATTGAGCAGGAAGGTGCTCCTGCGGGTATCCACGCTCTGGGTAAAGAGGGCGATGCGCGTTTCTTCCCAAAGCTCCCGGCCCATCAGCATGGGCGAATTGGCGCAAATGCTCAAAATTGGCCCCGAGATGGCCTGGGCCCAGTTGTAGGTGTCGGCAAAGTCGTCCGGGTCGATCTGCAGGTGGGCCTGGAAACTCGTATTGCAGCCTTCGTACATAATCGAATCGTGGCGGAGGTGAACCTCATCCACCCCTTTGACGTGCAACTCCAGGTCGGCCTTGCGCACCCGTTTAATGGCATCGCTCAGGATCTTGTACCGTTCCTTGGGCGTCATATAGTCCTCCTTCAGGTAATGGGTGCTGATGGTGGGGAGGATCCCGGTAAGGATGATGTAGTTTTCGTGTTTTTCAGCCACTTCCTGCCCCAGGTCCAGCAAGTCGTTCAGTTGGCGGTGCATCTGTGAAAAACAAGTGCCGTCCAGGGGAAGGGGATCCAGGTTGATCTCCAGGTTATACCGGGTGAGCTCGGTGGTAAAATGCGGTTCCGCGATGTCCTCCAGGATGGCAACCGCCTGGTTGGAAGGCTGCCAGTTCTTGTCGACCAGGCAAAACTCCTGCTCAGCGCCAATATGGATGGGGTCGCGGAGGAAGGACCCGTCCAGGGTCATCTGTTCAAGGGCTTCAAGGTCTGTCAGCAGCCGGCGGAAGTAGACGCTCCGTTCTTCGAAGGTGTCCAGGGGTTTGACCACATGGGTGCCCATAGTTTCGGGTTTATGGGGGCGCAATTCGCCTGTTAAACGGCAATTTAAGACTTCAGGGGGCGCTTTAATATGATAATTGTCATCCGGGTTCCCCGTGTAATTATTCCTATTTTTGGGCATGCTTTCCTATCGGTTTCCCAAGAAAGAAAAGCTTTCCCGGAAAAAACTGTGGGAGGCGGTATTCGAAAAGGGCGAAAGGCTCCGGTCCTTCCCCCTGGCCCTGTATGCCCTGAGGGCGGACCTCCCGGAGGGGGTGCCCGTGCAGGCCGGCTTTGCCGTCCCCAAAAGGTCGTTCAAAAAAGCCGTCGACCGCAACCGGATCAAACGCCTGATGCGGGAAGCCTATCGCCTGGAAAAGGCGGGCAGATTTAACAATATGCAGGGAACCTATGCGTTCGTATTTTTATACCTTGGTAAGGAAATGCCCGATTTTAATAAGGTTTCCCGGGCCATGAAGACGATCCTGAACAATTTTGACCCCCATGAAGCACCTGCTGAAAACTAAAGTGGTCCTGCCCCTGCTGGCGGCCGGCATCTTCCTTACGGCGACCGGATTTAAAACGGATTTTTTCGAGATCGCCAAGCAAATCGAAATCTTTACCACCCTGTTCAAGGAACTCAATATGAACTACGTGGATGAAACCAACCCGGCCTCCCTGATGGATACCGCCATCAAGAGCATGCTGCAGGACCTGGACCCCTATACGCAATTCCTGAACGAACAGGATGTGGAGGCCTTCAAGATCAGCAACGCCGGGGAATATTCGGGGATCGGGGCCCTGGTGCGTTCCTATGCCGACAAACTGGTTATCGTGGAGCCCTACAAGGGGTACCCGGCCGATAAGGCGGGCCTGAAGGCCGGCGATGAGATCGTGAAAATCGGGGATATCGCGGTAGCCGACTTCAAGGAAGACGCGACGGAATTGCTCAAGGGGGCAGACCGTTCCTCGGTCATGGTCACCTACCGCCGGCAGGGGCAGCTGGCCACCGCCTCCCTGGAGCGGGAGGCCATAGAGGTCGATGCGGTACCCTATTACCACATGGCCGACGACCAAACCGGATACATCGTGCTCGCGCGGTTCAACGCCAAGGCCAGCGAACAGACCCGCGCAGCCCTGCAGGACCTGAAAGGGCAGGGGGCCCAGCGCATTATCCTCGACCTGAGGAACAACCCGGGGGGGCTGCTTTCCGAGGCGATTAACGTGACCAACCTGTTCGTGCCGAAAGGGGAGCTGATCGTGACCACCAAATCCAAGGTGAAGAAGTTCAACCAGGAATACAAAACCCGCAATGCGCCCGAAGACACCGAAATCGCCCTGGCGGTATTGATCAATGGCCGCAGCGCCTCCGCCAGCGAAATCGTATCCGGGGGGCTGCAGGACCTCGACCGGGCAGTGATTATGGGGGCCCGCAGCTTCGGGAAAGGGCTGGTGCAACGCCCCCTGAAACTCACCTACGGCACCCAGCTCAAAGTGACGATCAGCCGCTACTATACCCCCTCGGGCCGCTGCATCCAGGCCCTCGATTACCGGAACCGCGATGCCGAGGGCAACGCCCTGCGCACCACGGAATACCGGGAATTCACCACCCGCAACGGCCGCAGGGTAACCGACGGGGGGGGCGTGGTGCCCGATGTAGAAATCGAAAAGCTGGGGTCCAACGAACTGATCCAGGCCCTGCAGGATGAACACGTGATTTTCGACTTCGCCACGGGGTATTACTATTCGCACACCCATGAAACCGTTTCGGATTTCCGGCTCGACCCCAACGTTTACAATGATTTCCTCGGTTTTGTGAGCCGTAGTGACTTTGCCTTTGAAACCCGCACCGAAAAAGCCCTGCAGGAAGCCCTCAGCCACAGGGAGGACGTCATTTTCTCAGGGGCCGTGGAATCGGATTTCAAAGCCCTGCTGGCCCAGGTGGAGAAACAAAAGCTGAAGGCGCTGGACACCTATTCCGGGGAGATCCAAAAACTGCTGGAAGACGAAATCATCACCCGGTATTTCTACAGGGAAGGGCTCTACGACTACTACCTGACGCACGACCCCTCCATCATGGCCGCCCGGGAGTTGCTGGGCAACCCTGCAGCCTATAGCAAAATCCTGCAAAACTAGCCCATGGAGCCCCCCGCCGGAAGGTTCCGGCAAAAATGGTGATGCCTTGGAATCCCAACTGACAGAGGCCCTGGAGGCCATTTTCCGATTCAACATCCAAAAGGCCAGCCGGGTGGGCGGGGGCGACAGCGCTTCCGCCTTCCGGCTGGAAACATCCCGGGGCAGGTTTTTTGCCAAAATCATGTCCGGGCCGCAAGGGGCAGACATCCTCCGGGCAGAGGCCGATGGACTGCATGCCCTCGCCCGCACCAATACCCTGGGGACCCCCGGGGTTCTCGGGCTGGAGCCCCTGGAGCAGGGCGCCTGCCTCCTCCTGGAGTTTATTCCCACAGGGCCCGGCAGCCCACGCGCCTTTGAAGCCCTGGGTCGGGGGCTTGCGCAAATGCATGCCCTGCCGGCAAAGGGCTTTGGATGGGCCGGGCCGAATTATATCGGCCCCCTGCCCCAGCGCAACACCCCTGAAACGGATTGGGCCACCTTCTTTGCGCGCCACCGGCTGGAACCCCAATACGCTATGGCTGCCCGGGGTGGGTGGTTGCAGCCGGCGGACATCCCTGGCACCGGGCGCATCCTGGAGCATATCGTCCCGATGATGCCCGAAATTAAACCGTCCATCCTGCATGGGGACCTGTGGGGCGGGAACTACCTTATTTCGGAAAAGGGAACCCCATACCTGATCGACCCGGCCGCGTACTTCGGGCATTCAGAGGTTGACCTGGCCATGTCCCTGTTGTTCGGCGGTTTTCCCCAGCGCTTTTATGACGCCTATAGCGAAATCCTTCCCCGGGAAGACGGGTTTTCGCAGCGCGTGGAACTGTATCAGCTGTATTACCTCCTGGTCCACCTGAACCTTTTCGGCTCCTCCTATCGCGGGGCAGTTATGGCGTCGGGCTCCCGGTTGTTCGGCCTTTGATGCCCCGCCTGCAGCATTTGCCGGAAATTCCTATTTTTAGGACTTAAACCCCTTCCCATGCCCCTTGCCCCGCACCCCTGTGTCCGGTTTGCCGCAATCGCGCTGATGTTGCTTTCCGCCTGCGGGCGGGACCCCGGCGGGTCAGTGGCCCCCACTGCCGACTACCGGGACTGGTCGGCCTATTTGGGCGATGCGGGGCGCACCCATTTCAGCACCCTCGGGGCCTTTACCCCCGAAAATGTTTCAACTCTAAAGCCGGCATGGGTAGCGGACCTCCCCGACTACGGCCAGATGCAAATGAACCCCCTGGTGGTCGACAGCGTGCTCTATGGGGTTACTGCAGCCCTCAGGGCTTTTGCCCTGGATGCGCGCACGGGCGAAAAAATCTGGGTGTTCGGAGACTCCCTTAAGGTTTGGCACTCCACAAGCAGGGGGGTGAGCTACTGGAGGGAGGGGGAAGACCAGCGGATCTTCTATACCCTGGGCTCTGACCTGTGGGCCCTGGATGCCCGAACCGGAAAACCCGTGGCCTCCTTCGGGCAGGGGGGCAAAATAGACCTGCGCTCCGGCCTGCCGGAAAGCGCCCGGGAGAAATTTGTGATCTCCAATACCCCCGGCACGATTTTCAGGGATTTGATCATCATGCCCCTGAGGATTTCGGAAGGGGTGGGGGCTGCCCCGGGCGACATCATGGCCTTTGACGTGCGCACCGGAGAACTCGCCTGGGTCTTCCATACCATCCCCTACCCTTCAGAACCCGGCCACGGGACCTGGGGCAACCCCGAAACCTACCTGAACAGGGAGGTGGGGGCTGCCAATAACTGGGCCGGTATGGCCCTTGACGAGGAGCGCGAAATCCTGTATGTGCCCACCGGTTCGGCGGCGCCCGACTTCTACGGGGGCATGCGCAAAGGCATGAACCTGTTTTCAGACTGCCTGCTCGCCCTCGATGCCAACACCGGGAAACGGCTCTGGCATTTCCAATTCGTGCACCATGATATCTGGGACCGCGACCCGCCAGCCCCGCCAACCCTGCTGACCGTGGAGCAAAACGGGAAGCGCATCCCGGCCGTCGCCCAGGTGACCAAGCAGGGATATGTGTTTGTATTCGACCGGGTGAGTGGGGAGCCCCTATTTGAGATCCGGGAAAAGAAAATGCCCCCTTCGTCCCTGGAAGGGGAACAGGCCTGGCCTTCCCAGCCCCTTCCCGTAAAACCCCGGCCTTTTGCGCGCCAGTCCCAGGATCTTACGGCCGAGGACATCAGCCCTTTCGCCCCGAACCGGGATTCCCTGCTGGAGCGCTTCAACAAAGCCGATAAAAGGCAATTTGCCCCGCCTTCCCTGGAGCCGGTTTTCCTGCTGCCCGGATACGACGGGGGGGCGGAATGGGGCGGGGCCGGGGCCGACCCGGAAAACGGCATCCTGTATGTAAATTCCAACGAGATGCCCTGGATCCTGCAGATGCGCAAAACCGCCCCGGTAGATACCTCCCTGCCCCTTGGGGAACAGCTGTACCAAACCCATTGCATGCTCTGCCACCAGCCCGGGCGGGAAGGGCTGGCCGCTAGCGGGTACCCTTCCCTGATCGGGGTCGGGGCCCGGTACTCCGCAGAGGAACTGTCGCTGCAGATCACCAAAGGAAAGGGGATGATGCCGGGCTTCCCGCAACTCAGCAAGGCCGAAAAAGAAGCCCTGGTCGCCTTCCTGCTCGATGCCCCCGACAAGCAGGAGGTGGGGGCCTCGTCGGCCTCCCCTGTAGCCTCCCTGCCCTATGAACACACCGGGTACCACAAATTCCTCGACAGCAATGGCCTCCCGGGGATCTCCCCACCCTGGGGTACCCTCCACGCCATTGACCTGAACCGGGGAGAGTTCCTGTGGAGCATCCCCCTGGGCGATACGCCGGAACTCCGTGGCCAAACCGAAGGCCCCACCGGGACCGAAAACTACGGGGGGCCGGTAATCACCGAAAATGGATTGTTGTTTATCGCCGCCACCAAAGATGGATATGTGCGGGCATTTGACCGGCACACCGGGGCCTTGCTTTGGGAATACCTGCTCCCCGCCGCAGCTTTTGCCACCCCTGCCCTGTACGAAGTGGATGGAAAACAATACCTCGCCCTGGCGTGCGGGGGCGAGAAGCTCGGCACCCCCAAGGGAAACAAAATAATCGCCTTCAGCCTGGAACCATGAACAACCCTGTAGGTATATTGGTTGTGGGATGCGGGAATATGGGCAGCAGCCATGCCCGTGCCTACCATGCCCTGGAAGGGTTTGAACTCCTTGGACTGGTAAGCCGCAACCCGAAAAGCCGCAATGCGCTTTCCGCTGAACTCGGCGGATACCCCACTTTTGCCAGCCTTGGGGAAGCCCTCCATCAGGTACGGCCCCAGGCCGTTTCCGTGAACACCTACCCCGATTCGCACGCCCCCCTGGTCCGCGAAGCCCTCGAGGCCGGATGCCATGTTTTTGTGGAGAAACCCCTGGCCCTTACCGCAGAGGAAGCGGAATCCCTTGTGGCCCTGGCGGCAGCCAAAGGCCTCAAACTTGTGGTGGGTTATATCCTGAGGGTGCATCCCGCCTGGGCGCGCTTTGTGACCCTGGCCAGGACCCTGGGAAAGCCCCTGGTGATGCGGATGAACCTGAACCAGCAAAGCTCGGGGCCGCAGTGGTACACCCACAAACAACTCATGAAATCCATGTCGCCCATTGTGGATTGCGGGGTACACTACGTAGACATCATGTGTATGATGACCGGGGCGCGCCCGGTAAGTGTAAGCGCCATAGGGGCGCGCCTGTCGGAGGAAATCGACCCCGGGATGTACAACTACGGTCAGTTGCAGGTCCGCTTTGATGACGGCTCTGTCGGCTGGTATGAAGCCGGGTGGGGGCCTATGATCAGCGAAACCGCCTACTTCATCAAAGACGTTATGGGACCGCTGGGTTCCGTATCGATCTCCGACGTGCCCAAAGGGGCCTCCGATGACATCGAGGGGCACACCAAAACGGGCATGCTCCTGAAGCACTCGGCCTCATTGGATGCTGCGGGGCATTTCGAAAATGAAGACGAGTACCTCCCCACGGGTGATGAACCCGACCACGATGGCCTGTGCCGGCTCGAACAGGAATTCTTCCTGAACGCGATCAGGGAAAATTCGGACCTCACCGCGCATCTCCGGGATGCCGTAGCCAGCCTTCGGATCGTGCTGGCGGCAGACACCTCAGTACGGTCGGGAAAAACTGTTTTCCTGTAACCGGAAGGGCGTCCTAAGACCCCTAATGTTTTGTTAATCTGCCCCCTGGATTTGGTTTTCTCCGGTAATTTTTTATATTACTAGTTATGATCCAGACAGAAAAACAAGAGAACCAGGAAGTATTGCAACAATCCATAGCCCACCTCGAAGCCCGCGGCTTCAATCAGATCAAAGCCGATATGGAAGGCTATGAAACCCCTAAATCCTATCTGAAAAAGAGCACGGGAAATTCCGTCACCCCCGACATTACCGCAACCAAAAACGGAATCAAGTATTTTTTCGACATCAGCCTGAAATCGGATACCCCCACCCTGCTGAAATCCAAATGGTTGTTCCTGGACACCCTGAGCCGGATGAAGTCGAACCGTTTCCGGATTATTACCTTCCGGGGGCATTACAAGTTCACCGACACGCTGCTCAATGAACTGAACCTGGGGAACAAACAGCCCATTAAAATCACCTGAAGGCCCTAAGGGTAGTGCTTCAATTTTCGGGGTCCTTCACCATGCGGATATGGGGTATCCCGTCTTCCAGGTAGGTTTCCCCAATGGAACGGAAGCCCAGGTCTTTATAAAATTTTTCGAGGTATTGCTGGGCTGAAAGGGTAATGGTCACGCCCGCGTACCGGCCACGCACCACCTCCAGGGAAGCCTCCATGATCTCGAGGCCCAAACCCTTCCCCCTGAAATCGCTGCGTACAGCGACCCGCCCGATACTGGCGTCGTCAAAATAGTCCCCCGGGCCAAAAACACGCGTATAAGCCACCACGTCACCATTTTCTTTCCCAAGGACATGCAGCGCTTTGCGGTCTTTGCCGTCGAGGTCCTGATAGGCGCATTCCTGTTCCACTACAAAAATAGCCGCACGCAATTGCAATACCTGATAGAGTTCCTCCTTTTCCAGTTCCCCAAAGGTTTTTACGCTTACCTCCATTTAGTCCTGTACAATAATGTTCTTACTGTCGCACTTACCGAATTCGGGCTGGATGTTCACGTGGTTGATGCCGAATTCGCGCTCGAGCAATGATTCAATTTCCGCCAGGATCTGATCGAATTCCGACAGCAGGATGTCCCTGTTAAAATCGAGGTGGGCCTCCAGATGCACCTCGTCTTCATTCAATTGCCAGATGTGCACATGGTGCACGTTCTTTATGGGTTCCAGGCTGCAAATAGCCTCCACAATGCGCTGTACCTCTATGCTTTTAGGGGTAAAAAGCATTAATACCCGGGTGGAGCCCTTAAGCAGGTCGTATCCCATAAACACCAGGTAAATAGCGATGAGGATGGTCAGGGCCGGATCGATCCAGAACCAGCCGAAAAAATACATTAGGAGCCCTCCTATAAGCACGGCTACTGAAGCCATCATATCGGTAAGCAGGTGCAGGTAGGCCGAACGCAGGTTCATGTTGCGGTCTGAGTCGGACCGCAATAACAACACGCTGAAGCCATTGGCCGCAATGCCCAAAATGGAAAGCCAGATCACCACCCCCGTGCTGATGGGTTGCGGATCCATAAACCGCTCAATCGCCTCTTTGATCAGAAAAACAGCGACCGCAATAAGCGAGGCCGAATTTACGAAAGCCGCGATGATTTCGGCCCTTTTATAGCCAAAGGTGCGGTTGGTGGACGCCTTCTTGCGCACCAGGGAATTGGCGGCGTAGCTGATCACCAGCGAAAGGACGTCGCTAAAGTTATGAAGGGCATCCGAAAGCAGGGCAAGGCTCCCGGAAATAAGGCCACCAATCACCTGGGCCAGGGTAATGACGATGTTCAGGATAATGGAAATAAGGAGGTTCCTTCCTTTCAGATCCCGTGAATCGTGGTGGTGATGGTGGTGGTGTCCGTGGCCCATGGAAAATTCCCGTTTTTTCGGGGAGTTGGCTTATTGGCAGGGGATCTTCTCGATACGCCGCGAATGCCGCCCTCCCGCAAAAGGGGTATTTAAGAACGTTTGGACCATTTCAAGGGCCTGGGGGATGGCAATAAACCGGGAAGGCAGGCTCAGGATGTTTGCATTGTTGTGCTCCCGGGCGAGGGAGACCAGTTCCTTGTTCCAGCAAAGCGCTGCCCTGATGTGCTGGTGTTTGTTGGCGGTCATGGCAGCCCCGTTTCCGCTGCCGCAGATGATGATGCCGTAATCTGCCGTGCCTTCCTCCACATCTTCTGCCACCGGGTGGATAAAATCCGGGTAGTCCACGCTGTCGGTACTGTCGGTGCCATGGTTGATGGTATCGATGCCCATGGACTTCAGAAGCCCAACAATGGCCAGTTTATATTCTGTTCCGGCGTGGTCGTTTCCTATAGATATTTTCATGATCCCCTTTTGATATGCGCTCTGTAAAAATACAAAACCCTGCGCGGAAAGGCGTTATAAAAATGGGAAGGACTGTTGTTTATTACAGCCTCACAAACCCAATACCAGTGTTAAAAAACGGGGGATAACTTCTATACAAACTTCTTTGTGTATCCCGTAATTTTTTTGCAGTACAATAGTTAATCGGATACCGCAAGTGATTCTTGTAAGAAACTCCCCCCCGGATAATGACAAAACACAGGGGAGAAATCAACCGTTCCCCCCGGTTTTTTTATTAAAAAATGTTGGTTTAAACCAGTTATCAGGCCTGGTTGATAACTTATCTATTGTTTTGATGGTCTGATTTTTAACCCTGGTAAAAGGTGTCAATGGATTCTTTATAACGACATATCCAACAACGACCCGGGTAACTTATCCCTGCAATTAACAAGCAATCATAATCATCAAAAAAGGATTTCATTAAAGGAAAAATAAATGGTTATGATTTACTGTTTGGTTGGTAACTCGCTTCAGGACATTTGCGGCCTTACCGGGGTCAGGGAGAATTTTATTCGTAATTTGCGCCTGAAATTAATTAATGAATGTCGAAGAAGAAAAAACGGGCTAAAAATCAACAGAACAACGAATTAACGAAAAGCATTTTTACCGTACTTGAGGCTGAGCCCAACCAGAGCTTCAATTACAAACAAATTGCTTCAAGGCTCAAAATTACCGATACCCAGGGGCGTAACCTGCTGATTAAAAGGCTTGAAGAGCTTAGCAATAAAAACAGGATCCAACAGACATCCCCCGGAAAATACAGCAGTTCCTACGTGCCCCAGGTTTTTACAGGTACGGTGGATGTGAATACCCAGGGCAATGCGTATATCACTGCCGAAGGGCTGGAAGATGACATTTTCGTAAGTTTTCCAAACCTCAACAAGGCATTCCACGGCGATACAGTGGAAGTACAACTACTGCAGAAGCGCAGGGGAAGCCGGCCTGAAGGCAAAGTCATTCGGGTAGTCAAGCGAAAGAAAACGGCGTTTGTGGGGATTGTGGACCTCTACAAATCCTTTGCCTTCATCAGGGCTACAGACAACCGGATGTATACCGATTTCTTTGTCTCCCTCGATAACCTCGGGAAGGCGGAACACCGCCAAAAGGTGATCGTGGAGTACCTGAGCTGGCCTGACGATGCCGACAGCCCGTATGGAAAAGTCACCACCGTATTGGGTACCCCCGGCGAACACGATACAGAAATCCACTCCATCCTGGCCGAGTACGGCCTTCCCTACACCTTTCCCCCGGAAGTGGAACACTATGCAAATTCGCTCGATACCCGCATCCATCCCAAAGAGGTGGCTAAACGGAAAGACTTCCGCGAAGTGCTAACTTTTACAATCGACCCCAAAGATGCCAAGGATTTTGACGATGCGCTCTCGTACCGGAAACTGGAGAACGGCAACCTTGAAATCGGGATCCATATCGCAGATGTTTCGCATTATGTAAAAACGGACAGCATCCTGGAAGAAGAAGCCTATAACCGGGCTACCTCGGTATACCTGGTCGACCGGGTGGTACCCATGCTTCCCGAGATCCTTTCCAACGATGCCTGTTCCCTGAGGCCCAGGGAAGATAAGTATACCTTTTCGGCTGTGTTTGAGCTCGATAGTGAGGCCAGGGTGCAGGAGCAGTGGTTTGGCCGCACGGTGATCCATTCCAACGAGCGCCTGGCTTATGAGGAGGCGCAGCACGTTATTGAAACGGGCAACGGTGCCATCCCCGGAGATATTTCCATTCGCGAGTCGGGCTATACCCTGCCGGATGACGTGGTGAAGGCGATTCTGGATATGAACCGGCTGGCCCGGAAATTGCGCGATAAGCGGATGAGCCACGGGGCTATTTCCTTTGACAAGGTGGAAGTGAAATTTTTACTCAATGAGGAAAATGAACCCACCGGGGTCTATTTTAAGGAAAGCAAGGATGCCAATAAACTCATCGAGGAATTTATGTTGCTGGCCAACAGGAAGGTAGCCCAATTCATCGGCAAGCAGCGCCCTGAAAAAACCTTTATCTACCGCATCCACGATGAACCCAACGAAGACAAGGTGCTCGCCCTGGGTGCCCTGGTCAAGCGTTTTGGGTACCAATTGGATTTCAAGGACAAGAAATCGCTCAATAGTTCGCTGAACCGGTTGCTTGAAGACGTTAAGGGGAAGAAAGAGCAAAACATGGTCGATACCCTGACCATCCGCACCATGAGCAAGGCCGTCTACAGCACTGAGAACATCGGGCATTACGGCCTGGCCTTTGATTACTACACCCATTTTACCTCCCCGATACGGAGGTATCCGGATGTGATGGTGCACCGCCTGCTGCAGCATTATCTCGAGGGCGGAAAATCGCCCTCAGCAGCGGAATATGAAGAAAAGGCGAAACACTCTTCCCAAATGGAATATCTCGCGGTAAGCGCAGAACGGGATTCCGTAAAGTATATGCAGATTAAATTCATGGAAGACCACCGCGACCAGGCCTTCAGGGGGGTGATCTCCGGGGTCACCGAATGGGGGATCTATGTGGAGATCATCGAAAACAAGTGCGAGGGGATGGTGCGGATCAGGGATATAAAAGATGATTATTATACCTTTGATGAAAAGCAATATGCCCTTGTGGGCGAACGCAGGGGTAAAATATACCAGTTAGGGGATGAAGTGGAGGTAATGGTAAAAAATACCGACCTCATTAAAAGGCACCTCGATTTCTCCCTGGTTGGAAAGGCATAAGTTCACAGTAGACCTGCCGCTAATGGACCGTAGAATCTTCATCTTATGGTTTGTTTTGTCGGGGTGGGCCACCCAGGGCACCCATGCCCAGGAGGCCACCCTGAACACCCCCCTGCAACCATTTTCCGAAATAAAAGTTTTCGATGGTATATCGGTGACCCTGATCCCCGGCGACCAGAACCGGGCTGTGGTAAAAGGGGCAAACCTCCAGGAGGTGTCTGTAGTCAATACCGACGGCGTGCTGAAAATCAGGATGCAGGTTACGCGGATGTTCAGCGGGTATCGGACTTTTGTGGACGTTTACTACGCACAGCCCCTGAAGGTCATCGATGTGAATGAAGATGCCCGCATTATCTCCAGTGAAACCCTGCGCCAGGAGGTCCTTGAAGTGAAGGCCCAGGAAGGGGGGGAAATTCAGATCAGGGCCGAGGTCACCCAGTTTTTGGTGAAGGTGGTCACCGGTGGCCTGATTACTGCAGAAGGGACCTCCAAAAACCAGGATGTACAGATTAATACCGGGGGTATATACAAGGGAAAAAATTTTAAGACAGGTTTCTGTACCGTAAACGTGAACGCCGGTTCCCTGGCTGAAATCCACGCTACCGACTATGTAAAGGCCACCGTAAAGGCGGGCGGGGAAGTACAGGTATACGGCAAGCCCGCAAAAATGGACGAGAAGACCGTTTTCGGCGGGACCATAAAAAGGATGTAAGTACTATGTGGGAGGATATCCAGGCTGCGATCCCCTTGGGCTTCCTGTTGAGCTTCATGGTTGGGCCTGTATTCTTTGTTTTACTGGAAACCAGCGCCACCAAGGGCTTTCGGGCAGGCCTGGTACTCGACCTGGGGGTGATCCTGGCCGACATTTTCTTTCTGATTATCGCCTACTTCAGTAGTTACCAGTTGCTGGAGAACCTTAGCAACCAGCCCGGGCTCTATGTTTTTGGGGGCGTTATTTTGCTGGTTTACGGGTTGACCACCATCTTCAGGTCCGATTTCAAAGAAAAAAAGCCCCGGATCGTTACCCGGGGAAGCGATTACCTTGGCCTTTTTGTAAAGGGTTTCCTGCTGAATTTCATAAATATCGGGGTATTGGTATTCTGGCTGGGGGTTATCATTATCGTGGGACCCAGCCTGGAGAATGAACCCAATCGCCTGATCACATTTTTCAGCGCCATGCTGGGGGCCTATTTGGCGACCGATATCGTAAAGATCCTGCTGGCCAAACAACTCAAAAGGAAACTGACGCGAAAGCGGATCTACCAGATCAAAAAGGTGCTGGGAATCATCCTTGCCCTATGCGGGGTGGTCCTGATCGTAAAGGGGTTCCTCCCTAAAGACAAGCTGAATATAGAGCAGGGGATCGAGCTGATCAGGGAATGAAAAAACCCCGAAGGAGTATCGGGGTTTTCTGAGGCATCGAGCGGATTCGAACCGCTGTACAAGCTTTTGCAGAGCTGCGCCTAGCCACTCGGCCACGATGCCTTTTCAGGAGCACAAAGGTATTATTTTTTCCGGCTTCAAAAAAACAATCTTTCATCGCGACTTCCGAAGAATCACGGTAACCTGCTGAACATCCCCGCCCAGGGGAGGGTTGACTTTGGAAATTGCCACCTCCGCTTCTTCCACCTGTGGATGGTCCCTGAAGATGCGGCTCAGGATCCTGTCGGCAACCGTTTCCAACAGGTGGCTCCTGGTTTCCATTTCTTCCCTGACAATCCCATGCAGGTGAACATAATCCACGGTGTCGGAAAGCCGGTCCGTCAGGGCCGCTTTTTCCAGGTTGGCCTGTACTTCGAGGTCTACCCGGTAGTCCGACCCGATAATGCCTTCTTCCCTGAGGCAGCCGTGGAAGGCATACAGGCGGATGTTATCCAGGCGTACTTTTCCCAAAATGTTCGTTTTCTGCAAAACTAGGACAAAAACCAGAGATTACCCTTGATCTGCAGTCGTTTTGGGCGCCCTTCCGGGATTAATACGTACACCGGCAATTGCTCAGGCCCTGGAACAAATCGACCCCTACGGTAATCACGTGGGTCCCGTAACTGAACGCCAGGATATCATTGAGGATGATTTGCACCGAGTAGGCGAAATAGAAATTCCCTTTCTTAAGCCCCGCAAAGGGGGCAATGTACAGGGGGCGGCCGATCTGGTCGTTTAAGAACCGGTAGTTTACCCCCGTATAGTAATAGTCCTCAAAATCGTAGAGGCGCAATTTCATATTCAGGTCGGTTTCGGAACGCCCGTCGCTTTCAAAGATCTTATAAAGGACAGAGGGCTCCAGCTCCAGCCGGCTGTTTTTGTTTTTGGAATAGCGGAACCCCGTGTAAACGTAATAATTCCGGAGTTGGTTCGGCTCAAAAATGGGGTTGAACCCGGTGAGGTCCTTATCGATGAGGTTGGAAGCATTGACGCTGAGGTAAAACTTGTTGATCCGGTACATTACCCCCACGTCGAAGTTGTGGTTGCTGGTGGACCGGTCGTCGGTTACAGAAGGGTCTCCCCCCAGGTTCTGGAATTCCTCGATGTCGATCCGGAACTGGTTGAAATTATACGAAATCCCGAAAGAAAGGAATTCATCTTCGTATTTGTCGAGGGTCAGGTGGTGCGCAAAAGACAGGCGGGCACCCTGCTGGCGGGTGAAGCCGTTGCTGTCGTTATACAGGAAAATCCCCGCCCCCGAACGGTTGCCGATACGGGCGTCGGCAGCCAGGGACTGGGTTTCCGGGGCGTCCTCGATCCCCACCCACTGGCTCAGGCCGTTCAAGCGGATCTTGACGTGGTCGCCGATCCCGGCATAGGTCGGGGCCAGCACAAAGGGGTTGTCTGCCAGGTACTGGGAGAGCTGAGGCGAGTTCAATTCCTGTCCGCTAGAACTCAGCGCGCCTGCCATCAACAACACAAGTAAGAATCTGAAACGCATAGCTAGTTTAGGTTAAGTTCTTAGCGGTACAGGGTGAAATGGCCCACAAATTCCCGGGTGTCCCGTTCCCCGTTCAGTTTGATTACGTACCAGTAGTCTCCGGTTGGGAGTTCCCTTCCGTCGTAGGTGCCGTCCCAACCCTGGCTTCCATAGGCTTCCTCGGCAACCACTCTACCATAACGATCATAAATTTTTATTAGTATTTCCGGGAAGCCCTCCATGTTTCTGGGGATCCAGAAATCGTTGTTTCCATCGCCATCCGGGGTAAAGAAATTCGGGATTTCGATGTCTATGAACTCCATGAAAATCTGGGCCTCGGCCACACAACCATTCTGGTCCACCACGCGGACGGTATAGGTGCCGGTTTCCGTGATGTAATACGTGTTGTCGGCACCGTTGTCGTCATCGTTGAAATAGAAGGTGTATTCGGGCACCCCGCCGCCGGCAATGGCCGTGATCTCATTGATGTTCTGTTGGGCCAATGCAAGGGTGAGCGGCTCAAATGCCTGTATTTCAAAGTCGATGGTCAGTACACACCCGTTGGCGTGCGAGATGGCCAGGTAGTGCGGGCCGGGAGCCAGGTTGGTGAAATCGGGATCCAGCTGCATGTCGGCAGGGTCGGTCGAATCCAGGGCATACATGACCTGGTCAGCCATAGCCTGATCTTCCAGCACCACCTCCAGATAGTTGTCCGGGAGGTCTCCCGTACATTCGTAAACCGGGGTTACCACGGCGTTCAGGTTCACTCCGGGCTCGATGGTTGCAATAACATTGGTCTCACATCCCTGGGCATCCCTCACAAAGATGACGTAGGTGCCCGAAGCCAGTCCGGTAAATGAAGCCTGGGCCGGTTGGAAGTCAGCATCGGCATTGGAATTGAACGCGGTCTGGTAAGGAGCGGTTCCGCCTGAAATAACCAGGTCGATCAGGCCGTCCTCGCTTCCGACACATACCTCAGGGGTAGCCGTAGCCGACACTTCAAGGGGTTGTGGTTCCGTCAGGGTAAACTGGAAGGTGAGGAAGCACCCGTTTACGTCCTGTGCAATTACATCGTATACCCCGGCCTCCAGGTCGGTAAAGGTATTTACCGTATCGAACTGGTTCAGGTTCGGGCTAATGGCGTACAGGATGTTCCCTGTGCCGCCGGAAACCGCAACAGTAATCGTTCCGTCCGACTCCCCGGCACAGGTGATGTTGGTAAAGCTTTCCTGGTCGATTTGCAGGGGCGCAGGTTCGGTGATTATTATCTCGGAAGATACTTCTTCGCAATCGTCGCTTACCACGCGGATCCAGTAGCTTCCCACCCCGAGGCCGGAAAAGGTACCGCTTTGCTGAGGCCCTGCCAGCAGGGAGCTCAGGGCGGCATCGCCGAACAACTCATACTGGTAGTTACCCAGTCCGCCGGTGGCCAGGGCCCGCAGGGAAGCGGTAGCCTCCCCGGTGCAGTTGATCATTGCCGCACTGGTGTCAATGGTCAGGGCAAGCGGGGGAACGGGCTCGATACTTACCTGGTTGGAAAGGTCCCCTTCGCACCCGAAGGAATCCCGGACATAATACTGGTAGGTGCCGTCGGCCACGCTGAAGGTGTGGGTGTTGCCACCCGACATCGGGCTGTAGTTCACCCCATCGGTACTGTATTCATACGGGCCTGTTCCCCCGGTCGCACCCAGGACGATTTCACCGTTGCCGGCACAGGTCATCTGGGCGGTTTGCACCAGGGTGGCGAACACTTCCGTTGGCTCGCTGATCACCACTTGAGGCGTTTCCATCCCGCAGTTCCAACCGTCGGTGACGGTAATGCTGTAGGTGCCTGCGCCCAGGTTTGCAAACACGGGGTTGCTTTGGGCCCCGGAGGTAAAGGTCACCGTAGTGCCGGTGGCATCGTAGACATTGAGCTGGTAGGAATAGGATCCTTCCCCCCCGCTGACGTTGATCGCCGATACCGCCGCATTCTCGTCCCCGTAACAGGCAAGGGTTGTGGGCGTTGCCGTGATATCTGCGCTAATGGGCAGGGGTTCCGTAAGGGTAATGGTATCGTTGAAGACACACCCTGCAACGTCTGTCACTGCCACGGTGAAATTCCCTGCAGAAAGGCCGGTAAAGAGCAGGCCGCCACTGCCGCTTGCGGTATAGCTCTGACCGGTGGTGGTATTCACCAGTACCACATCATATGGGGCATATCCGCCTTCCGGGCGCACTTCGATTTCCCCCTGGTCGTTGGTACAGGTTACCCCGGCAACTTCGGAAACCGAAGCGGTAAGGGCCATGTCAGGAGAGGCAATGGTAAACACATTGGAATCTTCTGCACAGAACGGGGCGTCGGATTGCGTTACGCGGATAAAGTAATTTCCTCCACTGAGCCCGGTTACCAGAATGGGGTTGGTGGCGGTGGAACCGCTTCCAGTAATCCCAGTGGAAACCGCTGCGCTGGTAAACACCTCGTAAGTGTAGTTTCCGGTATATCCACTGACCTCCACAGAGGCTTCTCCATTGGCATCCCCGAAACAAACCACGGGGCTTACCGGGCTTGCAGTCACATCGATCAGGTCGTAAGGCGCAATGTTGTAGGGCGCCGTAAGCACATAGCAACCTGTGGCATTGTCAGTCACACGGAAGGTATAGCTTCCCGGGGCCGACAATTCAAAGGTGGCTGAAGTGTTTGAGGGCGTCCCG
Source organism: Robiginitalea marina (assembly GCF_024006985.1). GTDB lineage: Bacteria > Bacteroidota > Bacteroidia > Flavobacteriales > Flavobacteriaceae > Robiginitalea > Robiginitalea marina. The sequence continues at coordinate 66,124 of NZ_JAMXIB010000003.1, forward strand.
GTCAGGATACCGTTAGGGTTGCCCAATGGCAATAGTTCAAAGGTATAGGTGTTGGCAGGGTTGCCGTCATCGGTTACCGTAACCAGCACTTCTTCAGGGTTAAGGCAGGTGATGGCCACATTTTGGGCGACACCGGCTGTAAAGGCATTCAGGGGCTCCAGGACTACAGGCACGATTTCCACACACCCGTTGGCGTCGCGCACCGACACACTGAGGTTCTGGGTGCTGCCGGTGTCTGCCACCCCGAAGGTGTTTGCCGACTGGTAATTCACCCCGTCTATACTGTAGAGGTAGGGGGCCGTACCGCCTCCGGCAATAGCGGTGACGGTTGCGGTGTTCACCGAGTTGTCGGGGGCACAGGCAAAGGCTGTGGCGCTGGCCGACAAGGTAAGCACAGGCGGCTCATCGATGGTGACATTCTGCTGGGCCACGCAGGACAGGCCGGAAATAGCCTCTACCACGTAGTTGCCCGCGGATAATCCGCTGAACAGGGGGTCTGACTGAGGCCCGGCGATCGGGATCCCCCCCTGGTATAGCACATAGGTATAAGGCGGGTTGTCATTGACGCCTGCCCCTGAAGGCTGCAGGTTCACCCGGATGCTGCCATCGCTGCCGCCATTACACGTTACATCGGTAACCGTAGCCGGGGCGAGGGTAACCGGGGTCGGGGCCACAAGGGCCACATTTACGGTTTCCGTACAGTTGGGGGTGGTATCCAGGTCGCTTACCACAAAGACATAGGTGCCGGCCTGATCCAGCCCGGTAAACACCCCGGTGGTATTGCTTGCCGTGGTGATGCCGTCAGGAAAGGTTACCGTGTAATCGAAGTTCCCGGAACCTCCCTGGGCCGCAATGGTAATCTCGCCCTCAGGGGTTGTCGTACAATCCAGGGGTTTTACCACGGTACCCACCAGGGCCAGTACATCATATAACACTTCGGGGCCCACTACGGTGCTGCAACCCCACTGGTCGTTAACGCGGACTTCATAGGAACCTTCTCCAAGCCCGCTGAATACGGGGCTGCCCTGGGGCGCACCGAAATCTGCCCCATTGCGGATCAGCTGGTAGGTGTAGTTGCCGCCCTGACCGCCGAGGACCCCAACCACTTCGATTTCTCCCTGGAAGGCCGTACAGTTCTCCTGGTTTACCTGGAGGGAAGCCGTAATGGGTGCAGGGTCTGCCAGTACGATATTGTCCTGGATCAGTTCCGCACATCCCCGGGCGTCGATCACCCAGGCCTGGTAGGTGCCGGCCCCAAGGTTGTCGAACACGGGGGAAGCGATATAATCCCCGGGCCCTGCGGGGGCTGAAGTGCCGACGTAGTAAGTATAGCCGCCCCAGCCGCCCAGGACGTTGTAGATTTCAATACGGCCATCCATGCCCACACACGTAATCGGATCCACCAGTACGGCGGCGCTCAGGGCTGCAGGAGGGCCTGCAATATTGAACAGTTCCGTCTGCGTACATTGGGGCGCAGCGGTCTGGGTCATTTCCACCCGGTATTCCCCGGCGAAAAGTGCAATCGGAGCCGTAGGCCCGTTGGTGGGGCTGTTTCCGAAATCCACGACCACATCATCTGCCGTATTGCCCGGGGTCCCGTTGGTGTCGTAAATCGTCCAGTCAAAGCCTCCGGCATAGGTGGCATCCAGGAGCTCAAAGGTAACGGCCCCGGATTGGGTGCCAAAGCAGGTGACATCTGAAACGATATCCACGGCAATGTCGAACGTGTTGGGGTCCGTCAGGGTCTCCACGACGCTCAGTACACACCCGGTGTCGGTATGCCGCACCAGGAAGATGTAGGTGCCTGCGGAAAGCCCCCCGAAGGTGTTGGAAGCCTGCCAGGTTGCCCCGTTATCGATGCTGTATTCGAGCAGGGCGGCATTCCCACTGGCGGTAGTTGCCGTCAGGCTGATCTCGCCATCGGCCCCCGGAACGCAGCTCAGGGGGTTGGTGATGGCCGCGGTAAGGCCCTGCAGTTCGTCAAAGGCAGGAATAATCGCCGTGGTGCTTCCCACGCAGCCATTGCTGTCGTATACGTTGATGGTATAGCTGCCCCCGGCCAGGTTGGTCTCGGCGTACAGCGGGTTGTTGCCGCTTTGCACCACCACATCATCGGCCGTGCTGGGGGTTCCCTGGTCGTTGATGAACTCGTACACCGCATAGGTGCCGCTTCCACCGGTAATGCCGGAGGCATCCACCAGGATGGTCGCGTTCCCCGGGTTATTGCCGGCGGGGCATGCGAAAGGGGTGACCACGGGGACGGGTACCGCAACAGGGTCCGGTTCGCCTATGGTGATCCCTGTGATTACTTCCGTACAGCCGTTGGTGCCGGTGGCTGTGATATCGTATGTGCCCGCGGGCAGCCCTTCAAAGGTGTTGGTGGCGGCATTGAAGGAGCCGGCTGCCGGGCTGATCGCAAAGGTCAGGGGATTGATGCCGGTATCGGTCTGGAACAGCCTGATAAAGCCATCGGAATCCCCGTTACAGGTCACATCCTGATGGATTTCCGTGAATTGCGGCAATACCGCGGGGGGCACCTCCACATCCACTGTGCCGAGGCAGTTGGGAACTGAAGTGCCGGTATCGTACACGGTAATGGTGTAGGTACCCGGGGCACTGGCGAGGTCCCATACATAGGGGCTTCCGGGCAGGGCGGTCCGCACCTGGCTCACCGGGCCGCTGATTTCGTAGTCGTAGGAGCCGGAACCGGAGGTTACCGCGATGGTGATCTGGGCGTTGTTGTTGGGCGCAGGCTCGCAATCGAGCAGGGTGGTAAGGCTGGCATTGAATTGCAGGGGGGGCTGGATGTCAAAGAAATCCGTTTCCCCGCAGCCGTTCACGTCCCGCACGGCAATGCTCTGCCCCGGGCCGGAACTAAGCCCGGTCACGGTAAACTGGTTGGAGGCATTGAAGGCCACAGCCTGCCAGGCACTTCCGTTAACGCTGATCTGATAGGGTGCAATGCCCGGGGAGGTCAGGGTAACAAGGACCTCAAAAGTCCCTTCGGCAACGCATTCATCCACCACGGAAAGGGCGATTTCCGGCTGGGGATCCAGGGCCACGGTAACGGCGTCGGACTGGATGCAGTCGTTGGCGTCCTTCACGTACACGATATAATCCCCGGCCTCCACATTGGCAAAAGTGCTGCTGGTCCATCCCGGGTCTGCGGCTGTTGGTGCCGGGTCGGTGGCCGGCAGGTACTGGAATTCATAGGGCGCCGTCCCGAACTGGGCGGTGGCGGTAATCACCCCGTCGTTGGGGTTACAGGTATCGTTTTCAGGCGAGTCGGCGGTAACCTGCAGCAGGTTGGTCGACTGCGAAATGGTAAATTCCGGGGTGGCTACGGAACATCCGTTAAAGGCGCCGCCCACTTCGGTCAGCAGCACATAGTACACGCCCTGGTCAAGGGGCCCGAGGTTGCTCAGGGTAATAGGTCCTGCCGGGGGGTTCACCGGCTGGCTACCTGAGATGACTGGGGTCAGGGGGGCATTGGACTGGAAGTTATAGATCTCCCAGGTTACCGCGGTGGCCCCGGGGTCGAACCCGTCGAGGTCGAAAGAGATGCTGCCGTCCGCAGCGCCCGTACAGGAAATGTCCCTGGGCGCCATGGCGCTCGCCACCATGCCGGAAGGGCTGTTGATGGGTGCACTGGCCGTCTCGAAATAGTAACAAAGGGTCACCAGGTCATGCACTACAAACGTGTAGGTGATGCCCGGTACCAACCCGGTAAAGGTGGCCGTATCCCCCCCGGGCACGTCAGGGGCCTGGTAGGTTGAGGAATACGGGGTTGAGTAGGTTTCGAGGATGGCAAATTCATAATTCCCGCTTCCCACCACCGAGGATACGGTTACGATGGCCGTTCCGCCCGTGGTACAATCGGCGGTAAGGGTAGACACGTCGATATCCAGGTCGTCCGGGGGCGAGGCAATGATGTTGGTGGTGAGCACGGAACAACCATTGGCATCCACCACATCCACTTCATAGATCCCGAATTCAAGGATCGAGAAGGTGTAATCTTCCCCTCCGGCGGTCGTGGGATAGCTGGCGGAATAGCCATTGTTTCCGGTCAGGTAATACGTGTATTCCCCGGTGCCCCCGGTCAGGTTCTCCACGGTAATGGAACCCGGGGTGGTCCCGGAAGTGGCGTCGCAGGTAATCGGCACCAGGTTGATGTCGTAGGAAAGGGCATCCGGCTGGGCAATGCTCACCGGGAAGGGCAGCGAGGCGCAGCCCTTGCTGTCGGTAATGGTGACCTCATAGTCCCCGGCAGGCAGACCCGTGGTCTGGACGCCGTAGGAGGTGCTGGTGTTGGTTTCAAACACCTCAATGGTGTAAGGCCCCAGGCCTATGGAGGTATCGATCACCACATCCAGGGTTCCGGTCAAGGCCCCGTTACACAGGATGTCTGTGGGCGTTACCGCACTGATTACCGGGGTATCCGCCGGGGTCACCGTTACCGGGCCGGTTACCGCGATACAGGCGGTGGGGGTAGTGGTATCCGTTACGCGGAAGATATAGGTGGCAGCGGTATTTGTGGTAAACGTATTCCCGGTAAAACCAGTCGTATTCCAGGTGGTTCCCCCGGTATCGGACCACTCATAGGAGTAGGTGCCGGAGCCGCCGGAAGCATTTACGTCGATGGTCGCCGGGGCGATACAGCTCAGGTCTGCGGTCAGCACCGCAGCGGCCAGCAATTGGGGGTTTATGGTCACCGCAATCGGGGTGCCCACACAGCCATAGGCGTCCCTAACATTGATGTCGTAGGTGCCTGCCGCCAGGTTGCCGAAGGTGTAGGTGGTGGAAGAGGCCGGGCTGGGGGTCATCCAGGGCCCTCCGTTGATATTGAAGAGGTACAGGCCATTGCCATCGGTTACATTCACGGCAATTTCCCCGTCATTATTTCCACTATAACAAGCCGTGGGCGTGGCAGTGAAGGCGAGGGCCTGGGGGGGTGCGATAGTGATCACCACATCGATGGGATCTTCGCATCCGTTGATGTCCCGTACGCGCACAAGGTAGTCTCCTGCGGGAATGGAAGTGAAGACATTGCTGGCCTGGTAGGCAGTAATCACGGCGCCAAGGCCGTCTTCCAGCTGGTATTGATAGGCAGGGGTCCCCCCGGTAGCAGAGGCCGTAATGGTCGCCCCGGCATTCGAGCACGTAATTTCTTCGGTAATGCCGGCCGATGCAACCACCGGAGCGGGCTCGGCCAGGGTCGCGTTCAGGGTAATGGCGCAGCCGGGATCAAGGGCATCCCGTATCTCAATGGTATACGGACCCGCCGCCAGGCCCGTAAGGGTGACTGGACTGCTGGTCTGGGGGGCGGAATAGCCCCCGCCGTTTACCTGGTATTCAAAGCCATTGACCGCATTGAAGTTTTCCACTTCAAAAGTGATCTGCCCGCTATTGTCGCCGGCGCAGAGGAGGCCCGTCTGGTTGAGTAGAGCCGCCCCAAAAGCCAGGCCGGACTCAACCACCACAGCGGTTTCTGTGGTACAGTCGCTGCCGTAATTCACGGTGATGGTATGGTTCCCCGGGGTAACGCCCGCAAACACGTTGGAAGCCTGGAAAGCGCCCCCGTCGAGGGAATAGGTATAGGTTGGATCGGACGGCAGCACGGTAATCTCCCCGGTACCGTCGCAGCTGTACGCAACAGTGGTGCCCAGGGAAGGTTCTGCCGGCAACGGGTCGAGAATCAGGGCAGGAAGCGACAGGACGCAACCCACAGCGTTGGCATCCCTCACCTCAACAGTAAAGGTTCCGTCGGACAGGCCGGAATATACGATGCCCCCCGGGGTGGGCGCACTCCATGCACCGCCGTTGAGGCGGTATTGATACGACCCCGACCCCCCGCTTGTGGGGGTTACCCCGCCCACGGTGATTTCACCGGGCTGCAGGCAGGTATACGGTTGGGTTATTGCGGCTTCGGCCACCAGGGGAGCGGGCTCCGACAGAGTTACCACGTCGGTTGCCTCACACCCTTCGGCGTCCTGTACCCTGATGGCATAAGTGCCGGCCGGCAGGTTCACGAAGTTGCTTCCCGTCTGATAGGTGGCGCCATCATCGATGCTGTAGCGATACGGGGCATTCCCCCCGGAGGCGGCGATGGCAATTGCCCCTGTATTGTCGCCGAAACAAAGGATGTCTGTGGGCGTAGGGGTGATGGCCAGGGGCGGATCCTGGGTGATGGTGAGGTCCACCATGGCTTCGCAGTAATCGGCTCCCCCGGCATTGTCGCGCACATAAACGTCGTAGTCTCCGGCACCGCTTACGGGGATGGTGTTAGAGGCACCGAAGTCCCCGGCAACCGGCGTGACCCCATCCCCAACAACGGCGTATACAAAATTCCCGTCGCCCCCGGAAGCAGAGATGAAGACGTCCGTATCCGTGGCACAGGCCGTAATCGGATCGGCGGAAGCGCTCAGGGCCAGTTCCGGATCAACAGTGATGTTCGCGCTGGCCGTACAGTTTTTGCCATCGATAACCTCGACGGTGTAGGTGCCCGGGCCCAGTCCGCTGAAGACGTTGGATGCTCCGTAAGCACCTCCGTTGAGGCGATACAGGTAATTTCCGTCCCCGCCCGAAAGGATGGTGGCGGTAAGGGTAAGGCCTGTGGCATCATCATAGCACAGGTCGTTGGCCGTAAGCCCCAGTACAGGGGGTATTGCCGCGTCGAGGACGGTGTTTGCGAAGGCCACACACCCATTGGCGTCGCTCACTTCTGCCGTATACGTGCCGACCTGGGCAAGCCCGGTAAACACCCCGCTGGTGTTCGACAACGTACTGGTGTCGGGCAGGGTCAGGGTATAGGTGAAACTGCCCCACCCTCCCGAGGCTGTCAGGGCAATGCTGCCATCTGCCGTACAGGTTGGCTGGGTAGCTACCAGGTTAAGGGCCAGGGTAGTGGATGGTTCCTCTACGGTCACTGAAGCCGTATCGGTACAGCCGGTATCGGAATCGGTGACGATGATATCGTAGGTTCCCGCAGCAAGGCCCGTCAGGTCAATCGCATTGGCAGTTTGTGCCGTGCCTGAAAATGCGGCCGGTCCGGTCACGGCATAATCGTAAGAAGAAGCAAATCCGGAAACACTGAACTGCACGGCCCCGTCGGCACCTCCCAAACAACTGACCGGGGAGATTTGCAGGCCCGAAACACCAATTGGGACCACCGGGGCGATGGTAAAGTTTTCTTCATAGGTACAGCCATTGGCATCGGTTACGCGGAAGGTATAGGTGTCCGCGGCCAGTCCGGTGAAGGAGGCTGTATTTCCGGTGGTTGAACTGGCAGCAATCGCTGCCGGGGCAATAACCTCAAACACAAAGGGCGCAGTTCCGTCGGCAACGGATACCGAAACATCGGAAGTCAGGGCCGGGCATTGCGGTTGTGTTGCGGTGAAGGAGAGGTCGCTCGGCAAACTTAGCGGATCTATGGTAATGGGGTTCGCCACCGTGGTGCACCCGTTGGCGTCCCGGACGGTTATGGAATAGGTCCCGTCGGCCAGGCCGGTAAAGGTTTCCGCCCCTGCTCCGCTGACAAAGTTTATCCCGTCAATGCTGTATTCATAAGGGGCCGTACCCCCGCTCACATTCTGTGCCTGGATGCTGCCGTCCTGCAGGCAGGTGTAGTCCTGTACCAGGGCGGCATCTGCCGCCAGGGTATTGGTAGGCCCGGAGATGGTGTAGTTTTCGAAAAACTCGCAGGAAGCGCTTCCCTTGCGGAAATCGAGGCGCACCATGTAATCGCCTTGAGGCAATCCCGGGAATGATCCGGAAGTGTTGGAAGCGATTTGCACGCCGTTTTCGTCGATGAGGAAAAAGGTGAGCTGGTATCCGTTCCGGTCGATCACATTAAAGGTAATGCTGCCACTGGAATCCCCGAAACACTGTTCGTCCACCACGGTCGTGGGGTCGTATTCCACCGGCGGCTCAAAGTAAATCGTCACCGGGTTTGAAATGTCGAAGCAGTTGTTGCGGTCGACCACCACGAAAGTATAGGTCCCGGGGTCCCAGACATCAAAAATCACACTGGTCTGGAACTCAGAGGCCGGGATAGAGGCCGGGTCGGGATAGGAGATTTGAGTGACCCCCCCTTCGTCCACAAATTCCCAGATGGCATAGGTGTGGGGCGTGCGTCCCCCCGTGGATTCCATCAGGATGTTCCCTTCCCGGCAGGTAATGTTCTGTGAAACACGTGCGGTCAGTTGCAGGTCAGAAAGGTCTTCAATAATGACCTGTTCTGTGTACGCGCAGCCGTCATCGGTGTTTACCGCCACGTCATAGGTGCCCGGGGCCAGGTTGTCAAAGGTATAGTTGTTGTCTGTGGAAGGCCCGAAGGTGTCTATCGAATTTCCTCCCTGGGAGATCTCATAATAGTATTGCGGGTTTACGTCGAGTACGGAAATGCTGATAGACCCCAGCCCGCTGCAGTCCGCTGCCCGGGAGGTCAGGTCTACCTGGAAGTTCCGGCGCAGCACCCCGATGTTTTCGAGGCGGAAAACGCATCCACCGACCACACCCTGCTGGCGCATTTCCACCGAGTACGCCCCGTTGTTTGCAATGTCAAAGCTGGGGCCGTTTCCGGCAGCATAAGGCACCAGGATGTTGCCGTTGGTTGCATCCAACAGTTGGTATTCATAGTCTGCCGGCATGTTGGTAACCGTGATGTTCCCCGGGGTCGCACAAATAATGTCCGTAACATTGAACTGGGGGTCGAGCGGGTTCTTAAAGATGTTGAAATAGAATCGCGTAAAGCAGCCATTCTGGTAATTGATCACCACCCGGTATTCCCCGGCATCCGAGGCCAGGAAGTCGTTTCCGGTGTCTACGGTGTTCCAGCCACAGGCGGAATTCTTGTTGGCACAGTCTTCCCCTGCGTCCAGGCAGCTGGCCTCGTCCAAACGTTCCCAAACAATGCTGGTAGCATCGGGGATGTTGATTTCGATAAGTTCCGTATCGTTGGCGCCGCAGAGGAAGATCTTCGGCAGCGGTTCCCCGTCATTGGGGCAGACCACGATCTCTCCCTCCACGGTATTGGAGGTGTCGTTGATTAGGGTTGCAATAGGGTTGGTCTGGGTCACCCCGGGCAAGACCACGGTAATAAATTCCTGGAAGCCCTTGCATGGGTCGGCGACGATCTTATCGACGATGTAGGAGCCGGCTTCGGTCACCTGGAGGGTGCTTGGATCGCCGTCGGGGTCCCCGTCGCTGAGGGGGGTGTCCCCTGCGTCGATCTGTCCGTTTCCATTGTTGTCAAAATACCAGAGGTACTCGTCAAAATTGTCCCCCGCATCCAGGACCACACTGTTCCCGCAGAGTTCCACGGTACGGCTGAAGTCGCAGTTTTCGAGGTCATCGAGCAGGAAGTTGGTGGCTCCCGGGGTTACAAAGCCGCAATTGTCAAAATCGGATACGCTGGGGTCATCCGTGATCTGGGCGCTGTTCAATGAGCCCTGATAGGTGGAATACGCCAGGTTTTCAATTACATCGGTACAGGCATTGATAAAGTCAAAGCAGTTCTCCGCAACCTGCACGCGCATGCGGATACGGGCGACAGGATCCCCTTCCTGCACCAGGTTGTCGGGAATGCTGAAAACCACTTCACGAGTGGCGGCATTGTAGGTATAGGTGACTCCCGGGGGTAGCACCAGCGCAGCCTCATTGAGGGTGGTGTTGAGCGGGAGGACGTCCCGGATGGTGTAATTGATGGCATCGTCATTGCCGACGTTTTGAAAGGAAAGCACATAATCCAGGATCTGGCCGAGGTTTACCCCCTGCCCGGTTATGTCGTTCCCCCCGATATCTTCCACGGTTTTTTCCAGGACGATTTCCGGTTCGATGATTTCTACGGAGAAGGTCGAAAGAAAGGCCCCGTACCCGTCCCCGGAGGAGGTGAACTGCAGGGTTGCCCCGGTTTCATCGTTCGGCAGTACAGAATTAAACGGGTTGTTCAGCTCAAAAATATCCAGGTCCAGACCCAGGGTGTTGGTTCCATAGGGGGTCCTGGTTGGTACCTGGGCCCCATTGTTACTGATTGTGGAGTTAAAGAAATTGTTCGCCGGGTTCAGCCCGGTAGTGAGGTTAGTGAAACCGCCTACGGAATTGGCGCGAATCCGGAAGCGGTCATTGCTGATTCCCCGGTCCCCTTCCAGGGCCGCCACCCCAATGCGGGCGCGTACGGGAAAACCCGGGGGCAGGGTCCTGAACCCGGATACATTCACGTTAACGGCAGGGACGCTTCCCTGTACCCCGGCATACCCGTCGAAAGTCGAAATGAACTTCCCGGGTTCGTTGGGGTTTTCATAGATGACCACGAGTATCCAGCCGGCAGAACTCGACCCGTTTCTCCGGCCCCGGGTGGCCCGGATGTTGGCCACGGTGTATTCGCCGTTCGGATTGGGAAGGGATTGTACCAGGGAGGTGACATCCTTATAGCAGATAATGGGGGAATCCTTAAAGGAGTTGTTGATGTTTACGGGGTCGTACCCGTCAAAGATAATGTCGTCTTCTTCCCCTGGCGGGTCGGGGTTGGCGTCAGCAACCAGATCAATATAGGCGCCCCCGGGCATCCTGAACTTTACCTGGTTCCAGTCTTCTATTCGGGGCGTACCGTCAAATTGGGCAGATGCGTTTGTGCTTCGGTCGTTGGGGTAGGTTGAGGCCCAGTATAACCCGGCATAGCGCACCAGGGAGCAGTCTACATCGGGTACGCTCAGTTGTGCACTGCTGGAGCTGAAGGTGGTTGGGTCCCCGTCGATGTCGATGTATTCCATCCACAACGAGTTGTTGTTCGCGGTCCCGTTATAGGGGGTGTTTGCCTGGGCGGGGTTGGTTTCGCTTGCCCTGTTGAGGATGTTGTTCCCCACAAAAAGGATATCGCCCCGGACTTCTATGTTCCCCCCCGCCAACCGGGGAGTAAAGGGTACTGCTTCCTGGGCAAACCCATGGAAGAAACCCCAGAATCCCAGGGAAAAGAGTAAAAGTAGTTTTGAAGAGAGCGTGCGTAAAACTGGTCTCATCGAGGTTAGGTTAGTTGGTTAGGGGTTACGCGCATGATCCACATTTTATCGGTATAACTGTTGTTGAGCCCGGAGTAATAGGAGATCAGGGCGCTGTTCCAGTTATCGTGGCGCTTCAGGTAAACGTAACGGTAGTTGTTTTCGGGGTTGATGAAGTAACTGGCGCTAAGACCCAGCGAGTTCAGGTACTGCACAAACCGATTGGCATTTTTTGGGCTGGAGAAAACGTTGGCGATCAGGAAATACTTGGTTCCATCGCCGGCGGACAAGGCCTCAGCATCACCTTTTTCCCCCTGGGCCAGGCGATCGCGGACGATCACGTTTTGACGCAGGACGTCGTTTTCAACCCCGGCGGCTTTTTTGCTGACTTTTTCGGAATTGGCCGCGTAGGCCTCGTTGGTATACCGGTTTTCCACATTCATGACCCAGAGGGCACCTCCATAGGCGCCGTCCATCCCGGAACGGGCAGCAGCTTCCGCCTCTTTCCAGGTTTCAAAACGATTCAGGTACACGTATTTCAACCCGTTGCTCGGGTTTTCGATATGTTCCGCGGTAATGCCCGAGGCTTTCAGGTCTTCCATAAAGCGGCTCATGTAATGCGTGCCTTTGTATACATTGGCAACCAGGTAATAGCCATCAGCCACACCTTCCAGGTCCTTGAATTTCCGCTGTTTTACCGGTGAAGGCGCCTCGGCTGTTGTAGCCAGGGCCCTGGCCGGCGCCCTTGTTATATCTTTGGCGGTTTCGGCCGGTTTCGGCTCATCGACTACGCGTTCAGCCAGGGCGGCATTGCGCGGCTGGGAAGGGAAAAGGGTTTCCCCTGCCTCAGGTTGTTGTTCGTGGGCCTGGGTGCGGGAGGTATCCCCGGCATCGGCCAACCCGGTTTTCTGGTTGTTCAGAAAATATACCTGTCGGGCTTTTTCCTCCATTTGGGGAAGGTTACCCCCGGTTTCCTGGCGCACCATGCGCATAACCATTTCAAAACGTTTTTCCAGTTCCGATTCCCGGGTGCGTTCCAGGGAATCCTGGCGGAACATCAATTCGGCGAGGATGGCGTCGTTTTCCGCAAGGCGCCGTTTGAGCTCTGCGATTTCAACATCCTTGTCGGTCGGGGTTGTTTCAAGGGCTTCCCCTTCGGCGCTGGCCAGGCGGTCTTCATATCCGTCCTCAAGCATTACCCGGTCTTCCGTGAGGTTCGGGGTAAAGGAGTATGCAAAGGAAATTTCATGGGTAACCCCGAAGTTGTCAAAGGTGCTGGTGAGGCCTTTTTCCATGGTATAGCCAATGGAGAGCCTGCGATTAAGGTTAAACCCGACCCCCGCGGAGGCGCCGTAAAAGCTGTCGTATCCCCCCTGTACCCATCCGATTTTGGGAAGGTCCAGGATGAGGCTTCCCCCCAGTACGAGGTCTTCCTCCCCTACCTTGCGCACCCGCGCCAGGGGCATCAGCCGGCCTTGTTCAAAGATCCCGGACTGATTTTCAAACTGATGGGTATATTGAAAGTGACTCGAAAAGGTCTTCTCTTTGAAACTGGTAATCGCCTCACTGGTTTTAAGGTTGTAATCGATCAGGTTTTCCGCATAAACGCCGAAATCGAACGGGCCGTATGAAATATTGAATCCGGGCTGGAACGTGAGCAGGGAACTGTCCTGGAAACCGCTCAGAAAGGGGTCGTCTTCTACAGGGTTTGCCCGGCTTTCATCAAATCCACTATTGTAATAGGAAAGGTTGGCCCCGAAGGTGAAATTGCTCTTGTCGCTGAGCTTCACCCCATAGGCATAATTGGCCAGCACGCCGTAATTGCTAAGGGTTCCCTCCCTCTGGGTATACAGGCTTAAGCCCAGCCCCGAACGGTCACCGATACGCCCGCTGTAGCTGAGGAAATAACTTTGGTTGTTGTCGTCGAAGGTTACGGCCTGGTTCCGGTGCAGCAGGTTGATATAGGATTTGTCTTCCCGCACCGTGGAAAAGGTGGGGTTGATCAAAAACCGGTTGAACTTCAGCAAGTTCTGTGCGGGCACTTCATAGGCAATAAAAGGGTTGTCTTCCTGGGCCCGGGACAGGGGCAGGAAAGACAAGCACACCAATAAAAACAACAACTTGTGTTTCATCTTTAAACTAGCGTATGACGGTAATCGTACCTTGTTTTAACGTTTGTTCGGCATTACGGATCTTGTAGTAGAACACCATGTTCTGCCTGGGGAACCCGGCAGCCGAGGAGGGCCAGTTGTTCTGGTAATTGTTTACGTTCAACACCTCTTCGCCCTTGTCGTTATAAATGGTCACTATAACCTCCGGCTTGCCGGAATAGGTGTTCGGGAGCACCCACTGGTCGTTGATGCCATCCCCATTCGGGGAGATTACGTTGGGTACCCGGAAGGTGTCCAGATAGCTTACGGTGATGACCCGGCTGATTTCACAGCCCCCCAGATCCGCCAGCAGCAGGTATGTCCCTTCCTGGCTAAGGGTAACGGAGGAAAGGCTCGAGATTTCCATGTTGTTGGCATCGAACCAGCGATAGCTGTCGGCCCCGGAGGCATTAATGGTGCGGCTGGTCCCTTCGGGAATGCGCAGATCGCTACCCGCGTCAAGGGTAATCAGGTTTTCATCCAGGGCGCTCAGGGTGATTTCATTGGAGGCCACAGGACATCCGGCGCGCTGTAATACCAGTTGGTATGTGCCTGGGGTGCTTACCTCGACGGAGGCAGCGACCTGGCTCAGGGCGACACCGTCGCGGTACCAGGCGTAAGACTCCCCGGTGAGGTCCCTGGAAGTGCTGAGGGTGATGGGCTGTGATGGCCCGCATACCGTAAGGTCAGTACTGGTAATGCTCAGGGTTTCATTTGGCCGGAGCTGCACGGGCAGGGTGTTCGAGGAGGGGTCGTACGTTGAGATGCGGCCCTCCACATGGTAAGTTCCGTTTTCTGAATCCCCGGCAAGGCTGATGCTTTGTGAGGTGGCTCCACTGATCGGGGCGCCGTCCAGGAACCATTGGAAAGTCATGCTGGCAAGCAGGTCTGCGGTAACGTCAGTCGTGTTGCCCCCGTTGTCTACTGCGCGGATGGCTCCTACCTGAAGGACTGTGTTGCTGCTTGTACAGGAAACGTATCCGGCCCCATAGGCAATTGCGATCTCCAGGGAGGCCGGAGCCACTACCGTAGTAAGTTCGGAATCGATGGAGGTGGAGGCGCACGACCCGCCGGTAAGGGATACGCGGGCAAAATAAGTGCCGGTGTCACTATCCGATACGGCGAGCGAGGGAGAAGTTGCCCCCGAAACAGGGCTGCCGTCGCGATACCACTGGAACGTAGCCCCTGAGGCATCGGTCGAAACGACCAGGTTTTGGGTCTGTCCCGGGAGGACCACTACGTTTCCGGGGTTCTCCCGGGTTACTGTAAAATTGCCTGCATTGGAAATGGTGATCGGGGCGGAACGCTCCACGCAGGCCCCGGGACCAAAAACTTCTACCTGGTAGCCCCCCTCGAAACCAGCTACTGCGGCATCGACCAGGTAACCTGACGCATCCACGGCAGGACTGGTTATGGCCACTCCATCCCTGAACCATGTATAGGTAAGTCCCTGGTTGATAATGTTGGCTTCCAGCAATTGGGTTTCCCCCGAACACAGGGTGGTTTGTGCAGGAGGGTTGATTGCGATGCCCAGGCTGCTTCCCGTTGTGATGTCTATAAGGTTGGAAAGGGTGTTTCCCGATCCGGAACACGCCCCATAATCAATTTCCACATTGTACATCCCTCCCTGTGAAGCTGTAAGGACGGGCCCTTTTTCCGAGAGTGGCGTACCGCTGCGATACCAGTTATACTGATAGGTATTTGCGTTGGGAAGGTTGTATACTTCCAGTGTTATCGCATTCCCATCACACACCTGTGCGGTACCATTGCCAAAGTCGGCCTGGCCCTGCTGGCGGATGGTAAGGGCGCTATTCACATCCAGATAATACATCGGATACGAAACAGAGGCGGGGCTGGTAGCCGCCGGGCTTGTGCTTCGCACGCGCAGGCGGTAGCCCTCACCTCTGGTATCCTGGGGTAAAGAGAACTGGAAATGAAAATCAAATGTGGTATTCTTCGAAGCATCCCTGGCCAATTCCGTGGGAGAACTAAAGCTGCCATTGGCGTCGGAGAGTTCGAGGATGAATTCGTTGTCTGAATTCACAAGGGGTGGGCCCCAGGTAAACCGGGCCCAGTAATCGTTAAAGCTCTGAGAGGCACAGGCTGCACTCCATGGGGTAGAGCCTGCGGGGGGTGTCTGGTTTGGGGCTGCTTGTGGGGCATTCAGTACCTGGCCGTTTGCTGAATAATGGCCAACGAAGGCACAGAGCAGGGCTGCTGTAAGAAGTAGTTTTTTGCTCATGGTCTCTTTTTTTTGAGATTGGTAACTTGCTTTTTGCCCTGTCGATGGCTGAAGTCGTTTCCCGGAGCCCTCTGATTATGGTTGTTTTGAGGCGGGCAACCCGGGGGGATTTCAACATCTACTAACAAAGATGCTTCTTAGGCGGGCCCTGAGGAATTTATTGTTGTAGGGCAGGGGTTATCTGTTGTGAAACAGGGGGAATTGTATGGATGTACCGATTAATTTAATCGTTGAAAGGCATTTTTTCTACCTTTACCGCCTGAATGCACCACATATGAGCGAGTCGGGAAAACCCCTGAATTTTCTGGAACACCTTATTGAGGAGGACCTGCGGAACGGCTTTAAAAAGGAGCTCTTGCGGTTCCGGTTTCCCCCGGAGCCAAACGGGTATCTGCATATCGGGCACGCGAGTTCGATATGCTTGAATTTTGGGCTTGGACTTCGGTATGGCGCCCCGGTGAACCTTCGTTTCGATGATACCAACCCTACCAAGGAAGAACAGGAGTACGTAGATGCGATCAAGCTCGATGTGGAGTGGCTGGGCTACTCCTGGGCAAAGGAATGTTACGCCTCAGATTATTTCCAGCAACTATACGATTGGGCCGAGGACCTTATTCGGGCCGGGAAGGCCTATGTCGACAGCCAGAAGTCAGAGGATATCGCCAAACAAAAGGGGACACCCACCGAAGCGGGGGTCGCAAGCCCGTATCGGGACCGGAGTGTTGCGGAAAACCTGGAGTTATTCCGGAAAATGAAGGCCGGAGAGTTTCCGGAGGGCGCTCATGTGCTTCGGGCACGGATAGACATGGCTTCCCCTAACATGCTGATGCGCGACCCCGTCATGTACCGGATCTTGCACCGATCGCACCACCGCACTAATACCGAATGGTGTATTTACCCGTTGTACGACTGGACCCACGGGGAGAGCGATTACATTGAACAAGTGTCCCACAGCCTCTGTACCCTCGAATTTGCCCCGCACCGGGAGCTCTACGACTGGTTTTTAGACCAAGTGGTAGAATTTGATAAGGTCAGGCCGAAGCAACGCGAATTTGCCCGCCGAAACCTCAGCCACACCGTGGTGAGCAAAAGGAAGCTGCTGCAGTTGGTGCAGCAGGGGTTCGTCAAGGGGTGGGACGACCCGAGGATGCCCACCATTTCCGGGTTGCGCAGGAGGGGGTGCACGCCCGAAGCCCTGAGGAACTTCGCCCAAACCATTGGAATTGCCAAAAGGGATAATGTGGTGGATGTGGCCCTGCTGGACTTCCACATGAGGGAACACCTGAACCGGGTCGCCCCCAGGGTGATGGCTGTCCTCGATCCGATCAGGCTCGTAATTACCAATTATGAAGAGGCGAAGGTCGAGTGGCTTGAAGCGGAAAACAACCCGGAAGATCCCCAGGCGGGATCGCGGGAAATCCCGTTTTCCAGGGAACTGTATATTGAACGGGACGATTTTCGTGAAGAGGCAAACCGAAAGTTTTTCCGGCTCAGGCTCGGGGGGGAGGTGCGCTTGAAAAACGCCTACATCATCAAGGCCGAGGAGGTGAGGAAGGATGCCGGGGGGAATATCCTTGAGATCCATTGCACCTACGACCCGAAGAGCAAAAGCGGCAGCGGGACGGAAGAGAGCCTGCGCAAGGTGAAGGGCACCCTGCACTGGGTTTCGGCCCCGCACGCCATAGAGGCGGAAGTTCGCCTTTACGACCGGCTCTTTTCAGACCCTACCCCGGATTCCCATAAAGACCGCGACTTCCTTGAATTTATCAACCCGGAATCCCTGACCCTGGTACGGGCCAAAGTGGAACCCGGGTTGGCCACAGCCCAACCGGGCGACCGGTTTCAGTTCCAGCGCATGGGATATTTCTGTTTGGACCCCGACAGTACCCCGGGGAACCTGGTCTTTAACCGCACCGCAACCCTGAGGGATACCTGGGCAAAACTCGAACAAAACGAGGAATAGCTATGCCCTATGAAAATCCTCCGCGCCATTGATGCGAACTATTAAAAACGACTTAAAATAAGGCGGTTTAATCGGGGATTTTCCGGAAGCCGGGTCGAAGTATGCTAAATCGGACGAAAGAGGCTTCAGGAGTCTGGTTTAAAGGGGTTGGCCAATTTCCCTGCCTGGGTACCCCGGCAGGCCTTCTGGAAGGGGCCGCTTTCCGTGGCCGTTTTCCTTTCCTGCTCCTCGGAAATTCACTATCTTATAGGCTCGTAAAAAATTGTTTAACCAACAAATACCAAAAACTATGGCAAATGATAGCGGATCGGTGGTGCTGGCTTTGCTGGTAGGTGCCGTTATCGGTGCGGGCGTCGGGATCCTGTATGCCCCTGACGAGGGAACCAAAACGCGGGAGCGCCTGAAGGAGAAGGCCCGGGAAGGCGCCGATGAAATAAAGGAACGGGTCTCTGAGGCCCGCAAGCAGGTGGAAACTTCTGCGCGCAAGCAGCATAAGGAGTTTGAGAAGAGCCTCGATGAGGCCATTTCAAAATTCAGCCACCGGGCCGATGATGTCCTGGCAGGACTGGAGCGTCGCCTGGAGGAACTCCGTAAGGAAAACGCCAAATTTCAAAAATAGAAAATGGCTTTCGAGCAGTTAAAGGAAGATTGGTCCGATTCTCAGAGGGCCACCCGGGAATACATTGACAGCACGGTAGACTACTACCGGCTCAGGACGTTCAAATTTGTAATGAAATCCTTTTATGCCCTGGCCCTGGCCCTGGTCCTGGGGATGTTCGGATTGCTGGCGCTTTTCTTCCTGTCCATTGCCGGCTCCTTTGCCCTGGGGGACCTCCTGGGCAACCCAACGCATGGCTTTTTGATGGTGGGGGGGCTCTATGTGCTTTTAGGGGCCCTGGCATTTGCCCTTAGGGGCAGGCTACAGTCGGCCCTGCTCAAACGGTTTTCAGCTTATTATTTTGACGGGGAATGAAAGACTGGCACTACACTTCTTTTAAGGAAATAGACAGGGACCTTACCATCCTTGAACTGAAACGCGACATTGCAGCCGAGGAACTCAAGGCCGATTTCCGCAACCTGAAGGAAAGCCTCGAACCCCGGGAGCTCCTTTCGGATCTGGTTGGGGGCGACGTGCTCAAAAAATTTCTTTTCTCCTGGGCAATGGGCTACCTCCTTAGGAAAATACGGGGATAGCTCCCCGGCGGACTGGGCTTTTTCAAAGGGCGGCCACACCCAAGAGGCTAAGTGGCCTGCCCTTTATTCTTGCCTTCAGCATCCTTTTTCTGCTGCTTCATTGCCTCCCCGATCTGATTGCTCGCGGTAAAGGAAGCCACCATATTGTTTAGCATATCGCTGGCCGCCTGGGGGGAATTGGGAAGCAGGATAAGGTTGGTATTGGTTTCTTCCCCTATGGCCTGGAGGGTGTCGTAATGTTGGGTGACGACGATCAGGGCGGAAGCTTCCTGGGAATTGATGCCTACTTTGTTCAACACCTCCACCGATTCTTCAAGGCCCCGCGCGATTTCCCGGCGTTGATCGGCGATACCCTGGCCCTGCAGGCGTTTGCTTTCCGCTTCTGCCTTGGCCTTTTCCACAATCAGGATACGCGCCGCATCCCCTTCGAACTGGGCTGCGATCTTCTCGCGTTCCGAGGCGTTGATCCGGTTCATTGCAGCCTTTACCTGGGCATCCGGGTCGATATCGGTGACCAGGGTTTTGATGATGTCATACCCGTAATCGAGCATGGCGTCCTGTAACTCGGACTTTACGGCAATGGCGATATCGTCTTTTTTCACAAAAACGTCATCGAGTTTCATCTTGGGGACCTCGGCCCGCACCACGTCAAACACATAGGAAGTAATTTGTTCGTGCGGATACTCCAGTTTATAGAAGGCATCATAGACCTTGTCGCGGATAACCACATATTGAACGGAAACCTTCAGCTTTACAAAGACATCATCGAGTGTCTTGGTCTCTACAATCACATCGAGCTGCTGGATCTTCAGGCTTAATTTGCCCGCGATGCGATCAACCAGGGGGATTTTCATCTGCAGCCCGGAATTCCGGATGCTGTGAAACCGACCAAAGCGTTCAACAACCACCGCGGTTTGTTGTTTCACCACAAAAAAAGACCAGAACAGCAGCAGGATGCCAAGGGCGATAAATGGCACCCAAAAGAAAAGATTTGCCATAGCTTATGTGTGTTGATTATGGTTTTAAGGTACGAAGAGTCCCTGAAATAGGTCGTCCTTTGGCCTAAAATGTTACAGCCCCGGCAAGGGATTACAGCGACTCCAGGGCGTATTGGATCCGGGTCAGGGTCTGCTCCTTTCCGATCAGTTCCATAATCTCATAGAGGTGCGGTCCCTGCAGCGCCCCTACCAGTACCAGCCGCAGCGGGGGCATGACCTGGCCGAAAGAAAGCCCGTTGTTCTGAATCCATCCGGTTACGGCCTTTTCGATATCCGCAGCGGTAAATGGGGTTATCGCCGTGAGTTCGGCAGCCAGCGAACGCATTAATTCCGGGGTGCCCTCCTTCCACTGTTTGCTTACGGCTTTGGGGTCAAATTCGGTTGGCGCCTGGAAGAAATACGATCCCAGGCCCCAGAACTCGTGGACAAAGGACGCCCTATCCCTGATCAGGCCAACTACCTGTGCGAGGTAGGCGTCTGAAAAAGAATCTGCTTCCACCCCGTGTCCGGTAAGTACGGTACGGAACAGCGGGACCAGGTCTGAAATGGGTTTGGCCTGCAGGTATTGGTGGTTATACCATTTGTTTTTTTCCGGGTCGAAGCGGGCCCCGGATTTCTGGACCCGGTCCAGGTCAAAGGCCTGCACGAGCTCTTCCCTGGAAAACAGTTCCTGTTCCGTTCCCGGGTTCCACCCCAGTAAGGCCAGGAAATTAACCACGGTTTCCGGGAAGTAGCCGCTCTCCCGATAGCCGGGGCTGTCTTGCCATTGAAGGGGAAATACCGGAAATCCCATTTTTTCCCCATCCCTTTTGCTGAGCTTCCCCTTGCCCTGGGGTTTCATGATCAGCGGCAGGTGGGCGAACTGCGGGGGCTCCCAGCCGAAGGCTTTGTATAATTGAAAGTGCAGTGCCAGGGAGGGAAGCCATTCCTCCCCGCGGATAACGTGGCTGATTTCCATCAGGTGGTCGTCCACGATGTTCGCCAGGTGGTAGGTAGGCATCCCGTCGCTTTTGAAAAGCACCTTGTCGTCGAGGGTATTGCCGTCTATCCGGATCTCCCCGCGGATAAGGTCCTTCAGGGTGATGACCGTATCGAGCGGCCATTGGAAACGAATGGCGTAGGGGGCTCCCTGTTTGAGCAGGGCGGCTACTTCCTCCTGGTCAAGGGTCAGGGAATTTTTCAGGCCTTCCCGGGTTTCCCAGTTGTAGGTGAAGGTTTTGCCTTCTGCTTCGGAGGCCATCCGGAGGCCATCCAGTTCTTCAGGGGTATCAAAGGCGTAGTAAGCCCAGGAGGTTTCCACCAATTGTTGCGCATAGGCGGAATACAAATGCTTGCGTTCGCTTTGCCTGTAGGGGCCGAAACCCCCATCCCGCCCAGGGCCTTCATCAAAGGGGATTCCCAGCCATTCCAGGGATTCCACGATATATTCTTCAGCCCCCGGAACAAAGCGGTTCTGGTCGGTGTCCTCGATGCGCAGCAGGAAGCTCCCCCCGTGTTTTTTTGCAAACAGGTAGTTGAACAGGGCGGTACGGACCCCCCCAATATGTAAAGGCCCCGTGGGACTTGGGGCAAAACGAACGCGCACCGTCTGGTTCATAACCGTTTTTTCTCAGGCAAAGATAGGGAGGAACCATAAACTGGCAAGGAAGCTCAGGCCGGTTTCATGGCTTCGGGGATTCGGGGGTTCATGATCCGGAACCACAGGGGCGGGACCAGGGAGAGGACCATGGAAGTAGGGTACCCAAAAGGCAGGTCCGGCGAGCGCTCGTGGTAATCGAGCACCTGGTATTTTTTTGAGGATTTATAGTGGTGGTCGCTATGCCTGGTAAGCTCATAAAGGACGATGCGCCCCACGATATGGTTGCTGTTCCACGAATGGATTTCCCTTACCCTTTCATAGCGTCCAGAGGGAAGTTTTTGCCTCAAAAGCCCGTAGTGCTCAATGTAATTAACTGTTTCCAGCAGCAGGAACCCGATTATCCCCGCACAGGTAAGCAATACAAGGCCCACGGGGCCAAAAAAGAAGTACAACAGGACCAGGTAGGCAGCGCTGATAACCAGGTACCAGAACATGTCGTTTTGGAGCGAGAAGAATCCTTTCCCTGCCCTTCGGAGCAGGTCGGCCTGTATGCGCCAGGCGCTGCGGTACTGTCCGGCCACCGCGCTCGCCCAAAAGCTGTATACAGATTGGTTGTACCTGGCGGTTGCCGGGTCTTCGGGGGTGGCAGCGTTCAGGTGGTGGCCATAGTTGTGTTCGATGTAGAAGTGCATGTAGAAACTGGGAAGGAGCAGGAGCTTGCCCAGAAAGCGCTCCGGGGAACCTTGCCGGTGGCCCAGTTCGTGGCCTACATTGATACCGTTGGTCCCAAGGGCAATCCCCAGGGAAATGGCGATCCCCACGTACTCCCACCCGGTGGCAGCGCCATGGGTTACCGTTGAACCCGCCAACCACAGGAGCCCGAAAACAATAGGGACATTGGCGTATAGCATCCAGTCATAAACCCGGTTTCCGGCTACTTTTTCACTCCCATCGGGGGGAAGGTTTGAGGCATCCTGCGGGAGCATGATTTCAAGTATGGGAATAAGCACAAAGGCATACACCGGCGTAAGAAAAGTAAGGGCACCGCCTTCTGAGATGCCTATAAAAGCAGTCAGCGGGATGCTTAGGGCAGCGAGGTATTTCAGCGAGGCCATAGGGCGTTTTAACATGTTTTTGGCCCGGGGTTTACGGACATCACATTATCTTGGTACTAAAGATAATAATTTGGACGCTTATCAGGGCATACTGGACAAACTCCAGGCCTTCATTTCCCGGTACTACCGGCGACAGATCATAAAGGGAAGTTTCCTGTTCCTTTTTTTCGGGGGCCTGGTATTCCTCCTGATCGGAGCGCTGGAGTATTTCCTTTGGTTATCCCCCGGAGTCAGGACGGGGCTTTTGGTCCTGGGGACCCTGGTTGAGCTCTTCTTTCTGGGAAGGTATGTGGCTGATCCGCTCCTCAGGCTTTTCCGATTAAAAAAGGGGTTGACCCCCAAGGAAGGGTCACGCCTGATCGGCAGGCATTTTCCCGAGGTAAGCGACCGCTTGTATAACCTGCTCGAACTGGCGGAAAGCCGGGAAAAATCGGAATTGTTGGAGGCCAGCATAGAACAGCGGTCCAGGGCCCTTCAAAGGATCCCCTTCCCCCAGGCGGTCAGGATGGGCGAAGCCTGGAAGTATTGGCGGTATGCCGGTATCCCACTGGCCCTTATGGCGCTGATCTGGATAAGTGGCAAGGGGGTGGAATTTATGCGGTCCTATGAGCGGGTGGTAAATTATGGCATGGCTTATGACCCCCCGGCGCCATTTCGCTTTGAAGTGCTAAACGCAACCCTGAAAGGGCGGGAAGACCAACCTTTTGTCCTTAAGGTGCGCACCCCTGGCAGGTTGCAGCCGGAGTCGGTACGCGCGGTAATCGGGGGGAAGCAGGTAATCCTGGAAGATTTTGGGGATCATTTTGAACACACCTTTGTGCCTCCCCTGACACCGGTATCCTTTTATCTGGAAGGCGGGGGCATTACCTCGGCGGAATACCGGCTGGAAGTGATGCGCGTACCCCTGATAGACCGTTTTGAAATGCAGGTGGAGTATCCTGAATACCTTTCGCTGGAGCGGGAAACGATAACAGGGAGCGGGAACCTGGTAGTTCCTGAAGGTAGCCGGATTACCTGGAAGATAGGGGCCGTACATGCCGACACCCTGGTGTATTCCGATGCCGATACGGTTCTCAGGAGCGTGGCGGAGCGCGGGGCATCCTTCAAAAGGCGGTTCTGGAGTGGCATGAAATACGCAATAAGCGCTTCAAATGCTGATTTTCAGGAGTTTGATAAGCTTGAATATCAGGTTGAGGTGATCCGGGATGAATCCCCGGAACTGGTGGTACGCATGGAACGGGATTCCCTGAACCCGAACCTGTATTACTTCGCCGGAGAGGTTTCGGACGATCATGGAATCACATCGCTTAAGGTTTTCTGTTATCCGGACGGTAAACCGGGCGAAGTCCAGGTTTTGGACGTAGGGGCCCCGAAGACCACCTTGCATCGGTTTTACTATACCTTCCCGTCAGGGCTTCAGGTAAACCCGGAAACGGATTATACCCTTTTTTTCCAGGTGGTGGACAACGACCGGCAACATGGGGGAAAGACCACTACCAGCAGGGAGTTTCCCCTGAAATTACTTTCGGGAGAAACCCTCCGCAAGCGGTTGCTTGAGGAGCAGGAGAAAGCGCTCGAAGGTTTGGAAAACACGGAGAAGGGACAAAAGGAAATCAGGGAGGGCCTCGAGGAATTCAGGCGAACCCAGAGGGAAGACGGCTCCCTGCGGTTTGAGGACAAGCAAAAGTTGCGAAACTTCCTGAGCCGGCAGGAACAACAGGAACGGCTGATGGAAAAGTTCAGCAGGGAAGTTTCGGAGCGAATGGACGCAGGGGAAAAATCCCCTGAAGATGAGCTATTGCAGGAGCGCCTTGAGCGACAGGAACTCGAGGCGAGGAAGAACGCCGAGCTGATGGATGAGCTCCAGAAGGTATTGGACCAGCTCGAGGGGGAGGAATTGCAGGAGCGCCTCGAAGAGTACTCCAAAACCCAGAACAGCAGGGAGCGGAGCCTTGAACAGCTATTGGAGCTTACCCGCCGGTACCTGGTGCAGGAAAAGTCCAGACAACTGCAAGGGGAACTGGAAAAACTCGCGGAGAAGCAACAGGCCCTGTCGGATAAGCCGCTGTCGGAACAACGGGGCAAAGGGGAGCAGGAAGAAGCAAATAAGGCATTTGATGCCTTACGGGAGGCCCTGGAGCGGCTGGAGGAACAGAACGCAGCCTTGAAGAAGCCATTGCCCTGGAAACGCGATCAGGAAAAGGAGCAATCCGCCGCCAAAGATCAGCAGGAAGCCCTCGACGGCATTAAGGGCGGGGAAGAAGAGCCGCAAGACAAGAATGACGGGCAGGTACGGAATAAGCAGAAGTCGGCTGCCCGCAAAATGAAAGAACTGTCTGGCCAACTCGGAGCAGGGGCTGCCATGGGAGGAGCCCAAAGCCTCGAGGAAGACACGGAAATGCTTCGGCAGATCCTCGACAACCTCGTTATTTTTTCGCTGGAGCAGGAAGCGCTTTTCGAGGGGATGCGAAGGGAGGGCGAACAGGGGTTGTCACAACCGGGGGACGTTAGGAAGCAGCAACAACTCAGGGACCTGTTTGGCCATGTGGACGACAGTCTTTTTGCCCTTTCCCTGCGAAGGGCAGAGCTTTCAGAGCTTATTAACACGCAGATCACGGAGGTGTATTACAATATAGACAGGGCACTGGAGGCCCACGGCAATGGTGATTGGTATAAGGGACTGTCGTACCAGCAGTACGTGGTAACGGCCACCAACGAATTGGCGGCCTTTCTTGCCGATATCCTCGATAATATGATGGAATCCCTTATGCCGGGTAGCGGCAGCGGTGCAGGCGGCGATTTTCAACTACCGGATATCATCCAAAACCAGGAACAGTTGCAGAAAATGATGGGTGAGGGCCAGGGGCAGGGCTCCAAGCCCGGGAAGTCGCCCGGAGAAGACGGCCAACAGGGGAAGGGAAAAGGCGATGCTGACGGAGAAGGGGAGCGCGAAGGAAATAAAGAGGGCAAGGGCCCTGGAAAGGGCGGGAAGAACCCATCCGGCCAAGGGGGAGGACAAAGCGGGCAGGAGGGCTCAGGGGGCTTTTCCGAAGCAGAATACAGCCGCATATACGAGATATATAAGCGGCAACAACAGATACGGGCGGCACTGGAAAAGCAACTGGAGGATATGATGGAAACCGACAGGAAGCTGGCAGAGCAAATTGCCAGGGAAATGGAGTTGTTTGAGAACGATATTTTGTCGAGTGGTATAACCGAACGGACAGCCGAACGGCTAAACCGCATCCGGCAACAGTTGCTTAAGCTCGAGAATGCGTCCGTGGAACAGGGCGAAACCGAAGAGCGGCAAAGCCGGGTAAACCGCGATCAGTTTTCGGCCCCGGTATTTGATAAACCGGAACCGTTTGAGAGAAAGGGGGCGGAGAGTGAACTATTAAACCGGGAGGCCTTACCTTTGCGCAGAAAATACAGGGAAAAGGTTAAAGAATATTTCAGGGAGAATGATACGCTATCACTACCAAACCGACTTTAAGCTCGGGGAGGAAGACAAATATACCGATTGGATTTTGAAGAGTGTTTCAAGGGCCGGGCGCAAGGTCTCAGGGCTGGATTATATTTTTTGTGACGACGAGGCCTTGTTGGAAATGAACCGGAACTATCTTGACCATGATTATTATACTGACATCCTCACTTTTGATTATGGCACCCCCACGGAGTTGAAAGGGGACCTTTTTCTCTCGGTAGACCGCATTAGAGATAATGCTGAGCAGCTGGGGGTTGCTTTCGAAGAGGAAGTCAGGAGGGTGATGATCCACGGCGTATTGCACCTGATGGGATATACCGACCATTCCGAAAAAGAAAAGGCGGGAATGCGGGCCAGGGAAGAGGAATGCCTGGTATTGTTCCACGTGAAACATTGAGGCTATGTTTGGGGAGAAATATGATGTAATTGTAGTGGGCGGCGGTCACGCCGGGTGTGAGGCCGCGGCTGCCGCGGCGAATATGGGATCCAGGACACTCCTGGTTACCATGAACCTACAGACCATCGGACAAATGTCCTGTAATCCGGCCATGGGGGGTATTGCGAAAGGACAGATTGTTCGGGAGATCGATGCGCTGGGCGGGTATTCGGGTATTGTGTCGGACCGTTCGGCCATCCAGTTTAAAATGCTTAACAAAAGCAAGGGGCCTGCCATGTGGAGTCCGAGGACACAGAATGACAGGATGCGTTTTGCAGAACATTGGCGGCTTGCCCTGGAAGCTACCCCCAACCTGGATTTCTACCAGGAGATGGTTCGTGAATTGCTTATCGAGCAGGATAAGGTCGTGGGGGTTCGGACCTCCCTCGGCATAGACATCTACGGGAAGTCCGTGATCCTTACCAATGGGACGTTTTTGAACGGACTGATCCATATAGGCGAAAAGCAGTTTGGTGGTGGCCGGGCAGGGGAAAGCGCCGCCAGGGGTATTACGGAGCAGCTGTTAGGGTTTGGCTTTGCTTCAGGACGGATGAAAACCGGCACCCCGCCCAGGGTCGACGGCCGCAGCCTGGATTATTCCCGCATGGTCCCGCAGCCCGGGGATGAGGCCCCTGGAAGGTTTTCATATACTGAAACCCCCTTGTTGCAGCGGCAATTACCCTGCCACATGACCTATACCAGCCCGGAGGTCCATGATTTATTGAGGGAGGGATTTGATCGTTCCCCCATGTTTAATGGGAATATTCAAAGCACAGGCCCCAGGTATTGCCCTTCCATTGAAGACAAAATCCACCGGTTTCACGAAAAGGAGCGCCATCAGATTTTTGTGGAGCCCGAAGGCTGGGAGACAGTGGAGGTCTATGTTAACGGCTTTTCCACTTCGCTGCCTGAAGACGTGCAGTTTCGGGCCTTGCGATCGGTAGCCGGATTTGAGAAAGTAAAGCTCTTCCGGCCGGGGTATGCTATAGAATATGATTATTTCCCCCCCACCCAATTGAGACATACCCTGGAGACCAAGCTGATCGGAAACCTGTATTTTGCCGGACAAATTAACGGCACCACAGGTTATGAGGAGGCTGCTTCACAGGGCCTGATGGCTGGAATCAATGCGCATCTGAAGGTAAATGAGAAGGAGCCTTTTCTATTGCGCAGGGATGAAGCCTATATCGGGGTGCTTATTGACGACCTGATTACCAAAGGGACCGAGGAACCGTATCGCATGTTTACTTCCCGGGCCGAATACCGCACCCTCCTGCGCCAGGATAATGCAGACCTCAGGCTTACGGAGCGGTCGTATGCCCTGGGCCTTGCCGGGGAGGATAGGATGCGCCGGATGCTGCAGAAAAAGGAAAAGTCCCAGGAACTCGTGCAGTTCTTTAAGGATACTAGTTTCGTGCCCGACCAAATCAACCCCATCCTGGAGGAAGTGGGCTCCAGGAAAGTGGCTCAGGGCGACAAGCTCTTCAAGGTTTTTTCGCGACCTAAAGTGCAAATGTCGCATTTAATGCGCCTGGAGGGGGTCGCTACCTTCGTCGCGGACCATGAAATGGATGAGGAGGTGCAGGAGCAGGCCGAAATTGAGGTCAAATATTCCGGGTACATTGAGAAGGAACGAAACAATGCCGACAAATTGCAGCGTCTGGAACATTTAAAGATCCCGGATGATTTTGAATACGACAAGCTCTCCTCCCTTTCGTTCGAAGCACGGGAAAAGCTTTCTGCGATTCGTCCGGCCACGGTCTCTCAGGCCTCAAGGATAAGTGGTGTTTCACCGAGCGACATCAGTGTTTTGCTGGTCTATCTCGGGAGATAGTTCCACGTGGAACACATAGGCGGATGGTATAACCAGGACATTAACACCCCGTCGCGGGGAGCCGGTCATGCAGGAAAAGACATATATCCAAACAAAAGACTATTTGGTTAGCGGGGAGGAATTCGACCTGGTCTGGGCTGTAGGCGGGAAAGCACTCAGAACGGTTCCGGCCCCGGAGGACCCTGCCCCCTATTACGAAACCCCGCAGTACATTTCCCATACCGATGGGGCTTCTTCCATTTCAGAAAAGTTATATCAGGGCGCCAAACGCATTAACCTGTGGAAGAAGCGCCGTTTGATCGAGTCCTTTGCCGGCCCGAAAGGCGCTCTGCTGGATATCGGTGCCGGAACAGGGGATTTTGTGCGCTATATGGGAGGACGTGGGTGGCAAACCTTCGGAATCGAACCCAGCCCGGCTGCAAGGGGGAGGGCAGCTGAAAAGGGTGTCGGGCTCTATACAGGGCTCCAGGAGGTGAACGGAAGCCTTTTCGATGTGATCACGCTTTGGCATGTGCTGGAGCACCTGCCCGATCCGGAAGGAAGCCTCCGGGATATTTCCGGCCTTTTAAAGCCCGGGGGATGGCTTGTATTGGCACTTCCCAATTTCAGGTCCCTTGATGCACGTCATTACAAGTCGTATTGGGCGGCCTACGATGTCCCCCGCCACCTTTGGCACTTTTCCAGGGAGGCGATACCCCCCCTTGTGGAGCCTTTCGGGTACCGCCTGGTTTCAGTCAGGCCCCTTTGGCTCGATGCCTTTTACATCAGCTGGATGTCCGAAAAGTATCGCGGGAGCGCTGTGGCCCCTTTAAAAGGGATGTTCTGGGGGGCTGTATCTAACCTTTTCGGGTGTTTCCAAAAGGAATATTCGTCACATATTTATATTTTGCACAAAGCGGATAAAAGCCGATAAAGTATTAATATCCAGTAAAATAGAAGCTTTTTGGGGGCTGTAAACCCCTTTCGCCCCAGTACCCCCATCGGCTGTTCGGCCCCGGAACCGGCGGGCAGGTGAAAAAAAGCCCGCGTAAACAACTCAGGGCTGGCCGCTTTGGTGAAACAGGGGGAATTCAAAGAATTCCAGCCACAACAACAGGCCGTACCAAAAGCTTTGCTATTTTAGCACGCGCTAATATTTAACAAGAACGAAATGAAAAATTTTATGGGGCTTTTTGCAGCCCTTTTATTGCTCAGCTGCCAGCAGCAAAAAATCGGCTACGTAGACAACGTAAAGCTGATGGACGGATATCAGAAGAAACAGGACGTTGAAGCGGAATACCAGCGGAGGTCAGAGGTGTTTTCAAGGAAAAGGGATAGTATTTCACAGGTGTTTCAGCTCGAAGCCCAGGAGCTTCAAAACCGGACCAAAACCATGTCAGAGCAAAAGGCACAGGAGGAATTCGGGTTGTTCCAGCAAAAGGGACAAATGGTCGGCCAGCAACTGCAGCAGGAAGAGCAACAGATGCAACGGATGGGGCAGATGAAGATGGATAGCGTGGTCCAGCAGGTCAGGAAGGCCGTAAAGGAATATGGGAAGGCCAACGGCTTTACATATATCCTTACCGGGGGAGAAGGCGGAAGCGTACTCTATGGAGATGAAAAGCAGGACATTACGGAAGAAGTCCTCAAGGTTTTGAACGAGGCGAATCCGAAGTAACCACAACCTTCAATAGTACGGCCCGGCCCCCTACAGGGCCGGGTTTTTTATGGCTGCAGGAGGAAAACAAGGAATACGGCAGGCACAAAATAGATGACAACGGTTTGCGCCCCTGCATAATCCTGGGCTATCCGCTGGCCGAAGAGCAGCATCAGCAGGGCGATGCAGGAGGTAACGCCTCCCCAGAAGGCCCACTGGGTGCCGGCCCCGGAAAGCAACTGGATAATGCCCCCTGCGGAAATAATTCCGGCCAGCAGCTCGGTGAGTGTCAGCACCAGCAAAAGGGCTGGAACACTCCCTTTCAAAGGACTCTTGGAAAAATGTCCCCGGAGCCACTGCAGGTTTCCCTTCCAGTTCAGGAGTTTGTCCAGGCCGCTTTGCAGGAAGGTGATCACCAGGAACGCCAGCAGCAGGATTTCGGTTGCATGGGATAAAATAGTGTTCATCGGATAGGGGGTTATCCGGCCTTGCGGTGCAACAGCCGGGTTAGTTTAATGGAAAGGTCCGTAAAGATCATCCGGGAGTTCCCGTTCCTGCTGACATGGTACAGGGCCTTTTCCAGCTCGATGGACATGGGCAGGATGTTGTTCTCATGGATGAAGGGAGCAAATCGCTCCAGGCGAAAGTCGGGCTGCCTCATTTTAAGATACACCAGGGGCTCAGCCCCGTAGTTTAACAGCAAGGCCTGCCGGATTACGGTAAGGCAGTAGGCCAGGAATTTCTTTTGGGTTTCGCGCCCGGTTTTGGCGACCTCGTCGCTCCACAGGATCAGCTCGTGAACCGACGCCTTGTTGCCCCTGGCTTTGAACGCGGTTCGGGTCCATTGCACGAACCATTGCTCAAAAACCAGATCCTCGGAGTCCTGCAACATAAGGTCCAGGGCCCGGTTAAAGTTCCCATTGGCTTCCTGCGCAATCCTGAGGGCCTCGTCCCGTGCGGCTCCTTTTTCGACCAGCCCATCGGCAATGACGGATTCCGGAAGGGGCGGGAAATGCAAGACCTGGCAACGGCTGCGAAGGGTTTGCAGGAGCTGGGACTCATCTTCGGCAACCAGAAGAAGCACTGTTTTCTGGGGGGGCTCCTCAATGAGTTTGAGCAATTTGTTTGCCGCCGAAGCATTCAGGCGTTCCACCATCCAGACGATCATTACTTTATACCCGCCTTCGTAAGCCTTAAGGCTTAATTTTTTTACCATGTCCTGGGCTTCGTCCACCCCGATCTGCCCCTGTTTGTTGTCGATCCCGATGGCCCGGTACCAGTCAAAGAGGTTGCCATAGGGTTGTTCCCTGACAAACTCACGCCACTGGACCAGGTAGTGGTCGCTAACCGGATGCCTTTTTGCGCTTTCCGATTTGGCAACGGGAAAGGCGAAATGCAGATCAGGATGGGTAAGTTGCCGGCACTTAATGTCGCAGGCCGCGTCGCCGTTGTTTTCTCCCCCCCGGTGCCCGCACAGCAGGTATCGCGCATAAGCCAGGGCCACTGCCAGCGCCCCGCAGCCTTCAGGCCCTACAAAAAGCTGGGCGTGGGGAACCCTTCCCGCATCTGCACTGGCAGTCAGGTGGTGTTTGAGGTGATTTTGTCCGAGGATCTCCGAAAACCGCATACCCCCAAAGATACTATAATTTGGGCCTTCGCCTTTGAAATCCGAATTATGGACGCGGGGTCAGGCCATTATTGGTTATTTTTGGATCCAGATCAAATCACATAGGAATGAAAACCATTGACAACTTCGATTTTAAAGATAAAAAGGCCCTGATCCGGGTAGACTTCAACGTGCCCCTGGATGAGGATTTTCACGTGACTGACACCAATCGGATCGAGGCCGCAAAACCCACCATCATCAAAATTTTGGAAGATGGCGGGAGCGCTGTCCTGATGAGCCACCTGGGAAGGCCCAAGGGGACAAAGAACCCCGATATGTCGCTTTCCCATATTTGCGACACGATTTCCGAAGTCCTGGGGGTGAAGGTAAAGTTTGTGCCCGACTGCATAGGCCCGGAGGTGGCTTCCGCAGTATCGGCCCTTAAAACCGGGGAGGTCCTACTCCTGGAAAACCTCCGGTTTTACAAGGAAGAAGAAGCAGGCGACAGGGGTTTTGCCGAGCAGCTTTCCCGCTGGGGCGACATTTATGTCAATGATGCCTTTGGCACAGCCCACCGGCCGCACGCCTCCACCACCGTGGTAGCCTCCTTTTTCGGGAAAAACAAATGTTTCGGCTATTTGATGGCAGGCGAGATAAAGGCCATCGAGGCCGTTATGAAAACAGGGGAAAAACCGGTAACCGCCATCCTGGGCGGGGCAAAGGTTTCCAGCAAGATTACCATAATCGAAAATATCCTCGACAAAATCAACCATTTGATCATAGGCGGGGGAATGACGTACACCTTCGTCCTGGCACAGGGGGGCAAAGTCGGCGACTCCATTTGTGAGCCCGACAAAACGGATCTCGCCCTTTCCATCCTCGAAAAGGCCCGTCAAAAAGGGGTAAAGGTGCATCTTCCGGTTGACGTTGTGGCGGCAGACCACTTTAGCAATACCGCGAAAACCCGCGTGATGCCGGCAGCGGCTATTGAAGAGGGCTGGCAGGGGCTCGATGCAGGCCCTAAAACACTGGAGGAATTCAGGGAGGTGATCTTGCAGTCGAAGACCATCCTTTGGAATGGCCCGGTAGGGGTTTTTGAAATGGAAAAATTTGCCGCTGGAACCATAGCCGTGGGCAATTACGTGGCCGAAGCAACTAAGGACGGAGCCTTTTCCCTGGTGGGGGGAGGCGATTCTGTGGCTGCAGTGAAGCAGTTCGGTTTCCAGGACCAGGTGAGCTATGTTTCCACAGGGGGCGGCGCCATGTTGGAAAGCCTGGAGGGAAAGACCCTGCCGGGGATAGCAGCCATCCTTGAAAATGACTGAATCACTTAGTAACCAATGGGTTCCGGGTACTTAATGGGAAAAAATTTCGTTCTTAATTAAAAATATGCGATTTTAGTTCGCCCTCACAGAAGTTAATCCAGTACTTCCCATGAAAAAGTATCTATGCCTTGGGGCTTTGCTCTGTATCTCCCTGGGGAGCGCCCAGGATCAGGATATGACCCCGGTACACGTCGAACCCGACAGTATTGCGCCGCCACAGCAGGAGGTTGCCTCCCCGGCGGGCTCCTCTGAACTGTCGGGGCCCGATGTCGTGACAGATTCCCTGGCCCTGGAAGACCACCCTCAGGCAGCACGGATCGACAGCCTATGGATCATGGAGCTCCAGGCGGCCCGCGAAAATTTTGCCCAGATGTACCAGGAGGTACAGGAGGCGGCTTCCGACACCCCGGGCACTCCCGATTCCCTGCCGGCCCAGCCGGTGACCCTCGACACGGAACTACTGCGGGAACGCCTCAGGCTGCTGAACGAGAAAACACCCTTCAACATCAGCTATAACCCTTCCCTGGAACGCGTTATCGTCCACTTCCTCACCTATAAGCGGGACCTCATGGAGCGCATGCTGGGGGTAAGCCGGTATTATTTCCCGCTTTTTGAGCAAACCCTGGATCAATACAACCTTCCCCTGGAGATCAAATACCTGGCCATCGTGGAATCGGCCCTTAACCCCAGGGCCAGGTCGAGGGTCGGGGCAACCGGCCTCTGGCAATTCATGTATACCACGGGAAGGATGTACGACCTTCAGGTAAGCAGTTATGTCGATGAACGGAGCGACCCGGAGCGGTCTACCGATGCCGCGGCCCGATACCTCGCCAAGCTTTACGAGCTTTTCGGCGACTGGGACCTGGCCCTGGCCGCCTACAATTCGGGCCCGGGCAATGTAAACAAAGCGATCAGGCGATCAGGGGGGTATGAAAACTACTGGAACCTTCGCCCCTTCCTGCCCCGGGAAACCGCCGGCTATGTGCCTGCCTTCCTGGCCACCATGTATCTTTTTGAATACGCCGGGGAGCATGGCCTTACCCCTGCGGAAGTAAGGGAGCCCTATTTTGAAACCGACACCCTTCGGGTGAAATCGACCATTACCTTTGAACAGATTTCAAAATACACAGGGGTGCCGCGGGAGGAGATAGAAGTGCTCAACCCCTCCTATAAGCTGGGGATTATCCCGGGGATCACGGGGAAGGAATATACCCTTCGCCTGCCCAGGCGTTCCATCGGGGTGTTTGTAAACAACGAGGAAGCCATTTATGCCAGGGTTCAGAAGGAGTTGGCCACGCGCGAAAACCCGTTGCCGCAGTATGTAAAGGCAGAAGAACAGATCCGCTACCGGGTCCGTAGCGGCGATTATCTCGGAAAGATCGCGGAACGCCAT
Source organism: Robiginitalea marina (assembly GCF_024006985.1). GTDB lineage: Bacteria > Bacteroidota > Bacteroidia > Flavobacteriales > Flavobacteriaceae > Robiginitalea > Robiginitalea marina. The sequence goes on from NZ_JAMXIB010000003.1 coordinate 100,073, forward strand.
GGAGTTACGGTAAGCCAGATCAAGCAGTGGAATGGGTTGAGGTCGAACATGCTCAGGGTTGGGCAGAGGCTTACCATTTACCCGAGGAAACCGGTGGTTTCCCAGGACGTGGCTTCCGGTTCCAATGGGGCGGAAGGGAATACTTCAGGAAAGGACCTGCAAGTGTATGTGGTTGAAAAGGGAGACTCCCTTTGGACCATTTCGAAAAAGCACCAGGGAATTACTGTGGAGAATCTACGAGAATGGAACGGTATTCGCGGGAATGATATAAAACCCGGGACAAAATTGAAGCTTTGCAACTGTTCCCCCTAAACCTGACGACTGCCATGAGATCCTTATTCCTAGCCTGCCTGGTGGCCATTCCCCTGTTTTCCTGCCAGGAAAAGCCCGAGAAACAATACAAACCGGCTTCCCTGGGATCCCTGAACACCCTGGCCGTAGTGATGGACAACGAACTATGGGAGGGGACCGTGGGGGACAAGGTCAGGGAACACTTTGCAGCACCCGTGCTGGGGCTGACCTGGGATGAACCCGTCCTGAATTTGGAGCACATGCCCCCGAGTGTTTTCCGGGGCACCACCCGGCACCGAAGGGCGGTACTCTATGTTGGGAAAGACAGTGTTGAAGGGGCCCAAATCCAGGAGGATGTCTACGCCTCCCCTCAAAAACTGGCCGTGATTAAGGCGACCAGTGATTCTGCCCTCCTCGGCGCTATTGAAGTGGCTGCAGACCGGATTATAGCCGAAATCAAGGCCATGGAAATGGAAGAGGCCCAGGAGCGATTTTTGCGCTCCCTCAGCAAGGATACCCTGCTGAAGGAAAAATTCGGGATCTCGCTCAGGCTTCCCTCTGTCTACAAGGTGGGTAAGCAGGAAGAAAATTTCGTGTGGATGGACCGGGAGATCCAGAAAGGGAGCATGAACATTGTGGCCTATGAATTACCGGGCAATAACTTTTCGTCGGATTCCACTCTGGTTCAGGATATTGTCAAAATGCGGGATTCGGTGGGGAAAATGTATATTCCCGGCCCCGATGTTCCCGGGAAAACCACGTATATGGGCACCGAAAAGGCTTTTGCCCCCTATATTTTTCCCGCCGAGATAGGCGGGAAGAAGGCCGTTGAGGTACGGGGCATCTGGGAGGTGGTCAATTATCCCATGGCAGGCCCGTTCTTAACCTACATCATCAATGATAAGGAGCGGAACAGGTTCCTGGTGCTGGAGGGATTTACCTTCGCCCCTGCCACCAACAAACGCGATTATATGTTTGAATTGGAGGCCATTATGAAAACCATACAGTTTCACTAGAGCACTTCGCAAATAATGCATGTAGAGAACCCCTTCCGCACTGGCAGGGGTTTTTTTGGGCTTCGGGGTCCATCAAAGCGCAAACCCCCGGGTAACCCCGAAAAGGAATGCATAAAGGGTGAGTACCCAAAGGGCAAAGCAAAACCAGGAAAACGCACGAAAGTGTTTCTTGAGGATGAGGTTTCCCCAATGGCGGAATGCCTCCAGAAAACCTTCACGGACAAGCAGCAGTTTCTCCATGGGACGATTTGCGTCAAATTAGCCTTCAAAAATGGGAAGGAAATCGACCCCAACCGCAAAAAGTCAGATGAAACACCGAAAAATCGGGCAAACTTGTGTTTTTTGCAGGCATTCAGGCCTGCAGGCGTAATGAGGTATTCGACTAAGGGGGCAGCCCCGACGGAAAAAGATGCGCTTAAGGCGTAGTCTTTTGGGGGATGGAGGTTACATTTTTACAACGATGAATTCAGACCGGCGGTTGAGCTGATGCTGACTCGGCGAACAGGCCACCGACCCGTCACAGACGTTTAACAGCCGTTCTTCCCCATAGCCGATGGCACTTTCGATGCGACTGGCTTCAATGCCATGCTGAATGAGGTAATCGCGGGTAGCCTTGGCGCGTTTGTCGGACAGGTACTTATTGTATGCCTCCGGTCCGCGGGAATCGGTATGAGACTCTATTTTGATGACCATGGACGGGTACTGTTTCATGGTTTCCACCACATGGTCCAGTTCACGGGCGGCATCAGGGCGGATGGAATACTTGTCAAAGTCGAAATAAACCGTTTCTGTGCGCAACTTCCTGATGCCATCTTCGATATTGATCAATTCCTCCAGCCTGTTTAGGGCCACTTCAGCGGTTACCATTTCGTTGTCCCCGGTTTGTATGGGCTGTACTTCTTCGGCGTAGGCCTCCTTGCGGATGCGCAGCTGGTACCTGGTGTGGCTTTCCAGGCCTTCGAACACAAAACTGCCATCGGCTGCGGAAACAACCTCTTTGAGCTTTATCCGGTTCTCATCGAGGAGTTCCACCAGGGCCTCGGGGAGGTGTTCCCCGGTGACCAGGTCGGCAACCACCCCGTTGATGGCGTTTTTATTGGCTTCTTCAGGCAGCAGCCTTTTGAAGGAATACAGGTCATCATCCCCTTTTCCTCCCCGGCGGTTCGACGCGAAATAGCCCGTTTGAGAGGATTCGTCAATGATAAAGGAGAAATCGTCATTTTTGCTATTCACCGGTTTTCCGGCATTTTTTGCCTCCAGGAAACCTTCCTCAGGGTCGTAGGTGGCTTCAAAAACATCCAAACCGCCGAGCCCCGGGTGGCCGTTAGAGGAGAAATAAAGGGTGTTTCCGCTGATGAAGGGGAATAACTCCTTTTGCTCTGTATTGATATTCGGGCCCAGGTTTCTGGGTTCGGAAAAGGATCCGTCTTCAAAAATGTCGACCACAAAAATGTCGGTGTCGCCAATGGTGCCGGGGCGGTCGGAAACAAAATACAGTTGCTTCCCGTCAGGGCTCATGGCCGGGTGGCCTGTGGAGAAATCGTCTCCATTGAAAGGCAGTTCTTCGGCATCGCCCCACTGGCCGTCTACATTGCGCGACCGGTATAATTTTAAGTTATTGACCCCATTTCTGTCCCTTTTCAAACGCTTGCCCCCGGAATTGTTGCGGGTAAAATACATGGTTTGCTGGTCTGGGGAGAAGGTAACCGCAGCCTCGTGGTACTTGGTGTTGATTTTCTTCGAGAACTTGACGGCTGATTTTAGTTCTTCCGTCTGTTCATTCATTTTCGCCACGTAAAGGTCGAGGTAAGGCTGGTTGTTCCAACGGTACCGACGGGTTTTGAAAAAAGAAGAATCTGCCGCGGAGGCAAATACCAGGCCTTTTTTGCCATAGAACATGGGGGCAAAATCGGAATATTTCGAATTGATCTCGAGGTTCTTTATCTCAAAGAGGTCTTCTGCGCCCAGGATATTGTCGAGCATGGCCTCTCGTTGCTGCAAAGCCTCTTTCCTCAGTTTCCCTGCAGGGGTTTTTTCAACTTTCTTGTCATACAGCCTGAGCAGCCTTCGGGCGCGGGAATATTTTCCCATTCCCTTGGAGGCGTGTGCATATTTGAAAAGTTCTTCCGTGGTCATGGCCTCTTTCCGCGTTTCGTACAGGTGCTCATACCAGAAATACGCCCGCTCCATGTTGGAATTGAAATAATGGGCATCCGCTGCTTTTTCGATGATTTCAGGATCCTGGCGATCCGGATTGCGCAGAAGGGCCTGTTCGTATAACTGTGCAGCCTCTTCATACCACATCTTGTTGAAATAGGCATTTGCTTTTTTCAGGATTTGGTTCGACGCACCGCTTTTATCTTGTGTTGGGGCGCTGGGCGGGGGAGAAGCCTGCAGGGGGCGGCTGAGTTCCGGGGCGCTTGTTTCGAGGGGGATTTCCCGGAGCAGGGGCCCCTTTTCTTCCGCAACGACTACGGCCCCGGGAGCCTGTGGGTTATTTTCTACCCTAAGGATCCAAATCGCGCCCAAATAGCGGCCATCCAATTGTGTCTGGACCGCGCTGAGGGCATCATCTCCACTTTCATACCGTTCGGCATAAACGTAATTCAGGTCGTTCTCCGGGTTGACGAAACTACCGGCCTCAAGCCCCTTCCGGGATAATTTTTGCACAAGCCGGTTTATGTTTTTGGTCTCTTTAAAGGCCCCTACAATGAGGTAGAATCCTTTGGAGACTCCCGTTAACCTGGAAAAGCTTCTTATGGGGACCTCCATGGATGCAGCTTTTTCGCTGAAATTCATGGGTTGCTGCCGGGGCGTCATTACAGGCGATGTGCCTGACGACGAATCATCGAAATTGAGGGAGGCAAGGGCGTCTGAACCCTGCAATTGGGAAAACACAGGGGACCCAGCGCAAAAGAGCACCAGGAGGATTGCTATGCAGAGCGGCATCCGGAACTTCATATCCATGGATCTGATGGTTTGGCAGGTGCCCTTACAAGAAGGGTACATCCCAGGTTCCGAAAGTACGCGAAAGCCTTTTCTATCGTATTTTTTTGTTGTAAATCCAAATAAATTCGACGTGTAGCAGGGAAATATGTGGTTTTTAGAAAGTTAAAGGCAGCTGGTTTGACGACATTAAAGGGCCTCGCGGACAGGCCAGACCCCGGGTTCAGGGAATAAAAAAAGCATCCCCGAAGGATGCTTTAACTTATGGAACCTATACAGGGTTAGTCTTTTTTCTCGTCCAGCTTGTCGTCTTCCCGGGAGGCATCCTTGAATTCCTTGATACCGCTTCCCAGCCCCCTCATCAATTCAGGGATTTTCTTTCCCCCAAACAGCAGGAGCACAACCATAACAATGATGGCTATCTGCCAGGGTCCAATCGCCATAAAAAAACTTAGTGCATTCATGCCAACACATTTTTAGGAAAGTAAAGGTAGTAAAAAAGCGGTTAGAAACCCGTTTATTGTGGTAATAGATGTATTTTAGACCTGTTAAATCAATCTGTCTTCCCGCCTGAAAAAAGGTGTTTTTTGGCAGGGCCTTACCTTCAGGGCCTTTATTCAGGTGGCAGCACCGCGCCGGTGGAATAATTACAGACACCATGGAGAAGAAGAAAAGGAGAAAGGAGATCAAGCGCAAGCTGCTGCATAAATACAGGCTGGTAATCCTGAATGAAAACACCTTTGAGGAAAAGATTTCATTCAAACTCAACCGGCTCAACGTCTTTGTTACCGGGACCCTTGCGGCCATCGCACTTATTGCCCTCACCACATTGCTTATCGCCTTTACCCCTTTAAGGGAGTATATCCCCGGATACTCTTCCACCGCGTTAAAGCGACAGGCGACCCTGCTTACCTACAAAACCGATTCCCTGGTGAATGCACTCACCTATACCAATCGGTATTTGGAGAATATCAGAAGTGTTTTGACGGGGGAAGTCCAGACCTCACAGATTACTTCCGATTCAATTTTCGAAGGAATGAAGATCGACCCTTCTCAGGTAGATTTGAATCCCATTCGCGAAGACAGCCTCTTAAGGGCGCAGGTGGCACTGGAAGACAAGTATAACCTCTTCGAACAACCCACTTTTGACGGCAGTGTCCTGCTCTTTACCCCCCTGACCGGGTCCATATCCCAGGGCTACGACCCCGACCACCAGCATTTTGCCGTCGATATCGTGGCGCCCCGGGACACCCCTGTAAAAGCGGTGGCGAACGGGACGGTAATCTTCTCTGAGTGGACGGCCGCCACCGGTTATGTGGTGATCGTGGACCACCAGCAGGGCCTGCTTTCGGTGTACAAACACAATGGCTCCCTCACCAGGGAACAGGGGGCCGTGGTTCGCGCCGGCGAGGTTATCGCCACGGTGGGCAATACCGGGGAACTCACCACCGGCCCACATCTGCACTTTGAGCTTTGGAAGGACGGGAACCCTGTGAACCCTATGAACTATATCGATTTTAACTAGGCATGAGCTCCATGAAGGCAATAGCGGCCCGCATCTTTGCACGCCTGGTGCACCGGCGCGCTGCGCAGTGGATCCAAAATCCGGTTCAGGCCCAGGACCGCACTTTTCGGGAACTCATTGGCAGGGCCCGGAACACTCGATTTGGACGGGACCACGGGTTTGGGGACATACAAACCCATTCCGAATTCGTGCAGGCAGTGCCCATCCGCGACTACGAGGAATTAAAGCCGTACATCCTCCGGGTGCTGGAGGGCGAAGCCGATGTCCTTTGGCCGGGCAAACCCCTTTATTTTGCCAAGACCTCCGGGACAACTTCCGGGGCCAAGTATATCCCCATCACCGGGCCATCGATCAAAGAACAGGTAAAGGCCTCCCGAAATGCCATCCTCAACTACATCCACGAAACAGGGAAGGCATCTTTTGTAACGGGCAAAATGATCTTCCTGCAGGGGAGCCCGGTACTGGAGGACAAAAATGGAATCAAAACCGGCCGGCTTTCGGGCATCTCTGCCCATTACGTCCCGGGGTACCTCCAGGCGAACCGCCTGCCCAGCTGGGAAACCAACTGCATTGAAGACTGGGAAACCAAGGTAGAGCGCATCGTCGACGAAACCATGGGAGAGAACATGACGGTTATCGCGGGCATTCCCTCCTGGGTGCAGATGTATTTTGAGCGGTTGAAGGAGCGCACGGGGAAGGACGTTGGCCGCCTGTTTCCCAATTTCCAGCTATTTATCTACGGGGGGGTCAATTACGAACCGTACCGCAGCAAATTTGAAAACCTCATCGGGCGCAGGGTCGACAGCATTGAACTATTCCCGGCCAGCGAAGGCTTCTTCGCCTACCAGGACCGACAGGGGGAAAAAGGGTTGCTATTGTTGCTCGATGCCGGCATCTTCTATGAGTTCGTCAGGGCCGAGGAGTTTTTTGAGCCCGGTGCGAAAAGGCACACCATAGGGGAAGTAGAGGTCGGTGTCAACTACGCCATGGTGGTCTCCACCAATGCCGGCTTGTGGGGCTACAACCTTGGGGATACCGTAGCCTTTACTTCCCTGAGCCCATATCGCGTTATCGTAACCGGCCGTATCAAGCACTTTATTTCCGCTTTCGGGGAGCATGTCATTGCCAAGGAGGTGGAGTTTGCCATGGAAAAGGCCATTGAACAAACGGCCGCAAGGGTCAACGAATTTACCGTAGCCCCGCAGATCACCCCGGAAGGCGATCAGCTTCCCTATCACGAGTGGCTTGTGGAATTCGAACGGGAACCTGAGGATGAAGCCCTGTTCCTCAGCATCCTGGACCAGACCATGCAAGAGCAGAACAGTTATTATAAAGACCTGATTGAAGGCCACATCCTGCAACCCCTCAAGTTGACCCGCATCCAGGACGGCGGCTTCCGGGAATACATGAAGTCCATAGGAAAGCTCGGGGGCCAGAATAAGGTGCAGCGGCTGGCCAATGACCGTGCCCTGGCGGAGGCCCTATACCCTTTCCGGGAGGTATAGCCGGAGAAAGCCCGAATGGCTTTTCGGGGGAAAATCACAGGGCGTCCCCGAACAGAAATTTAAACGTATTTTTGCCTCAGAGCTGTTTCTATGGAAGCTACCCGAGCCCAGGAATCTACCAACGCCATTGAGCGCCTGTATATTACCATGCGCCACCTGTTTAACCGCGGGTTCTATAAGCCTATGGGGGTTTCCGGGGAGACCCTGAGGAACGCCCTGTTGCAATTGCGCCCTGAAATTTACGGGAGTATCGCCGAGGACAAAGCGGAACTGGAAGGCCTGGTATATGTGCTCGAACGCCTGCCGGAAGGGATTGAACAATGCCGGTACATCAACCTGACTTCAGATGAAGGGTATGGCAAATCGCATTTCACGCCTATCGTGCCCCCGAAGCGCAGGAGGAATTGCTACCGCATTGATGCCGAGCAGATGAACATCGAGATTACCCGGGGGCGGTCTGATATCTACGACATCCTTACCCACCTTACCTTCCTGTTCATCGAATCGGGCAAGATAAGCCGCCGGGTTCTCATTGAAGACACCCATAAGACCATCCGTGACTGGCAAAAACTGGAAGCGGCGGTACAAAAGAAGAAACTGGCCCTTTCTGAACGGGAAGTAGCCCTGATCCACACCGCCAACATCCTGGGCAGGTCTTTTGTGGAAGTGATGGCCGTCTACGAGAAACTGGCGACCAGGAAGGATCCCGAGCGATTCCTGAGGATCATCTACTGGTTGGGCAAGCTCGCGATTGAAGAAGAGACTACCGGCGAGAAACGCACCATAACCTTCAGCGCCACCCTTCGCGAAAGGCTTGGCCACCATATTCACGGGGAACGCTGGGCCAATACCATCAAAGGGGCATTACACAAGCACGGCCTGCTTGGCCGTCCGGTGCATATCATCAGCTCCAACATGCATAGCGTGCTGAACTCGCTTTTTGCCCGCACGGCCCTTGCGAAAGAGTTTCCAGAAAGCAATTCCCTGGAAATCTTTGAGGCCCTCAGCATGCCCAAAAACCAGGCCCTACGCGATAAAGTTACCGCCCTGGCCCGAAAAAACGGCATGCTTGAGATCGACGACACCTCCGGCACCAACATTGACGTACAGATTTTCGACATGGCCCGCTTGACCAGAGATGCCTGTTGCTATGAGGTCCCGCAGGGGCCCGACGAGAACAAGCCGGTTATCCTGGTAATGGATTACGCCTTCGGGGAGCAGGCCTTTGAATGTATCGATGAGCTGCTGAAGCCCTACAGGGAAAATGGCGCTCCGGTATTCCTCGACGTTCATTCCATTTCCATCATGGGGAAGGCGGGGATCCTGCAGGGGGACAAGGGCGACCTGATGATCCCTTCCGCCCACATCTTTGAGGGCACAGCCGACAATTACCCGTTTAAGAACGAGCTTTGCAAAACCGATTTCGAAGGGTATGGCCTGCAGGTATGCGAAGGGACGATGGTGACCGTTTTGGGGACCTCCCTGCAAAATAAGGACATCCTCACGTTCTTCCACCAGTCTACCTGGAATGTCATCGGCCTGGAGATGGAAGGGGTCCATTACCAAAAGGCCATCCAGTCCGCTTCTCGCATCCGCAAGAGCATCCGCGAAGACGTGAAGGTGCGCTATGCCTACTACGCCTCCGACAACCCCTTGAAAACGGGGCACACCCTGGCCTCCGGGGGGTTGGGGACCACGGGGGTCAAGCCAACCTATTTGATTACCGATAAAATTTTGATGCAGATCTTTAATTCCAACTGATATGGCCACACCTGGAACCAAACCGCCCGAGACTTCCGACGAGATAGATTTGGGGCAACTTTTCAAACTGATTGGAAAGGGATTCCAAAAGATGTTTCGCGGTTTCCTTTTGATCTACCTCTATTTCAAAAGGAATTTTTTCTGGTTTGCCGGCCTGGGGGTTTTGGGGGTGCTCACGGGGTATTTAGTCAACCGACTCGTGGAGCCACTGCAAAAGCTGGACGTTATAGTTACCCCAAACCTCGACAATAGGAATTACCTCTATGATGTAGTGGCCGAATTACAATCAAACCTTAAAGCTAAAGATACTGCCTTTCTAAGATCTCAGGGAATACCGGTCAATAGTGTTGAGGGCTTTGATTTGGAAATCACCGACTTGAGGACTAAAAGCACCAATACTCCGGGGGATTCTGAGCTCTTGGAGTTGATGAAGGATTTTGGCAATTCCCCGGCGATCGGAGATCTTGTGAGGGAAGCGTTAAGGGAAAAAACCACCAAAGATCACAGGATAACTTTCTATTTCAAGGATCCCATTGCCGGGGAAGCAATTGCCGGGAAGTTCATGGAGTATTTCAATACCAATGCGTATTATTCCCAATTATTGGAAACGCAAAGGAAAAACGCACAAGAACGGATTCAGCGAAACGATTCCCTGGTAAAACAAATAGACCAGCTCATCAATAACTATACTGAGCAGATGAACCGGGAGCAGGGAGGAACCGAGGGTCGCCTGGTCCTTGAAAACCAGGAACCCCTGAATGTGCCTTCCCTGTTTGAGTTGAAAAACCAACTCATTAGGGATACGGAAGCCAAACGACTGGAACTCGACATGAAACAAGAGGCGATTACCATCGTGAGCTTTGGGAAGCCGCATAAAGTTATCAAACCATTGGCCCTGAAAAACATCGTCTTGTTCCCCTTGTTGTTCATTGGAGGCTTTCTGGTGGTTTCCATGGTGCGGTACCTGAACAGGAAGTCTATGGAATTAATTCCAAACAAATAATTATGACTTACGAAAAATCTATTCTGATTACCGGAGGAGCGGGTTTTATCGGTTCTCATGTTGTTCGGCACTTCATCAATAAATATCCGCAAGAGTACAGAATCTTTAATCTGGATGCATTGACCTATGCAGGAAACCTAGAAAACCTAAGGGATGTTGAGACCGCTCCTAATTATAACTTTATTCACGGCGATATTGTTAATGAGACCTTCATTAGAGAACTTTTTAAGGAGTTTTCATTTAATGGTATCATTCACTTAGCCGCGGAATCCCATGTGGACAGATCTATTGCCGATCCAATGGCATTTGTAAAAACGAACATAATAGGTACGGTTAATTTATTAAATGCAGCACGGGATTGCTGGGAGCCCAGTCCTGAGGGCAAGCTTTTCTACCACGTCAGCACAGACGAGGTTTATGGTTCACTTGGGAATACAGGCCTTTTTACCGAGGAAACCTCCTATAGCCCAAATTCACCCTATTCAGCTTCCAAGGCAAGCTCAGATCACTTTGTCAGGGCATATGGTGAAACTTATGGTCTCCCTTTTGTAGTTAGCAATTGCTCCAATAATTACGGACCCTACCACTTCCCTGAAAAGTTAATCCCATTGTTCATAAATAATATTATCAATTATAAACCATTGCCCGTCTATGGAGATGGAAATTACACCCGGGATTGGCTTTTTGTAAAGGATCATGCGGTTGCCATAGATCTGGTTTTTCACAAGGGGAAACAGGGAGAAACTTACAATATTGGAGGGTTTAATGAATGGAAAAACATTGATCTCGTGCGATTGCTTTGTCAGAAGATGGACAAAAAACTGGGTCGGCCCGAGGGGACCTCAGAAGGGCTAATTACATTTGTAAAAGATCGGCCGGGTCATGATTTTCGATATGCAATAGATGCCACTAAAATCAATCAGGAACTTGGATGGAAGCCCTCGGTGACTTTTGAACAAGGACTGGAACAAACCATAGATTGGTATTTGTATAATCAACAATGGCTCGACCATGTTACTTCTGGAGAATACCGGGAGTACTATCAAAAGCACTATTTAGACTAGAAAGGGAAATCCAGACAGAATGAAGGGAATAATATTAGCCGGAGGATCTGGCACGCGACTACACCCCATCACCCTTGCGGTAAGCAAACAACTAATGCCCATATACGACAAGCCCATGATTTACTACCCCTTGTCGACCCTCATGTATGCGGGCATTCGCGAAATTTTAATTATCTCAACACCAAAAGATCTCCCGCTGTTTCGGGACTTGTTGGGAGATGGTTCACGGTATGGTTGTTCATTTGACTATGCCGTTCAAGATGCCCCGAACGGTCTTGCTGAAGCGTTTCTCATAGGCTCGGAATTCGTAGGCGGCGATAAAGTGGCTTTGATCCTCGGAGACAATATCTTTTACGGGTCGGGTTTAGCGCGTTTGCTTCAGGCCAATAATGACCCTGACGGGGGAATTATTTATGCATACCGCGTTCACGATCCTGAACGATATGGGGTTGTGGAGTTTGATAAGAACGGCCGGGTAATAAGTATTGAGGAAAAGCCCCAACATCCCAAATCGAACTATGCGGTGCCGGGGATCTATTTTTACGATAATGACGTATTGGAAATTGCGCGCAACATCAAGCCCAGCGCGCGGGGGGAACTTGAAATTACAGACGTCAACAGGGAGTATTTACAGCGCGAGAAATTGAATGTAAGCATCTTGGACCGAGGAACTGCCTGGCTGGATACTGGCACCTTTCAGTCCCTGATGCAGGCTTCCCAATTTGTTGAGGTGATCGAGGAACGTCAGGGGCTTAAAATTGGGGCGATTGAGGCAGCTGCCTTTGAAATGGGCTTTATTGACAAATCCCAATTCCTCAGTCTTGCCGAGCCTTTAATGAAGAGTGGCTATGGCAGAAGCTTAATGGGTATTATAGAAAAGGACTAATGAAGTTTGAGAAAACCGGACTGGAAGGTTGTTTTATTATTGAGCCAACTGTTTTTGAGGATAACAGGGGCTATTTTATGGAGACGTTCAGCCAACGCGAATTTGAGGCGAATATAGGCCGAGTGAATTTCGTCCAGGACAACCAATCTCATTCCAAAAGAGGCGTTGTCCGAGCCCTCCACTATCAGGTAGGAGATGCCGCTCAGGCCAAACTGGTGCGTGTGCTACAGGGGCGCGTTCTCGATGTGGCAGTAGATCTTCGAAAGGATTCCTTAACGTTTGGGGAGCATATAGCTGTTGAACTTTCAGAAACCAATAAAAAGCAGATTTTTATCCCGCGCGGATTCGCGCATGGATTTGTGGCACTGAGTGAAACGGCAGAATTCTTTTATAAGTGCGATAATTTTTATGATAAAAATGCTGAGGCGGGCATTATCTATAGCGACCCCGATTTGAAGATTGACTGGGTGCTCTCTGAATCAGACATTACACTTTCCTTAAAAGACGCGGCCCTGCCATTGCTTAAGAATGCAAGGCTCTCATGAAAGTACTTGTTACAGGAAGCCAAGGACAACTGGGGAAGAGCATAGAGAGGCTCCGGAAAGGATTCCCATCGCTGGATTTTGTATTTACCACGCGAGAGGTATTAGACATTACCAATCCAGACATGCTTAGTGCTGCTTTCTCTGAACATTCACCGGATTATTGCATTAATTGCGCCGCCTATACGGCGGTTGACAAAGCAGAAGAAGAGCCAGCCCAGGCATTTTCAATCAATGCTGATGGCGTTGGCTTTTTGGCAAAATGCTGTCAGGAATACAACACTACCCTGATCCACCTGTCTACTGATTTCGTCTTTGACGGCAAATCTCCCAGGCCTTATACTGAGGAAGATACTCCGGCTCCTCTAAGCGTTTATGGGCGCAGCAAATGGGAAGGTGAAAGGATAATAGAGTCTACCCTGCATCGCTATTTCATTATCAGAACCTCCTGGGTATTCTCGGAATACGGGCGTAATTTTCTAAAAACGATGCTTAAGCTGAGTAAGGAGAGAGATGAGCTGAAAGTGGTGGATGATCAGATTGGCAGACCGACCTATGCCGTTGATCTGGCAAGATATATACTCGAACTTATAGAAAGCGCAACACCACCGATGGGACTAGTGCACTTCGCAAATCAAGGGGAGTATAGTTGGTATGGTTTTGCCCAAGAAATTTTCAGGAAAGCGGGGATTTTCGTAAAGCTTCACCCAATTAAATCCAAGGATTATCCCGCGTTGGCAAAAAGGCCCGTATATTCTGTTTTAAATACAGCAAAAGCGGAGCAAATTTTGGGAACCAGCATACCAAGAGTTGAAAACGCAATTGAAAGGTGCTTACAACAACTTCATGTGGAATAAACTTAATCTCATAGTAGCAGCGCTTGTATTGGCGGGCTGCCAGACAGGAAGCTCCACTAAAGAGCAAGACTTCTTTCAGTTATCACTAAAGTTGAAGACCTGTGCCCAGGATGAATTCCAGCTCTTTTACCTGGATCAGAAAACGGATACATTTTCAGACAACCAGAGACTCCGTATTCCTGTATCACCAAGTGATTCATTTCAAGAAATCCTATTCCAAGTGCCGATTGATTATTATCCGCCCCGGTTCCGGATCGATCTTGGAGAACATCGACAGACCTGTTTCCTTGAGGTTGACACTATAGAAATTAAATTCCGACACAAAAAAATCATCATACCGCCCCGGGCCATTCAAAGGTATTTTGATTCAAACATCTATATGGAACTGGAGGATTCCATCATCAGGCGATTCCCTGTTAAAGGCAGATATGATCCAATTCTCTTTTCCAGCCCGCTTCTTGAAAAGGAAATGTATCTTAGATTCCAATTGGAAAATTAACAAGATAGCCGTATATGTCGGTTAGAAAGAAAACAGCTTCCGGGATTTTCTGGATGTCACTGGACGTCCTTATGATTAGGGGGTTGACATTCATTACCTCTATTCTTTTGGCAAGACTCCTTAGCCCAGAGGAATTCGGGCTGGTTGGCATGCTGTTAATATTCATTGCTATTGGCACTACTTTGGTGGAAAGCGGGTTGTCCGAATCCTTAATCCGCACCATTGCGCCGGATCAACGCGATTTTTCGTCCGTTTTTTATGTCAATATTCTTTTAAGCCTTTTGGCTTATCTGATTTTATACTTTACCGCTCCCTGGATTGCTCATTTTTATGGTGTACCCGCCCTAGTATCCCTGGCAAGAGCTTATGGGGTCACATTTGTACTTTCCGGGTTATCAGTGGTACAGTCCACGATCCTTTTACGTGAGCATAAATTCAAGAAACTCATGTTGCTGAATTTGCCGGGATCCATTGCCGGGGCAAGTGTGGGGCTTTATATGGGGTATTCAGGATCGGGGGTTTGGAGTATAATTTTTATGTATCTAACCATTTATGGGGTTCAGGCACTGTTTTTATGGCTATTCTCGACATGGAGGCCATCTTGGGTGTTTTCCAGGAAAAGGATTATTTATCATTTGAATTTTGGATATAAACTCCTGTTGTCCGGGCTGATAAACGCAGTGTTCAACAATCTCTACAACGTGATTATCGGCAAATTTTTTGCCGTAAGGTTCCTGGGGTATTATGAGAGATCCTATGCCTTTAGTCAACAACCGGTTATGATTCTTTCCGGAGTTTTGGCCAAGGTTACCTACCCTATAATGGCTGAGATTCGCGAAAACAAGGAAAGGGTCTCAAACATGTACCGTTTGCTGTTTCAAACCTCATTCTTTTTGGCGGCCCCCATAATGATAATTGCCGCAGCCCTGGCAAAGCCGATATTCTCCTATTTCCTGGGTCCGGCCTGGGAAGGCGCTGCGACATTTTTCCAAATTCTCTGCCTGGCCTCCGTGTTTTATCCCATCAATGCTTTTAACCTGAATATTCTTAAAGTCTATGGCAGGACTGACCTTTTTTTGAAATTGGAGGTCATCAAGAAAGCAATTATGTCGGCAGGCCTGGCTATTGGATTTTATTTTGGGATTGTTGGCCTGCTATGGAGTCTTGTTGCCGCGGCATTTATGGCCCTATTAGTCAACGCATCGTATAGTGCGATTTTAATTGGATATGGCCCTGTCAAGCAGCTTAAGGATATGGCCCCGATTGCTTTAATTTCAGGGCTCACCTATATTCTGCTCCATTTTCTTTCAGCCAATCTGGACATGGAAACTGAAATAATTAGGATAACTTTGCTTACGTGCTTGGGGATAGGAGTATACCTGCTTCTTGCTCTCCTTCTAAAGATACCCGTGCTAAGTTTTATTAAGGGGGTGATTAAAAACCACTTACGATTATGATAAATGTAACCCAAACCTTTCTTCCCCCATTGGAAGAATACATGACGGTTTTTAAACGGGCCTACGATGCTCGATGGATTACCAATAGGGGTAGTTTGGTTTTGGAATTGGAGAGCAAGCTCCAGTCATTTTTGGGAGTAAATCAAATGATTATCACGAATAATGGGACTACACCTCTGCAAATCGCGCTTCGTTTGCTGGCTAATCAGGGAGAAGTTATTACCACGCCCTTTAGCTATGTGGCAACAAGTTCCGCTATTGTATGGGATCGAAGCACCCCTGTTTTTGTTGACATTGACCCGGAATATCTGACCATTGACGAGACCAAAATAGTAGAAGCCATTACAGAGCGAACCACGGCTATATTGGCAACCCATGTATTTGGAAATCCATGTAATGTGGAGGCGATCGACAGGATTGCGAAGCGACACAATCTTAAGGTAATCTATGATGGAGCGCATTGTTTTGGGGTGAAGTATAAAGGCTCTTCCCTTTTCAACTATGGGGATGTAAGCACATGTAGTTTTCATGCCACCAAACTATTCCACACTGGAGAGGGAGGGGCAATGTTCACAGAAAGTCATGAACTTTTTCATAAACTTTATTACAGCCATAATTTTGGACATGACGGACCTGAAAATTTCCATGGACTTGGCATAAATGGCAAAATATCGGAGCTACAAGCTGCAATGGGCCTTGCCTTGCTACCTTATTTGGAGCAGATAATGGCTGAACGAAAAAGGGTTTATGATCATTATGAGGCAGAACTGGACCTGCGGGATATTCAAAGCATAAAGATTAGGGAGGGAACTTTATGGAATTATAGCTACTTTCCTATCTTGATGCCAAGCGAAAACACACTCCTTAAAGCTCAAAGGGAACTGAACCAAGAGCGGATTTTTCCGCGACGCTATTTTTATCCTTCCCTTAATAAGATTCCCTATATTAATGGTCCTGATATGCCTGTTTCTGAAAATATTGCCTCAAGAATTCTTTGTTTGCCCATGTATCCGGAATTGCAGAAACCTGATCAGGAACGAATATGTGGTATTATAAATAAAAATATATGCTGATAATTGGTGCCGGAGGACTTGCATCAGAAATTCTGGAGATCATTCATCGTCAGGGATTGACTAATGATTTAGCGTTTTATGACGATGTAAATCATTATAGCGATTATCGCTTATTTGATAACTTCCCGATTTTATCAAATCTGGAAGCCGCCAAATTCTATCTGAGCACCACTTCCCCAAACGTGATTTTGGGCGTGGGAACTCCTTCCACAAGGAAGTTTCTTGCAGACAAATTCACTTCTCTTGGAGGGGTCTTAACTTCCACAATCGATAATAGGGCGATTATTGGATCTTACGGGGTAGAGGTGGGTGATGGCTGCAACATCCTTGCAGGCGCAGCGGTATCCAATAAGGTGAAAATCGGAAAAGGGTGCCTGATATATTATAATTCGAGTATTACGCATGATTGCCATTTAGGGAATTTTGTCGAGGTTTCACCAGGCGCCCAGATTCTGGGAAGGGTCGCAATCGGGAATTATGCGAGCATTGGCTCGAACAGTACTATTTTGCCTGACGTTACTGTAGGATCTGGAGCAATTGTAGGCGCTGGAGCGGTTGTAACCAAAAACGTTCCGGAGAATTGTGTGGTTGTTGGGATTCCCGCCCGTGTTATACGAAAGAACCAAGACTTCGCTACCTGATTATGGGGGAGCTCATACATTTATTTGAAGATGAGAAATTCGTAGATTCTACAATAGAGCAATTTGAGGCAGTAGCCCCGGGTAAAAATCGTTATCTGGTCTTTTCCGATCACCAACCATTGAATCACCCTAAACGGGTTGATAAAATCGAAATCCTTCCCAATCGATTCGGAGCGTTAAACCTGCCAAGCATCTATCAGGATTGTGATTTCATTATGGTTCACTACATGACGCCAATTAAGGCCTATGTAGTTAAAAATAAGCCTGCAGACATCCCGGTACTTTGGTCAGTGTGGGGGAAAGACGCCTATGACCATTTTTCGGATTTTGAACAGTTTTTACCAATAACAAGAAAACTGGTTAAATGGGATTATCGGAATTTGTTGAAAAGGAGCCCAATTTATCAAGTATATCACCAATTAAAATACGGCGTAAAGAGCATAGATAAAGAAAAAGAGGTGCTCGAAAAAATAGACTTCCTAAGCACAGTTCTACCAACGGAATATAAATTAATTTGTAGTGAATTTGGGCTCCGGGCAAAATATGTCCAATTCAACTACGACAGTCTTGGTAACACATTACAAGAGAAAACAAACACTTCTTTAGGGGATAGGGTATTACTGGGAAATTCAGCGACACCCACGAATAATCATCTGGATGTGTTTCCTTTTTTAAAGGATAGGGGACATTTGCTCGTTGTCCCGCTCAATTATGGCGATCGACTATATGCATCGAAGATCGTTGAAGCCGGACAGAATTGCTTCGGCCACAACTTCCTGCCAATTTTGGAATATATGGATTTTAGAGCCTATAAGGGTTTGGTAAGGGATTGTAATAGTATGATCATGTATCACCTTCGTCAGCAGGGACTGGGGAATATTTTGTTGGCTCTTCAGCTTGGCCTTCGAGTGTTTTTGCACCCCTTTGGGGCGGTCTATCAATATATGAAGAATATCGGCATGGAGGTATTTGATCCGGATAAGGATCGAGAATTAATTGGAGTAGAGCTTTTAAATGAACAAAAAATCAAAAACCGAGGACTTGTAAACAAATATTGGGGAGAGGCACAAATTTATCAGGGCACGACAAATATCGTTGACCTTGTAAGAAGCGAATAAGATGAATTACAGTTATGCATTTTAGTGCCGGATATAAGGTTGTGTATTATTTTATAGTGCTGCTTGCCTTCTTGCTCGGGGGTACTTTGCAATTTCTGTTCGGCCTTTCCAATACGGTGCTTACGTTTCTGATCTGTGCCTTGTTGTTTTCAATCTATA
Source organism: Robiginitalea marina (assembly GCF_024006985.1). Classification (GTDB taxonomy): domain Bacteria; phylum Bacteroidota; class Bacteroidia; order Flavobacteriales; family Flavobacteriaceae; genus Robiginitalea; species Robiginitalea marina. Next base: position 118,416 of record NZ_JAMXIB010000003.1, read on the forward strand.
TTTTATATGCCTTGCTGAAAGGAAGAATAGTGATGACTAAGGTGGTGATATGGGGGTCGATCTATTTGGCATTAATAATAGTAATGGGTCTGGTGAAACAATTACACCCGGTTTACTGGATTGCCTACTCTATTTTCCCATTACTTCCTTTAGCGATTTATCTGGTATATTTCATCAATCAAAAGGAAGGATATGTTAGCTTTCGAAGTATGTTTCTTCTTTTTTACTCCATCGCGGTTATTCAGCTTCCTGTTTTATTAATTCAAAAGAATTTCTATAACCTCCTTATTGGATTGAATAGAAGCGGTCAGAAAATTGAATGGTATGACTTTATGTACGGAACGCTTTTTATAAAGTCTGACCATTCTTTAGGGATTTTACTACTATTGATCATAGCCACGATGATCTTCAGAAGGGATTTGATCAGGAAGTGGATTCCATGGGTAAACCTGTCTATTATCTACTTGGGGGTTACGCTTTTTCTTACTGAATCCAATATTTCCAAACTGGTTTTCCTGATTATACTGGCAACTGTTTTCGTTGTTCCAATTTATCACAGGTATAAAGGAACGTTTGTCTTCAAAGCTGCTGTTGGATTTCTTGTGGGGGCCTTAATAGCAGTTGGAGTGTTAATGAGGAATTCGGATTTGGTTCAAAGAAAACTTGGAGGCACAATCGAGCGCCAGTTTTCCATAGAACAGGCACAGCGATTTTATGATCTCGGTACAGCGAAAAGGTTTCAAGTGATCATGGTGGCGGTTTCCAATATGGAGACAAAGTGGTTCGGGGATGGACCCTATTCCTATTTCGATATTCGCACGGGAGAATTCCGTCAAACGAGACACTTTTCGCAACTAATCTGGAGTTATTATGATCTTGGACTTGTAGGCCTGATTGTTGTGCTAATTTTCATATTTTGCCTTGCCAAGCAATTTCAAATAGACCGGGGAATACCCTTCCTATTCTTATTCCTGATTTTTATTCTGTATTCCTTTTATACGACCATTTTATCTGATGTGGCCATTCTTTTGGCCGCCTTTAGCCTTCTCGGGAAGACACCGGGAAATTTTCAAGGGGAGCAAATTGCACTAACAAAAACGGATTAATACCATGAATTTAGTAGTAATCCCCTTCCATGACTGGAGAAAAAGTGAAAAGGAAGGATTTCGTACCCGGGATGTTCATTTTATCAGAGCCTTTCACGAATTGGATGGCATCGAAAAAATACTGGTCATAAACCGGCCATCTACTCCCATAGAACTTTGGGCTAAAAAGTTCTCCAAAGACCTTCGCGGGGAGGTGGTTCTTGAGAAAGGAAAGTTTCGTCTGACGAAAATAGATGAAGGGTTATATGTGGCCGATTGCTTTTCAAAGGATATGTTGGGCCAGGCAATTCATCGGCAGGCATGGTTTCTCGACGCCTTTGGCCACGAAGATTATTGCCGTTTTGTGCAGAAGGCCTGCGAGCTCCTCGATATGAAGGGGGCACCATTACTTACGCAAAATGTGTTTTCATTTAAAATGGTTTCCAGGCTCGAAGCCCCTTTCAAATTATTTGATGCATGGGATAATTTTCTAAAGTTTCCGGCTTATCAAAAATTTAAAGGGCGATTGTGGGAAGGCTATCAAAGCCTGTCAGAGACAGCTGATGCCTGGATAACCAATTCGCATGAAAACATTTCATTTTTTCGAAAAAATTTCAACCCCAGGAGAATTGAATTGGTTAAGAACGGAGTGCGGCGGGATTTTGGGGGTGATACATTCAGCGAACCAGAAGACCTGGGGCAAATTGCAAGGCCGATTTTTGGATTTGGGGGAAAGATATCCTACCTGCTGGATTATGAACTGATTAATTTTATCACAAAAGCCATTCCGGACGCCTCTTTCGTCTTTGTAGGCCAGATTTTGGATAAGGAAGTATTCAAGAAGATTATAAGGCGGCCCAATGTTCATTTTCTGGGTGACAAGCCGTATGCAGAGTACGCGAATTATGTAAAGGGTTTCGACACGTGTCTTGTGCCTTACAGGATCAAAGAGGGGCAACACGGGGGAGACTCCATGAAAGTCTATGAATACTTGTTACTTGGTAAAAAGGTGGTCGGCACTAATGGGAATGGCCTGGAAGATCTTCAAGATTATATTTACGTCGCACATACCCCCCAGGAATTTGCCCTGGCCTTAGCCGATACAACCAATGCGAGATTGCCATTCCCCATAGAGGAACATACATGGAAGGCGAAGGCGGAAAAACTTGTCGAAAAATTCAAGGAGTTTTAGAAGTATTTTCTGATGGCGGTTAATTGGAAAGATAGGGCCACATATTTCGGAATTATCGCCTTGGGAATACCTTTTTCTATATCCATTGGGAATCTTTTCTTGTTCTTGGGCGGGGCCGGGCTTCTGTTTTTGACCTTGAAGCAAAGTCGGTATTCTTTCAAGATTTCAAGCCCAAACATTGCGTGGCTCTACCCCTTGTCGTTTTTTGGCATGGTTCTCACAAGCGCTTTGTTCAGTGGTGATGTAGTTCGAGGGATGGTGCAGGTAGACAAACATTTAGTTGTGGCCCTATATGGTCTAATTTTTATGTTTTGTAGCCCGGTAGGCAGGGATGAATATGAATTTACCCTCAAGGCCTTCACAGCAGGGACATTCCTGGTGTGCGGTTTGTTGCTTCTCGCCGCAATTATAAAATTTATTGGGAGTGGGGATTCGGAGGTGTTTTTCTTTTTCGAATTTGGAGCCTTTTTAGATCTGCACCCGGTATATATCGCAATTAATTTGGTGATTTCATCACTCTATTTAATTCATGAGTATTCTAAAAAGCCAAGAAGCAAAGAACAGACCTTGTTGTTTGTTGGCGTTCAAATAATCTTTGTGACGGGGCTTTTATTATGCGCCTCAAAGGCCGTATTGGTTATTTTCGCTATCATGGCTACGGTGGAATTCTTTCTAGCCCTAAGGAAGAAATCCCAGAAGCTTATTGGTGTTCTAATTATTGGAATCCTTTTGACCGGAGCATTTGCCATTCCCCAATTACATAAGCGATTTTCAGAAGGATTGCATTTTGACCTTGAAGAATTTCGACCTGTTTCCGATTTATCCGAGGCAAAAGTGTTTAGCAATGAGGAAAAAGCCAATATTAGTGACCTCGAAATTCGCTATCTTTTGTGGAGTATTGGATTACACCATTGGGATGATGATCGTGTGTATCTGTTTGGATATGGTATTGGAGATGTTCAACATTATCTTGACTATTACTACATGTACTATGGGCTGGCTCCCTCGTGGTTTGAAGGATATAATTTGCACAATCAGTACCTGCAATATTTAATCACGTATGGCATAGTTGGATTCTGTTTATTCATAGCGTACTTGTTAATCAGTTATCGGAATGCTCTGATTACAAGGAACAGACTACATTTGTACTTTTTAATTCTCATATCTGGCATATTCATTTTCGAATGCCTTCTTTCTCGCAATAAAGGGTTGGCCATATTTATTTTTCTAAACACCATATTCTTATCAAGGAATTATATAAAATGAAGGTTGCCATATTAGGAACCCGGGGCATCCCGAACCATCACGGTGGATTTGAACAATTTGCTGAATTCTTCTCGGTGTATATGGCAAAAAAGGGTCATGATGTTATTGTATATAATTCTCATAATCATCCCTACAAGAAGAAGGAATTCCAGGGCGTGAAGATCATTCATAAATACGACCCAGAACACAAAATTGGGACACCAGGCCAATTCGTTTACGATTTTAATTGTATTTGGGACTGCCGGAGGAGAGGCTTTGACATCATTCTCCAACTCGGTTATACCAGCAGTTCGATATGGGGTAAATTCCTGCCGAATGAGGCAATTATTCTAACCAATATGGACGGTTTGGAATGGAAGCGAACTAAGTACACCAAAAAAGTTCAGGGGTTTTTGAAATATGCAGAACGTTGGGCCGTAAAAACCAGCGATCATTTAATTGCTGATTCACTAGGAATACAGGATTATCTTAAGGATAAGTATAAAATGGATTCTACTTATATACCCTATGGTGCAGAACTTTTTTTGGATCCGGACGAATCTGTTTTAGAGGAGTATAACCTGAAAAAAAACGGGTACAATATGCTCATAGCCCGTCTTGAGCCCGAAAATAATATTGAGGTTATTTTAAATGCGGTTATGAAGGACCGCAATCAGAGACAATTTCTTGTAATTGGCAAACATGACACTGCATATGGTCGCTATTTGAAGCAAAAATTTGACCGGTGTTCTCATATTCAATTTTTGGGGGGAATTTACAACCTTAGCCACCTGAACAATTTAAGGTATTTTTCCAACCTCTATTTTCATGGACATTCTGTCGGCGGGACAAATCCTTCTTTGCTGGAAGCCATGGCTTCGGAGTCATTTATTGTTGCCCACGATAATCCTTTTAACCGAAGTATTCTTGGGGAGGATGCGTATTACTTTCAAACTTCAGAAGATATTTTTTCGAAATTGTCATTGATAAAAAGAGAACACTCCGAATGGATTTTGTCTAACAAGAATAAAATTCAAGACATCTATAATTGGCCGAAGATCAACGGGCAGTATGAAGACCTTTTCATGTCCTGCCTTGAACATACCCAGTAACAGACAAAATATATAGTAAACTATTATTTCAGTAGATTAGGAGGCAATTTGTCAATGACATGCTATCGCGACAACATAGATATTCCTTTTTGATTACCCCGGCATCGTATTTTGTTGATCTTTTTGTAATCAATTTGTTCGCGTACTTCCTTCCAATTAATCTACTGGAAGCCATACTTTTTCATTTTTACATATCTATTGCCTGGATAGTAATTGCGATATGGTCAGAATTCTATCTCATCTACAGATATACCAAAGTAACACACATTCTAAAATTACTGGTTCGCCAGTTTTTCTTTTACTTCTTAATCCTTTACGCGTTCATCGGCTTTTTCAAACAGCCAAACATGAGCCGCCTCGCTCTTGCCCAATATACGGTTATTGTATTTTTGGCCGTCTCTGCACTCAAGTTCCTAAACTACTATCTCCTCATGGAGTATCGTGAAAAGGTGAAAGGAAACTTAAGAAACGTAGTAGTCATAGGAGACAATCGAAAAACAGCCCAACTCATCGAGGTGTTCAAAGAGCGAACGGAATTCGGTTATAACTTCATCAGACAATTTTGCCCAAAAGAAAAAGGATTTGAAATTAGGGAATGCTTTAATTACCTCCTTCAAAATAACATCGACGAAATATACTGTTCGGTTTCAGAACTTAAAAATGAAGAAATCCTGGAATTCATCAACTTCGCCGATAACAACCTCAAAACCCTGAAATTCCTTCCGGACAATAAAAACATCTATTCGAAGAAACTCAAATTCGAATACTACGATTACCTCCCGATACTTTCTCTGCGGGACATCCCCCTGCATAACCCCATAAATGCCTTTATCAAAAGGACTTTTGATATTGTCTTCAGCCTGCTGGTGATATTCGGACTGCTTATCTGGCTGACTCCCGTGCTCGCGATCCTTATTTGGCTGGAATCAAAGGGCCCCCTCTTCTTTGTGCAGAAACGCTCGGGCCTCGATAACAAGGAGTTTTATTGCTACAAGTTCCGTTCCATGGCCATGAACAAGGAAGCCGACAAACAACAGGCGCAAAAAGATGATATGCGGATCACCCGGATTGGACGCTTTATTCGGAGTACCAGTATAGACGAACTTCCCCAATTCTACAATGTGCTGTTTGGCGACATGTCGGTTGTAGGGCCAAGACCCCATATGATCAGGCATACGGATGAGTATTCGAGAAAAGTGGACAAATATATGGTGCGCCACTTTGTAAGACCCGGGATTACGGGTCTGGCCCAGGTCCGCGGCTACCGGGGAGAAATTGAACGGGATAGTGACATTCAGAACCGGATAAAGTTTGATGTTTTTTACATCGAAAACTGGTCTTTCCTGCTTGATTTGAAAATTATTGTGCAGACCGTTTTAAATGCCCTAAAGGGCGATGAGAAAGCCTATTGATTTTGTCGGGGTATCTTTGCTGCCCTGCGGGGTAAGAGGCCGGTTTGTCTGGAATTAATTGCAGGGCCTATAGGGAATGTGTAATATTGACCTGTTCAAATATTTAAACGGTTATTGCCAATGAAAATCTCCGTAATCGGCACCGGCTACGTTGGCCTGGTCACCGGGACTTGCCTGGCTGAAACAGGCAATGAGGTGGTCTGTGTGGATATAGACCAGGACAAGGTCAGACGCATGCAAGAGGGGGAAGTCCCCATTTATGAACCCCATCTGGACGTGCTTTTTTTGAGGAATATTGAAGCGGGAAGGCTCACCTTCACCACTTCCCTTAAGGAGGGGCTTGGCCATGGAACCATTGTGTTCCTGGCCCTCCCTACCCCGGAGGATGAAGATGGTTCTGCAGACCTGAAGTATGTTTTGGGGGTGGCTGAGGAAATCGGAAAGCTAATTTCGGAGTACCGGGTCATTGTGGATAAAAGTACCGTTCCTGTCGGCACCTCTGAAAAAGTGCATGCGGCCATTGCCAAATCGGCGAAATGCGAATTCGACGTGGTATCCAACCCCGAGTTCCTGCGCGAGGGATTCGCGGTAGATGACTTCCTGAAGCCGGAACGCATAGTCATTGGTTCGCAGTCTGAACGGGCCATCGAGTTGATGAAAAAGCTTTACAAGCCCTTTGTGCGCTCTGGAAACCCGATGATCGTGATGGATGAAAAATCTGCAGAGCTCACCAAATATGCCGCCAACGCCTTTCTGGCGACCAAGATTACCTTCATGAACGAGATTGCGAATTTCTGTGAGCGCGTTGGGGCCGATGTGGACAAGGTCCGTATCGGTATGGGGACCGATTCCCGGATCGGGAAGCGTTTCCTCTTTCCCGGTATCGGCTACGGGGGGTCCTGTTTCCCCAAGGACGTGAAGGCGTTGCACAAGTCGGGGAAAGATTCGGGCTATGAATTCCAGATCCTCGATTCTGTGATCCGGGTAAATCATAAGCAGAAAACGATCCTCATCCCAAAAATCACCAAATATTTCGGAGAGGACCTCAAAGGCAGGAGGTTTGGAGTATGGGGCCTTGCCTTTAAACCGGAAACGGATGATATACGAGAAGCACCCGCCCTTTATATGATAGAGGAATTGTTAAAAAGGGGGGCAGAAATTGCCGCCTTTGACCCGGAGGCGATGGAAAATGTCAAGCGCCGCCTTGGGGATCGAATTTCCTTTGCGCCCAGGATGTACGGGGCCCTGGAAGATGCCGACGCCCTGATCATTTGCACTGAATGGGGGGTTTTTCGGAACCCGAATTTCACCCTGATGAAGGAATTGCTCAAAGCTCCGGTGATTTTTGACGGAAGGAATCTCTACGATGTGGAGGAAATACGCTCCGAAGGATTTCACTACGAATCCATTGGAAGGGGATAGGATCGAACTACCACTTAAATAAAATTCATTTGAAACGCATATTAATTACGGGGGCTGCAGGGTTTCTGGGATCTCATTTGTGTGACCGGTTTATTGCCGAGGGCTACTACGTGATGGGGATGGACAACCTCATTACCGGGGACCTTAAAAACATAGAGCACCTGTTTAAGCTCGAGCGTTTCGAGTTTTACCATTATGACGTCACGAAATTTGTGCACGTACCGGGAAAATTGGACTATATCCTGCATTTTGCCTCCCCGGCCAGCCCAATTGATTACCTGAAAATCCCCATCCAGACCCTGAAGGTCGGGGCCCTCGGCACGCACAATCTCTTAGGCCTGGCGCGCGAAAAAAATTCCCGCATACTCATCGCCAGCACCTCGGAGGTATATGGGGACCCCCTGGTCCATCCCCAGTCAGAAGAATATTATGGCAACGTGAACACCATTAGCCCCAGGGGGGTTTATGATGAAGCCAAACGTTTTCAGGAATCCATTACCATGGCCTATCATCGTTTTCACGGACTGCAAACGCGGATTGCAAGAATATTTAACACCTATGGCCCGCGGATGCGGCTCAATGATGGACGGGTAATCCCCGCCTTTATGGGACAGGCCCTGCGGGGGGAAAACCTTACCGTTTTTGGGGATGGGCGGCAAACCCGGTCTTTTTGCTATGTAGATGACCAGATTGAAGGGATTTATCGCCTCCTACTCTCCGATTACAGCCTCCCGGTAAATATTGGGAACCCTGAAGAGATCGCTATTCTTGAATTTGCAGAGGAGATTCTTCAACTTACCGGGACGGACCAGAAAATTGTATACAGGCCCCTGCCTCAGGATGACCCTATGCAACGGCAACCCGACATCACCAAGGCAAGGGAGATCCTGGGCTGGGAACCCAGGGTGGGCAGGTCAGAGGGAATGAGCAGGACCTATGCTTACTTCAAATCCCTGTCAAGGGACGAGTTGGAAAAGCGCGAACACCGCGACTTCAGCCACAGGAACCACCACGCATAATAATCCATTAAACCCGGCGAAATTGCCTTTTCAGGCCTATTTTTGCCCAAAACACGAGCGGTATGAATATCCTGGTCCTCGGTTCAGGCGGCAGGGAACACGCCCTGGCGTGGAAACTCCACCAAAGCGAAAAAGTCAAAAACCTCTATGTGGCCCCGGGGAATGCCGGCACTGCGGCGTTTGCCACCAACCTCCCCCTTTCGGCGGAAGATTTTCCGGCCATTCGGGAGCAGGTGCTCGCCCATGGCATCGATTTATTGCTGGTGGGCCCGGAAGTCCCCCTGGTGATGGGCATCCACGATTATTTCCTGGCCGACCCTGCCCTGGCATCCATCCCTGTTATCGGGCCGGCTAAAGAGGCTGCCCGCCTGGAGGGGAGCAAGGATTTTGCCAAGCAGTTCATGCAGCGCCACCAGATCCCTACCGCGGCGTATCAAAGTTTTGGGGCCGGGCAACTGGAAGCGGCCTGCGGGTTCCTCGAAACCCTGGAGCCGCCTTACGTGCTGAAGGCCGATGGCCTGGCCGCCGGGAAGGGGGTGCTGATCCTCGATTCGCTGGAAGAGGCAAAACTGGCCCTGAAAGAAATGCTGGTGGAGGCCAAATTCGGCGAGGCCAGCAGCCGGGTAGTCATCGAGGAGTTCCTCTCGGGTATTGAATTGAGCTGCTTCGTGCTCACCGACGGGAAGGATTACAAAATCCTGCCTACGGCCAAGGACTACAAACGGATTGGGGAAGGGGATACCGGCCTCAATACGGGGGGTATGGGCGCTGTTTCCCCTGTGCCTTTTGCCGATGGGGCCTTTATGGAAAAGGTGGAGCAACGCATCGTGCTGCCCACCATCTCCGGGCTGCAGAAGGAAGGAATCCCTTACACCGGATTTGTTTTTATCGGCCTGATCAAAGTAGGGGAAGACCCCTTTGTGATTGAATATAATGTACGGATGGGCGATCCGGAAACCGAGGTGGTCATCCCCCGGATTGAGTCCGACCTGGCCGACTTATTGCAGGCCGTGGCTATCGGGAAGCTTCGCGAGGCGGAACTCAGGGTGAGTACAGAAACCGCAGCCACGGTCATGATGGTCTCAGGGGGCTATCCGGAAAAATACGAAAAGGGCCATGCGATATCGGGTCTGGAACAGGTGGAAGGCGCAACGGTTTACCATGCCGGTACGGCATTAAACGCGGCCGGGGAGGCGGTAACCAGTGGCGGCAGGGTACTGGCCGTTACGGCTTTTGGTGCCGACCACGGCAAGGCGCTTCAAAAAGCCTATGAGAACGTGCGACGCGTAAAGTTCAAAGGGGCGTACTACCGCAAGGATATTGGCTTCGACCTCTAAGCCGCCTCAGGCGGCCCGGAGTTACAGGTAAGAGTGGGCGGTAATGCTGGTGTCTTCCTCCCCGCGCTGATCGAACAGGCGGAGTTGGATCAGCCAGTAAACCATGGCCGCAGAGCCGATGACCACGAACAGCCAGTTTATGGTATTGGCGGTCCACCAGTTTTGCATTTCCCTGAAAAAATCAAAAGGGGCAAAGAGGCCGTCGACAAATAAATCTTCAATCCACTCAAAAAAAGCTTTCATTGTAGCTATATTTACCTTGCAAACATACGAAAACCCGTGTTTATTTCAAGTCTTTTCGGCAAAACGAGACCTGTAAATTACGTCCTCTCCCTCTCCTTTCTGTTTGTTTTTTTCCTGCTCGCCCACACCGGTTTTTACGGGGGTTTGCCCCAGGTAGCTGTATTGCCTGAAAAAATCCTTAGCCTGGGGGCGCTGCTCTTATCGGTCCTTGCGGTAAACTTTATCGTACAGAGGAACCAGCTCACCGCGACCAATGCCTTTGCCCTGTTGTTTTACTGCCTTTTCGCGGTGCTATTTCCCGAAACCCTGGTCGATCCGAAAGTCCTTTTTGCTTCATTCTTCCTTTTGCTGGCGGAACGCCGGCTGATCAGCCTGAAATCGATGAAGGACGTAAAATCAAAGGTTTTCGACGGGGCCTTTTGGATTTTGGTCTCCAGCCTGTTCATCAACTGGATGGTGGTGTTCCTGGTCCTGGTTTGGCTGTATATCTATTTCTATGAGCCAAAAAACCTGAAGCTTTGGTTTATTCCGCTGGCTGCCATTGGGACCATTTGCCTGGTAGGGTGGGCCGGGTCATACCTGCTTGGGAACCCCGAACACCTCCTGACCCATTATACCCTTTCGTTTAAGCTCCCGCAGGCAGCAGATTTTTCCGGCCCCTGGACCCGGATCGTGGTCTTCCTTATCCTCGCCCTGCTGGCAGGCCTGGTATCTTTCCTGAGGCAAAGCCGTTCGGGACACGGCAGGCTCACACAAATGCGGCTGCTGGCCCTTGGATGGTTAATGGGGATAGTAGTGCTGCTGCTCACCGGGGACCGGATGGGTAGTACGGTCATGCTTACCTTTTTTCCCGCTTCGGTTTTTCTTGGGAAATATGTGGAATCCATCGGGCGCGATTTTTTTCGGGAATTGGTCCTTGGGATGGCGCTGTTGGCCAGCCTTGGGGTGTTCTTTACCCAGTGGTTTTTGAAATAAGCGGTATCTTTGGGGGAAACAGGCACCCATGTTTAGTGACTTCGCCTTCGGCATCTTTCAGGAAAGCATCGAAAAGTACCATCTTCTTGACCGGGTAGACCAGCCCCGGGAAAACCCTTATCCTGCTGGAGATATCAGCCATTTGCTTTACCTGAAGAATTGGATCGATACCGTGCAGTGGCATTATGAGGACCTCATACGGGACCCCGGGATTGATCCGGTGGCAGCCCTGGAGCTAAAGCGCAAAATCGACGCCAGCAACCAGGAGCGGACCGACTTGGTGGAATATATCGACAGCTATTTCCTCGACAAATACCGGGATGTTTCAGTGCTGCCATCTGCCAGCATCAACACAGAAAGCCCCGCCTGGGCGATCGACAGGCTGTCTATCCTGGCCCTGAAAATTTACCATATGCGCGAAGAGGCGGAGCGTCAGGATGCCAGTGAGGAACACCGAAGGGCCTGCACCGAGAAGCTCAGCGTCCTGCTGGAGCAAAAGAAGGATTTGTCTGCGGCCATCGACCAGCTTCTGGACGACATCGCCGGCGGGAAGAAGTATATGAAGGTCTACAAGCAGATGAAGATGTACAATGACGCGGAGTTAAACCCGGTTTTGCGTGAAAAACGGAACTGACAGGCCGCTGTTGGTCCTGCGCTTTTCCGCCCTGGGGGATGTGGCCATGGCTGTCCCCGTTTTGCTCGCCCTGAGGCGCACATACCCGGGGCTGCCGCTCCTCTTCGCAACCAAATCGCAGTACGCCCCTGTTCTTCAAAAAATCCGCGGGGTGGACGTATATCCTTTCGAACCAAAGGGCGCGCATCGGGGGATTTTCGGATTGTTCCGGTTTTGGAGGGAATTGAAGCCCCTGTCCTGTATTGCTGTGGCAGACCTGCATGCAGTACTCAGGACCAGCATCCTCAGGATGTTTTTCGGGCTCTCGCATACCCCTTTTATCAGCCAGGTAAAGGGACGCAGGGAGAAAAGGAAACTCACTGCCTGGAGGAAGAAGGAAATCCGCCCCCTGAAAAGCACCCAGCAACGCTATGCGGATGTTTTTGCTGCCCTGGGGTTTCCTGTGGAACTGCGGCCAGGTGATGTGGTGCCGAAGGAATCCTGGCCGGCTTTCCCCGGCGATAGGCCCGGTGGGCACAAGGTTGGATATGCCCCTTTTGCGGCCCATGAGGGAAAGTGCTATCCTACGGAAAAGACCGTGGCGGTAATCGCCCGGCTGGCAAAGGAAAAAGACCTAACGGTATATTTATTTGGTGGCGGGCCGGGGGAAACCACCTTGCTGGAATCCTGGGCAGGGCAGTTTGAAAACTGTGTCTGTGTTGCAGGAAAAGCAGGGCTTTCCGAAGAATTGGCGCTTATCTCCAACCTGGACTTAATGGTGTCCATGGATAGCGGCAATGGGCACCTGGCCGCCATGTATGGCGTTCCGGTACTGACGGTTTGGGGGGTTACCCACCCTTTTGCCGGGTTCAGCCCCTATAACCAGCCCCCTGAAAATTCCCTGCTGGCCGATCGGGAGCGTTACCCGTTCATCCCTACCTCAGTGTACGGCAACAAGGCGCCTGAGGGCTATGACAGGGTCATGGACAGCATTCCCCCGGAGCTAATATACAGGCGGGTCATGGAAATCCTCACGGGAAAATAGCCTAGCCCACAGGGCTTGCCACCATCGCCCTGAAATAGGCGTGCAATTGCTGCATATACTGGTACCGGAGCATCCTCCCATTGCCGCTGGCCATCAGCGACCGGACCCCGAAGTAGGAGGACATTACAAAGGTGGCTATGCCCTCGCTGTCGAGGTGGCGGGGAAGGTACCCGTCGGATTTCCCCTTCTGGAGCAGGCTTACCAGGTTCACTTCCCATACCTTATAAATGTCGTCGAGGCGTTTTGTAATGGCGGCATTGCGGCCCACGAACTGGTTCCTGAAATTGCCAAGGACGCAGCCGAAGTCCAGCTCATTGTTTTCAGCCGTTTCCAGGGCATCCCCCAGGCATCGTTCAATGGCCAGGAACGGGTCGGACTGCCCTTCAAGGGGTTCAATCAGCATGCTGTATACCTTTCGGAAAAGCACATTCTCGGCGATGCTGATCATCAGGTCCTCCTTGGACTGGAAGTGGTAGTAGAAGGCGCCTTTGGAAAGGTCCAGCGCTTTCAGGATATCGTCAAGGCTGGTATGGTCATACCCTTTTGAATAGAACAATTCAAGGCCTTTCATCTGGATCCGGTGCAGGGTGGCCATTCGTTTTAAGCTTTTTTCCATGGGATGTTGTTTTTATGCAATCAGACCGTCGGGTCTATTATCTAAAACCGCGAAGTGGGCCTCCTGGTGGATTCCGGGGGATAAAGGCTGCAAAAAATCGACAAACGGCAAAATTCAGGACCCTGCTTTGGAATGCCGATAAAAAAACCGACCGCCTGGTCGGTTTAAGGGTGTTATTTAACGGATAAAACGCCTGGGGCTTCAGGCCACGGCGCCCTGGCAACTGCTCCCGGCACCGGCGGTGCACCCGTAGCAATGCTGGGAAATTACGATTTCCCGGTCCTGCAAAACGTCTTCCCGGTAGTCTGCGATGTGCTTTACTTTGCTGGCCACTTTCAGGCCCAGCATCTGGTTGAAATCGCAGTCATAAAGCCATCCGTCCCAACTGACCGAAAGCGTATTGGTACACATCACGTTTTTTACCGCCTCCGGGTTGTAGGCGTCCACCAGGGCGGTCATATAGTCCTCGTAGTTCTCAGAGGCGATGAGGTAGTCGAGGAACCGGGCGATGGGCAGGTTGGTAATGGTGAACAAATGATGGAAGGAAATTCCGAAATCGTCTTTGAGGGCTTTTTTGAAATCGCGTTCCAGGGAATCCTGGTCGGCGGGCAGGAAGGCCCCCGAAGGATTGTAGACCAAATCGAGCTTCAGGGGGCTCCCCGGCATCCCGTACCCCACCTGGTTCAGGGCGCGAAGGGCTTCAATCGATTTGTCAAAAACCCCGTCTCCCCTTTGTTTGTCGGTTTTCCCACGGGTATAGTGGGGCAGGGAGGAAACGACGTGTACGTTATGGCGCGCAAAAAATTCGGGCAGGTCATGGTACTTTTTGTTGGCGCGGATAATGGTGAGGTTTGACCGGACAATAAAGTCCGCCACCCCTGCTTTTGAAGCCTCTTCCACAAACCAGCGGAAATCGGGGTTCATCTCCGGCGCCCCCCCGGTGAGGTCGAGGGTGTGCGCCTCAGTTTTGCGGATCACGTCGAGGCACTGCTCCATAGTCTCCCGGGTCATGATCTCTTTCCGGTCAGGCCCCGCGTCTACGTGGCAGTGTTCGCACACCTGGTTGCACATATACCCCAGGTTGATTTGCAGGATTTCCAGTTTGCGCGGCCGGAGCGGCGCCTGACGGCTTTCTTCCAGTTTGTCCCGGAAATAGGGGAGTTCCCCCGTTTCAAAGGGGCCCCCGCTCAGGATTTCCAGTTGCCTGTTGGTTTCAGCCAGGTCCTTTTGCCTGCCTTTCAAAGATTTTGTTGCCATTCCTTGGTTTTTAACCCCGGGGTTCAGGCCCCGGGTTGTTACATCGACAATTTGTTGTACTTGTTCATCATTTGAACGGCATGAACCAGGGTAGCCCCGCTTTCAATTGCGGCCCCGGTGTGTACCGCCTCCATCATTTCTTCTTTGGTAATGCCCCTTTGCAGGCCGTCTTTGGTGTAGGCGTCAATGCAGTAAGGGCACTTTACCACATGTGCTACGGCAAGGGCGATAAGCGACTTTTCACGGGCGCTCAGGGCGCCTTCTTCAAAAACCTTTCCGTAGTATTCGAAAAACTTTTTTCCCAGGTCTTCACTCCATTCGGTGATTTTCCCGAATTTCCTAAGGTCGGCCGGGTCGTAATAATTGGATTCCATAATCTTTATTTTTAAAGGTTCTTTGTTAGTATTGCGTTCCTGCCATACCTGAAGGTAGGCGTTCGTATTTCTTTTTTTGTCGGGAACATTCAGGTAAATACCGGGGCCAGGTCCCGACTGCAGCATCAATGATAAAAGGCACAGGAAATATTTTATAAACCGGAAATTGAATAAAAACCGGGCGGTATCCCAGGGTGCCAACCGAAAATGGGAAACGAAAAAAGAAGGAGGGGGGTTAACGTACGGGGGACCCTTTATTGCAAGGCAAAAGGGCGTAGCCCGGGGCACAGGCCGGGGTGCGGGGGGCAATAATGCCGCCAATTAATTTGGAAAGACCCTTTGCCAGTTGTTTTAGCAGCGATCCGGGGATAGAGGAGGTGCCCACCCAGTTCCTCAGGTCGCTCAGGGTGTCCAGGTCCATCCTCGGGGCCAGAATTACCGGGGGATGGTTTCCGGCCTCACCTAACCAGTGAACCATGTGCTCAAACAGGTCTTCCTGCTGCCAGGGCAGTTGAAGGAACACTTCAGGAGAACACGCAGTGCGGTGTATCCCGATCAAATAAACCCCCCCGTCACCCGAAGGGCCCAAAACAGCCTTGGCAGGGCCGATGGCAGCAGCGGCCTGAAGGAGGGTTTCGGTCAGGAGGTCAGGACTATCGTTGCCAATGACGACCAGGCGGTCGAACCCTTGCCTGAAAACGGAGTCCATGGCATGATATAGCCGTAAGGCAAAGGTTTCCCCTTGTTGTTCGTTTTCTCCCACATGGAAACAGGGTAACCCGGTTTGTCTTGCTTTCCTGAGGGTCTGGCGGGTAAGTTGGTCAAACAGCGCTTCGCTGCCCCGCAATCCCTTTTGGGCAGCATCGAGGTGGGCACTTTGCGCAAAAACCAGAATGGCCGCCGGACTGGTGTTCAAAATGGGAATTGATTTGATTTTGGTCAGGTTAAAATACATTCAAAAAGTCGACTTCGCCCAAAGAGGCTTACAAATGGATGAAATTTTAACAGTTTTTCCACCCGTTTAACAAACCGACCCCCGGGTCGGTTTCAGGGGCCGTATCTGCATGAGCTACCTGAAAAACAAAGGTTCTTTACAGCCGATCTTTCGATGAAATGCACTACTACCCCCTTACAAACCCTTATTTTAAACCTGTACCGACTACGCAGTCGGATTTACAGACGGGATTCGGGGTGGTTTTTCGTAAAAAGGGCATGCGGAAGAGGGTGGCTTTTGTGCTGCAGGAGGGGGCATAGGAGATCCTGCGGGGATGCAAAAGAAGGATGTCCGGGTTTTTGGATAAATCCATAACTTAACCCTGCGTACAACAGGGCCCGACCATGGCTGCCGAAGTGGTCAGGGGCCCGCACGGCTAACCCGCAAGGAAGACAAGGGGTATGGTAAAGGTTCCTGAAAGCAGTAAAATGGGGATTGTCCTTTCCGGGGGAGGGGTTCGGGGAATGGCCCATATCGGGCTACTCAAAGCCCTTGGGGAACGGGGCATCTACCCCCATTGGATTTCCGGGACCAGTGTGGGCGCCCTGGTTGGGGCTCTCTACGCCGGGGGTCGGGATAGCGGGGAAATGATGGCGTTTTTCAGGGAGACCCCGTTATTCCGGTATAATTTCTTCAGCCTGAACAAGCCCGGCCTCTTAGATACCGATCGGTACTTTGAAGTGTTTATGGAGTACTGGCCCCACAATTCCTTTGAATCGCTCGGGAAACCCTTATTTGTGGTTGCCACCGATTTGTTGGCGGGCCGGGAAGCCATTTTCCACAAGGGCCCGCTCATACCGGCCCTTCTTGCCTCAGCAGCCCTGCCCCCTATTTTCAGCCCGGTGGAAATGGAATCGGGCTTGTATGCCGATGGGGGCATCATGAACAACTTTCCCCTGGAACCCATAAAGGAGCACGCAACCTTTATTCTTGGAAGCAATGTTTCCGTGGTAAAGGAGGTGGGCCGTTCTGATATCCGTTCCTCCTTCCAGCTGGCCAACCGCACCACGGCCCTGATGATCTATGCCATCAACCGGCAGAAAATAAAGGGGTGCGACCTGGTGTTTGAACCCCTGGAGCTCGAAAAAATTGGGGTCCTCGACAAAAAGGGGATGGAAAAAGCCTTTCAGATCGGTTATGACCATTCCTGCCGGGTACTGGATTCGGGCGGCTATACGTCGTCGTAGTCTATTTTCAGCATGGGGGAGGTTGGATGGGCCTGGCAGGTGAGGATCAGGCCTTCCGCGATTTCGCTTTCGGTCAGGATCTGGTTTTTGACCATCTCAGCGGAACCCTCCGTAACCCGGGCAATGCAGGTACTGCACACCCCGCCCTGGCAGCTGTACGGGGCATCGATTTTAGCCTTGAGCACGGCATTCAGAATTAGGGATTTCTGGTCCATGTCGAGTTGGTGAACCATGTCGTCGAGGGTGACTTCCAAATGGGTGACGC
This sequence comes from Robiginitalea marina, assembly GCF_024006985.1. GTDB lineage: Bacteria > Bacteroidota > Bacteroidia > Flavobacteriales > Flavobacteriaceae > Robiginitalea > Robiginitalea marina. Next base: position 135,809 of record NZ_JAMXIB010000003.1, read on the forward strand.
CCTCCAGGCCTACGGTTACCGGATCTCCCCCCTGGGGCTCGGTGAAGAGCTCATGGGAAATCCGGTCTTCGGCAACCCCGTTTTCCTTAAGCGTTTCGGCCACCGTTTCAATCATGGCCAGGGGGCCGCACAGGTAAAACCGGTCCGGATCGAGGTCTTTGTGTTTGTTGCGGGTGATGAAATTGACAATACTCCTGTCAATCCGCCCAAAACTGCCCTCTTCCTCCTGGCTTCGGCTAAACAGGTAGTGGATGGTCAACCGATCCGTGTATTTCGCTTTCAATTCCTGCAGGGCTGCGTAAAACATCGTTTCTTCCTTGCTCTGATTGCCGTAAACCAGTACTATACGCGTGTCGGGATGTTCCTTTAGGGCGGTCCTTATGATACTCATCAAAGGGGTAATCCCGCTGCCGGCGACGAAGGCAACAAGGTCCTGTGCCCTTTCCCGCGGCTCAAATACAAACCGGCCTTCAGGGGCCATCACTTCCAGGGAATCCCCTGCTTTGAGCACCTCATTGGCATATACTGAAAAAGAACCGCCTTCCACCTTTTTCACGCCAATGGTCAGTTCCTTTTGACCGGGCATGGAGGCAATGGAATATGCCCTTCGAACTTCTTTGCCATCCTTGTGCATCCTTACCGTTACGTATTGGCCGGCTTTGAAGGAAAAAGCCTCCTGGAGCGACTCAGGGATACGAAAGCTGATGGCAACGGAACAGGGGGTGAGTTTATTTACCGCAGAAACCTGCAGGGAGTGAAACTGAGACATACTTCAATTTTTTTGCAAAACTACGGAAAGCTTCGGGAATGAGAACAGGGCTGCGGGGGATTGAAAAAGTTGTAACAAAATACCGATCTTCGCTACTTACGACGAGGGGAACATTAGAAACCAGCCATGTTCAAACACTTTATACGCTTGCAGTGGAAGTCCTTTGTGCGGTCTTCCTCCTTTGCCGCCAACCTCTGGATCAAGATCCTGATGGGGTTTTTCGCGCTTTATTTCATGGCCGTTTTCCTGGCCCTGGGGGTAGGCGCCTATTTTTTTATCGATGATGCCGGCCTGGGGGACCCCCTGAGGGTGGTCAACCGGTTTTTGTTCTACTACCTGGTCATGGACCTCTATATGCGGTATATGCTCCAGAAGATGCCGGTTATGAACATCAGGCCGCTTTTATACCTTCCCATGAAGAAATCCCAGGTGGTCCGGTTTTCCCTGGGTAAAACCGCCCTGTCGTTCTTTAACTGGAGCCACGCGTTTTTCTTTTTGCCCTTTTCCATTGTGCTGATTGCCCAGGGGTATGCCCCCCTGTCGGTCATTGCATGGCACCTTGGCATCATGGCCCTGTTCTATGTAAACAATTTCCTGAACATCATGGTGAACAACCAGGACCGGATTTTTTACCCCATGCTCCTGGTGCTTGCCCTACTTGGGGTTTCCCAATATTATGGCTGGTTCGACGTCACGGAATACACCTCGCCCCTCTTCGACGCACTTTACGATTTCCCCTGGACGGCAGTACTGCCCTGGGGACTGCTGGCCTACGTCTGCTGGGCGTCTTACCGGTATTTCAGGCGGCACATGTACCTCGATGCGGGCCTGGAAATGCAAAAAACCACGGCAAAAACCGAGGACTACACCTGGCTGAACCGTTTTGGGAACCTTGGGACCTTCCTGAAGAACGACATAAAACTCATCCGGAGAAACAAAAGGTCACGCACTACTGTCATAACGAGCGTTATATTTTTGCTTTACGGGCTCCTTTTTTTCACAGGATCGCTGGAGGTTTATGAAGCCACGGTCTGGAGGGTGTTCGCCGGGATATTCGTTTCCGGTGGGTTCCTGTTTACCTTCGGGCAATTTGTGCCCAGTTGGGACAGTGCCTATTACCCCCTGATGATGAGCCAGAACATCCGGTACCGGGAATACCTCACCTCCAAATGGTACCTCATTGTGATGGCTACCCTGGTCAGTACCCTGTTGTCAGCTTTTTATTTGTATTTCGGGTGGCAGGCGTACCTCGCTGTGGTGGTGGGGGCAGTGTACAATATAGGGGTGAACTCCTACCTGGTGCTTTGGGGCGGGGCTTATATCAAAACCCCGATCGACCTGACCAGCAACAAAAAGGCATTTGGGGACAGCCAGGCCTTTAACGGAAAAACCCTGCTGCTGACAATCCCCAAACTGGTCCTCCCCCTGGTCGTATTCTGGGTGGGCGACTGGTTATGGAACGAAACCGCCGGATACCTGATGGTGGCCCTGGCCGGCATCGCCGGATTTGGATTTAAGGATATCGTTTTCAAGCGGATCGAAACAATCTATAAAAAGGAAAAATACAAGACCCTTGCTGCCTACAGGGAAAAGGCGGCCTAAACCCTATACGATGATCAGAGCAACAGAACTTACCAAAAAATACGGGGCGCAAACCGTCCTTGACCTCCCAGGGCTTACTATCCCAAAGGGGCAGAGCTTTGGGCTCGTTGGGAACAACGGGGCGGGCAAGACCACTTTTTTCAGCCTCCTGCTCGACTTGATACAGCCCACCACGGGAAGTATAGAGAATAACGGCGTTGAGGTGCGCACCAGTGAGGCCTGGAAGCCCTTTACCTCCGCCTTTATCGATGAGAGCTTCCTGATAGGCTACCTCACCCCTGAGGAGTATTTCTATTTTATCGGAGAGCTCAGGGGGCAATCGCGTGCCGATGTGGATGCCCTCCTGGAAGGGTTTCAGGATTTTTTCCACGGGGAAATCCTGGGCCAGAAAAAATTCCTGAGGGACCTTTCCAAAGGCAACCAGAAGAAAGTGGGGATCACGGCCTCCTTTATCGGAAACCCGGAAGTCCTGATCCTTGACGAACCTTTTGCCAACCTCGACCCCACCACCCAGATCCGCCTGAAAAAAATCCTGCGGGAAATGGCCGGAAAAAGGGAGGTTACCGTCCTGGTTTCCAGCCATGACCTGCTGCATGTCACCGAGGTTTGCGAGCGAATTGTAGTCCTTGAAAAAGGGCGTGTGGTCAGGGATATTGAAACTACCCCGGAGACCCTGAAAGAACTCGAAGCGTTTTTTGGGGGATAACGTCCGGGTCGTCCCCGGGCGCCGGAGGTACTGCGAATGGATCCGGAAGAAAGCAACACCGGGCTCCGGGAGGCATTTTTTGGATGCCCGCAGCATACTAAAACCCCTGATTTGTAGTTTAGACTACTACAGAATACGGGAATCTTGAAGCTTCGCTTTTATTTACTTCCTTGCCTGGGGTCGCTTTGGTTGCTTTTTGGGGGGTGTTCCACCAAGAAGGACGCCTTCGTGAACCGGAACTGGCATTCCCTGAACACCAAATACAATGTGCTCTATAACGGGAACCTGGCTTTTGAAGAAGGCCGGGAGCAGTTGAGGCAACAGTACCGCGACAATTACTGGGAAATCCTGCCCGTAGAGCGGTTGCAGGTTACAGGGGACATAAAGCTCGATTCCGAGGAGAACAACCCGAATTTTGTCCGCGCCGAGGAAAAGGCCACCAAGGCCATCCAAAAACACAGCATGGATATCGAGAATGTGGAGAAGAACCCACAGACCGATGAGGCCTTCCTCCTGCTGGGCAAGGCCCGCTATTTTGATGAACGCTACATCCCGGCCCTGGAGGCGTTCAACTACATCCTGCGCAAGTTCGAAACGAGCAACAGGCTGAATGAGGCGCGCATATGGAGGGAAAAGACCCACCTGCGGCTGGGGTACGAAGAACTCGCCCTTAAAAACCTGAACAACCTCTTCAAGTATGAATCCCTTCGGGACCAGGAATATGCCGATGCCCGGGCGGTAATGGCCCAGGCCCACATTAACCTCAAGGCCCTGGACACGGCGACCCGCAACCTGAAAGCCGCCGCTGCCTATACCCGTAAAGTGGAAGAAAAAGGGCGTTACCTTTTTATCCTGGGGCAACTCTACAACAGGAGGGAGCATTCCGATAGCGCCAACCTCGCCTTTGATCAGGTAATCGCCCTGAACCGGAAAATCCCAAGGGTTTACCTCATAAACGCCCACCTGCAGAAAATCCAGAATACGGAAATTACCCCGGAGCGCCAGGACGCCCTGCTCGAGTACCTGACGGAACTGGAAGAAGACCGGGAGAACAGGCCGTTTCTCGATAAGATCTACAGGCAACTTGCCGAGTTCCACCGGAAAACGGGGTCAGACAGTTTGGCCCTGCTCAATTACAACCGCTCGCTTCGCGCCACCCGGGAGACGCCCTACCTGAATTCCCTGAATTACGGGGACCTGGCCGAATACTATTTTGACCGGAACGAGTACCGGAAGGCAGGGGCTTATTACGACAGCGTCCTGCTGAACCTGGCCGAAACGGATCGGGCGTTTCGCAGTGTTCGGAAAAAGCGGGAAAACCTCGATGACGTTATCCAATATGAGGAAGCGGTAAGGTACTCCGATAGCGTCCTTACCCTGTATGCCATGCCCCCGGAAGCGCGGCAGCGCTATTTCCAGGCCCGGATCGACTCCCTCAGGGCCCTGGCCCAGGCGGAAGCCCAGAAAAAGGAACAGCAGGCCCGGGCAGGGCTTGAAGGATTTGCGCAAACCCGGGGCGGGCGGGAAAACCAGGGGAAGTTCTATTTCTATAACATAACCAGCCTGGGTTACGGAAAAACCGAATTCAGGACGCGCTGGGGCGAGCGGGAACTCGAAGATAACTGGCGGTGGAGTTCCCGTGCCAGGATCCTTACGGAGGCCGATGGGGAGCCCGACCTGGCGGGGGCCCAGGCCGAAACGCCCGAAGAGGGACAGGAGTTTAACCTCGACTGGTACCTCAGCCGGGTCCCGGACGACCCGCAGGTGATTGACAGCCTGCGTAACGCCCGCAACTTTGCAAATTACCAGCTTGGTCTGATCTACAAGGAAAAGTTCAGGGAGCCCATGCTTGCCGCCTCCCGGCTGGAGCGGGTACTGGAGTCTGATCCGGAAGAACGGCTGGTGTTGCCCTCCAAATACAACCTTTACAAAATCTACCAGGAGGTGGGGAGCCCCCTTGAGGAATCCATGAAGCGCGATATCGTGCAGAACCATCCCGATTCCCGGTATGCAGCCCTTCTTTCCAACCCCGGCATTGCGCTGTCGGCCCTGGAAAACAGCCCTGAAACCCTGTATGCCGAACTTTTTGCCGCGTATCGGGATCAGCGCTACCTGGAGGTGATCACCGGGACCGAAGCGCGCATCAACCAGTTTTCCGGCGATCCCGTGGTGCCGAAACTCGAACTGCTCAAGGCCAGTGCCATTGGAAGGTTGCAGGGGTTTGAGCCCTATCGCGAGGCACTGAACTATATTGCCCTGAATTATCCGAACAGCCCCGAAGGCGCTACCGCACGGACCATCATCGATGAGCAAATCCCAAAACTGGAGAGCCGGGAGTTCTCCCAGGCCACCGGTGCACCGGGTACGGGGAACTGGAAAGTCGTCTTTCCGATAAAGCGGCAAAAGCACCAGAACGCCCTGGAACTTAAGAAGCGGCTGGAAGGCTCCCTGAAAGACCTTAGGTATTCCAATACAGTTTCCCTCGACATCTACGACCTGGAGCAGGAGTTTGTAGTGGTGCACGGTTTTCCTTCCATGGATTATGCCAGGGGATACGTGGAACTTCTTAAAAACAACCGCGATTACCGGATAAGCCTTGATAATTTTGTAATTTTATCCACTAACTATAAGGTGGTCCAGGTCCATAAAAACCTGGAGGAGTACCGCCGCCAGTTGCAACCCCCAAAACCCTGATCTACCATGTTTTCAGAGAACAAAAAACCAAAAGCTATGAATGAACCAGGAGGACAGCCCAACCGGATTGAGAAACACACCAAAATAAAGGGAGATATTATTTCAGAAGCGGATTTCCGCATCGATGGGAAACTCGATGGAAACCTGAAAACTTCCGGAAAAGTAGTCATCGGAAAGGATGGATACATCCATGGGAAGGTGGAATGCGTGAATGCCGATATTGAGGGAAGCTTCAATGGGGAGTTGCTGGTTTCTGACCTGTTGTCGCTCAAAAGCTCTGCCGTGATTGAAGGGACGGTTTCTGTGGCGAAGCTTTCCGTGGAGCCAGGGGCAGCCTTTAATGCTTCCTGTACCATGAAGGGCAAGGGCCGACCCGGAGAACCCGGGGCACCGGGTCCGGGGGAGCAGGGCCAGTCGGGAACCCCAAAAGCAGCAGAACGTGTCAGAGCCGCCGGATAAGAAGAAGGACAATCTGTTGTTAAGGGCGGCCGCCCTCTCTGGCATCGCCATCGAAATGGGGGTGATCATCTACGGGGCAGCCCAGGCAGGAATGTGGCTGGATGAGCGGTATCAGACCGAGAAACGCCTATTTACTGCCGCCTGTACTATTTTGGGGGTGGCGATTTCGCTCTGGGTCGTGCTCAGTCAGCTGAAGCGACTGAATTCAAAATGAAAAACCGGGGTTTCCTCCTTCGTTATCTTGGGGTCCTGCTGGGGGTCCTGGGGATTTCCCTTGCCGTTCACGCCTGGTTCCGGACGGCGAACGGGGATGCATGGCACGGGGATATGCTGGTTTCCAGCTATGCCGTGAACCTGCTGCTGGCCTTTGCCATTATCTGGGGGATCTTTGCCCTCCGCCACCGGATGAAGGCCCAGATCGGATTTCTTTTTATGGGGGGGAGTTTTCTGAAATTCCTGCTTTTTTTCCTTCTTTTCTACCCTGCCTTTACTTCCGACGGGGATATAAGCCGGGCCGAATTCGGCAGTTTTTTTGTCCCCTATGCCCTGGCCTTGTTTCTGGAGACGGGTTTTGCTTCCCTGCTGCTCCGAAATCTGGAAAAGGAAGCCCCCCTCCGTGACGCGCCGGAAGAGCCTAAAAATAAAGTCTAAATGCTTTTTTCTTTTTTGGGGAATAACTTACATTTGCACCGATTTTAGAGACCCCTAGCTTCGACGATCATGCGAACATCCCTTGTGAGTAATTTCCTGGCTGTTATCCTCTTTAGTTTAGGGCCTGTTTTATTCGCCAAAGAATCTTCCGGGGAAACCGGGGGTCCTCAGGGGACCAAGGAGGAAATCAGGGAGTATATTGCACACCACCTCCAGGATTCCCACGATTTCAGCATCGCCTCTTATACCGATGCCTCGGGAGAGGTAGTGCACTGGGGCTTCCCCCTGCCGGTAATCCTCTGGGATAACGGTCTTAAGGTCTTTTCTTCCGCCCGCTTCCATCACGGGGAAACCGTGGCTGAGGTCGGAGGAAATTATTACCGCCTATACCACAGCAAAATTTATAAGACGGATGCCGGGGGGACCATTCGGTACGATGAAGACCAACACCCCGTAAACCAAAAGCCTTTGGACTTCTCGATCACCAAGAATGTGGTGATGATGCTGGTAACCGGCCTGCTCCTGTTCTGGCTGTTTACAGGCATGGCCAGGAACTACGGTAAAAACAACGGCATCCCCATGGGCATTGGGAAGTTTTTTGAGCCTATTGTCCTCTATATCCGCGATGATATCGCCATCCCCAACATCGGGGAAAAGAAATACAGCCGGTATATGCCCCTGCTGCTCACGGTTTTCTTCTTTATCTGGTTCCTGAATATGTTCGGCCTTACCCCCCTGGGAGTGAATGTAACCGGGAATATTGCCGTAACCACGGCCCTGGCCCTGATCGTTTTTCTGGTCACCAACTTTACGGGCACCCGGGACTACTGGAAGCACATCCTCGACCCCCTCGGTGACGGGATGCCCTGGTTTGGGAAACTCATTATTTACATCATTTTGGTCCCCATCGAAATCCTGGGGATTTTTATCAAGCCTTTTGCGCTGCTGATCCGTTTGTATGCGAACATGACCGCGGGCCACGTGGTGCTGATGAGCCTGATCGGCCTGATCTTTATCTTCAAGAGCTGGGTGGGAGGGCCCCTGTCCTTCGGCCTTAGTTTTGCGATCTCCCTGATCGAGGTGCTGGTTGCCCTTCTGCAGGCCTATATTTTCACCATGCTATCCGCCCTGTACTTCGGATTTGCATCCGAGGAGCACGATCACGGGCATGGACACGAACATGAGGAGCCGGAACTGGCGAACCTCTGAGGTAGTTTTTTGAGTTGTATTGTTTAATTAATTAATACTTGTTTTATGGAAATTCCAAGCGTAATAGGTGCAGGGCTTGCCGTAATCGGTGCCGGAATCGGCATCGGGATGATCGGAGGACGTGCGATGGAAGCTATCGCCCGCCAGCCTGAGGCTTACGGTAAGATCCAAACCGCGATGCTGATTGCGGCGGCCCTTATCGAAGGAATTGGTTTCGCGGCAATTTTTGCCGGGTAACCAACCCCATGCCCGGACAATCCGGACGGTTGGTCCGGATTGGCTGGGTTTTATGGTAAACAGAGTATAAAGGGAAACCCATGGAAAAACTGATCAACGAATTTTCAATAGGCCTGTTCTTCTGGCAAATTGTCCTTTTTGTGTTGCTGCTGTTGTTGCTGCGCAAGTTCGCCTGGAAACCGATCCTCAGGGCCGTCAACGAGCGGGAACAGGGGATCAGGAGCGCGCTTGCCGCCGCTGAGGATGCCAAAAAGGAGATGCAGAATGTTTCGGCAGACAGCGAAAGGCTGCTTCAACAGGCCCGCGCCGAGCGGGAAGCCCTGCTGAAAGAAGCGCGCGAAATCAAGGATAAGATGATCGCCGACGCCAGGGCCCAGGCCCAGGCCGAAGGGGATAAGATTGTGCGCCAGGCGCAGGAAAGTATAGAAGGCGAAAAAAAGGCCGCCATCGCCGATATCAAGAACCAGGTGGCGTCCTTCTCCGTGGAGATTGCCGAAAAGGTCCTTCAGGCCCAGCTCGAAAACAAAGACCGTCAACTGAAGTTAGTTGACCAGCTGGTCGACGACATTAAATTGCGTTAAGGCATGAGCGAACAGCGAGCAGCGTACCGGTATGCCAAGGCCCTCCTCGACCTGGCCCAGGAGCAGAAAAAGCTCAGGGAGGTGGAAGCCGATATGCACCTTGTAAAGGATACCATACAGGAAAACGATACCCTTAAGGAGGTGCTGCAAAGCCCTGTCCTCGAAGCAGCTGATAAAAAGAGTGCCCTTTCAGCCCTTTTTAAATCGGCAGACCCCCTTACGGGCAAGCTTTTTCAGCTTTTGTCTGATAAAAAGAGGATTCCCATATTGGGCGAGGTGGCTGCTCAGTTTATCTCGCTAAGCGAACAGCTGAAAGGACAGGAAGTCGCCAGGGTGATCACGGCGGTTCCCCTGGATACGGCACTGGAAGAAAAAATACTCGGGCAACTCAAGGCCATCACAGGGAAAGCGGTGGTTTTGGAGCAACAGGTAGACCCGGCCCTTATCGGGGGCTTTATCCTCAGGGTGGGGGACCTGGAGTACAACGCCAGCCTTTCCAGTAAACTGGACCACCTGAAACGAGAACTTTTACAGAAATAAATACATAACCCGGGCCACAGAGGTGGTTCGCTTTTTTATATCTATTGAAAATGGCAGGAATCAAAGCCGCTGAGGTTTCAGCAATCTTAAAGAAGCAATTATCTGGTTTCGAAGCGACAGCCACCCTTGACGAAGTGGGAACCGTCCTTCAGATCGGGGATGGTATTGCGAGGGTATACGGTTTGTCCAATGCCCAGTACGGGGAATTGGTGGAATTCGAGGGCGGCCTGGAAGGGATCGTCCTGAACCTTGAGGAAGATAACGTGGGGGTGGTACTTCTGGGGCCATACAAAGCCATTGGAGAGGGCGCTACCGTAAAGCGGACCCAACGGATTGCCTCCATCAAAGTCGGGGAGGGGATTGTTGGCCGTGTGGTGGACGCCCTGGGAAACCCCATCGACGGAAAGGGCCCCATAACCGGGGAACTCGCCCAGATGCCTCTGGAGCGCAAGGCCCCCGGGGTCATCTACCGCCAGCCGGTAAACGAGCCCCTGCAGACCGGGATAAAGGCGATTGACGCCATGATTCCCGTGGGTCGCGGGCAGCGGGAGTTGGTGATCGGGGACCGTCAGACCGGTAAGACCACCGTGTGCATCGATACCATCATCAACCAAAAGGAATTCTACGATGCCGGGAAGCCGGTTTATTGTATCTATGTCGCCATCGGTCAAAAGGCCTCTACTGTGGCTGCCATTGCCAAGACCCTGGAAGACAAGGGGGCACTCGCATATACCACCATCGTGGCAGCGAATGCTTCTGACCCTGCAGCCATGCAGGTATATGCGCCATTTGCCGGGGCTGCCATCGGGGAGTATTTCCGCGATACCGGGCGTCCTGCGCTGATCATTTACGATGACCTTTCCAAACAGGCCGTGGCGTATCGCGAGATTTCGCTGCTGTTGAGGAGGCCACCCGGACGTGAGGCCTACCCCGGGGATGTGTTTTACCTGCACTCCCGTTTGCTGGAGCGTTCTGCGAAAATCATCAATGATGACAGCATCGCCCAGAAAATGAACGACCTTCCCGAAAGCCTCAAAGGCAAGGTAAAGGGAGGGGGCTCCCTTACGGCCCTTCCGATTATCGAAACCCAGGCCGGGGACGTTTCCGCCTATATCCCGACCAACGTAATTTCCATTACCGATGGCCAGATCTTCCTGGAACAGGACCTCTTCAACCAGGGGGTTCGTCCGGCGATCAACGTGGGGATTTCCGTATCCCGGGTTGGGGGGTCTGCCCAGATCAAGTCGATGAAAAAAGTGGCCGGGACCCTGAAACTCGACCAGGCCCAGTTCCGGGAACTGGAGGCATTTGCAAAATTTGGCTCCGATCTCGACGCTGCAACCCTGAACGTAATCGAAAAAGGGCGCAGGAACGTCGAAATCCTGAAGCAAGCCCAGAACGACCCCTTTACGGTAGAAGACCAGATCGCCATTATCTATGCCGGGTCCAAGAATTTGCTCAGGAATGTTCCCGTGGAAAAGGTAAAGGAGTTCGAGCGGGATTACCTGGAGTTCCTCAACGCCAAGCACCGCGACGTCCTCGACCAGCTCAAGGAAGGCAAGTTGACCGATGAGATTACCGATACCCTGACTGCAGTGTGCAAGGACCTTGCCGCCAAATACAAGGGGTAAGAATAACCGGGTCGCAGTTTCCCTGCTGCAACCAACCGAGTAACGCATAACGGAATTATGGCAAACTTAAAGGAAATACGCAACCGTATCGCATCGGTCTCTTCGACCATGCAGATTACCAGTGCCATGAAGATGGTATCGGCGGCCAAATTGAAGAAGGCCCAGGATGCGATTACCGCCATGCGGCCTTACGCCGACAAGCTCACCGAACTGCTCCAGAACCTGAGCGCCAACCTGGACGTCGATAGCGGCAGCGCGTATGCCGAGGTACGGGAAGTCAGGAAGGTGCTGGTGGTGGCGGTGAGTTCCAACAGGGGGCTTTGCGGCGCTTTTAACGCCAATATTGTGAAGCAGGGTACTGTGCTGGCGCGGGAGTTGTATGCCGGGAAACAGGTTGACTTCCTGACCATAGGGAAGAAAGCCCATGATCTGCTTCGCAAACGGTTTACCGTCGTTGCCAACCATAATGAAGTATTCGACAACCTGACCTTCGAGGAGGTTTCCGCAATTGCGGATACCCTGATGGCAAATTTTTCGGAAGGGACTTACGATCGCATTGTACTGGTTTACAACCGGTTCAAAAATGCGGCCACCCAAATCGTAACGACAGAGCAGTTTCTGCCCATTCAACCGCTTACCGATGGGGAGCGTGGCAGTGCAGATTACATTTTCGAGCCTTCCGAGGCGGAAATCGTGGAGCAATTGATCCCCAAATCGCTGAAAACACAACTGTACAAGGCCGTAAGGGATTCTTTTGCCAGCGAACACGGCGCCCGGATGACCGCCATGCACAAGGCCACCGATAATGCCTCAGAGATGAAGGACCAGCTGACCCTCACCTACAACAAGGCAAGGCAGGCGGCTATTACCAATGAAATCCTTGAAATCGTGGGAGGGGCGGAAGCTCTTGCCAAGGGATAGTCAAACGCATATCCGCAAAGGAAGGAACCCCGGCCGGCTGGCCGGGGTTTTTCATGCGCTCCGGTTTCATGCCGCAAGGCCATAAGGCCTGGGGTTACGGGGCGCAAATCAAAGCTGCCGGAGCTTTGGCATCAAATTTGGTACCCTATCTTTACCAGGAGCAAAGCATAGGCATTATGAAAACACTTTTTTTGGGTATCTTCCTGTCCACCCTTGGACTTATGAGCTGCAGTTCGCAAAAGGCGCTGGAAGGCGACCCTCCGTTTATAGTAAACGCACCCACTGTGGAATACTGGCAGGGGGGGCGGGAAGAAAGCGGTTACGGAATGCGTTTCACGGCCCGGTGGGCCCCGCAGGACCCTTCGGCCATCCGCATCGATTCCCTGTATTTCCGGGGCAGGGTCTACCCCCTGGAAGTACGGGACTCGGAAACAGGCTTTATGCTATTTGCCGAAGACCTGCGGCAAAAACCCGACCTGGTGATGCATGCGGATTCGACCCGGGAAGTTGGCAATCAGCCCCCGATGCCCCTGCCAGCCGGGGGAGACTTTCCTTTTGACCTCAGGCCCGATGAGGCAGTGATATCCTATACCCTGGAGGCAGACGGCAAACAATACTACACCAGGGTATCCGGGGTACGGGAAAAACGGGGCCGGATTTACCCGGGAAGGCCCCAGGGATAACTTTGCCGGCTTGGGGTAATTCCCTAATTTAGATATTGGATCTAACGAATTCCTAGTTGAAGCTTTTCCGAAAACTATTCAAGCAGACGTTCATCTATGGCCTGGCGACCGTCCTGCCCCGAATGCTTTCCTTTTTGCTGCTTCCGCTATACTCTTCTGTAATGCCTCCGGGGGTATATGGAGAGGTTTCCCTGATCTTCGTGTGGTTTGCAATTTTCAACGTCCTGCTCGCCTATGGGATGGAGACCTCTTTTTTCAGGTTTTACAACAAGGAACCGGATAAGGAGAAGGTACTGTCCACTTCCCTGATCGCCGTGGGCAGTTCTACCCTGGTCTTTTTATTGGCCGCCCTGATGCTGCGCGGGGAGTTGTCGCAATTCCTCAACATCGAATTGCGCTATCTCGGCTATTTTATAGGGATCCTGTGCCTCGACGCCCTGGTGATCATCCCTTTTGCGCGGTTGCGGGCCACCGAACGCCCTGCACTGTATGCCGTGGTCAAGATTGCCAACATCTGTGTGAATATGGGGTTCAACCTATTCTTTTTGCTCCTGCTCCCCGAATTGGCCGGAGGGGCGGAGGGAGGAATCTGGGAGGCGCTCTACCGCCCCGGGTATGAGGTGCCCTATATCTTGATTTCCAATGTTATTGCCAGCGGCATTACTTTGTTGATCCTCAGCGGGAATTACCTTCGCCTCTCCCTGGTTTTCGACAAAGACCTGCTAAAAAGGATGCTCTCGTACGGGTTCCCGGTTATGCTGGCAGGGATCGCTTTTACCATTAATGAGGTTTTTGATAAATATCTGCTTACCGAGTTGCTTCCGGCCGATATCGCCAAAACGGAAATGGGCAAATATGCAGCCTGCTACCGCCTGGCCATGTTCATGACGCTTTTTGCCACAGCGTTCCGGCTGGGGATCGAACCGTTTTTTTTCAGCCACGCCACTTCCGACAATCCCAGCCGGGCTTACGCGCAGATCACAAACTATTTTGTGGTGTTGGGAAGCGTAATCCTGCTCGCGGTAGTGGTTTTTGCTGACCTTTTAAAGGAACTGTTCATCAGGGACCAGGCGTATTGGGAGGCTATGGCCATTGTGCCCATCGTATTGCTCGCCAGTTTTTTCCTGGGGATCTACCACAACCTCTCCGTTTGGTATAAGGTGACGGACCGGACCCGGTTCGGGGCGGTCATTTCACTTGTGGGGGCGATCATTACCGTTGTGGTCAATTTTTTATTCATTCCCGCCTATAGCTATTTTGCATCCGCCTGGGCAACCCTGGCGGCTTATGGCAGCATGATGCTGCTGTCGTACTTCCTTGGCCGGAGGTATTACCCTATTCCCTATAACCTGAGAAAAATCGGATTTTACCTGGGCATATCCCTGCTTTTCTCGGGGTTGTCCTTTTATGTATTTAACAGGAGGTTGTTTCCAGGCCTGCTTTTACTTTTAGTATTTTTGGGGTTGTTGTACCGCATGGAGAAAGAAGTCCTGATAAAGTTAATCCGAGGAAAATGAAGGTAAGGATCATCAACAAATCGCAACATGAGCTGCCGTCGTACCAGACCAGTGCTTCCGCCGGGATGGATTTGCGGGCACAACTCGAGGCTCCGGTACGACTGGAATCCCTGGAGCGCGCAGTGGTGGGGACAGGCCTGTACCTGGAACTCCCCGAGGGGTATGAAGCCCAGATACGCCCGAGGAGCGGCCTGGCGGCCAGGCAGGGGATAACGGTCCTCAACAGCCCGGGCACCATTGATGCGGATTACCGGGGTGAGATTGGCGTGATTCTTGTAAACCTGTCCCCGGAAGCAGTCACCATTGAGCACGGGGATCGCATTGCCCAAATGGTGATTGCCCGCCATGAGCAGGCAGAATGGATTGAAGTGGAAGCCCTGAACAGCACCCAAAGGGGCAGCGGGGGCTTTGGAAGTACGGGCAGGAATTGATGAAATGAACGTGGAATATGGCAGGTATCCTAAAAATATGTTGGATTCTGGGGATTGTCCTGGGAGGCCTTTCGGGATACGGGCAGGAGGAAGGGAGCGCTGAATGGTCTGCCGACGAGTATACCGATCGGTTTCAAGAAGCCTTTTTTGAGGCCCTGAAGCAAAAAGGCATAGAAAACTATGACCGTGCAGAAACCCTTTTGCTGGAAGCACGGCAGATTGACCCCGGCAACCCGGTAGTAGATTTCGAATTGGCGCGGGTAATGATCCTGGAAAAGAAATATCCGGAAGCCGAAGACTACGCCCTCGAAGCCCTCCGTGCCCGTCCGGGGAACTACTGGTTCCTTCAAACCTTCATGGAGGCCCTTGAAAAGCAACATAAACCCCTGGATACCCACCGGGAAACCCTTCCTGCCGGACTTCCGGAATTCCGGCTCAACCTGGCGCGCTGGTACCTCGATTCCGGAAAGGCAGAGGCGGCAGAAGCGGAGCTCAGCAGGATGCCCCCAGGCCCGGAGGTTGAAAACCTCAGGGAACGGGCATCCCGGATGAAGGCCGGGGGCCGGGCTTCTATAAACTCCACCGGGGGGCAGGAAGCGAAGGAACCGGACCCGGGCAGGGGCTCTGTGGCGAACCTCGAACAGGAGTTGGAATCGCTGTTGGAAGCCGGTCAATGGCCCTCCCTTGAAAAAATGAGCGAGGGCGCCATTGAAACCTATCCGCTTCAACCGTATTTTTACTACGCATACGGCATGGCAAAACTCCGGCAGGACCGCCCGCGGGAAGCCGTCAGCATCCTGGAAGAAGGGGAAAGCCTTTTGGTAGGGAATTCGGAGGTGGCGCGCAAGATATACAGCGCCCTTGCCGAAGCCTATACCTACCTGGGGGAGGCGGAGAAGGCCCGGACGTATGTAAACAAGCTTAAATCGGGCTCATGAACAGGGGTAAGAACATATTGGCAATGTGCATTGCAGCCTTATTGGCGCTGTCTTCCTGTGGCTCGACGCGCCTGCTGGCCGATGGAAGCGTAAATGAAAGCCTGTCTATAAAGGGGATTATCCGAAATCATGAAGCGGGCAGCAGCCGGTTCAGGACCCTGAGCGGGCGGCTTGGAATCGATTATTCGGATGGGGAGGAATCCCAGAGCGTTACGGTAAGCCTCAGGATGAAACGAAACGAGGTCATCTGGATGAGTGCCCCCCTTGGGGTGATCAAGGTGTACATTACCCCCCAACGGGTTTCGTACTACAATAAACTCAACAACGAATTTTTCGATGGCGATTTTTCCTATCTGAGCAGGTTGCTTGGGGCAGAAATCGATTTTGAAAAGCTCCAGAACCTGTTGCTGGGCCAATCCATGGTTTCCCTGCAGGGCCGAAATTATGAATTGCAATATACAGCCGACACCTATGAATTAAAGCCCAAACCGTCCCTTGACCTCTACAAGCTTTTCTTAAAGATCGAACCCAGATATTTTCGTCTGGCTTCCCAGCAACTGGCGCAACCTGAAGCCAGGCGGATGATGGAGGTGCGCTATAGCAGCTATCAGGAGGTACAGGGCGAGGTGCTGCCCGACCAGGTCGAAATTGCTGCCATAGAGGGAGACGGTCGGGTTACCATCGGGATCTCTTATAAACAGGTGGAATTGAACAGGGATTTACGCTTCCCATTTAAAATACCAAAAGGTTTTAATCCGGTTGCACTCCAGTGAAAGGGAATCGCTATGACATCCTGAAGCGCGTTTTCCTCCTTGGCCTGGCCCTGGCGGGAATGCTGGCCCATGGGCAAACCGGGGAGCAAAAGGAGCTGGAATCCAGAAAGGAACAGCTGGAAAATGAGATCAGGGAAATCAACCGCCTGCTCTTTGCCGAACGCCGGCAAAAGGGAAGCGTGCTGGACCAAATGGAGGCCCTTAACCAGAAAATCAACCGGCAGCAGCAGCTCATCAGGGTTACCAACCAGCAATCCAACCTGCTCAACCGGCAGATCAACGCGAATATCCGGAGCATTACCAAGTTGCGGGAAGACCTGGAAACCCTCAAGGAAGACTACGCGCAAATGATCCGCAAGTCGTATCAGAACCGGTCGCAGCAGAACCGGCTGCTGTTCCTGATGTCTTCCACCACGTTTTTCCAGGCATTCAAGCGGTTGCAATACATGAAGCAGTATACCCAGTTCCGCAAAAAACAGGGAGAGGAGATTGTTGCAAAAACAGAGGAGTTGTCGGCATTGAACAACGACCTTACCCGCCAGCGCAAGGAAAAGGAACTGCTCATCGCCCAGAACCGGCGCATCAAAGACCAGTTAACCGCCGAAGTGGAATCCCAGCAAAGCCTGTTGAAGGCTATCCGCCGCAATGAGAGCGCCTATGCTTCGGAAATCGAGCAGAAACGGAGGGAGGCCCGTGCCATTGAACGGCAAATCGAAAGCCTTATCCGGTCTGCCATTGCGGCCTCCAACCGCGAAAGCGGGAACACGGCCGCTTCCTCCTCGACATTCGCCCTCACCCCGGAGGCGACCCTGATTGCAAACAATTTTTCATCCAATAAGGGGAGGCTGATCTGGCCTGTGGAAAAAGGGGTGAAAAAGCAGGGGTACGGGATTTATGCCGATGCGGTATACCCGGGGGTGAAGCACCAGAGCAACGGGGTAATCATCGCCACAGATGAGGGTGCCCGGGCCAGGGCAGTCTTTGAAGGCGAGGTTATCGCCGTTTTGGCTGTACCCGGGGGGAACAAAGGCGTACAAATCAAACACGGGAACTACATCAGCACGTACTATAACCTTTCCGAACTGTACGTAAAAAAGGGGGACAAAGTAAGGGCCAAGGATGCCCTGGGCACCATTTATACCAATCGTTCTAACGGCCTTACCCAGCTGAAGTTCTATTTGTATAAGGATGCTACGCGGCTTAATCCGGAAGAGTGGATTTACCGTTTGTAGGGAACCCCCGGCATGGGGTCCTTCGACACCCAGGGAAGTGCCCCCGGGGGTCATTCCATGAAGAGCGCCTTTAATTCCGTCGCGTCATGCGGCTTCATTTTCCCGGCTAGTACGAGGCTTAACTGTTTCCTTCTCAGCGCGGCTTCAAAGCGCTGCTTTTCCAGTTCAGTTTCCGGCACGATCGGGGGCACCTCGGTAGGCACCCCGGTATCATCCACAGCCACGAAGGTATAAATGGCTTCGTTCGCCCTGGTCCGCTCGCCGGTGTAACGATCTTCGATCCACACATCGATAAAGACTTCCATGGAGGTGCGAAATGTCCGGGAAATGGCCGCTTCCACGGTTACCACGCTCCCCAGGGGGACAGACCGGTTAAATGCCACATGGTTCACCGAAGCCGTGACCGTAATGCGGCGACTGTGCCGACGGGCCGCGATACTGGCTGCCCGGTCCATGCGGGCCAGCAATTCGCCCCCGAAAAGGTTGTTCAGCGGGTTGGTTTCACTCGGTAATACCAGGTCGGTCATAATGGTCCTGGAATCGCTGGGTGTTTTAGGCTTCATAGAGGTATTTTGGCGCAAAGATAGGCCTTCCGCAAAGAAGAAATTCACAAGGGTATTGGGAAACTACCGCTGGGAAAGCAACCAGGCATCCGGGGATTCCTTCCCGCGTATGGCCCGGAGGGAATCCAGCGCCTCCTGTGGATCGGAATAACTGGCATACACCACCTGGTGCAGGCCATAGGCATTTTCCCCCAAATAGCGGGCGGGATATCCCTTGGCGCGAAGGGCGCCTATTTTTTTCTCCGCGTTTTCACGGAAACGGAAGGCCCCGGCCACGATGTGGTGGATCCCCTGTTGCTTTTGGGTCACCTCTAGGGTCACGGAAGGCAATTCCAGGGGTTCGACGCTGAAGAAGGTGGCCTCCTGAATGGTTTTGGAAACTTCTTGCTGGGCCTGTTGGCGCGCGAGTTCCGTGGCATTTTCCTGTTGCCGGTAATAGGAGTACCCGCCAATGCTTGTGGCAAGGGCCAGCAACACGATGGCCGCGTACTTCATCATCGGGCGAAGGCCCGGGATGGATCGTGTTTCAGGGGTAATGCTGAAAGGAATATGTTCTTCGAGTTCCTGCACTTCCTCCTTAAGGACTTCCCTCAGCACCGGACTGGCGATAACCGGGCCAAGCCCGAAGGCCGACATCAGGTAGTTGACTTCGGTGTCTGGCTGGAAGACCATCTTTTTTTCACTGTTCAAACGGAGGATTCCCAGGCCGGGCAGTTCCAATTTGCCTTCAGCTTCCAGTTGCTGTTTCCAGGAGGTGCACCGGTCGTTTACCTCCTCCATGGCTTCCTCAAAGGATTTGCCCGAAGCCTGTGCGATATGCGATACCAGGAGGCCATCATTGGAACGCAACTGGGCATTGAAAGAAAGTGCTTTCGAAGGGGGGTGAAAGGTATTGCTTTCCCGTTGCAGGGTAGCGGGCTTAATTTGGCTTAAAAAGGCGCCAAACCCCGGAACTACCACGCATTGGTACCGATACAGGAGGGTCGCTATGTGCTTTTCAAGGGCCACGATGGCAAAGATGTGAAAATTTAACAGTCCGGGCAACCGGAAGTTCTGGGAATTTATCAACACGGACAGGGTGAATCATCGATCTAATGCATGCTAAATGTCGGAAAGTGAGTTAATAGCCTTGCTCCGCCTGACCCGGGTGCCCGGGGTGGGCCCGGTAACAGCAAGGAAACTGGTCGCGCATTTCGGCGGGGCACAGGCGATTTTTGACGAAGCGGGATCGGGGTCCCCAAAGGCGGGGGGTATCCGGAAGGAGGCCCTCAAGAACCTGTCGAACCCCCAAATCCTCCGGGAAGCCCTTGAGCAATGGGGCCATATCCAAAAACAGGGAATCCGTTGCCTGGCCTACTGGGACGGCGATTATCCCGAGGCGCTGAGGCACTGCGAGGATGCGCCCGTCCTTCTGTTCTTTCAGGGATCAGTATGCCTCGCCGGGAGGCGCTTTGTCAGCATTGTGGGTACCCGGAACATGACGCCCTACGGACGGGAGTTTTGCAGGCAGTTCCTGGAGGGGATTGCCCGCTACCGCCCGGTAATTGTCAGTGGCCTGGCTTATGGCATCGACCTTTGCGCCCAGCTGGCTGCCCTGGACCTGGGGCTGGAGACCATTGCCTGCCTCGGGCACGGCCTGGACCGGATTTACCCGGAACCCCATGCGAAATATGCCTCACGAATCCGGGGGCAGGGGGGGTTACTTTCCGAGTTCTGGCTGGGCACCAAGCCGGAACCCATGAATTTCGTCAGGCGGAACCGCATCATAGCCGGGCTGAGTGAAGCCACCGTGGTGGTGGAATCGGCTGATCGGGGCGGCAGCCTGGTGACGGCCGACCTGGCCTTTGGCTATAACAGGGAGGTTTTTGCCGTGCCGGGTCGGGTAGGGGATTACTTCAGCAGGGGGTGCAATGAGCTGATCCGCCAACAGAAAGCCCAGGTCCTGCATGGTCCTGAGGATTTTGCGGTCGCCATGAATTGGTCAGCCCCCGGCGGAGGCCTGAAACCGGCCAGGGAGCGGGAGATCCCCATGGAAAAATTTACGGAAGAGCAGCAGCGCATCATAACCCTCCTCGCCCGGGAGGGGGAGCAGTTCCTGGATACTATTTCACAGGAGTGCCGGCTGGCTGTGGGAGAAGTTGCAGCCCTGTTGCTGCACCTTGAACTGGAAGGGATCGTGGAACCCCTCCCGGCTAAAAAATTCCGGATAAAACCGGCCTGAACCCCGCCGGTTAATACCCCAGCCGCTCCCTCACCCGGGAGAGGACGGCATCGGCTACCTTTTTTGCCCTGGCTGCACCGCTTTCCAGGGCCTCATCGATCTCCTTTTTGTGGCCCATATAGTAATGGAAACGTTCGCGGGACTCCCCGAAAACTTCCACCAGAAGGTCGTACAATGCCTTTTTCGCATGCCCGTACCCGTAATTCCCGCCCAGGTAATTGTTCCGCATCGCCTCAACTTCGTCTGGGTTGGCCAACAGCCGGTATAGGGCAAATACGGTATCGGAGTCCGGGTCTTTCGGGTCTTCAAGGGGGGTACTGTCGGTAACGATACCCATAATTTGTTTCTTCAGCGCCTTGTCGGGAAGGAAAATATCAATCAGGTTGCCCTTGCTCTTGCTCATTTTCTGCCCATCGGTCCCCGGCACGTACATTGTGCTTTCATTTACCCGTGCTTCCGGCATAACAAAGGTTTCCCCCATTTGGGCATGGAACCTTGCCGCCACATCCCGGGTCATCTCCAGGTGTTGCAGCTGGTCTTTGCCCACCGGGACGTACTCCGCATCGTACAGGAGGATGTCGGCAGCCATGAGCATCGGGTATGAAAAAAGCCCTGCATTCACATCCTCGAGCCGGTCGGCCTTATCCTTGAAGGAATGGGCAAGGGTCAGTCGCTGATAGGGGAAAAAGCAGCCCAGGTACCACGCCAGCTCCGTTACCTGTGGGACGTCGCTCTGGCGGTAGAAGACCGTTTTTTCGATATCCAGCCCAAAAGCGAGCCAGGCGGCAGCGGTGGCGTAAGTGTTCTCTTTCAGCACCTTCCCGTCTTTGATTTGGGTAAGGGAATGCAGGTCTGCAATAAACAGGTACGAATCGTTTTCCGGCTGGGAGGCCATGGAAATCGCAGGCCGGATCGCCCCCAGTATATTGCCCAGATGGGGCGTCCCCGTGCTTTGTATCCCGGTGAGAATGCGTGGCATATGTCACTTTTATCAGGGCACAAAAGTAAAGGAAATACCAGAGCCCTCCTAAAATTCTTACTTTTGCGACCATGCTGGTGGTGCTTAAGAAATCAGGGCAGGCCCTGTTCCGAATCTGGTTCTATATTTTGGTAGCCCTACCCATATTCCTCTTTTCCCCATTCCTGATCCTCTTTTCATTATCGGAGAAGACCTATCCGCAATTCTTCTGGCTGGCCCGCAATGTTTGGGCAACGGTAATCCTCTACGGCATGGGTTGTCCGCCCCAAATCCGCTACGACCAGCGATTAAAAAAGCGGCAGAGCTACATGCTGGTGGCCAACCATACCAGTATGCTCGATATTATGCTGATGCTCCGGGTAAGCCGGAACCCTTTTGTTTTTGTGGGGAAGAAAGAACTGGCGAACATCCCCGTTTTCGGTTTTTTCTACAAACGGGTTTGTATCCTGGTAGACCGGGAAGACAGCCGCAGCCGTTCGGCCGTATATCGCAGGGCAGAACGAAGGCTGAAAGCCGGGCTCAGTATTTGCATTTTCCCGGAGGGGGGCGTTCCCGAAGACGAGGCCCTGGTCCTGGACACCTTTAAGGATGGGGCCTTTAAAATGGCTATCGCCCATCGGATCCCGGTGGTCCCAATCACTTTTTACGACAACAAAAAGCGGTTTCCCTTCCGGTTTTTCAGTGGTTCCCCTGGCCGGCTTCGGACCCGGGTACATCCGTTCATCCCGAGCGAGGGCCTGAAGGAGAAGGATAAGGGCCGGCTAAAGGAACAGGTTCGGAGCCTCTTGTTGGAAAGCCTGTTGGCTGGCCCCGGGTTTTGAATGGCCGGGAGCAAGGCCACTAAAATACCGATCGGATTAAAAACGAAAATTCAGCCCACTGTACACCCCTACGGAATACGGCCTGAAGTTCCCGGACGTATTGCTAAAGGTGTTGAGCTGGTATTTGAACATGGGAAGGACGTTAAGCTCCATGTTTTGGCCGAGCCGGTAGTAGATGCCCACCCCGAAATTGGTGCTGAAATTCAGCGAATTCATGTTGGTGGCTTCCCCCACTTCCGTGACCGTCCCTGACGATTCCAGGCTTACGGAATTGTTTACCAGGAACAGGGAACTCATTCCCCCGATGAGGTTCACCCCCCAGGTTTTATCGATCAGGGAATATTGCATTTCCAACGGGATTTCCAGGTATCCGAACTCCTGTACCATTCGGCCTTCACGAACCGGGCTGGGGGCGGTAACATCTGTAGCCTCTTTGTTTTCGGGCTGTCGGGTGCCGTTGACCATGCTCTTTACGACCAGGTCCCTGGAGTTTTCCGAATAATTAATTGTCCGGATCAGGGAGTTCCCGGAGCCTACCGGGGAAGCGGTAAAGCCAATTTCCTCCGTATTATACCCATAGTCCACACGGTGGATCCCCGTCCTGAAGCTCAGTTTTTTAGATACCCCATAGGCCACCTGCAGGCCATAACTCATATTGAAAGACCCGGATTTTTCGTTGGCGACGAAAGAAGAGGAAATTGGGGACCCGTCTCCGAAGGAACTGAAATATACAGGAGCCACGGAAGGCCCTACCGACCAGCGCGCGCCCTTCCGCCCCTCTGTACCGGGGTCTTCATTTTTTTCCAGGGCCTCGAAAATCGAAGGTTTTTCCTCCCCGCTTTCCGCCAGGGAGGATACAGCTGGCTCATCCTGCCCTTTGGTCAGAGGGCGGGCAGCAACACCTGCCGGGTTTTCCCTTTCCTCATCGCGACCAGCAAGGGGTTCCGCTGCAATGGGTTGCCCCAATGCCCCTTCCTGCCCCTTTCCGGTAACGGTTGCAGGGGTTATTTCCCGGGAGGCCGCAAGGGATGCAGGCCGGGAGGGGGATTCTTTATCCAGCACTTCCCGTGAGGGTGTTGGGGACGAGCCCTGGTTTTCTTTCCCGGCCAGGTCTTGTCCCTCAGCCCGGCGCTTCGGTTCCTCTTCTGCACCGGACTGGCTTTCGGGGCCTGACGGGAGGGTGGTCCTCCGGTTTGCCGGAGGCTCCTGCCGGTCGCCCGGAGAGTTAACCACGGGAGATTCGGTGCGAATGGGTGCGCTTGACGGGTCCGGGGAGTCGCGGGGGGCGAAAAGGAAAACAGCACCCAGCAACAAGGCTGCTGCGATACCCAGGCGAACCCAAACAGGTACCAGGGTCCGGGTCTTTTTTTCCCGGTCCAGGGTGGCGCGAATCCGGGACCACACCCCGGGGTCAGGGGTTTCCCTGAAATCCCGGGTGGTTTCCCGAAAAAGTTTGTCTAATTCTTGATTGTCCATTATGGGGCTCTTAGGCTATTTGTTTTTTTTTTAGAATCTTCTCCTGCAGGATCATCCGCGCCCTGGCCAGGTTCGATTTGGAAGTTCCCTGCGAAGTGCCAAGGGCTTCACTGATCTCTTTGTGGGAATACCCGTCCAGCACGTACAAATTGAAGGTGATCCGGTATTTGGTGGGCAATTCCTGAATGTATTTCAGCAAGGTGCTCAGCGACACCTCCGTTTCTTCCTCCGAATAGACCTCCTCCACGGGGTCCGGGAGCTCGGTCATCAGGGCAAGGGGTTCCTCTTTCCTGTATTTCTGCAGTACCGTATTGATCGTAATCCGCTTGATCCAGCCTTCAAAAGAGCCTTTGAAGCCATACTGGTGCATTTTTTGGAAAATGGTCACAAAGCTGTCGTGCAGATTGTCTTCCGCTTCGTTCTTGTTCCTGGAGTATTTCAGGCACAGGCCATAGAGCACAGGGGAATACCTCCGATACAATTCCTCCTGGGCCGTCCGGTTTCCCTTGCAACACTTTTTTATGAGGTCCTCCTGCGTCAATATATGGATTGGGTTACTTCCGTAAGTGTCCGGATCAACGGGTCACCGGCACTTCAATCTCCAAAAACCGGGGTTCCCCGGATTCATCCTCCCCCGTCCAGAACAAAAACCTGTAGGTTTCGGGGTACAGGCAAATAAACCGAAAGGTAGCCTCCACTTCAGAAACCTCCTGGGTGCAGGAAGGTCCATCTACTTCCGTCCCGATGGCCACCACCCGGCGCACGGTGGTATCTTCCGAGGTGACATCAAAACCTTCAAACTGAGCACAACCATTGGGAAGGAGGAGGGTTACCCCTATTTCATAGGTTTCGTTCAGCCTGAAGCTTTCGGGCATCCCAACATCCACGACCGGCAGGGAAACAAAGTGATAGCTCACCCCGTCATCCCCCAGGTCGCAGGCGTTCAGGACCAACACCAAAAACAGGATTTTAACGCCCCTAAAAAAGGATTCCATACCCAGTATCTTCCTTAAACTGCTTTAGTTAGATGGATGTTGGGGGCAAAGGTTGCTTGAGGCGGGGATATTTCCCCTTTGGGATTACCCTTTGATCGCCTTTATGGCATCTTTGATTTTTTCCTCGAGTTCATCCATGAGTTCCGGGTTGTCCTGCAGCAGGACTTTTACGGCATCCCTGCCCTGCCCCAGCTTGGTGTCGCCATAGCTGAACCAGGAACCACTCTTTTTGATGATCTCGTAGGCCACCCCTAAATCGAGGATTTCCCCGAGTTTGGAAATCCCCTCCCCGTACATGATATCAAACTCAGCCGTTTTGAACGGGGGGGCCACTTTGTTTTTCACCACTTTAACCCGGGTCTTGTTTCCCTGTACCTCCCCGTCAGTGTCCTTGATCTGGGTAGAGCGCCGGATATCCAGGCGTACCGAGGCATAAAATTTCAGGGCGTTACCCCCTGTGGTAGTTTCCGGATTGCCGAACATGACCCCGATTTTTTCCCGCAGCTGGTTGATGAAGATTACGGTGCTGTGCGTTTTGCTGATCGAACCGGTCAGCTTTCGCAGGGCCTGCGACATCAGTCGGGCATGGAGGCCGACCTTCGAATCCCCCATCTCCCCCTCAATCTCGCTTTTGGGCGTCAGGGCGGCCACGGAATCGATAATCACGATGTCGATCGCCCCTGAACGGATCAGGTTGTCTGCAATCTCCAGGGCCTGTTCCCCGTGATCGGGTTGGGAAATTATCAGGTTGTCGATATCCACCCCAAGTTTTTCGGCATAAAAGCGGTCAAAGGCGTGTTCAGCATCGATAAAGGCGGCAATGCCACCCGCCTTTTGCGCCTCTGCGATGGCGTGGAGGGTAAGGGTGGTTTTTCCCGAAGATTCCGGCCCGTAAATTTCGATGACCCTGCCCCGGGGATACCCTCCCACCCCGAGGGCCAAATCAAGCCCGAGGGAACCGGACGAGATGACCTCAACATCCTGTACCACTTCATCCCCCATCTTCATGACAGCGCCTTTTCCATAGGTTTTGTCCAGTTTGTCCAGGGTTAGTTTCAGGGCTTTCAGCTTCGCTTCTTTCTCGCTGCTCATCGATATGTGATTTTTTTGTGGAGGACTAAATTACCATTTCTTTTTATGATTCCCGCAATGGGAAAAGCAACCTTTTTGCACTCGTGGAATCTTATGAACATAAATACCCGTTGCCGATCCAAAGATAATTACGGGAACTGCATCCCAATTTCATCAAATTGCTGTGGAGAAGAAGGAAAATGCGGTCCCACCGGAGCCCTGTACTGAAAACAGGGCTCTTTTTTTGCCCTCTTTTTCAAGGGATTGACTATTTTTGGCCTTTCGATTTCTTTTAACTTAAATATTGGTATAGCATGCAACTGTACAATACGCTAAGTGCAAAGGAAAGAGAAGCCCTGATTGAGCAGGCTGGGAAAGACCGGCTCACGATCTCTTTCTACAAATACGCACACATCGGAAACCCGGGGCTCCTGAGGAACCACCTTTTCATCCACTGGGATGAACTGGACGTTCTCGGCAGGATTTATGTTGCCCACGAAGGGGTAAACGCCCAGCTTTCCGTTCCCGCAGAGAATTTCAACCGATTCAAGGCACACCTCGACAGCATCAGTTTCCTGGAGGGTGTCCGGTTGAATATCGCCATTGAACAAGACAATAAATCTTTCCTGAAGCTGAAGGTAAAGGTCCGGAGGAAAATTGTGGCCGACGGCCTCGACGACGGCAGCTTCGATGTCACCGACAAAGGCATCCATGTGGATGCCGAACAATTCAACCAGCTGTTGGAAGACCCCGATGCCATTGTGGTCGATATGCGCAACCACTATGAAAGCGAAATCGGCCACTTCAGGACGGCCATTACCCCGGATGTGGATACGTTCCGGGATTCCCTGGACCTGATCGAAGCCCAGCTGAGGGACCACAAGGAAGACAAAAAGCTCGTCATGTACTGCACCGGGGGGATCCGCTGTGAAAAGGCCAGTGCCTATTACCGCCATAAGGGCTTCAGGCAGGTCTACCAGCTGGAAGGCGGGATCATTGAATATACACGCCAGGTGCGGGAAAAGCAGTTGGAGAACAAGTTCCTGGGCAAGAATTTTGTTTTTGACCAACGGCGTTCAGAGCGCATTTCCGATGATGTCATCGCCAGTTGCCACCAGTGCGGAAAACCCTGTGACACCCACACCAACTGCGCAAATGAAGGGTGCCACCTGCTGTTTATCCAGTGCCCCGAATGCGCGGAAAACATGAACCATTGTTGCTCCGAAGCGTGCATGGAAGTCGTTGCCCTGCCTTATGAGGAACAAAAGAAGCTCCGCAAAGGGAGGGTCAAGAGCAACCTGATCTTCAAAAAAGGACGGTCTGAGGTGCTGAAATTTAAGAAGTCGCCGGAAAACACTGCCGTTCTGGAATAGGGCTCCCCTGTCAGAAAAAAACACAAAGCCGGCGCCCCGGCACCATCCCCGGGAACCAACTGTTCTGCCTGCAAACCCGGCCGGCTGCAGACGGGCGCCTTTTTCTTTTGCGCCTAAAATTATTCTATCTTTACGCGAGTAATCTATTATGAACCCGTATCTGCAGCCGCCCCTAAGGGCACTGTGGATTTGAGATAAAAAATATGGGATGTAGCAGTTGTTCAACCGCAGAAGGGGGACAGCCGCGCGGATGCAGGAACAATGGGACCTGCGCAACGGATGGCTGTAACAAACTCACGGTGTTTGACTGGCTTTCCAACATGTCTCTGCCTGCCGGACAGGAGGTTTTTGACGTGGTTGAAGTGCGGTTTAAAAACAGCAGGAAGGAATATTTCAGGAATTCAGAAGGCCTTCCCCTATCGATCGGGGATGTCGTGGCCACGCAGGCCAAATCGGGGCATGACGTAGGCCATGTGACCCTCGCCGGGGAACTGGTTAGGGTGCAGCTGAAGAAGAAAAACATCCCCCTGAATGCCGACCTGCCAAAAGTATACCGCAAGGCGACCCAGCGGGACATAGACAAGTGGCATAAGGTCAGGGGAAAAGAGGAGGAGATCAAAAAAAGGGCCCGGGAAATGGCCATCATCCTGGGCTTGCAAATGAAGATTTCCGACGTGGAATTCCAGGGCGATGGATCCAAGGCCACGTTCTACTATACCTCTGAGGACCGGGTCGATTTCCGCCAGCTGATCAAGGACATGGCCAAGGCCTTTGGCATCCGCGTTGAGATGCGCCAGATAGGGTACCGCCAGGAAGCCCAGCGCCTTGGGGGCATTGGGTCCTGTGGCAGGGAATTGTGTTGTTCCACCTGGCTGACGGACTTCAGGTCGGTCACCACGGGGGCAGCCCGATACCAGCAACTCTCGCTAAACCCCCAGAAACTGGCCGGACAGTGCGGCAAACTGAAATGCTGCCTCAATTACGAACTCGACACCTACCTGGATGCCCTGAAGGATTTTCCGCCCCTGGACACCAAACTGCAAACGGAAAAGGGCGTGGCGTTTTGCCAGAAAACCGATATTTTCAAGGGGGTCCTATGGTTTTCCTACCGGGACGACCCGGCGACCTGGCATTCCCTGGGCAGCGAACAGGTCCATGAAATCCTGGAGCTGAACCGGCAGAAGAAAAAAGCAGGGAGCCTGGAAGAGTACGCCTCGGAGAACTATCAGACCGAGGAGGTCGCTTTTGAAAATCCCGTCGGGCAGGACAGCCTTACGCGGTTTGACCGACCCAAGGGGAGGCGGAACAGGAAAAAACGGAACAACAAAGGGGGCAATAAAAAAAGAACGGGCCGAAATGCATAGAATTCTCACGGCGTTGCTCGCCATGATTTTAGGGGTTTCCTGTACTGAAAAACTGGCCTTCGCCGAGGTGCGGGACACCGGGAACGGGAAGTGGGCAAAGGACCAGGCGATGGAATTCTCCTTTTCGGGCCTTGACAGCGCCCGGGCCCACGAGATGTTCATCACCCTTCGCAATGACAACCAATACCCTTTCAACAACCTTTTTCTGATAGTCGAATTGAATACCCCGGACGGTACGTCGCAGCGCGACACCCTGGAATATGAGATGGCCGATGCCGAAGGGAACTGGCTGGGTTCCGGCCTGGGCAGCGTAAGGAAGAACAAATTATGGTATCGCGAAAACATCGTTTTTCCCGATTCGGGCGTATATAAGGTTACCATCTCGCACGCCATGCGAAAAAACGGGAGTGTTGAAGGCATGGAGGCCCTTCCCGGGGTGCTGGATGTGGGTCTTCAGATCGAGAAGAAACAGTAGAGACCGATGGCAAAAAAGCAAAGGAAATCATCAGCCCCCTCTTTCCGGCCTTTTATCAAGGGCTTCTGGATCTTTTTTGTGTTTGGAACCCTCTCGTTGGCCCTGGTGTTCCTGTTGGCGTCCTGGGGGGTCTTCGGGGAGATGCCCACCTTTGAACGCCTGGAAAACCCCCAAACCAACCTGGCTACCGAGATCATTTCTTCCGACGGGAAAACCCTGGGAAAATTCTTCCTGGATGATAACCGTACCGATGTGCCCTATTCCGAAATTCCCCCGAACCTCGTGGAGGCCCTGATCGCCACGGAAGACGCACGCTTTTTTGAACACTCGGGGATCGATGTAAGGGGCACCCTCCGGGCCCTGATCTTCCTGGGCCAGAAAGGGGGGGCCAGCACGATTTCGCAGCAATTGGCACGCCAGCTTTTCGTTGGGGTGCGGTCTAAAAACGTGGTGGAGGCAGTGCTCCAGAAGGTCAAGGAATGGGTCATCGCCACCCGCCTGGAGCGGAGTTATACCAAGGAGGAGATTATCGCCATGTATCTGAATATCTATGATTTCAATTACAATGCCGATGGGATTCGCTCCGCTGCCCGGATCTATTTTGGCAAGGAGCCGAGGGACCTGAAAACCGAAGAGTCGGCCGTACTGGTGGGCATGCTTAAAAATTCCTCCCTCTACAACCCGATCCGCAGGGAACAACTCGTGCTTGACCGCCGCAACACCGTACTGGCCCAGATGGCCAAATACGATTACATCACGGAGGCGGAGCGGGATTCGTTGTCGGCCCTTAAAATGGACATCAATTTCAATCCGGAAAACCACCGGGAAGGCCTGGCCACCTACTTCCGGATGTACCTGCAGGGCTGGCTCAAAGACTGGATTTCCAAAAACCCCAGGCCCGCCCGGGAAGGGGAGCGCGATACCTGGAACATCTACCTCGACGGGTTAAAGGTCTACACCACCATTGATTCACGCATGCAGGCGCACGCCGAACAGGCCGTACAGGAACACATGAAGAACCTCCAGAAGGAGTTCTTCGTCCAGCAAACCCGTGAACGCAACCCAACCACGCCCTTCCTGGACCTGACCCCCGAAGAGATCGAGGGCATCCTGGAGCGGGCCATGAAAAACTCCGATCGCTGGAGGGCGATGGCCCGGGAGGGCAAATCGGAAAAGGAAATACGGGCTTCTTTCCGGGAACCGGCCGAAATGACCGTTTTCGACTGGAATGCGCCCACGCGCGAGAAGGACACCGTGATGACCCCCCTGGACTCCATCCGCTATTACAAAACCTTCCTGCGGGCCGCCATGATGTCTATGGAGCCACAGACCGGGCACGTAAAGGCCTGGGTGGGGGGAATCAACTACCGGCATTTCCAGTACGACAATGTTATCCAGGGGGCCAGGCAGGCGGGCTCTACCTTCAAGCCGTTTATTTATGCGGCGGCCATAGACCAGCTGAGGCGATCGCCCTGCGATGAACTGCCCGACACCCAGTACTGTATTGAAGCCGGCAAACACGGAAACCCGGAACCCTGGTGCCCTAAAAACTCCGATGGGAAGTATTCCGGTAAGAGCTATACCCTCAAAGCGGCCCTGGCCAACTCCGTCAATACGGTAACTGCCCAGCTCATCGACGAGGTAGGGCCAAAACCCGTGGTCGCCATTGTGAAGAACCTCGGCCTCACCGGGGAGATCCCGGAAGTACCCTCCATCGCCCTTGGGACCCCCGATTTCAATGTCTATGAAATGGTAGGGGCCTACGGGGCTTTTGCCAACCAGGGGGTGTACGTGAAACCGGTGA
Source organism: Robiginitalea marina (assembly GCF_024006985.1). Lineage (GTDB taxonomy): Bacteria > Bacteroidota > Bacteroidia > Flavobacteriales > Flavobacteriaceae > Robiginitalea > Robiginitalea marina. The sequence continues at coordinate 166,525 of NZ_JAMXIB010000003.1, forward strand.
TGGTTACCCGTATTGAAGACAGGAATGGCACGGTCCTCTATGAATACACCCCCGAGACCAAGGATGTGCTCAGCAGGGATGTGGCCTATGCCATGGTAGACCTCCTTAAAGGGGTTACGGAAGGGGGTTCGGGGACCCGGCTGCGCCACAATTACAACAAAAACACCCAGGTCTATAAAGAAATCATCACGGGATACCCCTATGAATTCACCAACCCGATAGCCGGAAAAACAGGCACCACCCAGAACCAGAGCGATGGTTGGTTCATCGGCATGGTGCCCAACCTGGTCACCGGGGTCTGGGTAGGCGGGGAGGACCGGGCCACCCATTTCAAGAACATCGTCTATGGACAGGGGGCGTCTATGGCGCTTCCCATCTGGGGGCTGTATATGAAACAGAACTACGCAAACCCCGAACTGGAGGTTTCCACAGATGATTTTGAGCAGCCGGAAGAACTCTCCATCCGGGTCGATTGCAGCACGCCCACCCCGGAAGAGGAAGAGAACCAGGAGTTGGAAGACGATCTGGAAGACCTCGATTTTTAAAGACCCCGCCCGTTGCGGGAAAGGGGTATACGAATAAAGCAGGAATAGTTATGATACGAAAGACTGTGGAGGATGCCCGGGAAGCCCTGGAAGGGGTTGAAGACGGCATGACCCTGATGCTTGGCGGTTTTGGCTTGTGCGGGATCCCTGAAAATGCCATTTCAGAGCTGGTGCGCAGGGGGGTAACGGACCTGACATGCATTAGCAACAATGCGGGGGTGGACGATTTTGGCCTGGGCCTTTTGCTGCAGAAAAAACAAATCCGCAAAATGGTTTCCTCCTATGTGGGGGAGAATGACGAATTTGAACGCCAGATGCTCAGTGGGGAACTGGAGGTGGAACTCACCCCACAGGGGACGCTGGCGGAAAAATGCCGGGCGGCCCAGGCTGGGATCCCAGCCTTTTTCACCCCGGCCGGATTTGGCACCGAAGTGGCCGAAGGGAAGGAAATCAGGGAATTCCATGGCAAAATGTATGTGATGGAAGAAGCATACCAGGCAGATTTTTCCTTCGTGAAAGCCTGGAAGGGCGACGAGGCGGGGAACCTTGTTTTCCGCGGTACTGCCCGCAATTTCAACCCCTGTATGTGCGGGGCAGCCCGCATTACGGTGGCGGAAGTTGAGGAGCTGGTCCCGGCCGGGACCCTGGACCCCAACCAAATCCATATCCCCGGGATTTTTGTACAGCGGATTTTCCAGGGACGGGATTATGAGAAGCGAATTGAACAGCGGACGGTGCGAAAGAGGTGATTTGGCATTTGGCTAATTAGCGAATTAGCGAATTAGTGAATTAGCGAATTTTACAATGCTTGTGAGGTGCACCTGAGCAGTTGATATTTGATGGCGTTGACTCGAATGTCATTGTTAATGAGCCATCCCACTTCGAATATTATTCAGGAAAAGACCTTTAAGTTCTCTCTTATGATTATTGAGTACACCGAGCACCTTCGGAGAAAAGATCATAGGGAGATGGCATCTCAATTGTTCAGGAGTGGAACAGGAATAGGAGCTAATGTTTGTGAGGCACAGAATGCCGAGAGCCCTGCAGATTTTGTTCATAAATTTAAAATAGCGGCAAAGGAGGCAGAGGAGACAGAATATTGGTTGCGACTTTGTCTGGAATCAGGGCATTATCCAAAGCCGGAAGAAGGGATTAACTCTGAAATCAGACAAATTTGCCGACTTATTAACCGAATTATCGGAAGTTCTAAGAGAAGAATGCATTTTAAGAATAACCATAATCGTGATTAGCATGTCGTAAGGGTTTCACGTCAAATTTGCTAATTGCCAAATTCGCTAAATGATATGCTCGATAAAAACGGAATAGCCAAACGGATTGCCCGGGAAGTCAGGGACGGATACTATGTCAACCTGGGGATCGGAATCCCCACCCTGGTAGCCAATTTTGTGCGGGACGATATAGAGGTCGAATTCCAGAGTGAGAACGGGGTACTCGGGATGGGACCCTTTCCCTTTGATGGGGAGGAGGACCCGGACCTGATCAATGCCGGAAAGCAGACCATAACGACCCTGCCCGGGGCCTCTTTCTTCGATTCTGCCATGAGTTTTTCCATGATCAGGGGGCAGCATGTGGACCTCACCATCCTGGGCGCCATGGAAGTGGCTGAGAATGGGGATATCGCCAACTGGAAGATACCGGGGAAAATGGTCAAGGGGATGGGAGGGGCCATGGACCTGGTCGCTTCCGCCGAAAACATCATTGTGGCCATGATGCACACCAACAAGGCCGGGGAATCAAAATTGCTCAAACGTTGCACCCTTCCCCTTACCGGGGTACAATGCGTAAAGAAGATCGTCACCAACCTGGCGGTGATGGAAATCACCCCTGAAGGGTTCCTCTTGCTCGAAAGGGCCCCCGGGGTCTCCGTAGAAGAGATCAGGAAGGCCACCGAGGGCAGGTTGGTCGTGCCCGCCGATGTGCCCGAGATGGCCCTCTGAGCGCCTTTCGGGTTCCGCAGAAATCATTCCCGACCCCTTTTGCAACAATTTGGCAGGGGTTGACAACAATCTTTCGGCTTTTTGGGAGGCGTTTCCTACTTTCGGGCGTAACCAAATCAGGGCATGGAGCCAGATGTCCTTAAACCCCGAAAGCCATGGAATCCGAATCCCACCAAATGAACGACCCGCAGGAGATCCAGGTGTATCGCAATGATTTCATCAGCGGCATCCTCCTTCTGGCACGGAAACTTTTCATGCTGTAACGGTCCGAAACAAGATTTTTAAAAGCCTCCCGGCGCATTCCGGGGGGCTTTTTTTATGGCCAACAGAAGTGTTTCCTTACCTTAGACCTGTGGAAAATGCGACCCTCAGACTGTGTGGCGCCGGGGACCTGGAGGCGCTGGCATCCCTGTCAAGGGAGACCTTTACCCATGCCTTTGCCGCCCTGAACAACCCCCTGGATTTTCAGCAGCATTTGGAGGAGGCCTTTAATCCGGAAAGGCTCAGGGCAGAACTTGGGAACCCGGATACCCGGTTTTATTTCCTGTATTCTGCCTCACAGCTGGCCGGGTATATGAAAGTCAATGTGGGGCAGGCCCAGACGGAACTCCGGGAACCGGAAGGCATGGAAGTAGAGCGCCTTTACGTTATTGCAGAATTCCAGGGAAGGGGCCTGGGTGCCTGGATGCTGCAGCAGGCAGGGGATTTGGCCCGGAAGGAAGGAAAGCGATACCTCTGGCTGGGGGTATGGGAAGAGAATCTTGCAGCCATCCGCTTCTACAAACGCCACGGATTTGCTATTTTTGATAAACACCCGTACTACGTTGGGACCGACCGGCAGATGGACTGGATGATGCGACTGGACCTGTAGGCCAGCCGTTGCGGCATATCACACCTTCAACTAAATTCTTATGACAAAAAAAGGTATTGTACTGTGGGCATTGCTGCCCTTTTTCCTCGGCGGCTTTGCCCAGGAAGCGTATTTCCCCCCGGCGGGGGGCACATGGGAACAAAGGAACCCGAAGGAATCCGGCCTGGACCCCGATGCCCTGCAGGAAGCCGTGAAATTTGCAGGGGAGCATGAATACTCAGGCCCCCGGGACCTGCGCCTGGCCATCCTCAAGGGCTTCGAACGGGAGCCCTACCACGAAATCCTCGGCCCGGTGAAGGAGCGGGGAGGACCCGCCGGCATGATCCTTAAAAAAGGCTATGTAGTAGCTTCCTGGGGCGATACCCGCCGGGTGGACATGACCTTCAGCGTCACAAAGAGTTTCCTTTCCACAGTGGCAGGGCTGGCCCGCGATAAGGGGTTGCTGCAGTCCACAGGGGACCGGGTGGCAACCTACCTCTGGGATGGCACCTTTGAAGGGGAGCACAACGGCAAGATCACCTGGGCCCACTTGTTGCAGCAAAATTCCGATTGGTCGGGCACCCTTTGGGGTGGACACGACTGGGCCGACCGTCCCCCGGCGGAAGGCGGTATCGATGACTGGAAGTATCGCCCCCTGAGGGAACCGGGCACGGTGATGGAGTATAACGACGTTCGCGTAAATGTGCTGGCATACGCCCTGACCCACCTGTGGCGCCAGCCCCTGCCGACGGTACTGAAGCGGGAACTCATGGACCCGATAGGGGCTTCCACCACCTGGCGCTGGTTTGGATACGACCACGCCTGGACCGTCATCGACGGCTACCGGATGCAATCGGTCACGGGCGGCGGGCACTCGGGCGGCGGGATTTTCATCAATACCGAAGACATGGCCCGTTTTGGCCTGCTATTCCTGAACCAGGGAACCTGGGACGGGCGGCAACTCCTTAGCCCGGAATGGATCCGGGAAGCGACCACCCCTTCCACCCCCAACCCCAATTACGGCTACATGTGGTGGCTGAACGGCGGGGGGGAGCGCGAATGGCCTGGGGTTCCTGAAACGGTGTATTATGCCGCCGGGTTCGGGGGAAATTTCATTGTGGTGGCCCCGGAAGAAGAGGTCGTTATGGTCCTCCGGTGGCTGGAGCCGTCCCAAATCGGGGAGTTTGTAAGGAAGGTCTTTGCGGCCCTGCCTTAAAGGCGGCGCAGGATTTCGGCAGCCCTAAGCAGGGTATCGCGGGTTTTCGCAAAACAAAAGCGCAATTGGCGGTGGTCTTCCCGGTTCAGGTTGAAAACTGAAATCGGGATGCTGGCCACGCCTACTTCCCGCGCCAGGTATTCCGAAAATGCCAGGTCCCCTTCCGAACTGATAGCGGAATAGTCCAGTAGCTGGAAGTAGGTGCCTTTGGCCGGGGTAAACCGGAACCGGGACCCTTCGAGGGCCGACAGGAACAGGTCGCGCTTTTTCTGGAAGAAACCCCCCAGGGTTTCATAGTGGGAAGCATTCTCCATATAGGCCGCCAGGGCGTGTTGTGCCGGGTGGTTTACGGAGAAGATGAGCAGTTCGTGGAGCTTCCGGAACTCCCGCATCAGGGCTGCAGGGGCCAGGCAGTACCCCATTTTCCAACCGGTAATATGGAAGGTCTTGCCAAATGAGGCGCAGACGAAGGACCGTTCCCTGAGGCCGGGAAACCGGCAGACACTCTGGTGCGTGTCCCCGTCAAAGACCAGGTGCTGGTATACCTCATCGCTCAGGACGAGAACATCGGTGGGCCGCAGCAGGGTATCGAGGGCCTGCAAGTCGTCCCTGGTCAGCACCGTGCCGGTAGGGTTGTGGGGGCTGTTCAGGATGACCATTCGGGTTTTCGTGGAGAGGGCGGAGGCAAAGGCTTCCCAGTCGATCCGGAAATCGGGCCCCTGCAGTTGCAGCAATACCGGCACGCCCCCCTGGGCCCTGACGGCGGGTTCGTAGCTGTCGTAGGCCGGTTTGAAGATGATGACCTCATCGCCCGGAAAAACCGAGCAGGCAATGGCTGCGTACAGGGCTTCCGTAGCCCCGGCCGTAATGGTTATTTCCTTATCGGGGTCATACTCCGCCCCGTACAGGGAGGAAGTCATCTTCGCAACGGCTTCCCTTAAGGCGGGAATGCCCGCCATGGGGGCATACTGGTTGTGATTTTGTTCCAGGGCCTCCTGCATCAGGCGGATTAGTTCCGGGGCCACGCCAAAATCCGGGAACCCCTGCGACAGGTTGATCGCCCCGGTGTCGGAAGCCATCTGGCTCATTTTAGTGAAAATGGAGGCCTCCTGGCCAGGCAATTTGGAGGGGGGTTGTAGGGTCACGGCAACAGGGTTTTATTAAAAATAAAAAATCCCGGCTGTATGGGCGCCGGGATTCTTTTTTCATGCGGGCAGGAATTACCCTTTGGCGGAGGCCATCAGGTATTCCCGGTTCATGCGGGCGATGTTTTCCAGGGAGATCCCTTTGGGGCATTCCACCTCGCAGGCCCCGGTATTGGTGCAGTTTCCAAAGCCTTCCAGGTCCATTTGCTTCACCATGTTCAATACCCGGTCTGTCGCTTCAATCTGCCCCTGCGGGAGCAGGGCAAACTGGGAAACCTTGGCGGCCGTAAACAGCATGGCGCTGGCATTCTTGCAGGCGGCCACACAGGCCCCGCAGCCTATACAAGTGGCAGCGGCAAAAGATTCGTCTGCTTTTTCCTTTTCGATCGGGATGGCATTGGCATCCACCGTATGGCCAGAGGTATTCACGGAAATATATCCGCCGGCCTGCTGGATGCGGTCAAAGGAACTCCGGTCGACCATCAGGTCTTTGATCACCGGGAAGGCGCTGGCCCGGAAGGGCTCGATCACAATCGTGTCCCCGTCTTTGAATTTGCGCATGTGCAACTGGCAGGTAGTGATCAACCGGTCCGGCCCGTGGGGTTCCCCGTTGATCATCAGGGAGCAGGAGCCGCAAATGCCCTCACGGCAGTCGTGGTCAAAAACCACGGGGTCTTCCCCTTTGGCGATCAATTGCTCGTTCAACACGTCCAGCATTTCCAAAAACGACATATCGCCCTCGATGCCGCTGATGGGATAGTCCACCAGGGAACCCCGGGAAGCGCTGTTGTTCTGCCGCCAGATTTTCAAGAGTAAGTTCATAGCTGTTCTTTTTTGGCATGCCGGCCCTGGCGCAGGGAGCGCCCAAACGCGGCACAGGAGATCCTATTTATAGCTTCTGGTTTTGACTTCAACGTTTTCGAATACCAGCGTTTCCTTGTGGAGCCTGGCATCGGCAGGGTTGCCGGTATATTCCCAGGCCGATACATAATTATACTTCTTATCATCCCGGAGGGCTTCCCCGTCAGGGGTCTGGTATTCCTCGCGGAAGTGGCCCCCGCACGATTCATTCCGGTCCAGGGCGTCCTTGGCAAAAAGTTCCCCCAATTCCAGGAAATCGGCCACGCGGCCGGCTTTTTCAAGCTCGGTGTTCATGCCTTCCATACTTCCGGGGACCTTTACGTTTTCCAGGAAGTCCTTCCGCAATTCGGCAATTTCTTTCATGGCCTCCTTGAGCCCGGATTCATTCCTGGACATCCCGCACTTGTTCCACATGATCTTGCCCAGCTTTTTGTGGTAGTAGTCCACGGAGTGCGTGCCTGTGGTTTGGAAGAACCGCCCCAACCGCTCCCTGACCTCGGCCTCGGTCTGGTCAAATGCCTCGCTGTCGGTGGGGATGGCCCCGGTGCGGATATCTTTCGACAGGTAGTCCCCGATGGTGTAGGGAAGCACGAAATATCCGTCAGCCAACCCCTGCATGAGGGCGGAGGCCCCCAGGCGGTTTGCCCCGTGGTCGCTGAAGTTCGCCTCCCCGGTGCAATAGCAGCCCGGGATGGTGGTTTGCAAGTTGTAATCGACCCACAGTCCCCCCATAGTGTAGTGCACTGCGGGATAGATCATCATGGGCGTTTTATACGGGTTTTCATCTACGATTTTCTCATACATCTGGAACAGGTTCCCGTACTTGGCGGCAATTACTTCTTCCCCAAGGGCGGTTACGGTTTCCTTGTCCGGGTCCTGGAGGCCCATGGTCAGGGCTTTTTCCCTCCCGTACCGGGCAATGGCCGCAGAAAAATCGAGATAAACCGCTTCCCCGGTTTTGTTGACCCCAAACCCGGCATCGCAACGCTCTTTGGCCGCACGGGAGGCGACATCTCTGGGGACGAGGTTCCCGAAGGCGGGGTAACGGCGCTCGAGGTAATAGTCGCGGTCTTCTTCCGCGATTTGGGTGGGCTTGAGCCTCCCTTCCCGGATGGCTTTGGCATCCTCCAGGTTTTTGGGTACCCAGATGCGCCCGTCGTTCCGGAGCGATTCAGACATCAGGGTAAGCTTCGACTGGTGGTCGCCGGAAACCGGGATGCAGGTCGGGTGGATTTGCGTAAAGCAGGGGTTGGCAAAAAAGGCCCCCCTGCGGTGTGCCCTCCAGGCGGCCGTTACATTGCTGCCCATGGCGTTGGTTGAAAGGAAGAATACGTTTCCGTAGCCCCCCGAAGCGAGGACCACGGCATGGGCCGAATGGCGTTCGAGTTTCCCGGTGACCAGGTCTCGGGCGATGATCCCCCGGGCCTTGCCATCGACCAGGACCAAATCGAGCATTTCGTGCCGGGTGTAGGATTTGATCTTTCCCCGGTGGATTTGCCGGTTCATGGCCGCATAGGCACCCAGCAGCAGCTGCTGCCCGGTTTGGCCTTTGGCGTAGAAGGTGCGGGAAACCAGTACCCCCCCAAAAGAGCGGTTGTCGAGCAGCCCGCCGTATTCCCGGGCAAATGGCACGCCCTGGGCCACGCACTGGTCGATGATATTCACCGACTCCTCGGCCAGGCGGTAGACGTTGGCCTCGCGGGAGCGGTAGTCACCCCCTTTGATGGTGTCGTAGAACAGGCGGTAGGGGCTGTCCCCGTCGCCCTGGTAGTTCTTTGCGGCATTAATCCCCCCCTGGGCGGCAATGCTGTGGGCACGCCTTGGGGAATCCTGGTAACAAAACGTCTTGACGTTGTATCCCAATTCCGCCAGGGTGGCCGCCGCGGAGGCCCCGGCCAGCCCGGTCCCGACAATAATGATGTCGATGTTTCGCTTATTGGCGGGGTTTACCAGGTTGATCTCGTTCTTGTGCCTGGTCCACTTATCGGCCAGGGGGCCTGAAGGCACTTTTGAATCCAGAATTCCCATACTTAATGCGTTATCGGGTTTAAATGATGAAAGAGGGCGATGAAGATGAACAGCAGGGGCACCACAATGGCATAAAGGCGGGTGAAACTGCGGATCGCCGGGGAGTACTTGTTATTGAGGCCCATGCTCTGGAAGGAAGAGGCGAAGCCGTGCCACAGGTGCAGGGCCAGCAAAACGAAAGAAATCACATAGAGGACCGTCCTCCAGAGGGGGGCAAATTTTTCAACGGTTTCCTCAAAGTACCGGGTCGGGTCTTCGGGGTTGGCTTCCACGAACTTATAATTTATCTCATGCAACCAGAAGTCGTACATATGCAGGCCCAGGAAGGCGAGCACCACCAAGCCACTGAGAATCATGTTCCTGGAAACCCACGGGGCATTGGCACTTCCCCTGTACTGGTTATACCGCACCGGACGGGCCTTCCGGTTCTGAAACTCCAGGACTATACCCATAACGAAGTGCACGACGACCCCGGCGATCAGGATGGGCTGCATCAGGAATTGCACCACAGGGTTATACCCCATGAAATGCGACCATGCATTGAAGGTCTCCGGACTGATCACCGAACTCATGTTGATGGTGACGTGCAGGGCCAGGAAGAGCACCAGGAAAAGGCCTGAAAGGGCCATAACGACCTTCCTGGCAATGGATGATTTGGCGAATCCGCTCATAAGTAGTCAGTTTTTTCAGCGATCACAAAAATAGGCTACAACCCACTCAATAACAAACTTTGCCCGGGTTTCTCTTGCACAGGGTTAACGTGTTCTGTCAGGCCTGTCTCCAGGGGCCGCTATTTGATCTCAAATTTCCTCTTTTCCGTGCTTTTGCCGAGCTCGATCACCACTTCATAAGTCCCCTTTGGAAGGTAGGTCTTCCCGTTGCCCGCCTCTTTCACCGGGGTCTTATATTTGGACAGGTAGTCTTTTTTGCCCGATTTTGAGAAGGCCACGTCATAGGAAATGGTATTGAAGCCCGGGTCGGCCTGCATTTCGGTTTCACTGACCACAATCCCGTCTGTGGTGAGTACCTGCGCCCTGACGGCCCCTCCTTTGCTGCTGTAAAACGGGATTTCCAGGCCCGGGGTATTGGGGGTGCCCCAGGACCACCATGAATCCCCCCAACGTTGGGAATGCCTCAGGTCTTCGAGGTCGAAGGCGACGAGCTCCTCCGCCATCCGGCTGCTTTTCAGGGCTTGAAGGGGGGCGATGTCGGCTTTGTAAATGCTGCGCCCATGGGTGCCGACCAGCAGGTGTTTCGCTTCGTGTTGCACAACCAAGTCGTGAACGGCAACGTGCGGCATGCCATTTTGCATCAGGTTCCAGGAGGCCCCCCGGTCGAGGGAAACGTATAGCCCGTTATCGGTGCCCACAAACAGTAGGTCCTCGTTTGCGGGGTCCTCAAGAATCACGTTTACAGGCGAAAACGGGAGGCCCCCGGCCAGGGTTTTCCAGGTTTTTCCGAAGTCTTCGCTCACGTAAACATAAGGGGTGAAGTCATCCCACCGGTAGCCGTTCAGGGATACATATACCCGGCCTTCTTTATGGGCGGAGGCAGCGACGCGGCTTACCCAAAGCCCTTTGGGGAAGCTGTCGGAGATCCGCTTCCAGGTAACGCCGCCATCGGGGCTCAGGTGCACCAGGCCATCATCGCTGCCCGTATACAACAGCCCAAACCGGAAGGGAGATTCGGAAAGGGTTGTCAGGGTCCCGTAGGATACATTGCCTTTTTTCCCGCCCTCGGTAAGGTCCCCCGAAATCGCGGTCCATTCCCGGCCCTGGTCCATGGACCGGTGGAGGAGGTTACTCCCGAAGTAGACGATGTCCTGGTTGTGGGGCGAAAGCAAAATGGGGGACTGCCAGTTGAACCGGTAGGGGGATTCTCCCAGGGAATGCTTCGGCTGGATAGGGGTTCGTTCGCCGGAGGACAAATCGAGACGGTAATAATTCCCGAACTGGAAGCCGGTGTAAACGATGTTGGGGTTGCGGGAATCGATTTGCACCTGCATGCCGTCGCCCCCCAGGATTTCCTTCCAGGGGTACTGGCCCGATTGGTGCCACTCCACCGATTCTTTCGCGTTGTGCGGGCCTTTCCAGACCCCGTTGTCCTGCAAACCGCCATAGACGTTATAGGGTTTCTGGTGGTCTACATTGATGGCGTAGAATTGCCCGACCGAAGGGGTGTTGTTCTTGATCCAGTGCGCCCCGGCGTCATAGGAAATGTTCACCCCCCCGTCATTCCCGTTGATCACGTGCCCTTCCAGGGACGGATTGATCCACAGGGCGTGGTGGTCGGCGTGCACGTTGTCGCCGTTGACGGAGGTAAAGGTCTTCCCCCCGTCATCGGAGCGTAGGATGGGGACCCCGGCGATATACACCTGGTTTTTGTCATAAGGGGCCACCCGAACCAGGCCGAAGTAATACCCATAGCTGTAATACAGGTCGTCGAGGAACCCATCGTGGGTCTTTTTCCAGGTTTTTCCGCCGTCCTCGCTTAGGTACACCTCGGCCCCGATGACGGGGGTGTCAAAAAGGAGGGAATTGGCGTCTTCGAGGTAGGCAGCGAGGTCTTCAGGTTTAACGGTCCCGTTTCGGACCATGTCCTTTACGCTATCGGCCTTATACTTCTCCGGGAACCCGTTTTCTTTCAGGAAGGTGCCCAATTTTCCATTGTCCAGCTCAAGGAAGGCCTTTGCTGACATGCCTTTGAAAGTTTCCTTGGTGAGCTTGTCCGTATCCGCTTCTTCCCCTGCTTTCTCCTCGCGCCGGAACTGGTTGTCGAGGATGGCGTAGACGGTATTGGCGTCAAATGCGGCCAGGCCGATGCGGCCGACCCCTTCCCCGGTAGGGAAGCCGGAACCTTCCCGCGTAAGCAGTTGCCAGGTATTGCCGCCATCCACACTCTTGTAAATGCCGGAACCCGGGCCGTTCCCCTTGAAGTTCCAGGCTTTCCGGTCCTTTTCCCAGGCAGCGGCATAGAGCACCCGGGGGTTGTCCGGGGCGGCCACCAGGTCGATAAAGCCCGTGCCCTCATCCACAAAAAGGGTCTTTTTCCAGGTGACGCCCCCATCCACAGTTTTGTAGATGCCGCGTTCCGCATTGGGGGAATACAGGTGCCCCGCCACCGCCACGGTGGCCTCCATTGGATTGTCCGGGGCGATCAGGATGCGGCCGATATGGTGCGAATCGGGCAACCCGGCAAATTCCCAGGTTTGGCCCCCGTTTCCTGAACGGTAGATACCGACCCCTGCATAGGAAGAGCGGGAGGCATTGCTTTCCCCCGTACCCACGTACACGGTCCGGCTTGGCCAGTGCACCGCCACGGCCCCGATATTCTGTGTGGGGGTGTTATCCATAACCGGTTCGAAGGAAATCCCGTTGTTATTCGTATACCAAAGCCCCCCGGAGGCATAGGCGACGTAGAATTCCGAGGGTTTTTCAGGGTTGACGGAGAGGTCGACCACGCGACCGCTCATCACGGTGGGGCCGATATTTTCCAGGACCAGGTTTTTCACCAGGGAAGTGGCCTTCATGGAGGCCTGTTGCTGCAGGGCCTCCACCACGCTGGAGGCGGGTGTCGGCTGGGTTTGGGCAGTTGCGAAAGCAATGCTGCAAACGCTCAGGAAAAAAGTCAGGACTTTCATAATAAACAGGAAGGATAGGGGTTGATTTATGGGTTCATGTACTGGTATACAGACTTCCCACAGGCTTTTTTTGGTACTTTAGGGAAGATTAACCGAATAAAACTACAAATTATGCAAGAGTATCTGCCCCTGATAATCCAATTAATTTCCGGGGCCTTAGGCGGAAACCTCGCCGGAAAATTGTTCGGCAACCTTTCCCTGGGGGTCCTGGGGAATTCCCTCGCCGGAATCCTGGGGGGCGGCCTCGGGGGGTTAGTGCTCGGAGCCTTTGGCCTGGGGGAACCCATGGCTGCCATGGATGTTGCATCCATCCTGGGGAGCGTGGCGGGTGGCGGCGTGGGCGGTGTCCTGATCATGGCAGTGATCGGCGCCCTGAAAAAGACTTTTGTTAGGTGAAACCCCTGGTTGAAACCGGGAAGAAGGGCCCGGAAGGGTCTTGTTTTCTTCCCCGGCGGAACCGTACCTTTGAAAAAAACCAAGTATGAAATACCACCCTATTGATTCCCGGCTTTTTGTCCGTAACCGGCAAAAATTCATGTCGCATATGCAGGCTGGGAGCCTGGCTGTTTTTAATTCCAACGATATATACCCCATCAGTGCCGACAGCACCATGCCGTTCCAGCAGCAGCGCGACCTGTTTTACCTCAGCGGCGTGGACCAGGAGGAAACCATCCTGTTACTATTCCCCGATGCCCTGGACGTGAAACACCGCGAAGTGTTGTTTGTCAGGGAAACCAATGACCATATCGCCATATGGGAGGGGGAGAAACTGACAAAGGAGCGGGCCTTTGCCGTGTCTGGCATCCGCACGGTGTACTGGCTGAAGGAATTCGACAAGGTCTTTTTTGACCTGATGACCGAGGCGTCCACCATTTATTTCAATACCAATGAACATTACCGGCAGGCGGTGGAAACCGAGACGCGCGAGGCCCGTTTCATCAGGGCCTGCAAGGAAAAGTTCCCCGCCCACCAGGTGGCCAAGAGCAACCCCATCCTCCAGGAAATCCGGGGGGTCAAGGAACCCGGGGAAATCGACCTGATGCGCACCGCCTGCGGCATTACGGAAAAAGGCTTCAGGAGGGTGCTGGGCTTTGTCAAACCCGGGGTCTGGGAATACGAGATCGAGGCGGAATTCCTCCATGAGTTTATCCGGAACCGCTCCAGGGGGTTTGCCTATACCCCTATTATCGCCTCCGGGAACAATGCCAACGTGCTGCACTATATCGAGAACAACCAGCAGTGCCGCGACGGGGACCTCATCCTGATGGACGTGGGCGCGGAATACGCCAACTATTCCAGCGACATGACCCGGACAATCCCGGTAAACGGGCGGTTCACCAAACGGCAAAAGCAGGTATACCAATCGGTATTACGGATAAAGGACGAGGCTACCAGCATGCTGGTGCCCGGTACCCTCTGGGCGGAATACCATAAGGAAGTCGGCAAGGTCATGACTTCGGAACTCCTGGGCCTGGGCCTGTTGGACAAGGCCGATGTGCAAAACGAGAACCCCGACTGGCCGGCCTACAAGAAATTCTTCATGCACGGCACCAGCCACCATATCGGCCTGGACACCCACGACTACGGGCAACTCAAGACTCCCATGAAGCCCAATATGGTCTTTACCGTGGAACCCGGAATCTACATCCCCCAGGAGGGGATGGGCATCCGCCTGGAAGACGATGTGGTCATACAGGAAAGTGGGCCGCCGGTCAATTTAATGGGGAACATCCCGATCCTGCCCGACGAGATCGAGGCGCTTATGAATGGGGGGTAGGCTATAGTGGGCAGCAGGTAGTCGTAGTTTACCGCAAGGGATCAACGTTCAAACTTGCCTGTGGGAGGAAGGATTTACAAGCCCTGGGCTCCACTAGGACAGGTCCCTCACCCGTGCCTGCGGCAGGGTTCGGGATGAACATAAAAAAACCCCGGGGACTCCCGGGGTTTTTTTCGTGATGCCATAAGGGATTATTCCTCCACAAACAGGTAATTCAGGTTGAGGTCGTTGAAGGCCTTGTTGAAGGCCGTAATCTCCTCATCCACCATTTTGTCGAAGGCCTGCAGCTGGGTCCTGATTTCCGCGCTGAGTTCATTTTTAACCGCGATGTCCTGGGCCGTGGGCGGGAAATCATCCAGGTTCACCAGGCTGTTCAGGTGCGCCAGCTTGTTGGTCAGGCGGATGGGGAAGTTCAGCGGGTCCTGGCCGCTGCGGTTTTGGGTCTGGTACAGGGCCTTTTCGATGTCCCCAAACCCTTCCTTCATCGTTTTGGCCCGCTCCACCAGGGCTTTGGTGGCTTCATTGCCCTTGTATTGCGCCATGAAGGCATCCAGTTGCCCGTTGATCTTGCGGATTTTCTTGATCGACTGGTGCGCGCGGTCCACCGTGGAATTCACGTCTGTGATGAAATCGTGCTGCTGCTGCATTTCCGCCACGGAGGCTTCCGCCCGCGGGTCCGGAACGATGGTAAAGGGCTGGCTCTGGGTGGTGCCAGCGGCGCTCAGGTGTACTTTATAAGTCCCCGGAACGGCTTTGGCCCCGCTGAGGTTGGCCCACCAGAGGATCATCCCTTCCAGGCGCTCGGCCCCTTTGCCGCGGGTATCCCACACGTGGGTGTTCCCGCCTTTCTTTACCTCCAGCTTTTTCTCAGGCTCTTTGGCGTAGGTGCTGAAGGAGGCGAGGGTATCCCCGGCCATGGTGGTATAGGTCAGGGCCACGCTGTCCTTCTCCCCAAAATCTTTCAGGTAGAAGTGGGTCACCACCCCGTTCGGGTGGTTCTGCCCTTCGGTAAGGGAAGGCGTGCGGGCCGCGCCCCCTTTGGTGCGGTAGGCATCCTTGGGCCTGAACAGGATGGCGTCGGCATTTCGGGTGTCCTCATCCAGCTGGTGCAGCACAGTCAGGTCGTCCAGGATCCACAGGCTCCGGCCCTGGGTGGCCACGATCAGGTTGTTGTCCTTCACGGCCAGGTCCGTGATGGGGACGATGGGGAGGTTCATCTGGAAGGGTTTCCAGCTTTGCCCGTCGTCGAAGGAAATGTACATCCCGGTTTCCGTACCGGCATACAGCAGGCCTTTGCGCTTCGAATCTTCCCTTACTACGCGGGTAAAGTGTTCCCCATCGATGCCATTGGTGATTTTGGCCCAGGTTTTCCCGTAGTCGGTGGTCTTGTACAGGTAAGGCTGGAAATCCCCCAGTTTGTAGCGGGTGGCCGCCACATAGCACGTGCCCTCGTCAAAGGCGGAGGGCTCCACGCTGTTGACCATGCTCCACTCGGGCATACCTGCCGGGGTGACGTTTTCCCAGGTCTGCCCCCCATCCCGGGTCAGGTGGATGAGCCCGTCATCGGACCCGACCCACATCAGGCCTTCCTTCAGTGGGCTTTCGTTGGCTGCGAAAATGGTGCAGTAGTACTCCACCCCGGTGTTGTCCTGGGTAATCGGCCCCCCGCTGGAAACCAGTTTGTCGGGGTCGTTGCGGGTGAGGTCGGGGCTGAGCAGTTCCCAGCTCTGGCCTTCATCAGTGCTCAGGTGCACGTGGTTGGAGAAGGTGTAGAGTTTCTTCGGGTCGTGGCGGCTGAAAATAATGGGGAAGTTCCACTGGAAGCGGTATTTCATCCCCTCGGCCCCGTATCCCATGGGGTTGTCGGGCCAGACATTCACGGCCCGCACCGTCCTGGCATCGTGGTTTACCCGGGTGAGGAAGCCCCCGTAGCTGCCCCCGTATACGATATCGTCGTTCTCAGGGTCCACCGCGATATGGGCGCTTTCCCCCCCGGCAGTTTCCTCCCAGTCGTCCTCGCCGATGCCGTACCCGTCGGAACGGTGGCGGATGCGGATGGTGGAGTTGTCCTGCTGGGCAGCGTAAATCCGGTAGGGGAAGGCATTGTCGGTGGTTACCCTGTAGAACTGGGCCGTAGGCTGGTTGTAGTAGGTGCTCCAGGTGGTGCCGGCGTCATAGGAGACCTGCGCGCCCCCATCGTCGCCGATGATCATGCGGTTCGGGTCCTCAGGGGCGATCCATAGGTCGTGGTGGTCGCCGTGTGGGGCGTTGAAGGTGTTGAAGGTCTTCCCGCCATCCGTGGACCGGTGGTATTGCACATTCAGCACATACACGGTGTTTTCGTCATGGGTGTCGGCGTAGACCCGGGTATAGTACCAGGCCCGCTGGCGGAGTTTGCGTTCGCTGTTTACCTGGGTCCATTTCCCGCCCCCGTCTTCGGAGCGATAGAGCCCTCCTTTTTCTTTGTTTTCCACAATCGCCCAGACCCGTTGGGGGTTTGCAGGCGATACCGTTACCCCGATAATCCCCAGGGTATCGGTCGGGAAGCCTTCGTTTTTGGAAATCTCGCTCCAGGTTTCCCCGCTATCGGTCGATTTCCAGAGCGCGGAACCTTCCCCCCCGCTGCTCAGGGAGTGGGGGGTGCGCTGCACCCTCCAGGTACTGGCATAGAGGATGCGCGGGTTGGTGGGGTCAAAGGTCAGGTCCACGGCCCCGGCCTGCTCGTTGACGAACAGGACCTGCCGCCAGGTTTTCCCCCCGTCGGTGGTTTTGTAGATGCCCCGGTCAGGGGTGGGCTTGTAGATGTCGCCCAGCACGGCGGCAAAGACCACATCCGGGTTGTCGGGATGTACCCGAAGCCTTGGGATATGCCGGCTTTTGTCGAGCCCTGCTTCGGTCCAGGTCTTCCCGGCATCGACGCTTTTCCAGGCCCCATACCCGGAGGATACATTCCCCCGGACGGTTTTTTCACCCCCGCCCACGTAAATGACATTGGGGTCGCTTTGGGCCACTTCCACAGCGCCTATGCTCCCCCCAAAGTACCCGTCGGAAATGTTTTCCCAGGTGCGGCCCCCGTCCATGGTGCGCCAAACCCCGCCTCCCGTAGCCCCGAAATAGAAAAGGTTGGGCTTGCCGGGTACCCCGGTTACCGCTGCGGAACGGCCGCCCCGGAAGGGGCCGATCAGCCGGTATTCCATGGAGGAATACAGGTTTTCGGGATAGGAGTTGTCACTTGAGGTTTTCTTTCTTTTCTGGGCGTGTGCCGCAAAGGGGAGGAGCGATAGGGCCAGCATGAACAGCACTGCCCTCAGGATCGAATTTCTCATGGTAAATCGGAATGAATTAGTCAGCCGATGAAAATACTAAAACTTTCAGGAATTTCATTTCCCGACAGCGGAGATTATGCGAAATGGCCCATGCGGGAGCAACCCCGGCGGGCTTTTCGGAGGCCATCACCGGCCATACACCACCGGATCAGCGGGTTTGACAACAAAAATTGGCATAGCCCTGCTGGCGTGGTAATTTTGGGGTATGATCCAACCGCGCAGACACCTAATTTCACTGGGCCAGGGCTTGCTCATGCTGCTCCTTTTTTCGGGGGCGACGGAGGGATTCAGCCAGAAATCACCCCCGGTAGCGGCCGATGACACCTATGTCGCCGGGCTGAATGCGGCACTCATGGTTGGTGCCGCCACAGGGCTACTCGCCAACGACACAGACCCGAACGGCCCCGGGCTTCTGGTCGATACCAATCCGGTAATGGGCCCTTCCAACGGGACCCTCAGCCTGAATGCCGACGGGAGCTTTACCTATACCCCCAATCCCGGGTTCAGCGGGGCAGACGCCTTTGCCTATAGGGTATGCGACGACGGCACGCCCTATGTGGCCGTTTCGCGGTTTGATTTTGATACCCCTGACCTTGGCCTTGCCACGATAGGCCCGAATGCCACCTCAGTAAATCCGATCGCCCTGCAATCGGGGTGCGGTATCCGCATCGGCAGCGGCTCAGGGGGCAGCACGGGTATCGATGTGGTGGTGCCGAATACCGGGGGCATTTTCAACTTTACCAGTTTTGTGGCCTCCTTTGAGTACCGCGACCAGGAGAGCGTTGCCGACCTCGTAACCGCGGGTAATTTCAGGATCTGGCACATCAGCGGCAACAACCTTGGGGTTGAAGTGAGGGTGATTGACGGAACCACGGGCCTGCCAGCCACGTATTCCCAAAACCTTGGGGCGTTCCTTTCGGGGAACAACCCGTATACCGTCGAATATGATGAGGTTTCCGGGACGGTCATTTACACGACCACGGGCGGCACCACCACCTTTAATGTGGCTCCCCCTTTTTCACCCCTTAATACGGCCCTGGCCGGCGACATAACACTAGGTCGGTTCATGGACAATTCCGGCTCGGGCCAACCTTCCCTCTGCAGCATGGAGTTGGTGGATTCCAGCAGGCTTTGCGATTCGGCCAGCGTTGCCCTTTCGATCCCTGCCCAGGTAATCACCAATCGAAGGATTACCTACCGGGTGAACCGGAACTGAACCGCCTTTGTCACTTAAAAAAGCTTTTCCCCGGATATCCGGGCAGGGCCCCGGTGCGCCTTGCAGCAGGGGTCAGAATCCAAAAATTAATGGTATCTTCTGAATCAAATTTTGTAGATCAAAAATTCAGGTTGTCCCATGAAAGCCCTATCCCTTATTCTCCTGTTGCTATTAGCACTGACCGGGTGCCAGCAGGCCCCGCCCCATTCGCTGGAAGCCCCCCGTAGCATCCCCGTTATTGAAAAAACCTACATCGACACCCACAATGGCTATTCCGAGGCGGTGGTAGTGCAGTCCGCAGGGATTAAAACGATCTATATTTCCGGGCAGGTGGGCGAAGGGGCTGACCTTGAAGCACAGATGCGTTCGGCCCTGGGCAAGCTGACAGACCTTTTGGCCGACCAGGGGGCCTCTATGGACGATGTGGTAAAAATGAACACCTATATCGTGGATTACGGACCCGAATCCCTGGAGGTTTTCCGGGGAGTCAGGAAGGAGTTGATGGGAGAGGCAGATATGCCCGCCAGTACCCTGGTCGGCGTTGCAGCCCTGGCCCTGCCGGAATGGTTGATCGAGATCGAAGCGGTTGCAGTGGTCCCGTCAGCTGAATAATCCCTTGCGAAAAAAGGAACCTCCTTGAAAAATCGAACAAAAAGGGAACGGGGGCTTCAGGCCGGGTTTATCCTGGGGGTCGTACTGATCCTTTTTGGCACCCTGGACCCGTTGGAAGGCAGCGTTCTGGTGCTGTTGGGGAGTATCCTGCTGGCTGTGGTGACTTACGGGTTCCGGGATCCGCAGCACAAGTGGTACCGGTTGGCGGCCGTCTTGATTTTTTTCGGGGTGTTGGCGCTCTGGATCCTTTCCGCTTACGGCGGTATTGGGGAGGGGGGCGACCTGGGCTACGGGTGGGCGGCATGGATCATCCCCTACCCGGTGGGGTGGCTGATTTTGATGGTTTTGTTCTACCTGCGGCTTTTTGTTCAAAAAAAATAAAGACTTTTTTGGGGGTACCCCCCCTCCCCCCACTGCCAAGATAACAGGCATCCCTGCAAAACCCTCTCAGATTCCGCCCCAAATTTTTCCTATCTTGGGGGAAGATGCCCGAGCCCATGCGTGTCAGTTACCTTTTTGTTTTAGTCAGCCTTATTTTCATGTCCGAAGCCCATAGCCAAAGTAAAAGAATCCGTGCATACGGGATCGAACTGGGGGTATTGCCGCCCGGACCCCTGAATGCCATTACCGACGTGCCCGGGGTTAAAGTGGGCCACACGACCCTGATTTTGGGCGATTCCGTCCGCACCGGGGTCACCGCTATCGTACCCCATCCCGGAAACCTGTTCCGGGAAAAGGTGCCGGCGGCGATCTATATCGGCAACGGTTTTGGAAAACTCGCCGGGTATAGCCAGGTGGAGGAACTGGGCACCGTCGAAACCCCCATCGTTCTCACCAATACCCTGAGCGTATCCGCAGCCATGGAAGGCCTCATCCGCTATACTCTGGACCAACCCGGGAATGAAACCGTGGGATCCGTAAATGCCCTGGTCGGGGAAACCAATGACGGGAGGTTGAACGATATCCGGGGGAGCCATGTGACGCCGGAGCACGTTTTGGAAGCCATCCACAAGGCCGCTCCGGGCCCGGTGGCCGAAGGCAATGTGGGTGCGGGCACCGGGACGGTGGCCTTTGGGTATAAAGGGGGGATTGGGACCTCGTCCCGAAGGGTCCCCGCGAAGGCCGGGGGCTATACGGTTGGGGTGCTGGTGCAGGCCAATTTCGGGGGTATCCTGACCCTGAACGGGATAAACCTTGCCAGGGCTTTGGACAAGGTCCCCGACAGTTACCGGGAAGACACGGACGGTTCCTGCATGATTGTAGTCCTGACTGATGCCCCGTTAGACGCCCGGAACCTCAAAAGACTGGCCAAACGGTGTATGTTGGGCCTGGCGCGTACCGGGGGCATTGCTTCCAATGGCAGCGGCGACTATGTGGTTGCTGTTTCCACTGCACCGGAAAACAGGGTGGCCCATACGCCCGATTCCATGTTGCTGAAAACCCTCACGCTCCATAATGATTACATGTCCCCGTTATTCCTCGCTGCGGCGGAAGCCACGGAAGAGGCTATCTGGAATGCCTTGTTTGCTGCGTCGACCATGGAGGGGAACGGGGGAGCGCGGGTGGAGGCACTCCCGGTGGAAACGGTATTGAAATGGGTCAGAGAGTAACCCCAAGGGCAGGGTCCAGGTCCCTTTTAATTTCCTTCCTCAGGTAGTATCCCGTAACCAGGGTAGACAGCACGTCGGCGATGGCAAAGCTGATCCAAACGCCTGTTTCCCCCCAAATAAGGGGTAGGATCAAAATCAGGGGGATAAAAAAGAACCCCTGCCGCGTCAGGGTAAGCAAGAGGGCGGGGATGGCTTTTCCAATGGCCTGGAAATAAGCGGCGCCAATCAGCTGCAAGGCGATAATCGGCGTGGCTGCAAAAACCCATCGCATGGCTGTAGGGGTATGGTCGAGCACATAGGCATTGGTGGCGAGCTCCCCGGCCGGAAGATCGGGCCGACTGCTCAGAAACAATCCGGCGATCTCACCCGGGAACACCATCAGGACCACGAACACCAGGGTGGCTACCAGCGCCGCGTATTTTATGGCGGTGTAAATCGATTCCTTTACCCGTCCGTAAAAGCGGGCCCCGTAATTGTACCCCGCAATGGGTAGGAATCCCTGTGTAACCCCGAAAACGGGGAACAGGGCGAACATCAGCATCCGCCCGATAATGGCGTATACGGCCACCATAGGTTCCCCGCCCAGGTCGAAGAGGATGTTGTTCATTAGCAGGTAGGTCACCGAGGTTACGGCCTGCCTCGCCAGGGTCACAAAGCCCAGGCCCCCGATTTCCTTCAACAGGTAGGCGCTTAATCCGAAATGGTGCCAGGTGATCTTCAATTCCGAATTCCGCGAAAGGAAAAACCAGGCGATGTAGCCGAAACAAAGCAAATATCCCCCCGTGGTTGCCCAGGCAGCCCCGTGCATGCCCCAATCCAGCACATAGATAAAGACATAGTCCATGACGAGGTTCCCCACGGAAGGGATGATCATGGCGATCATGGCAAAGCGGGGTTTGCCTTCCGCCCTGATGACGGTATTTCCCATCATGCAGAGCGCGAGAAAGGGGACTCCGTAGAGCACGACGGTGTAATATACCCGGGCAGGCTCAAAAATGGCCCCCCTCCCCCCAAAGGCGGGGATGAGGTCATCCACATAATAGAGCCCCAGCGCCACCATGGCGCAGGTGACCAGTACCGTAAGGGTAATTTGGTTCCCAAAGGTTTTCAGGGCTTTCTCCCTGTTTTCTGCCCCAAGGGCCCTGGAAATAATGCTGCTCCCGCCGATCCCGATGGCCATCCCCAGGGCAGCGATAAAAAACGACACCGGGAGCACCACATTGATAGCGGCAATAGCGATGGAGCCTATCCAGTTGCCTACAAAGACGGTGTCCACAAGGATGTTCAGGCTCATCACCAGGATACCTATGGAGGCCGGGACGGCCTGTTGGACCAGCAGTTTGCCAATGGGTTGGGTGCCGAGTTGTTCTGAGCGGACTCTGGACATTTATCGATTGGGATGGGTTACAAAGCTAGGGTATCCGCCGACGCCACAAAATAACATGGGGGGTTAAATTATTCCTGATCAGTACCCGGCGGCCTGTCCGTCTTTACGGCTTTCAGAGGCCCCATGGTAGACCTTTTGGGCTGAATCCCACAGAATGGCCTGGTACCCCCCGTAGACCCCCCGGGCAAACCGTACCTGGTGCCCGCGGTCCATCAGGTCCCTTACCGTTTCATAAGGGATCCCGGATTCAATGCGTATGGCCCCGGTGCCCCCGGTTTCCCCGGTCGGGCTCGATCCCCCGGTATGGTCCCAGCGGGGGGCATCTCCGGCTTCCTGCAGGTTCATCCCGAAATCGATCAGGTTCATCACGATCTGGGAATGCCCCTGCGGCTGGAAATCCCCGCCCATCACCCCAAAGCTCACCCAGGGCTTCCCGTCGCGGGTGATAAAAGCCGGGATAATGGTGTGGAAAGGGCGCTTCCCAGGGGCAAAGGTGTTTGCCTGCCCCTCTTTGAGGCTGAACAACTCGCCCCGGTCCTGCAGCATGAAGCCAAGGCCAGGGGGGACCATCCCTGAGCCCATGCCACGATAATTGCTCTGGATCAGGGAGACCATATTGCCAAACCGGTCAGCGGTGGTCATGTAGATGGTTTCCCCGGCACTGATTTCCCCGGCCTCATACTTTCCGGCCCTTTCCGAGATCAGGGACCGGCGGCTTTCGGCATAGGCATCGGACAGGAGGGTTTCCACCGGTACGTCGGCAAAATCGGGGTCTGCGTAATATTTGGCCCGGTCTTCGAAGGCCAGTTTTTTGGCTTCCGTAAACAGATGCAGGTGCTGGGGACTGCCGAATGGAATATTGGAAAAATCAAAACCCTCCAGGATTTGCAGCATCTGCAGGGCCGCAATTCCCTGCCCGTTGGGGGGCAATTCCCAAACATCGTACCCCCTGTAATTTACTGAAACCGGGGTCACCCATTCTGCGGTATGGGTGGCAAGGTCCTCCACGGAAAGAAAGCCCCCCTGGGATTGGATGAAATCTGCCATGGTTTTGGCGATCGCACCGTTGTAGAAGGCATCGCGCCCGCCCCGGGCAATGGCGCGATAGGTGTTGGCCAGGAATGGGTTCCGGTAGATTTCTCCTTCGCCCGGGAGCCGGCCCCCATTTTGGGCGATATACGTTTCCCGGATGTTCGGAAAGCCCTGGCGCTCGAAAAAAGGAATGGAATTCCCCATATACCAGGCGATGAGTTGTGTGAGTGGAAACCCCTTTTCCGCATAGGTGATGGCCGGCTCCAAAAGGTCTGCCATGGGGAGGGTCCCGAATTTTTCGTGCAGGGCAAACCAGCCGCTTACCGCCCCGGGGACGCTTACCGGCAGCGGCCCGTGTGACGGGATTTTCTCCAGGCCTTCCTTCCTGAAATAATCGAGCGACAGGGCTTTGGGCGACCGGCCACTGGCATTCAGGCCATAAAGCTTTTGTGTTTTTGAATCCCAGACTATGGCAAAAAGATCGCCCCCAATCCCAGATCCCGTGGGTTCCATGAGGCCAAGGGCCGCATTGGCGGCAATGGCGGCATCTACGGCCGTTCCCCCTTTCTTCAGGATATCCAGCCCCACCTGCGTGGCCAGGGGGTGGCTGGTAGCGACCATCCCGTTTTGGGCAAGTACAGGAGAACGGGAGGCCTTAAGGTTTCCGGTGATTCGGTCCTGGGCGGATAGCAGGGAAAACCCGGCTATAAACAGCAAGCAGATTGCGGGAACGTGTTTCATGGGAGTAAGTAATTGTGTACCGTTTAAAGGTAAAGAATTCAGGGCAGAACCCGGAATTGTATCACCGGGTCGGCAGGGAGGTCCGGGGGGGAGGGGGCTTCTGAGGATTTTTCAGATTGCATAAGGCGGTTGGGGCACCCCCGCCCCCCCAAATCCAAATTACCCAAGAAGGCTGAAAAAACCTTTCAGGCCATTGGAAATTTAAGGGTTCGATTTTCCGGGTACCGGCACAGGAACCACGGCAATCCAACTAGTTTGTCGCCTGAAGGTTCGACGCATTTCGGGTTCAGGCCGGCAGTGCCCCGGTGGAGGCCCATTCCCCGATCCATTTCCCCATCAGGGCCACCCATTCGCCCCGGTCGTTCAGGCAGGGGATATGCCGGTACTCTTTTCCGCCGGCTTCCAGGAACTCCTCTTCGCCTTCCATGGCAATTTCCTCCAGGGTTTCCAGGCAATCGCTTACAAAAGCCGGGGTAATTACCGCCAACCGGGCCTTGCCTTCTTTGGCCAGGCGTTCGAATTCATAGTCGGTATACGGTTTTAGCCACGGATCGCCGGCCAGTCGGCTCTGGAAGGAGGAACTCACCTTGTCCTCCGGCAAATCAAGGGCCTGTTTCACCAGTTCCGTGGTATCGTAGCACTGGTGGCGATAGCAGGTATAATGGGCCACGGAGTTGGTCTGGCAGCATTGGCCGTCAATTTTGCAGTGGAAGCGGGTCGGGTCCGATTTGCGGATATGCCTTTCCGGGATGCCATGGTAGGAGAACAGCACATGGTCGTAGTCAAATCCTTTAAGGCCTTCGGCAATAGCGCCCGCAAGCACCCTGATGTAGTCCTTGTTGCTGTAAAAGGCCGGCATGGTGGTTACGTGCATGTGCGGAAATTTCGCTGCCTGCACCTCCAGGGCCTTGACCACCACGGTTTCATAGGAACTCATGGCATAGTGCGGGTAAAGGGGCACCAGCAACACCTCATCCACCCCCTTTTCATTTAATTCGTTCAACCCCTCTTCGATGGATCCCGACCCGTACCGCATCCCCAGCGCCACAGGGAGCCTGGTTTGTTCCCTTACTTTTTCCAGGAAGCGGTTGGAGATAACAATGAGGGGGGAACCCTCCTCCCACCAGATTTTCTGGTACGCTTTGGCTGAGCGTTTGGGGCGGGTTTGCAGAATGATCCCCCTTACCAGGATGTTCCTAAGCCACTTGGGGGCATCGATAACCCTTTCATCCATCAGGAATTCATCGAGGTAAGGTTTTACATCTTTCGGGGTGGGGCTGTCCGGGGAGCCCAGGTTAACCAGTAATACACCTTTCATGGCAGGGGTTCTGTTTTTAGGATCAGGTTGTTTGAAGGTATGGCAAAAATACACGTTCATGGGCAAGAAAGCCATCGGGAACCTCACGGATTCCATTATAGGTCCATAAGAAAAACCAATTTCCGGCAGTTTCGGGGCCCCTAACTTTAGAAATTAGTACTTTAAAGGGGTAAAAAGGTTTCCCTATGGCAGACCAGCTTTTCCCTGATCCGACCCAGCGTTCGATTTTTTACCTCAGCCTGACCCTGCTTTTGATGATTGGCGCCTATATCGCCATCGGCGCCGTGTTGCGGCATTTTGGAAAACACCCTAAGTATTTATTGCCCTCAGACTCCATCCGAAAAGTGGCCTGGCCCCTGGTACTGGTGCTTTTTTCGCTTTTCCTCAGGATGGAATCGCTTCGCAACCTGCTCGGGATGGAATCCTTTGGGGTGTATTTCCGAAGGGCGAGTACCCTGCTTTTTATTGCTGCTTTTGCCTGGTTGATTATCAGGGCGCTGGGGATTGTGAAAAAGTTGTTGATCGCCCGGTACGACATCGATGGCGATGACAACCTGAGGGCCCGGATTGTCTTTACCCAGTTCAATATCCTGGAGCGAATCTTTGTGTTTATTGTTGTGGTCCTGGCTATCGGGGCGGCCCTTATGAGTTTTGATAGCATCCGCGAGGTGGGGGTGAGCATCTTCGCCTCTGCCGGGGTGGCCGGGATCATTGTAGGATTTTCGGCACAAAAACTCATTGCCACCATCCTGGCCGGGATCCAGGTGGCCATTACCCAGCCCATCCGCCTCGACGATGTGGTGGTCGTGGAAGGGGAATGGGGCCGGGTGGAGGAGATTACCCTTACCTTCGTGGTGGTCCGGATTTGGGACAAGCGCAGGCTGGTGCTGCCGACCACCTACTTTATAGAAAAGCCATTCCAGAACTGGACCAGATCTTCCACGGACCTGCTTGGAACGGTTTTTATCTATACCGATTATACGGTGCCTTTCGATGCCCTTAGGGAAGAGCTCCACCGCATTGTTGCCGCTGCCGACCAGTGGGACGGGGAGGTTGCCAATATCCAGGTCACCGATTCCAGGGCCGAATATGTCGAAATCAGGGCCACGGTAAGCGCCCCGGATTCTGGCAGGGCCTGGGAGCTACGGGTCCATGTCCGCGAGAAGCTCATTGCTTTCCTCCAGGAAAACTATCCCGAAAGTATAGCGCACCAAAGGATCCTGATCAATGGGGATGCGAAAGGTGCCCCTTAGTTCGCAGTTTCCGTTATTTTTACACAAACTGCCAAATGGTATGATTCGCCTGTTGCTCTTTACCTGCCTGCTCATTGGCGAAGGCCTTTGGGGACAGCCTCCGGCCGTCTCCTGCAGCCCTGATGACCGCCAGGCTTTCGATCGCCTGTTGCGTGACCTGCCGCCAAACAAAGGCTTCCCCGTGGGCCGGGCCACCGTAATGGCAGGGCAGGCGTTGCTGGGCACCCCATACACGGCCAATACCCTTGAAGTGTCGGAAGAGGAACCCCTGGTGGTCAATTTCTCGGGGCTGGACTGTACCACCTTTGTGGAGAATGCCCTGGTGTTGGGGCGTATGCAGGTCCTGGGGCAGACGGATTGGGAGGCTTACCTGCAGGCCCTGGAAGAGGTCCGGTACCGGGGCGGGGAAAGGGCGGGGTATGCCTCCCGCCTTCATTATTTCAGCGAATGGATCCACGACAATGCGCGCAAGGGACTTGTTGCAAACGTCACGGCTGACCTGGGGGGCGTGTTGGTTTCCAAAACGATTGATTTCATGGGCACCCACCGGGAGCGCTACCCTTTGCTTGCCCGGGAAGAAAGTTATGCCCAGATCCTGCAAATGGAAAAGGACCTCCGGGATATCCCGGTTTATGTACTGCCGGTAAATGAGATAGCTGCATGGGAACCGGACCTGACGGATGGGGATATCATTGCCCTGGCCACAGACATTCCCGGCCTGGATGTCACCCATACCGGAATAGCCCTGCGCCTTCCGGACGGCCGGATCCACTTGCTGCATGCCTCCACCCTGGGGCAGGTCATGATCACGGAGGAGCCCCTTGCTGCCTACCTGCAAAAAGTTCGCGGCCTTACGGGGATCATGGTCGCCCGTCCGCTGCAACCATTCCCTTAAACCCAGACCGGAATGGCGGAAACCACGTTTATCGCAGAACTGGTCGCGGGGGTAAACCCCTGGCACCTGGCAGCGCTCTTTTTGCTTGGGGTTATTGCCTTTGTGTTCTCAACCCTTGCAGGCGGGGGAGGGGCCCTGCTGATGCTTCCCGTATTGAATGCCTTCCTGGGGGCCGGGGCGACGGCCCCGGTGGCAAACCTGGGGAATTTCATCGGTCGCCCGGCCCGGTTGCTGTTGTACTGGAAGCACATCCAATGGAAATTATGCGCCTATTATGCGTTTCCGGCCATGGCAGGGGCCTGGGTCGGATCGTGGGTTTTCGGCACCATGCAACTCCCCTGGCTTCAACTGCTTATTGGGCTTTTCCTGGTCAGCGCCCTCTTCCAGTTCCGTTTCGGGCAAAGGGAACGCTCCTTTGAAATGCCCGCCCCCTGGTTTGCCCCGCTGGGCTTTGTTACGGCCATTCTGGGAACCCTGGTAGGGGCCATTGGGCCAGTGCTCAACCCGTTTTACCTGAATGCCGGCCTGCAGAAGGAATCCCTGATCGCAACCAAAACGGCAAACTCCTTCTTTACCGGCCTGGCACAGGTTGGGGCGTATACTTTTTTTGGGATCCTCTCCGGCCCATACTGGGCCTATGGCCTCGTCCTGGGCCTGGGGGCGGTGGTCGGAAATATCCTGGGCAAGCAGTTTCTCGGAAGGATTTCCTCCCAGGGGTTTCGATTGCTCCTGCTCCTGTTTATGGTGCTTTCCGGGCTGATGATCAGCTATGCCGCCCTGGGGCAACTCCTGGGACGCTCCTGATCAGGGCAACCCCAGGCAAAACCGGATGCCCCCCAGCAAGTGCTTTTGGAAATCCGGGTCGTCATATGCAGCCTCTGTGTGGCCCAAACCGGTGTAGAAGGACCTTCCCCCCTCGTATTCGCGGTACCAGGCTATGGGGTGGTCCTCCCCGTGGTTCCCTCCCTGGTAGCTGCTTTCATCGAGCCGGAGTACCACTTGCAACCCGGGTTGGATGTCCCTGAAATTGTACCATTCGTCAAAGTGTTCCCAGGAATCGCCCAGGTGCGCTGTGGACGGGTGGCCTGGGGGCACCACTTCCAAACGCGCCCGTTGTTGTTCCGGGTGGCTGTGGAACCAGGCCCCTACCAACCCGCCGTACCAGGGCCAGTCGTATTCCGTGTCCGTGGCTGCATGAATCCCCATGAAGGCCCCGCCTCCCCGGATAAACCCGCGGAAGGCTTCTTCCTGTTCCGGACCCAGGACGTCCCCTGTGGTGCTCAGGAAGATGACCAGCCCGTAACCGGAAAGATTCTTCGGATTAAACTGCAGGGAATCTTCGGTGTGGTCCAGGGAAAGGCCTGCGGTCCGGGCGAGATCCCTCAGGGTGGCTACCCCCTTTTCGATGGATTGGTGGCGGTACCCGTTGGTTTGGGAATATACCAGGATGCGCTTGTCGGTTTCGGCCACATGGTCCGTGTTTCCCCCTGACTGGGAGCAGGCTGCAGAAAGGCCGAAGAACAGCAAAATGGAGGCGGAAAAGAGGGATGGGAATAGCTTCATGGAGGGAGGTGTTGGGATCTTTCTTTTAAGGTTAGGAGTTTTCTGTATTCAGGACCGCTGACGGGCCAGCGACAGCGTATATTTTTTTGGGGTAGTATTGTATTTTTTCCGGAACGCGGCAATAAAGTGGCTTGCCGTGCTGTAACCTACTTTCAGCCCTACCTCATTCACGTTGTATTTCCCCGTTTCCAGCATTTTTCGGGCGGTTTCCATTTTGTAATCGAAAAGGAAACTGTACACGGAATCCCCATAGATTTGCCGGAAGCCTTCCTTGAGTTTTTTGAGGCTAAGGCCAATTTCATCGGCCAGTTCCTGCAGGCCCGGGGGTTCGGCCATCCGTTGGATAATGATTTCCTTGGCCAGCCGGATCCTCCGGATATTTTCCTCGTCGACCAGAAATGGACATTGTTCCGAATCCGATTCAGGGTTCCGGTTGAAATACAGGGAGAGCAACTCGTAAACCTTTGCCCGGGAATACAGGAGGCTGGCCGACGGATGGGTGTGCTCGTTCCAAAGCTGGCTCAAAACTACCGAGATCCCGGGGCTGGTCGGATACTGCTGGTAATACTTTTTATCGCGGTTTTCAGGACTCAGGAAGGGGATGTACGAGGCTTCGGCCGTGAACAGGGAATGGAATTTCCGGATGGTCATCAGGATGGAAACCAACCAGGTGTCGGGGCTGAGGTCGCACTGGATATCGAGGGGGGTCCTGGGGTTGTACAGCACCATGGACTGATCTCCCTGGATTTCCATGGTGTAGCGGCCCTGGTTGTACAAAAAGCGGGCCTGCCCTTTCAGGCAGAAATGCAACTGCAGGAACTGGCGTTCCGCAGTGCGCTCCACCCTTAAGGGCTGAGACCCGGGATTGGCGGCCTGTAGCATGAAGAACTCAGGTTCCAGTTCAAGTTCACAAAGCGCACTGCCAGCGACATTTTTTTCAGGGACTTCCATGGGATTTCCAGGCTTTTTATTTAGAACACTTCTAAACTGTTTGACGCAAAACGCCTGCTTTTTGGACAAAGTTACGGAATTTGACCCTTATTTGGACATTTCACCCAAACCGGTATAAATTGGACTTCCAGCGTTATTTTTAGCCGGGGATTCCTGTTATTTTTGCCGGTGTCCTAACGAGGTTCATGAAAAAGTATCATATTTCGAGACACCATCGATTCCTGGTCGTGGGCCTGAGCTTCCAAAAGGCGGATGCCGCCATGAGGGGGAAATTCGCTTTGGATGATGCAGCAGTCGACCGGTTAATGCTACAGGCGCGGAAGGAAGGCATCGATGGGTTGCTGGTCACCAGCACCTGCAACCGCACCGAACTTTATGGGTTTGCTTCTACCCCCGAACACCTGATCAGGCTTTTGTGCAAATACAGCAACGGTACCCCCGGGGATTTTGATCAGGTTGGCTATGTATTTCAGGACCAGGAAGCGATTTCCCACCTCTTTCGGGTAGGGTCGGGGCTGGACAGCCAGATCCTCGGGGACTTTGAAATCATCAGCCAACTCAAAAAGGCCTTCATCAAATCAAGGGAGCAACACCTGGCCAACGCGTTTCTCGAGCGCCTGTGCAACTCCGTCATCCAGGCCAGCAAGCGCATCAAGAACGAAACGGGGATTTCCTCCGGGGCCACCTCTGTGGCATTTGCCGCCGTCCAGTACCTCCTTGCCCGGGTACCTGAGATCAGCCAGCGCAAGATCCTCCTGCTGGGCACCGGAAAGATCGGCCGGAACACCTGCGAGAACCTCATCAAACATACCCGCAACCCCCACATCACCCTCATCAACCGCACCCGCGACAGGGCAGATGAAGTTGGCGGGAAATTCGACGTGAAGGTACGGCCCTACGAAGAACTGGAAGAAGCTATTGCGATGGCCGACATCCTGATTGTGGCCACCGGTGCCCCCCAACCGACCGTCCGCCCGGACATGATCCCCCCGGGATCGCCCAAATGGGTCATGGATTTGTCCATCCCCATGAATGTGGACCCCGAAATCGGGAACCAAGCCGGGATTACCCTGGTAAACCTCGACCAGCTATCCCGGATTACCGATGGCACCCTTGAAGCGCGGAAAAAGCATATCCCCCTGGCTGAATCCATCATTGAAGCGGTGCATTCGGAATTCAACCAGTGGCTGGAAACCCGGCGGTACGCCCCGGTGATCAGGGCGCTGAAGCAGAAACTCAAAACCATTCAGGAAGAGGAGCTGGATTTCCAGTCCCGCAAAATCGAGGGCTTCGATGCTTTCCAGGCCGGACAGGTTTCTGACCGTATCATTCACAAAATCACCCGGCAGTTTGCGAATCACCTGAAAGATTCGGAGATTGATCCCGAAGAAAGCCTGGAACTGATTCGCAAAGTTTTCCAGTTAGAAATAGAAACTCCATGAGCAAACGGCTCCGGATCGGAACCCGTGACAGTGAATTGGCGTTATGGCAGGCCCGCAGGGTCCAGTCCCTGCTTCAGGCGGGAGGGCAGGATGCGGAATTGATGCCGGTCAAATCCACGGGCGACCTCATCCTCGACAAACCCCTTTATGAACTGGGGATTACCGGGATTTTTACCAAGACCCTCGATGTGGCCCTGCTGCGCAAGGATATCGACCTTGCGGTGCATTCCATGAAGGATGTGCCCACGGCCCTTCCAAAGGGCATTGTGCAGGCAGCGGTCCTGAAGCGGGCCAACCCCCTCGATATCCTGGTCCACAAAGGCCTCGACTTCCTGAACGCGGAAGGGGTGGTGGCCACGGGGAGCCTGAGGCGCAAAGCCCAGTGGCTGCACCGGTACCCCCTGCATGAGATCGTCGATCTGAGGGGCAACGTCAATACCCGCATGCAGAAGTTGGCGGATCACGGTTGGGATGCCGCTATTTTCGCGGCAGCCGGCCTGGAGCGCATCGGGCTGCTCCCGGACCAGTTTTCGACCTTGCAGTGGATGTTGCCCGCCCCGGCCCAGGGCGCCATGATGGTGGTGGTCCGGGAGGGGGATACTCATGCCCTTGAAGCCCTTTCGGGGCTGAATGATCCGGAAACGGAACGGTGTACTGCCGTGGAGCGCGAATTCCTCCGGGAACTGGAGGGGGGTTGTACGGCCCCTATCGGCGCCCTCGCCGTGGAGGAACAGGGACGCATCCGGTTTCGGGGTGGCCTCTTCTCCCTCGATGGCGCCGACAAGGTCCTGGTGGAAAAGGATGCAAAGGCAGATGCCATCGCCGGGTTTGGTCGGCAATGTGCCAGGGAAATCCTGGACTCCGGCGGGGGGGCTATCCTGGCAGCGGTCAAAAAAAGCCTTTCCAGATGAAGTCCCTTCTCGCCACCAGAAAACTGGGAAGCGCACATCGCGAAATCCTCATGGCCGCCGGATGGCGGGTAACGGATTACGATGCCATTGCCATAACCCTGCTTCCCACCCCTTATGACCCAAAAGGGGATGCGGCGATTTTCAGCAGCAAGCACGCAGTGCTGGCGTGTTTCCCCGAGGACATGCCGGAAGCCCCGTCGGACAAGCCCTGCCTCTGCGTGGGGGAAACCACGGCGGCGTTGTTAGGCGAAAAAGGGGTCCGGGTGCTGGAAACAGCCCCCTCTGCCAGTGACCTTGCAACGCGCATCGAAAAGCGTTATCGCGATTGGTCCTTCACCTACTATTGCGGCAACCGAAGGCTCGATACCCTGCCGCAAGCCCTCGATTCCCTGGGCATTCCCTGGGAAGAGGTTGTGGTTTACAATACCGGGTCGGTTCACAGGGCCTTTGACCAGGCTTTTGACGGCCTCCTTTTTTTCAGCCCCAGCGGGGTGGAGAGCTATGCCCGCATGAACCCTTTCGGAAAGGCGGTGGCCTATTGTATCGGCCCCACCACAGCAGCAGCGGCAAGAAAATATACCGAACGTATTTTAATTTCAGAAACCCCGGATGTCGGGGCCGTGATTGCACTGGCCCTGAGTCAGAAGGACCCCGTAAAATAATATTGCATATGGCGCCATCGGTTAAGAACGACCTTTTCCTCAAAGCCCTCAAAGGCGAACCGGTTTCCAGGCCACCGGTCTGGATGATGCGGCAGGCAGGCCGCTACCTTCCCGAATTTCGCGAGATACGGGACAAATATGATTTTTTCACCCGCTGCCAAACCCCTGAACTGGCCTCCGAAATTACGGTACAACCCATCCGCCGGTTTGGGATGGATGCCGCTATCCTGTTCAGCGATATCCTGGTGGTGCCCCAGGCCATGGATATCGAGGTGGAAATGAAACCCGGGGTCGGCCCCTGGCTTCCCAACCCGGTTAGGTCCGTGCAGGATGTGGACCGGGTGCGGATCCCGGACATACAGGAGTCGCTGGGGTATGTGATGGACGCCATACGCATGACGAACGAAAAACTCGACGGGGCGGTCCCCCTGATCGGTTTTGCCGGATCGCCCTGGACCATCTTTTGCTATTGCGTGCAGGGGCAGGGCAGCAAGAATTTTGACCTGGCCAAATCCTTTTGCTTTACCGATCCCACGGCCGCCCATGACCTGCTGCAAAAAATCACGGACACCACTATCGCTTACCTCAAAGCCAAAGTGGAAGCCGGGGTGCATGCGGTACAACTTTTTGATTCCTGGGGGGGGATGCTCTCCCCGGCCGACTACCAGGAATTCTCCTGGCAGTACCTGCAGCAGATCGTTACAGCCTTAAAGCCCCTCACGCCCGTTATCGTCTTTGGGAAGGGATGTTGGTTTGCCCTGGAAACCATGGCCCAAAGCGGGGCCTCCGCCCTCGGGGTAGACTGGACCTGTTCCCCCAAAACCGCCCGCATGCTGAGTGGCGGACAGATTACCCTGCAGGGCAACTTCGATCCGGCCCGCCTGCTTTCGCCCCCCGAGACCATCCGCAAAATGGTCCATGGCATGATCAGGGAATTTGGGGTGGACCGCTACATCGTCAACCTGGGCCATGGCATCCTGCCCAATGTTCCCGTATCCCACGCCGGGGCATTCATACAGGCCGTAAAGGACTACCATGAAGGATAAATTTTACACCTATATAGAGGAGTTGCAGGACCGTATTACAGGGGCCCTGGAATCCGAAGACGGCGGGGCCCGTTTCCGGGAAGACCTTTGGCAGCGTCCCGAGGGCGGGGGCGGCCGTACCCGGGTGATCGAAAACGGGGCGGTATTTGAAAAAGGGGGGGTCAACATTTCTGCGGTGCATGGCCCCCTGCCGAAAAGCATGCAACAGTATTTCGGGGTGGGGGAGGTCGATTTTTTTGCCTGCGGGCTGAGCCTGGTCCTGCATCCAAAAAGCCCCATGGTCCCTACCGTGCATGCCAACTGGCGGTATTTTGAGATGTATGATAAAGGGGGCAAGGTCGTGGACCAGTGGTTTGGGGGCGGGCAGGACCTGACCCCGTACTACCTTTTTGAGGAAGATGCCCGCCATTTCCACGGGGTTTGCAAGGCGGCCTGTGATGCCCATGACCCGGGATTCTACCCGGAATACAAACAAAAATGCGATGCTTACTTCCGGAACCACCACCGCGGAGAGGCCAGGGGGGTCGGGGGCCTTTTTTTCGACTATCTCAGGCCCGGGGAGGGCCGCAGCGCAGGCGACTGGTATGGGTTTGTGACCGAAGTGGGGGATTCCTTCCTACAGGCCTACCTGCCTATTGTCAAACGGCGGAAAGGACTCCCTTATGATGCCCGGCACCGCGAATGGCAGGAGATCCGCAGGGGGCGCTATGTGGAGTTTAACCTGGTCCACGACAAAGGGACGCTTTTCGGGCTAAAAACCAATGGGCGCATAGAAAGCATCCTGATGAGCCTGCCGCCCGCGGTGCAGTGGCGTTACGACCACTACCCGGAGCCCGGGAGTCAGGAGGCAGCCCTTATCAAAGTCCTTGAAACTCCTGTGGAATGGGTTTGAAACGATTGGGTCTGGTTTTCCTCCTATGTTGCCCGGTTTTTTTGCAGGGTCAGGAGGCACTGCCTGAAGGGGATTCACTGCCTTTTATAACCACTTTCCCAAACCAGATTACCTTCAGGAGCGGATGGCAGCAAAGCGCAAACCGGTTTTTGCTCAGGGATGAAGCCGGGGATGCCTTCCGCTACAGGCCTATCAACAGAAACCAACTAAAGGTTTCTGCCCAGTTTCGCGCCCTGGATGCCAGCTTTGGATTTGCCCCTGCCTTTATGAATCCCGAGCGGGATGAAGAGGGCGCCAGGGTGTTCAATATGAACCTGCGGTTATTTGCAGGCAAGTGGATGCAAACCTTCGATTATTACGACCAGCGGGGGTATTTTGGAAAATTTGAGGACCTGGAGGTCTACCTGCCCAATTTTGAGTCCCGTAAATTCGGCGGAACCACGGCCTACGTGTTCAACCCGAATTTTTCCTTCCGGGCCCTTATCTCCCAGAATGAATGGCAGCACAGGAGTGCCGGCAGTTTTGTCCCCCGGTTTGTGGCCTATTATACCCGATATCGGCTCGACCAGGGCGAAGGCAGTGCGGCCCGGGCCCATTCCTTTGATTTTGGCCTCGGCCCGGGATACCATTACAACTGGGTCATTGGCAGGAATATCCTGATCTCCCTGGGGAATACCACGGGGATTGGGGTCAATATCCTGGAAGAGGATGGAGGGTCTACCACTTCGCTGTTGTGGGAGAGTATTTTTCGGGGAGGTTTGGGCTATAATTCAGAGCGACTTTTTTTTGGACTTGATGTCGGTTATACATTCCTGGAACACAGGGCCGATAGGAATATTCGCCTCGACGACCGCCTGTATTTTGTCGAAGCCTATTTGGGTTACCGCATCCGGGCTCCTAAAAATTGGATCGCCCGGGCTGACGCCATTAATCGTAAATTTGATTGGGATTAATCCTTAAATATCCAAAACAGATGTACCCACTTCAAAGAAACCGACGCCTCAGGACCAGCCCGGCCCTCCGGAACCTGGTCCGGGAAACTTCCCTGAGCCCGGATGACTTCCTGGTACCCCTTTTTGTTGTCGAAGGGCAGGGGGTACGGGAAGAAATTGCCTCCATGCCCGGGTATTACCGCCTCAGCCTGGACCATTTGAAAACCGAGGTAAAGGAGCTATGGGGTATGGGGCTCAAAGCGGTCCTGTTATTTGTAAAGGTGCCCGACAGCCTGAAGGATAATTCCGGAAAGGAAGCCCTGAACCCGGGGGGGCTGATGCAGCGGGCCATAAAAACCATAAAGGAGGCCTGCCCGGAAATGTGGGTCATGACCGATGTGGCCCTGGACCCCTATTCCCGGTTTGGGCACGACGGGATTGTGGAAGCTGGGCGCATTTTGAATGACCAGACCGTGGAAGTGCTGGGTGCCATGGGGGTTTCCCATGCCCGGGCCGGGGCCGACATGCTCGCCCCCAGCGATATGATGGACGGGCGCATCCTCGGCCTCCGCACGGCCCTTGATGAGGCGGGGTTTTCCGATACAGGCATCATGAGTTACAGTGCCAAATATGCCAGTGCCTTCTACGGGCCGTTCCGGGAAGCCCTGGATTCGGCCCCTGTGGCCGGGGAAGAGGCCCCTGCAGACAAGAAGACCTACCAGATGGACCCCGGCAACCGCAGGGAGGCCCTTAAGGAAACGGAGGCGGATATCGCCGAAGGGGCCGACATTGTGATGGTTAAACCCGGGTTGTGTTACCTTGATATCGTACGTGACCTGAGGGAGGCCTTCGACGTTCCCCTGGCAGTCTACCAGGTTTCCGGGGAGTACGCCATGGTAAAGGCGGCTGCTGAAAAGGGCTGGCTCGACCACGATACCGTGATGATGGAACAGCTGCTGTCTATCAAGCGGGCAGGGGCCGACCTCATTGCCACGTATTTTGCCAGGGAGGCGACACGCCTGCTGGGATAGATAAAATTCCTTTTGAACGGCAGGATTGCCTGCTATGGGTGCCAATTTTGCTTTGGGAATGCCGAAAGGACAAAAGGGGGTTGACCTGGATTTAGGGGAAAAACCAGTTCATGTTACCCGGTTTCACCCGACACAATTTATTGTAACTTAGAACGATCAAAATACCATTATGGGCCTTTTGTTTTTCTACGCCTTTCTGTCCATCTTTTTTTCTTTCCTGTGCTCCATCCTGGAAGCGGTTTTGCTAAGCATTACCCCTACATTCCTCAACCTTAGGAAAAAGGAGGGTAAAGCCTTTGCCGTTACCCTTGAGGAGCTCAAAAAAGATGTGGACCAGCCGCTTATCGCCATCCTGACCCTCAACACCATCGCCCATACGGTTGGGGCTATTTTGGTGGGGGTACAGGCCAAGGCGGTCTACACCGACCATTATGGCCAGCAAAGCCACAGCCTCCTGGGGTTTCGCTTTACGGAAGACCTCATGGTCGCGGTGGTTTCGACCCTGATGACCCTGTTGATCCTGATAGCTTCAGAGATCATCCCGAAAACCATAGGGGCTACCTACTGGAAGCAACTGGCCGGATTTGCTGCCCTTGCCCTGAAGGCCATGGTATGGATCATGCGTGTGACCGGCCTGATGTGGATGCTGCAGCTTTTTACCCGGTTGATCGGGAAAAGCCACCACGGCAGTGTACTGAGTCGGGAAGATTTTACCGCTATGGCCGACATTGCCCATGAAGAGGGGGTATTTGAAGAATCTGAATCCAAGGTGATCAAAAACCTGCTCCAATTTGAGGAGATCCGGGTAAAGGATGTAATGACCCCGAGGACCGTGATGAAAATTGCCCCCGAAACACAAACCATAGAAGCCTTTTTTAAAGAGAATCCCAGGCTTCGTTTTTCGCGGATCCCCGTGTATGGGGAATCTCAGGATTCGATAACGGGTTTTGTGCTTAAGGACAACGTGCTGGAGGAGTTGATCAACGATAACGGGAAGATGACCCTGGCCGAGATCCGCCGCGACCTGCTGGTAACCCGAAGGGAAACGCCTATCCCCCAATTGTTCGATACCCTGATCCGCAACCGGGAGCACGTGGCCCTTGTGGTGGATGAATATGGGTCGGTTAGCGGCCTGGTGACCATGGAAGACGTCATTGAAACCCTCCTGGGGCTCGAGATCATGGATGAAAGCGACAATGTGGAAGACCTGCAGCTGCTGGCGCGCAAAAAATGGGAGGACCGGGCCAAGCGGTCGGGCATAATCTGATACATATGGAACAGGCGCACCTGCAGACCCCCCTGGGTTGGATCACCCTCCACGGAAGCCCCAGGGGACTTGCTTCGCTCCGGTGCTGCGCGGAGCCTTCCGAAAGGGGCCTGATCCCTCCTTCACTGGCCAGGGCTTGTGAGCAGGTGCATGAATATTTTCAGGGCGGCAGGAAATGGTTTGACCTGCCCCTGGACCTTCAGGGTACCACCTTCCAGAAAAAGGTATGGGAAGCCCTCCTTGAAATCCCCTTTGGGGCCACCTGTTCCTATGGGAACTCGCTACGAGGGTGGGCGATCCCGGGGCAGTGCGGGCAGTCGCTGCCGCCAATTCCCGGAACCCGGTTTGGATAGTGGTACCCTGCCATAGGGTCGTGGGTGCTGATGGTTCCCTTACCGGCTATGCCGGTGGGCTTGCACGAAAAAAATGGCTGCTGGAGCACGAAAGCCCCTCGACACAGACCTCGCTTTTTAGCGAGTCGGGCTTTCCCGGAGCCGTCTGAGCAGCCTCCCGGGGGCAAATCACGTCCCCTGAGGGCGAATTTCAGAAGAAACGCTTATTTTGTGATAAACCTCTCGCATGATTGCCAAAGTTCCGTTGGGCAATATCCTCTTCCTCGACATCGAAACGGTGCCCCAGGCCGTGGCCTATGACCAGCTGCCAGGGGAGGCCCGGGAGTTATTTGCACTCAAGACGCAGTACCAGCGGAAAGAGGAATACACCGCTGAAGAATTTTATGAACGGGCAGGGATTTGGGCGGAATTCGGGAAGGTTATTTGCATTTCCGTCGGGTATTTCCAGGGGACCGGCAGCAACCGGAAGCTCCGGATACGCAGTTTTAGCGGGGAGGAAAGGCAGTTGCTCCTGGAGTTCAGGGATCTGCTGGACACGTATTTTAACCGGCCGCAACACCTGCTATGCGCACACAACGGAAAGGAATTCGATTTTCCCTACCTGGCCAGGCGTATGGTCATCCACGGGATCGCCCTGCCCTCCAGGCTTTCGCTTTTTGGGAAGAAACCCTGGGAAGTGCCCCACCTCGATACTATGGAGCTTTGGAAATTCGGCGACTTCAAGCATTACACCTCCCTGAAATTACTGGCCCATGTACTGGGGATCCCCTCCCCCAAGGAAGACATTGATGGGAGTATGGTCCGGGATGTGTATTATGAAGAGAACGATCTGGAGCGAATAGTAAAGTACTGCGAACAGGACGTGATAACTGTAGCTCAGGTCTTCCTGAGGCTGCGGAATGAGGAGTTGCTTAAGGAAGACCAGATCGTTAAGGTGTAGATCTGTGCCGTCAGCCCTCCAGTGATGACCTGTTCGGGCAGAATGCGTTTCATATATCCCCATAATAAGAGAGCATACAAAGCAAATGGATCGGATACATCTGTAACAATACCCCCTGATTTTCGTCAAAACGTAGCACCCCCATTCAGAAAGGCTACCTAATCGAGCCTCCAAAAACCCCATCCTGAATCACTCACCGATTACAGAATCAACATCAAAATCAAATAAATGAAAAGACAAATTGTACTGTTTTTTGCCTTAGCCATGTTCAGCGCCTGTAACAAGTCAACAAAATCCAATGCCACCCAACAACCCACTTTAGCGGATTATAGAGTTGGCGAAAAATGGGTTTGGAAATATAAAGGTGTAACAACGCAAGGAGAAATACGTTCCGAAGGAGAGGATACAAGAGAAATAGTAAGCGTTGACGGAGAATTGGGAATGACCATAGGAACTGATACTATTCCGGTAGCAGATATGGTGAAACCAGATGAAAGTGAAACCCCTAAATATGACTGGCCTCTGGAAGTGGGCAAAAAGTGGAAATTTGAAAATAGCTGGACAAGTCAAGATGGCACAAAAGGCACGCAAAGCCAGGATGTTGAGGTTTTATCCTTTCAGGAAGAGACGGTAGAAGCGGGAACATTTATGGCCTACAAAATTCAATACAAAGGCACAATCTCGAATTCGAGAGGATATAGTGCCGACACGGATGAGGTTTGGTGGTATGCCCCGGAAGTAAAAAATTTCATTAAGCTCACGCAAACCCAGGAAGATTTTTTTTACGAAGAGGAATTGATCGAATATTCAAAACCTCAATAAACCACTGACGGCGCAAGTGCCTGGGATACGCTGTACAAAATCAGGTGATGTGGACAGGAAGTGATGGAGGCTTCCACAAGCATACCGTTTGCCCTAATGAACATCGGCTCCGGGACAGCCCTGAAATCGGGGAGTCTGTAACAATCCTTGCTATTTATCGTCTTACAAGGACACCAACTACAAAAAACACTCAAAATCGGGAGTAAGAAGACAGGTTCCAAACCATTGGTCGATGACAGGGTTGATATAAAGATCAAGCTGGCCTTTCTCTGGACAACCCTCATGTTCCTGTACATCTATGCCGACTATTTCCGGCTGATGACCCCTGGGAAACTGGAGAAAATGATGGCACTCCAGACACCGATGGGGCCGACATCGCCACAGCTTTTGGTGATTTTCTCCGGAATTCTGATCCTCCCGGCCCTGATGATCCTCCTTTCGGTTTTTCTAAGGCCCCGAATCAACAAGTGGCTGAATGTTCTGGTTGCCTTCCTGTATGCATGCATGTCCATCCTGATCATAACTACCAGTTTCGGGAATGACTGGCAGACCTTCTTCGTGCTATTCAACTTCGTGGAACTTTTGGTTTTTGCAGCGATCGTATCGCAGGCGTGGAAATGGCCGGGGACGGGATAATTGGAAAAAGAGAAGCATCGAAATACGCACAGGGTTTGTAGCCTTCTTCAAACCGATAAACTATGCATATGAATGACAAACAAAGGGAATTGGTCAAAACGGCAAGAGTTGCCGGAATTTGGTATTTGCTCCTGGCGGTATCCGGGATCCTCGGGTTTATGGTATTCCACCCCCAGGTCTATTCAAGTGACCCGGTAGAAACCCTGACCAACCTGACCGACCCGGATTCTCTTGCAAGGCTGCGGCTCATATTTGAATTGTTGTTGGTCCTCTCACAGGCGCTTGCAGCCTTATGGTTTTACAGGTTGTTCAGAAGCATCAGTGACTGGAAGGCCTGGGCAGTGGGAATTTGGGGTACGATAAACGCGGTGGTTATTATGATCAGCGCCATTTCAATGGCGGCGGCCATCCAAATCGCAAATTCCTCAGCCCAATCGTATGATGACAAGATGGTACTGATAGCGCTTTTGGGAGAATTGATAAAGCATTCGTGGAATATTGGAGGTCTTTTCTTTGGGCTTTGGCTCATTCCAATGGGACACATTGTTGTCACCTCAAAAAGATGGCCGCTTTGGTTGGGCCGCGTGCTGGTCCTGGGAGGGGTGGGGTATATTGTAAGCACGCTGCTGTATTATGCGGGTGTCAAACATTCCCTGTTGGACGTTTTGACTATTCCTGCGACCCTGGGAGAATTCTGGATGATAGGTTATTTGCTGATTTATGGGATTCGGCCAGGGGATGAGCCGGAGCAATGATGCCAACCGCCGCAGGGCATTTGCCAGGCGGGGGATGGGTGCCTGGGCCGGGACTCCTTAGTGCACGACCCGGGGGGCAGCATGGCCCGCAAAGGGTAATCCGGGAGAGGGTTGCGGCTCCCTGATCATGGCCCCCTCGTCCTGACCAGGGACCAGGGCACATCCAAACTTGGCTTTGTTTGCGTAGTTTTGCACCATACCAATCCTATATGCTCGAGAAGAAAGACATTTCCTATGAACGCGCCATCCTGGTGGGGATCATCACCCGCGAACAACCTGAAGAAAAGGTTGAGGAATACATGGATGAGCTGGAGTTCCTGACCTATACGGCCGGGGGCGAGGTGATGAAGCGTTTTGTGCAACGGGTGGAGATCCCCAACCCGAAAACCTTTATCGGCAGCGGCAAATTGCAGGAAATAGAAGACTACGTAAAGGAGCATGAAATTGGCGCGGTCATCTTCGACGATGAACTGAGCCCTGTACAACAGCGCAATATTGAACGGCAGCTCCGGTGTAAAATCCTCGACCGCACCGGGCTGATCCTCGACATTTTCGCACAGCGGGCTACCACCAGCTATGCCAGGACCCAGGTGGAACTGGCCCAGTACGAATACCTCCTGCCAAGGCTTACCGGCCTTTGGACCCACCTCGAGCGCCAGCGGGGGGGTATCGGGATGCGAGGCCCCGGGGAAACGGAAATCGAGACCGACCGGCGTATCGTCCGCGACCGGATTGCCCTGTTGAAAAAGAAGCTGGATAAAATCGACCGCCAGATGGAAACCCAGAGGGGGAACAGGGGCGCCCTGGTCCGTGTGGCCCTGGTCGGGTATACCAATGTGGGCAAGTCTACCCTGATGAACGTAATCAGCAAAAGCGAGGTCTTTGCAGAGAACAAGCTGTTCGCCACCCTCGACACCACGGTGCGCAAGGTCGTCCTGGGGAACCTTCCGTTCCTGTTGAGCGACACCGTGGGGTTTATACGAAAGCTGCCCACCCAGTTGGTCGAAAGTTTCAAAAGCACCCTCGACGAGGTCCGGGAAGCCGACTTGCTGCTCCATGTGGTGGATATTTCCCACCCCAGTTTTGAAGACCATATCGAATCGGTCAACCAAATCCTCTCGGAAATCGATTGCGCCGATAAAAACATCCTTATGGTGTTCAACAAAATCGACCAGTACCGGGCTGAGGTGCTGGACGCCGACGACCTCGTAACAGAACGGACCTCAAGGCACTACTCCATAGGGGAGTGGAAAGACACCTGGATGCAAAGAATGTCGGGCAATGTGGTCTTTATTTCTGCCCTCAACAGGGAAAACCTCGATGAATTCCGGAAAATGGTCTACCGGGAGGTTCGCAAAATCCATATAGGGAGGTTTCCATACAATAACTTCCTGTATCCCGAAAACCTCGACGAGTACTCCCCGGAGAATTGAAGGCTTCCTGGAAGTTGGGGAAAATGGGGCCTGGGGAGGCAAAGGTGGATTTGCGGACAAAAAATTCGGGAATTCTGGTCCCGGCTGCGTATCTTTACAAGTGTTTAAGTGATAGTGTTTATCCCCAGATCTGAATTTTATCTTTCGCACCCCCGGGAGCGAAACGTTTTTTCTTAAAAAAAGACCCCCGAAGCTTGCTTCGGGGGTCTTTTGCCAAAGGCCTCTGCCGGATCAGAAATCATAGGTCAACCCAAAGAGCCAATACGTTTGCAGCTTGTTGTCCACACTGTCAAAAGTGGGGGTCGGATCGGTATCCGGGGTGTTCTGGATGGCAAAATTGACAGCTTCCTGTTTGTTGTCCCTCAGCCCGAATTCAAACCCGAGGCCGATATCGTTCCAAACCTTGTAGGCTAAGCTGTTGGTCCAGGTCCAGTTTGACAGGTTACTGCTTTTATAGCTCTGGAAGCCCGAAAAGGTCGATTTCCAGTCAAAGCCGCTAAAGGATTTTTCGTAGGTGGCCAGGATCTTGGTTCCGAAGGACGACTCAAACACATCGTTCCCGTCTTTGCTGAACACGAAGTTGTAGTTCAGGGGATGGATCACCACCACCAGATTGGTAATCGGCTTCCAGGTAACCCCGACCCCAAGGTCCAGATATCCGGGGTCGTTGAAATTGTTCAGCAGGGTGGTCCGGTATTCCATAAGGGCGGAAGCGGCCAGTTTCTCGGAAAGTTTATACCCGTACAGGGAAGACAGGTTGAACACGTCGTTCGACTGCCGGAACCCTTCTTCGTCAGCCGGGTCGTCCTTGTCGTCGAATTTTGTCCAGGCCAGGTTGATCTGGGCGTTGTTGTACCAGAAAAACTTCTCGCGATCGAGGCGGGCATAGGGGTTTATCGTGATGCCGATCCGCCCTGAAGAGTTGTTTGGGAAACCCTGGGCATACCAGTTGTTGAA
Organism: Robiginitalea marina; assembly: GCF_024006985.1. GTDB lineage: Bacteria > Bacteroidota > Bacteroidia > Flavobacteriales > Flavobacteriaceae > Robiginitalea > Robiginitalea marina. The sequence goes on from NZ_JAMXIB010000003.1 coordinate 210,528, forward strand.
TTCGGAAATACTTCCCCCAATGGTGCCGAAAGCGCCTATTTTCCAACCGGGGAAGGCATCGATTTGCTTGTTCAGATCATCGATCCGGCCCTGTATGGCACTTACGGAATCTTCTTTTTGTTTTTTGAGGTCCTTCAGTTCTTCAAGGGTCTGGCCGAAGGAAGCCATCCCGGTCAAAAGAAGGATCAGGGTACATGCTAGGTTTTTCATCGGGTCTTAAGTTGTATTTAGGAGCGCCAAAGGTAAGGATTATGCCGTTTCGGTAAAAAAGGGCTCAACTTTTTTTGAAGAGGGGTACCGCGGAACAGGCCTCCCCGAACATCACGCTTCTGGCCACATCCTGCAATCGTTGCAGGGACCAGAGGTAAGCCGACAGGGGCACGGGGAGCTTACTGCAGCCCTTGATGACCACCGGGCGGTCCCGGTAGGGTTCCAGGTCCAGCTTTTCAAGGCATTCATTGAACAACAGGGTTTCCATCGCCTCGGAAGACCCCACGACCACTTTCCTGGCCACCGGTTTGAGGTATGAGCCGATCAGCATATAGGCCCACGCGGGTACAATAGCATCTGAACTGCACGAAAGCGCTACAAACCCGTCGCGGTAGATTTCCCAGTCATGCGCCTTCAGGGCATTCCGGAATTCTTTTTCCCGCAAGATCAGGCCTTCTTCCAGCCATTGGCTCAGGTCCACCCGAAAGCGTTGCCCCCGGGGGTAGAGTTCTTCCAGGTCCAGGGTAAGGAGTTTGCTGCCGGCCACCCGGTTGACGATTTCCTCTTTCATACCGCTTACCTCTCAGAGCAATCCCAATTCCAGTTTGGCTTCTTCACTCATGAGATCCTGGGTCCAGGGCGGATCGAAGGTAATCTCCACCTCGGCATCCTTCACCATATCCAGGGACTTCACCTTTTCTTCCACCTCCACCGGAAGGGATTCGGCCACGGGGCAATTGGGCGAAGTGAGGGTCATCAAAATCTTCACTTCCTGGTCTTCATTGACAAAGACGTCGTAGATCAGCCCCAGTTCATAAATATCCACGGGTATTTCCGGGTCGTAGATGGTCTTTAAAACCCTGACGATTTTTTCGCCGAGTTCCTGGGTGTCTATTGCCGTGTGCGGGTCCATACGTTTTTGTTTAGGCGGTTATCCCTTCTTTTCGGGCTGCCTTTGTGTTTCAAAGGCCAGGGCGTAAAGTTTCAGTTGTTTGACCATGCTGACCAGCCCATTGGCCCGGGTGGGGGAAAGGTGTTCCTTTAGCCCGATCTCATCTATAAAGTCAGTTTTGGCCGCCAGGATGTCGGCTGGTTTCTGGTTGCTGAAGGCGCGGATCAGGATGGCAATAATGCCTTTGGTAATGATGGCATCGCTGTCGGCGGTGAATACCACCTTGTCGTCCTCCAGGTCGGCATGTACCCAGACCTTGCTTTGGCAGCCCTTGATCAGGTGGTCGTCGGTTTTGTATTGCGCTTCGATCCGGGGAAGGGATTTCCCGAGTTCGATCATATACTCATAGCGCTGCATCCAATCCTCGAACATCGAAAATTCGGCGATGATATCCTCCTGTATTTCCTCAATCTGCATGGCCTCAATTTTTACCAAACTTACAATAAGTCGCACGCATAGTCAACTGCCCGCTCCAAATCTGCCTCCTTATGACAGCATTTGACGGGCTTTTTCGACCCCCGCCACCAGGCGGTCCACTTCTTCGCGGGTGTTATAAAAACTGAAACTGGCCCGTACCGTCCCGGGGATGCGGTAAAAATCCATGATGGGTTGGGCGCAGTGGTGGCCCGTGCGCACGGCAATGCCCAGTTTGTCCAGGATGGCCCCCACGTCGTACGGATGGATCCCTTCCAGGTTGAAGGAAATCACCGGGGTCTTCCCGGGGGCCTGCCCAAAGATTTTCAGCCCGTCGATCTGCAGGAGTTCCGCTGTGGCGTAGTCGAGCAATTCGCCCTCGTAGGCGGCAATGCGCTCCATTCCGATCGCATTCAGGTAGTCCAGGGCGGCCCCGAAGGCGATCCCCCCGCAAATATCCGGGGTGCCTGCCTCAAATTTGTGCGGCAGGGCGGCATAGGTTGTTTTTTCGAAGGTTACCTCCGCGATCATTTCACCGCCGCCCTGATAGGGGGGAAGGCGGTTCAGCCAGGCTTCCTTGCCGTAAAGGGCCCCAACCCCCGTGGGCCCGCAGAGCTTGTGGGCCGATATGGTGTAAAAATCGGCGTCCAGGGCCTGTACATCGGCTTTGATATGGGGGGCTGCCTGGGCCCCGTCGATCAGCACCGCGGCCCCTGCGCTGTGCGATAGCGCGATTAGCTCCTCTATCGGGTTTATGGTGCCCAGGGCATTGGAAACATGGTTGCAGAACACGAGTTTGGTTCGTTCTGAAAGCCCATCCCTGAAAGGCTGCAGCACCAATTCCCCGTTTTCGTCCATCGGGATGATGCGCAGGATCGCCCCGGTGCGCTCACAGAGCATCTGCCAGGGCACGATATTGGAGTGGTGTTCCATGGCCGACACCCAGATTTCATCGCCGTTATCCAGGAAAGTGGAAAAACCGCTGGCCACGAGGTTGATCCCGTGGGTGGTGCCCGAAGTCATGATGATTTCATGTGCATGGGCGGCATTGAAGTGCTTTTGTATCTTAGTCCGGGCCTGCTCATAGGCATCCGTGGCTTCCTGCGACAGGGTATGCACCCCCCGGTGGATGTTGGCGTTGTATCGGGAATAGTAATCGACGATTACATCGATGACCTGCCGAGGGGTCTGGGACGTTGCCGCATTGTCGAGGTAAACCAGCGGGTATCCGTTGACCATGCGGGCCAGGATGGGAAAGTCTTTTCGTATTTCAGCTACATCGAACATGGTATGCGGGTTGCGGGAGGGTTATACGGCAGACGCAACAAAAACAACCCTCGCCGCCAGGCGTCAGGAGGCTATGGGCAGTGGGGGCGGGCAATGGGTTATAATTCAAACCCCAGGCGTACCCCAAGCTTTTGGGCGATCAGTTTATTGATGCGCAGCTTGAGTTCGGGCAGGCGCACGCTTTCCAGGACGTTGTTGGCAAAAGCGTACATCAGCAGGGCCGCCGCTTCCTTTTTGGGGATACCCCTGGCCTGCAGGTAGAACAGGGCATCCTGGTCCAGCTGGCCGATGGTACAGCCGTGGGAACACCGCACGTCATCGGCAAAAATTTCCAGTTGGGGCTTGGTGTTCACGCTGGCCTTATCGCTGATCAGCAGGTTGTTGTTTTGCTGGAACGCGTTGGTTTTCTGGGCCAGGCGGTCTACAATGATTTTTCCGTTGAAGACCCCGGTGGAGCGTTCCCCGTATATGCCCTTGTAATCCTGGTGGCTTTCGCAATGGGGTTGCTGGTGGTGTACCAGGGTATGGTGGTCCACATGCTGTTTTTCCCCCAGGATGGTGACCCCCTTCAGGGTCGATTGGATGTGTTCCCCGTCCTGGTAGAAATTCAGGTTGTTCCGCGTTAGTTTGCCCCCGAAGGAAAAGGTATGGACACTTACCTGGCTGTTGTCTTTCTGCCTGATGTAGGTGTTGTCGATCAGGCTGGCCGATTCGCGGTCATTCTGCACTTTGTAGTAATCCACAATGGCATTTTTAGCAGCGAAAACCTCCGTAACCGAATTGGTAAGGGTTTCGTTCCCGGTAAGGCTTTGGTGCCGCTCAATGACCTGGAGTTCCGCATTTTCTTCCACGATAATGAGGTTCCGGGGCTGCAGCATCAGGGCCGCTTCATTTCCCGTGGAAAAATGCACGATCTCTATGGGCTTCCGCGGGGCCTTGTGCTTTGGAATATAGATATAAGCCCCCTCCCGGGTAAAGGCCGTATTGAGGCTGGTAAGGGTTTCTTCGCGGGAAGCCGCCTTGTTGAAATAAACGTCGATGATGGGCTTATAAATCGGCTTGCTCAGGGCAGAACTCATCAGGCAGATATCCACCCCGTCGTGGGTGGTCTCGGAAAGGTAGGAACTGTAAATCCCGTCGATAAAAACGATCTTGTACGTATCTACCTCATGCAGGAAATACTTTTTTACATCCCGGTATTCCAGGTCGTTGTCCTTTGAGGGAAACAGGCTGAAGTCGACTTTCTGAAGTCGGTCCAGGGAGGTGTATTTCCAGGCTTCCATCTTCCGGTGGGGAAAGCCCTTTTGTTCAAAGTTCCGTATGGCTTCTGACCGTATTTCATGCACCGGGTTATCCAGGTCTACCTGGTTCTCAAACGCGATAAAGGAAGCGATCAGCTTTTCTTTCAAATTCATGTCTTGGACGATTATCCCATTGGGGTTCCGTAAATCAGGCAATTACAGGACTGCTTCCTGTTTGATCCAGTCATAGCCCTTTTCCTCGAGCTCAAGGGCCAGTTCCTTGGTGCCGGACTTCGCGATCTTGCCATTGTGCAACACATGCACGAAATCGGGCACGATGTATTCCAGGAGCCTCTGGTAATGGGTGATTACAATGACGGCGTTTTCAGGGGTGCGCAATTTGTTCACCCCATTGGCCACGATGCGCAGGGCATCGATATCGAGGCCGGAATCCGTTTCATCGAGGATGGCCAGTTTGGGTTCCAGCATGGCCATCTGGAAGATTTCATTCCGTTTTTTCTCCCCACCCGAGAACCCTTCATTGAGGGATCGGGAGAGGAACTTGCGGTCGATATCGAGCAGTTCGGCTTTCTCCCGGATCATCTTGAGCATCTGGTTGGCGGGCATTTCCTCCAGGCCCCTGGCTTTGCGGGTTTCGTTGATCGCCGTGCGGATAAAATTGGTGACCGTTACCCCCGGGATTTCCACGGGATACTGGAAGGAGAGGAAAATCCCTTTATGGGCCCGCTCTTCAGGGGCCATATCATCGAGGTCTTCCCCATCAAATTCGATCTTCCCACGGGTAATTTGGAAGTCCTCCCTTCCGGCTATCACAGAAGCCAGGGTACTTTTACCCGAGCCGTTGGGGCCCATGATGGCATGGATTTCTCCGGGGTTTACTTCCAGGTTGATCCCTTTCAGGATCTTTTTGTCCTCTACACTGGCGTGCAGGTTTTTTATTTTCAACATAGCGATTACTTTAAATAGTTTGGCGCCTTCGGCATTTTTTCAAAATCGTCCCTGCTGTGTTGCAGGATTACCCTCGCCCCTGTCGAATCGGCAAAAGCCTCAAAGACTTCCATGCTGGCAAGGGTTTGTTTTACATCCGTATTGAAGATGGGGACCCGCTTGTGGAGCCTGTTCAGCGACAGGTGGTACAGGTCACCACTCAAAAGTATCGGCCCGGCCTCCGGGAGGTTTAGGAACAGGGCGCAATGGCCTGGCGTATGGCCCGGCAGGAACTTGATCACTACCGTCCCGTCCCCGAAAACATCGTGGTCCCCGGTAAACTTGCGGATCTTTTTCAGGTCGTTTACCGCATTGTACATGTCGGGTTGCTGTTCCCGCACTTCTTTGCTCATCACCCAGTCATACTCCTGCTTTTGAACAAGCCAGGTAGCCCCGGGCAGGGCTTCCGCATGCCCGCTATGGTCAAAATGGGTATGGGAAAGCGCCAGGAAGTCAATATCCTCCGGCGACATCCCTATCTGCGCCAACTGGGTGTGCACGGAATCGGATCGCGACACGGTAAAGCTGCCGTCAGGGGAGGTGAATGGTTCCTTCATGGCCACCAGGGCCTCGGAAAGGCCTGCATCCCACATCAGGGTCCCTTTGGGGTGTTGCACCACATAGAAGGCATCAGCAAATTTACTGGTCTGTCCCCGGTAGGCAGAGTCCTGCGCAAAGAGCTCCAGGTTGTTTACCTGTACGGTGCCCCCGTCGAAGGTATACAGCCTGATCCCGGGTCGCTGCCCGGTACCGGCGTCGGCCATTGAGAGGTCCTTTGCCCCTCCCTGTTTGCAGGAGGCCAGGGTTGCCAGGAGGGCCATCCCCCCAAAAATTATGTTCAGGCTCAGCTTCATAGTCATGGTTATCCTACAGATCCTTCCAGGCTGATTTCCAATAATTTTTGTGCTTCCACCGCAAATTCCATCGGCAGTTTGTTCAGGACTTCCTTGCTGAAGCCGTTCACAATCAGGGCAATGGCTTTTTCGGTGTCGATCCCCCTTTGGTTGCAGTAAAAGATCTGGTCTTCCCCGATTTTACTCGTGGTCGCCTCGTGCTCAATTTGGGCGGTCTTGTTCTTTACCTCGATGTACGGGAAGGTATGTGCCCCGCAACGATCGCCCATCAGCAGGGAATCGCACTGGGAAAAGTTCCTCGCGTTGGTTGCCCTGGGGTTGATCTGCACCAGGCCCCGATAGCTGTTCTGAGACTGGCCGGCAGAGATCCCCTTTGAAATGATCGTACTGCGGGTGTTTTTCCCAAGGTGGATCATTTTGGTCCCGGTGTCGGCCTGCTGGTGGTTATTGGTAACGGCGATGGAATAGAATTCCCCGATGGAATTATCGCCTTTCAGGACGCAGGAGGGGTACTTCCAGGTAATGGCAGAACCGGTTTCGACCTGTGTCCAGGAAATTTTCGCATTGGTTTCGCAAAGGCCCCTTTTGGTGACGAAATTATACACGCCCCCGCGGCCTTCCCGGTCGCCGGGAAACCAGTTTTGTACGGTGGAGTACTTGATTTCAGCGTTGTCCAGGGCGATGAGTTCCACCACGGCTGCGTGGAGCTGGTTTTCATCCCGGGACGGGGCAGTGCAGCCCTCAAGGTAGCTCACATAACTCCCTTCATCAGCGATGACCAGGGTGCGTTCGAATTGCCCGGTACCCGCCTGGTTGATGCGGAAATAGGTCGAGAGTTCCATGGGGCAGCGCACCCCTTTGGGGATATAGCAGAAGGAACCATCTGAAAAAACGGCGGAGTTAAGGGCTGCGTAGAAGTTGTCTTTCTGCGGCACCACGCTGCCGATATATTTCTGCACCAGTTCGGGGTGCTCCTTTATCGCCTCGGAAATGGAACAAAAGATGATCCCTTTTTCCGCCAGGGTCTTTTTGAAGGTGGTGGCGACAGAAACGGAATCCATCACCACGTCCACGGCAACCCCGGCCAGTTTTTTTTGCTCCTCCATCGGGATTCCCAGCTTTTTGAAGGTTTCCAGCAGTTCCGGGTCCACTTCGTCCAGGCTGTCGTATTTCGGCTTTTTGTTCGGGGCCGAGTAATAAGAGATGTTTTGGAAGTCGGGTTTTTTATAGCGGATGTTTGCCCACTCCGGTTCCTCCATTTCCTTCCAGGCCTTGAAAGCCTCCAGGCGCCACAAGGTCATCCACTCGGGTTCCTCCTTCTTTTTGGAGATGGCGATAACGATGTCTTCATTCAGTCCTTTGGGGAAGGTATCCGACTCGATGTCGGTATAGAAACCATATTCGTATTCCTTGGTCTCCAGTTCCTTCTTCAGTTCTTCTTCGGTATAAGCCATATTCTCTGGGTTACTGGGGGGCCTTATTCACAGGGCGGCCTGCCCATGGGTTATTGTATACCTGACGGTCAGAGGGAGAAACTCTCCCCGCACCCGCAGGTGCGTTGTGCGTTGGGGTTGTTGAACACAAAGCCCTTGCCGTTGAGCCCGCCGGAATATTCCAGGATCGTGCCCACCAGGTAAAGGAAGCTTTTCTTGTCTACAATGATCCTCACATCGTTGTCCTCGAAAACTTTATCCGTCTCACTCAGGTCGCGGTCGAACCGCAACTCATAGGACAAACCACTGCAGCCACCGCTTTTCACCCCTACCCGCACATAATCGGTGCTGATGTCAAAGCCTTCCTCCTGCATGAGGGAAACCACTTTTTTCCTGGCGGTATCGGAAACCTTGATCATTCTTAATTGGATTTAATCTAAATAGCTTACAAATATAGCAAGAACAGCGGATTCTACACAATCCCTAACATTAATATAACGTATCCGGATATTGGCAATCGTTATAGGTGTCTTTGGGGAAATGCCGCTTCGCCGGCCAGGGCCATCCTGCCTTTAGCCCGGGAGTAAGGAAGGGCCTTTTTCTTTTTGAGGCCCTTATGCCTGTTGTACCGCGCAAGGGTATTATTTTTGCCTTATGCTGGAAAACAAAGACCCCAACCGTACCGACCTCCGGGAACTTGGAGAATTCGGGCTCATCGACCATCTGACCCAGGGCCTTACGCAGTCGCAGCCATCAACCATAAAAGGGGTTGGGGACGATGCCGCCGTAGTGGACATCGGCGGCAAATACCTCGGCATCACCACGGATATGCTGGTGGAGGGCGTTCATTTTGACCTTGGCTACACGCCGCTGAAGCATCTTGGCTACAAGGCAGTGGTGGTGAACCTCAGCGACGTGTATGCCATGAACATGCAGCCCACCCAGGTTACCGTGTCCCTTGCGGTTTCCAATCGCTTTCCCCTCGAGGCGCTGGAGGAGCTTTATTCCGGTATCGCGCTGGCTTCGCGGATCTACGGGGTTGATGTGGTGGGCGGGGACACTACGTCATCCAACAAGGGGATGATCCTTTCCATTACGGCTCTGGGCTTTGGAAAGCCGGAAAAAGTGGCCTACCGCAGCGGGGCGAAGCCCAATGACCTGCTGGTGGTCAGCGGCGACCTGGGCGGGGCCTATCTCGGCCTGCAGGTCCTGAAGCGGGAACACGAGGTCGTAAAGGTAAACCCGGCGCACCAGCCAGACCTCGGCGCGTACCACTACCTTGTGGAAAGGCAGTTGAAACCTGAAGCCCGCAAAGATGTTATCGCCCTGCTGGAGGGACTGGAGGTTACGCCCACTTCGATGATCGATATCAGCGACGGCCTTTCCTCGGAAATCCTCCATCTCTGCAAATCAAGTGGAACGGGTTGCCGGTTGTATGAAGACAAAATCCCGCTCGACCCTATGGTAATCAGTACCTGTGAAGAGTTCAGCCTCGACGCCACCCTGGTCGCCCTAAGCGGTGGCGAGGATTACGAATTGCTGTTTACGATTGACCAGAAGGATTTTCCGAAGGTAAAGGGCAACCCAAACCTTACGGTAATCGGACATATGACGGATCAGGGGGAAGGGGCAAATCTGGTTTCAAGGAGCGGTTCCAGTATTCCGCTCACCGCCCAGGGCTGGAACGCTTTTCAGGGCGAATAGGGATCAGGCCACTTGCTGCGGCCTGTGGCTGTGCCTTTTTTGATAGATATTTTCCAGGGTTTCGTTGATTTCCCTGAGTTCGGGGGTGAGGAGGGAGAGGTTGCCGCTGGCATCTGTGGTCACCTGTTTCCCGCAGTGGACACAGGAGTATTCCTTGATGTGGGAGGTCACACTTTTGGAGATCCTGAAGTGGTGGCCGAAAAGGGAGCAGAAGAATTTCTTCATGGCGTAGGTGTTTGGGTTCGAAAGTCCTCCGGGGGGTTGAACCTTTCAGCGGAGGCGGGGATTTAGTTCACAAGTAGGCATGTATTTCCGTTAAACTAACATTCAACGTACGGAATCGCGGAATTATTGGACCACACCGACTGTTTTTTATAATTTTTCGACAAAGGGGCGTGAAGTTAAAAAAGATTGGCGTAATTCCAAAAATGAAACGAAGCGCAGACTGGATCCTGGCCCTGGCCCTGTTTTCCCTTTTTTTCGGGGCAGGAAACCTGATCCTTCCCCCCCAGCTCGGATACCGGTCCGGGGCCCTGTGGTGGCTTACCGGGATCGGTTTCAGCCTTTCAGCGGTTTTGATCCCCATGTTGGGGATCCTCGCCCATGCCCGGTTGCAGGGGGGTATGTATGACTTTGGCCGGAAAGTTTCCCCGGCCTTCAGCCTGGGGTATTGCTTCCTGGTTTACGGCATTTCCATCGCTCTCCCTTCCCCCCGGACGGCCTCCGTTACCCATGAAATGGCCATTGCCCCTTTTTTTGGGACCCCCTCTCTGCTGACCAGCCTGGTGTATTTTGCCCTGGTTTACCTGTTGGTGATCAGGAGGTCGCAGATCGCCCCCCTTATCGGAAAGCTCCTTACCCCGGCCATCCTTTTGGTGCTCCTGCTGCTTATCGGCAGTGTGGTCTTCCTGGCTCCTGGAGGGCCGGGGCCGGTTACCATAGCGCACCCCCTTAGCGAAGGGCTGCTGGAAGGATACCAGACTTTTGATGCCATAGGGGCTGTGGTGGTAGGAGGGGTTATCCTGGTTTCCCTGAACCTCGAGCACCCGGGCCTCGGAGTGCGGGAGCGTTTCCTGCACCTTTCAAGGGCTGGCTGGCTCGCCGGGCTGGGGTTGTTCCTGCTGTACGCCGGGCTCCTGTTTTCAGGGGCCCTCCTCTACGGGTCGGTGGACGGAAATGGGAGCCGCACAGAAATCCTCCGGGGCATGAGCACCTGGGCCCTGGGGCATTCCGGAAATATCTTCCTGAGCATCCTGATCAGCCTGGCGTGTTTTACCACCGCGGTGGGCATCATAACCGGCACCGCGGATTTCATGCAATCGCGTTTCCGGGGGTCTTCAGGGGCATACCGGCTTACCGCCCTGGCCGGATGCGCCCTGGGGGTGCTGATGGGGCAGCTCCCGGTAGATTACATCATCGCCGTGGCCCTTCCTGCCCTGATGTTCATCTACCCCCTGACCATTGCCCTGATTGTACTGAATGCGCTTCCAGGGGAATGGTCCCCCCCGGGGGTTTTCAAAATCGTGGTCTTTACCGTCCTGGTCTTCAGCGTTCCCCCTTTCCTGCAAAGCGTGGGATGGGATGCAGCCGGTGACTGGGGCTCCGGGTGGTTGCCCCTTGAGCAATATCAAATGGGCTGGGTATTACCCGGGATTGTGGCCTTTGCCGCAGGCCACCTCCTTGTCCGAAGCAAACCTTAGTACAGTTTTAATTGCTCCCGGAGCGCCAGGGCCCATTTTACGGTTTTGCGTTTATGGATTAAGTTTACCAAAACATTGAACCCGGTATGATCGCATATTACGGCTATATCAAGGCCCTCCACCTGATTTTCATGGTAGCCTGGTTTGCAGGCCTCTTCTATATGCCCAGATTGTTTATCTACCATATTGAAGCCGGGGCGAGGCCCCAGGCGGAAGGGAAAGTGCTTTCAGACCAGTTCCGCATCATGGAGCGCCGCCTGTGGTATATCATTACCTGGCCTGCAGCCGTGCTGTGCACCTTCTTCGCCCTGTGGCTGCTCTGGATCAACCCGGCCCTGCTCCAGCAGGGCTGGATGCACCTGAAACTGGGCTTTATCGCGCTGTTGTTTGCCTACCATGGAAAAACCCACCAAATGTACCTCCGCTTCCAGGGGGATGACATCCGTTACACCTCCGACTTCATGCGGATCTGGAATGAAGGGGCCACCCTGGTCCTGTTCGCTGTGGTCTTCCTCGCGGTGTTGAAAAGCAGTTTGCAGTGGCTTTACGGACTGGCCGGCCTGTTCGTGCTCGGGGGGCTACTGATGCTTGGGATCAGGGCCTACAAAAAGGTGCGGGAGCGCAAAGGCTGATCCGTCCCGGCCCGAACGGGGCAGGATCTTCAGGCTGGGGATAACCCCCTTATTTTGGCGTGATTATTGCTATCTTTACGGGTAAATCCAAAGAACTTGTTCAGGAAGGTATCATTGCGGTCGAGGATCTTTGTTTCCATGATCCTGCTGGTCCTGATCGCTTCGGTCCTGATTGCCGGGGTTACGGTGTTCCAGTACAAGGAACAGTCGAGGGACTACCACGAAGACCGGCTGGGCAGGAAGGAGGACCAGATTCGGCAGTCCATCACCTTCGCGCTGCAACGGACCACCTACCCGATCAATACCAAAAACCTCGCCCTGATCTTCAGGGACGAAATCTATCGCATCGCCATCACGGAAGATGCCAATTTCAATATCTATGACCTGGAAGGAAGGCTGATCAAAAGCTCCCGCCCCAAATTCGAGAATGATTCGGTTTCCCTGCGCCTTGAGCCCTATGTGCTGGATTCCCTCAAACACCGCCTCGACAAGCGCTATGTCGAAGCCAGTGCGGCGGCAGGCTATAAATACCAGGCGTCCTATTCCTACATCACCGACAGCCATTTCAAGCCCATTGGGATCCTGAACCTCCCCTACTTCGAAGAGAACAGCTTTTACGACAAGGAGCTCAGGCAATTCCTGATGCGTTTGGGCGGGGTTTACCTGCTGATGCTGCTGCTGGCTATTTTGCTGGCGTATTTCATTTCCAAGTATATCACCCGTTCCCTGCAGACCATTTCCGATAAGTTGCGGGAAACGCGTTTGGCCCGGACCAACGAGAAAATCCTCATCAACGACCCGAGCCCCGAGATCGCCCAGTTGGTTGAGTCCTATAACGGGATGATCGACGAACTGGAACTCAGCGCTGCGAAGCTGGCCCGAAGCGAACGCGAACAGGCCTGGAGGGAAATGGCCAAACAGGTGGCCCACGAAATCAAGAATCCGCTGACCCCCATGCGGCTGAGCGTGCAGAGCTTTGAACGGAAATTCGACCCGTCGGACCCTGAGGTCGGCCAGAAAGTGGAGGAATTTTGCAAGACCCTCATCCAACAGATCGATACCCTTAGCAGTATTTCCTCCGCGTTCTCCAATTTCGCGCAAATGCCCGCCCAGCAAAATGAAAACCTCAATGTAGTGCAGGTGGTCAAGCTCGCCCTCGATATCTTCAATGAACCCTTTATCCATTTCATGGCCGGGGAAGAAAGGGTGATAGCGAGGATGGACCGCACCCAGCTGATCAGGGTAATCACCAACCTTGTCAAAAACGCCATACAGGCCGTGCCGGAGGTGGAAGACCCGAAAATCCTGGTCTCCGTGGCCTCTGAGGGCGACATGGTAAAAATCTCTGTGGCCGATAACGGGAAAGGCATAGGGGAGGAATTCAAGGACAAGGTCTTTGAGCCGAGGTTTACCACCAAGACCAGCGGCATGGGGCTTGGCCTGGGAATGGTCAAGACCATTGTGGAGACCTACAGGGGAAGCATAGACTTCACCTCCCAACCCGGAATGGGGACGGTGTTTACCGTAAGGATCCCTAAAACAAAATCACCCATAATCCAGTCTACATGAAATTCCAGAATGTTGCCCTAGAAATCGAAGGAAAAATTGCCCTGGTGCGGATTGACCGCCTCGAAAAACTCAATGCCCTCAACCGACAAACCATTGAAGAGCTTGGGAAGGCCTTTAGCCGGTTGGAGGCCGACCCGGAGGTGCGGGTGATTATCCTCACGGGCTCCGGCCCCAAGGCTTTTGTGGCCGGGGCGGATATTGCCGAATTCGCCGGTTTCGATGCCCGTGAGGGAAAGGACCTGGCCCGAAAAGGGCAGCAGACGCTTTTTGACCGGGTGGAACACCTGAGAACCCCCGTCATTGCTGCGGTCAACGGGTTTGCCCTGGGGGGTGGCCTTGAACTCGCCATGGCCTGCCATATCCGGGTAGCCAGCCAGAATGCGCGGATGGGCCTGCCTGAGGTTTCCCTGGGGGTCATCCCCGGCTATGGGGGAACGCAGCGCCTTCCCCGGCTGGTAGGGAAGGGCAGGGCCCTGGAGATGATCCTCACAGGAGGGATGATCGGGGCCGAACGCGCCAGGGAATACGGCCTGGTCAACCACGTTACGGAACCCGGGGAACTGGTGGAATTCTGTAAGGGCCTTGCCCGTGACATCGCCAAAAATTCCCCGGCGGCCATCGCCTCTGCAATAAAAGCCGTAAATGCCGGTTTTAGTAGTAACCAACCCGGTTTTCAGGCGGAAATTGAAGCCTTTGGAAATTGTTTTGCAACGGCTGACTTCCGGGAGGGCACTACGGCCTTCCTGGAAAAGCGGCCGCCTGAGTTTCCCGGGTGCTGAATGCAAATCGGACCCTATGTTGCGCACCCTCTTCACCATAGGGGTTTTCCTGGTTGTCGGGCTTGCCCCGGCCCAGGAAATCCCCCTGGAATACCACCTGGGCAAGGCCTATAACGACCGGCACCCGTATTCCAACCTCCTGCTCTTCGCCGAATCGGGGCCCGGGGGCGAAAAAGTCGTGGTTCGCTCCTATTTTTCGGGCCTTGTGCTGAAACCCAAAGGCTACCTTATCGAGCGCTATAACGCAGGGCTTGAATTGATAGATGACTTTGAGTATGCCTTTACCGACGGGGATTTTGTGAGGGGGTTTGTGGCAAACGGGCAGCTCTACCTCCTGTTCCTGACCTATGACCAGGAAGGGGGTGCCTATTTATACACGGTCCACCAGGCCCCGCTCGGCAGCGACCGGTTCACCCAACAGGAATTGCTCAGGCTTCCCGGCGAGCCGGTGGAAAATCCGCTGGACCGGAACTATTACAACCGGAATTTTGAAAGCGGGTTTACCACTACCGTTCTGGCGGACCCCGGAAACAGGGCATTTGCCATTAGCGTGCTGCGACGGGAGGGGGAGATGCACCTGCACCGGATCCTGGTTTTTGACAACCGCCTCCAACGGCTCATGGACCTCGACTTTTCGGAATCGGGTGCGGAAAAAAACTACGCTTTTGAAGAAATGGAAGTGGCCCCTGACCTCTCTGCCGTGTATCTGGTCGGAAAGGCCTATTTCAGGAAACGGAGGTTCAGGCCTGAGGAGCGGAAGTTCCAGTACGAGTTGCTGCGGCTGCACCCGGGGGGGATCCGCTCCCGGGTCTTTGACCGGGAAGGGACCTATTCGGAAGCGCTCAGGCCGCTCTGGCACCATGGGAAGCTGATTTGTGCGGGGTTTTACGCAGACCGGAAAGATAACCGCTACAACGGCATCCAATACGCCGAACTCCATCCGGAAACCCTGGAAATTACCAAAAGCGTCTACAACCCCTTTTCGGAGCAATTCATGCGCGACAAGTTCGGGCAGGAAACCGATAAGGACGTCAGGAATTTGGTCTTTAAAGGAATGCATGCCGCGGAGGATGGCTCCCTGCTGTTCAATGCCGAGGAATATTTTATGACCGAGGGGATGCAGGCCAGCCCCAGCGGAGGCCGCATGCGCGTGGAACGGTTCCACCACAACGATATCGTGAGCGTGCGGCTCGATGCTTCGGGAAGGCTCGAATGGGCGAGGAATATCAACAAAACGGAGGTGACCCAGGGCGACGGGGCCTATGTTTCCTACAGTTCATGCCTCCTGGGCGGGCAATCGTACTATTTTCTTTGTTCTTCCATGGAGCAGCCGCAAAAAATCGGAAATGACCGCCTGATGTTTAAACAGGGCAACAGCAGGAACCGGCACCTTTTTGCCATCGGCCTCGACCCGTCAGGAACCATGACCTATCGCAAACTGATCGATAACAAAGAGGCCCGTCTCCCCCTGATGGTCTCCCGGCCCCTTATCGATGAAGATCAGGGGAACCTGTTTTTCTATGCCCGGAAAGGGGGGAAAAAACAACTGCTTTCCGTGGGCCTTCCCCAGGGGCAATAAATCTCAATGGGCCGGCCGCGCAAAGCCTAGCCCAGTTCCCAGCCCTTCCGGTACGAACCGGTAACCCAGTCGTTCGCCTTGTCGTAGTTTGTAACCCGCATATTGGCCCCGTCCCACTGGATTTTTCGCCGTCCGGGATACATGAACGGATCCCAGTCGCCCAGTTTTTTGCCGGGCTTCAGGGTCTTGTGCTGAAAGGCACGGATGGCGAGGTTCCCCATGAGGACGGCTTCGGTAAGCGGTCCGGAACGGCTGAAATCCGAGGAGGTCGACACCCCGTTCAGGCAGCCCTCAACCCAGTTGCGCTGATGTCCCGCTACATCCCCGGCTATCCGCGGGTATTTGGGTTCAGGGGGGTTCAGCAGACCCATCATTTGTGAAGGCAGCAGGCGGGCATTCCTCGAATACACGTCGCAGACCAGGATGCCTTTGCTTCCGTAAAATATAGTCCCTCCCCCGGTATCCCCGATGGTCTCACCGTCTTTGAGTTCGTCCGGCAGGTCGGGCAGGATGCCTCCGTCGTACCAGTTCAGCGCTACCTCCCCGTGGGCCGGGGTATCGAACTTCAAACGCACAATGGAGGAAGAGGGGCAGGAGGCGCTGTAATCGGCCTCCACGAAATCACCCACCCAGTTGGTGGTGCAGCTGGCTTCTGCCTCTTTTGGGTACATCAGGTCAAGCACGGTAAACGGGGTCTCCATGATATGGCAGCCCATGTCGCCCAGGGCCCCGGTGCCGAAATCCCACCACCCCCTCCATTTAAAGGGGAGGTAGGCGTCGTTGTAATCCCTCATTGATGCCGGGCCCAGCCACAGGTCCCAGTCGAGCCCTTCGGGGATGGGGTGTTTTTCGGAAGGGAGGGGGATTCCCTGTGGCCATACCGGCCGGTTGGTCCAGCAATCGACGCGCTGCACCGTGCCAATGACCCCAGCTTCCACCCATTCTTTGGCCTTGCGGCTGTCGTCGCTTGAGGCCCCCTGGTTCCCCATCTGGGTAACGATCCCCATTTCGCGGGCTACTTGCGTCATCAGGCGGGCCTCCCTGATGTTGTGGGTAAGGGGTTTTTCCACATAGGCGTGCTTTTTTTCCCTCATAAAGGGGAGCGCGATGGCGGCGTGGGTATGGTCAGGGGTAGCCACCATGATGGCGTCGATGTCTTTCAGGCGCTCCTCGAAGACCTTCCTGAAATCGGTGTAGCGGGGCACTTTGGGGTATTTTTTGAAACTCCCTGCCGCCCGCCGCTGGTCTACGTCGCAAAGGGCTACGTACTTTACTTTTCCGGTCTCATCCAGCCCGTTCATTACGCCGGCGCCCCGACCGCCCACCCCGAAGGCGGCCACATATAGGGTATCGCTCGGGGGAACGTGCCCCTTTCCAAGGACGTAGCTCGGGACAATGGTAAAGGCGGCCGTACTGGCTGCAGCATTTTTCAGGAAAGATCTTCTTTGCATCAGGACAATTTTAGAATTGGCGCAAGGAAGATACAAAAAGTATGGCGCTCCGTCCTAATGCCCGGGCAGCAGGAAGCAGGCTCAGGACTCTCCGTTCCATTCCCCGAAGAATTCTTCCAGGAAATCCAGCATATACTGGTGCCGCCGTTCTGCCAGTTTTTTTCCGGTCGGGGTATGCATCCGGTCTTTCAGCAACAGGAGCTTCTCGTAAAAATGGTTGATGGTGGGGCCTTTGGAATTTTTATAGGCCGCTTTGTCCATGGCCGGGTTAGGGCTGATATCGGGGTCGTAGAGCTTCCTGCCCGCATGCCCCCCATAGCTAAAGGCCCTGGCAATCCCTACAGCCCCCATGGCATCGAGGCGGTCGGCATCCTGCACCACTTCCAGTTCCCGGGAATGGAAGCCCTTTTTCTCAGCCCCCAGGCTATGCCTGAACGACATGTTGCGGATGATATTGACCACGTGCTTCCGTGTCGCTTTGGGCACCTTCAGCGACCGCAGGAATTCATCGGCCTTCCGCGGGCCCAGTTCCTCGTCCCCCCCGTGGAATTTGGCATCCGCAATGTCGTGTAGCAGGGCCGCGAGGCTCACCACCAGCACATCCACGGATTCTTCCCTGGCGATTCGCAAGGTATTTCGGAAGACGCGCTCTATGTGGAACCAGTCATGGCCACCTTCAGCCTTTTCGAGCCCGGTCCTGACATAGGCAATGGTCTTCTCGATAAGTTGGGCGTCGTTCATGGCTTCCAGCGTATGTGGGAGGTTATGGTCTGCTCCACCGCGGCCAGGGTTTCCGCTGCACGGGTGGGGTCTACGGGCATGGCCGGGTGCAGGGTAAAGGAGATGCAGTTGCCCAGCCCAAGGGGGAACTTCCCGAACCGGAGCATCTTCCAGGAGTTGTTGATCGTGACCGGGAGGATCTGCGCCGAGGGGGAAGCCTTGATAAGGGCTTCCAGCCCGACTGTGCGAAAGGGTTTGGGCTCCCCGGTGCGGCTTCGGGTACCTTCGGGGAAAATCACCGCGCTGCGCCCCGTTTTTTCAATGTATTCCCCCAGCGACCGGATGGCCTGCAGGGACTGCCTTCGGTCCTTCCTGTCGATAAGCACTGACCCGCCGTGCCTTAAATTGAAGGAAACGCTGGGGATCCCCCGGCCCAGCTCTTTTTTGCTCACAAACTTCGGGTGGTATTTCCTGAGGTGCCAGATGATCGGGGGGATGTCGTACATGCTCTGGTGGTTTGCCACAATGATCAGGGGCCCTTTTTCGGGCATGGGGGCACGGGTTTCGAACCGGTACCCGGTCCCCAGGATATGGGTACAGCGCATCAGGCATAAATTCAGGAGGCTTACGCTCCTTTTATGGGCCTCATAGCCGAAGAGGTTCAGGCACAGCCACTGCACAGGGTGGAAGGCGAGCAGGGCAAGCCCGAAAAAGATCAGGTAAACCGCGGAAACCGGATACGACAGTACTTTTTGCATGGAGTACAAAAATAAAAAAACCGCTACGGGATAGCGGCTTTTTTCTTCAGGGATCCCCGGGGGGATCAACAAAATTCGTCAAAGGCCTGGATGAGGTTGTCGGCAATGATTTCCGCCGGCCGTCCCTCGATATGGTGCCTTTCGATCATGTGTACGAGTTCCCCATCCTTGAACAGCGCCATACTCGGCGATGAGGGCGGGAAGGGAACCATAAGGTTGCGCGCGGCATCCACGGCCTCCCGGTCCACCCCGGCAAAAACAGTGACCAACCGTTCAGGCGTTTTGGCGTTTTGCAGGCTCATCTTGGCGGCAGGCCGTGCATTGGCTGCAGCGCATCCGCAAACGGAATTGACCACTACCAATACAGTGCCCTCGGCTTTGATGGCGTTTTCAACGGCTTCTGCACTATATAATTCTTCGAACCCGGCCATGGCCAGATCCTCTCGCATGGGTTTAACTAACTCAGCTGGGTACATATGTTTTTCTTTTTAGTAAGTGGGGCAAAGTTACAAAAAGAAGCCAAGATAACTAACCCCTCCGGGCCAGGCTCCTGCGGGCAATATTCATGGGGAAACCCCTATCTTTGCCCAAATTTTCTAAAATGGCCAGATGGGTTGGCGCCCTGGTGGGTTACTTATTGTTCAGATTGCCCGGGGCCCTGTTGGGGTTCTTCCTGGGATCCCTCATCGATAGCATGGGCAGGAAGGAAGGTTCTGTTTTTCAGGATTTCGGCCGCGCCCGGGTATCGCCCCAGGACTTTGAACTCCACCTGATTTCCCTTTGTTCCATCGTGATCAAGGCCGATGGGAAGGTAACCCAGCAGGAGCTGGATTACGTCAGGCGGTATTTTTTGTCTACCTATGGCCGGGAGAAGGCCAATGCCATCTTCAGGACGTTCAACGAAGTAGTGAAGAAGAGGGAGGTTTCGGCCGAGAAGATCTGTTCTCACCTCGCCCAGCGCACCCGGTATGAGGTCCGCCTGCAGCTGGTGCATTTCCTGTTTGGGATTGCCGGGGCAGACGGGCGGGTCAGCCCTGCGGAAGTCGAAAAACTGCTGGAAATAGCCCGGTACCTCAGGATTGGGCCGCGCGATTTCGAAAGCATCAAAGCCATGTTTTTCGAGTCTGCGGATACGGCTTATACCATCCTCGAAATCGAGCGCACGGCCACGGATGAAGAGGTTAAAAAGGCCTACAGGAACATGGCCAAAAAATACCATCCCGACCGGGTAAATACCCAGGACGAAGCCATCCGCAAGGGGGCTGAGGAAAAGTTCAAACAGGTGCAAAAGGCCTATGAGCAGATACAGCGCGATCGGGGCCTTTAGTGTGCCGTTAAAAAGGTGATTCCATGAATGATTTTTTGTTTTACACAGACCTCGGTTTTTTCCATGTGCTGGACCCTGCCGGATACGACCACGTCCTGTTCCTTACGGCCCTGGCCCTTCCCTTTTCGTTCGGGGAGTGGAAGAAAGTCTTCTGGCTGGCCACCCTCTTTACCCTTACCCATTGCATCTCCCTGGCCCTGTCGGCTTACGGGGTAGTGGAGGTCGATTCCGGCCTGGTGGAACTGCTGATCCCGATCACGATTTTAATCACGGCCCTTTTCAACCTTTATGTGGAGGGGAGGGGCGAAACCCTTTCCCGGGCCTTCCACCTCGATTTATGGGCCACGGGTTTTTTCGGGTTGATCCACGGGCTGGGGTTTTCCAATTATTTCAGGATGCTGATGGCGGGGGAAGATGAAAAAACAGGCCCCCTGCTGGGGTTCGCGGCGGGGATAGAGCTGGCCCAACTCCTGGTCCTGGTCGTGGTTATGGGGCTTACCTACGCCGTAACCGAATGGCTTAAAGTGAAGCGAAGTTATTACGTGTGGGGGGTGAGCCTGCTGATTGCCGCCATTTCCCTGACGCTCATTTTTTCCTGAGCCTCCCTTTTTCACTAAAAATTAACCCGGTAAAGGTTGCCGGACTTCCTGAAAGCCGGTATCTTAGTCCATTAGCGCAAGAAACGGCCGGCCGGCGGCGTTTAAGCATAGAGGTGAAAAAGAAAAAGCAGGAGAAATACGACCGCGCATACCTGAGGATGGCCCATGAATGGGGAAAACTATCCTATTGCACGCGCAAGAAAGTCGGGGCGATCATCGTCAGGGACCGCATGATTATTTCAGACGGGTATAACGGCACCCCCACGGGGTTCGAGAATATCTGCGAGGATGACAGCGGATATACCAAGTGGTATGTCCTTCATGCGGAGGCCAATGCCATTTCGAAAGTGGCGGCCTCCACCCAATCCTGTGAGGGAGCCACCCTCTATATTACGCTCTCGCCCTGCCGGGAATGCAGTAAACTGATCCATCAGTCCGGCATCCGTCGGGTAGTCTACCAACACGCCTACAAGGATGGTTCCGGGCTGGATTTCCTGGAGCGCGCCGGGGTGGAACTGCTCCACCTCCCGCACATCGAAGACCTGGTTTAAATGAATGGGGAATAACATGAAAAGGAATTATTACCTGGCACCTGTAGTTGTGGCGGCCGCCCTTGCCCTGGGGATTTTTATGGGGGGCAAGCTTCATTTTGGGGACACCCCCGAAAAGCTGTTCAGCACCAACTCCAAAAAAGACAAACTCAACCGGCTGATCGATTACATCGATTATGAATATGTCGACCAGGTCGACACCGATAGCATTGTGGATGTTACCGTCAACAACATCCTCGACAAGTTGGACCCACATTCGGTGTATATCCCCAAAGAGGAAATGCAGCGGGTATCGGAAAACATGAAAGGCGATTTTGTGGGTATTGGCATCAATTTTTCGATGTATCGCGATACCATAACCGTCACCCGGCTGATCCGGGGAGGGCCCAGTGAGCGGAGGGGGTTGCGCCCCGGGGACCGGATCCTTCTGGCCGATGGCGACACCCTTTACGGCAGGGACCTGATGAACGAGGATATCGTAAACCGGCTCAAGGGCCAGCAGGGCAGCGAAGTGGTCCTGACCGTATACCGCAAATCGGAAGGCCGCACTTTCCGCGTCCGATTGCAGCGGGACCGGGTGCCCATCAGGAGCATTGACGCCTTTTACATGCTCCGCCCTGGCCTGGGGTACATCCGGATGAACCGCTTTGCGGAATCCACCTTCGATGAATTCAATGAAGCCCTTGTCTCCCTTTCGGCCGACGGGGCCCAAAAACTGGTCCTGGACCTCAGGGACAACCCGGGCGGATACCTGAATGTGGCCGAGCAAATTGCCGATGCCTTCCTGCCCGGGGGCAGGCTGATCCTGTTCACCAAAAACAAAAAGGGGCAGGTCGAAAAAACCTATGCCACTTCCCGGGGGGGGTTTGAAGGCAAGCCCGTTTTTGTCCTGATCAACGAGCGCTCCGCTTCGGCATCGGAAATTATCGCCGGGGCCTTGCAGGACAATGATGCGGGGACCATCATAGGCAGGCGTTCTTTCGGGAAGGGCCTGGTGCAAAGGGAGATGGCGCTGGGGGACGGATCTGCGGTACGGCTGACGGTCTCCCGGTATTATACCCCAACCGGCCGCTCCATACAACGCGACTATCAGAATGGAACCGAAGACTACTACCACGATTTTGTGGAGCGTTTCCATAACGGGGAGCTCGAGTCCGTGGACAGCATCAGGGTGTCGGATTCCCTGAAGTACGTTACCCCGGGAGGCAAGGTGGTGTATGGGGGAGGCGGCATAATCCCGGATGTCTTTGTCCCTATCGGCAGCAATGAAGAGGAAGCCCTGGCTGCCCTGGATGCCCGCGGGTACTTCTCTTCCTTTGCCTTTGAACACCTCGAGGAAGACCGCACCCGGTATGACGCCTATGGGGCCGAAGACTTCGTGCGCGATTTCAACACCGATGACATCTTATTCGAACGGGCGATCGATTTTCTGACCCGCTATAATTTCAGGCTCGATTTCTATGCCTATAAAGACCTGCTGAAACGCTATGTGAAGGCCGCTATTGCCGAACAGCTGTTTTCCCCCGACCTGAAAGCCGAAATCCTGGCACCTGCAGACCCCATGCTGCAGAAAGTCCTGGAACTGGACAGCCCCACCCTCAGGGGCGGGCAGGAAGAATCCTGAACCAGGGCCTATTCCTCGTCGAGCCTTTTCTGGATTTTTCTGGAAGTGTGGTAGATGAGGGTCAGGACCAGGGCGCACAGGGCGGCGAGTACCCCGATCAGTGCAATCAGGCTGTCCCCCTCCAGTGGGTTTTCAAAATCCACAAGGGTCACATTATAGGCCACCAGGGCCAGGGCCAGGATAATGATGGTGAGGAGTACAGGCTTTTTCATAGGGGAGTGTTCAGCGCCTTAAAAAAGGCCGTTGATGTTGGTGGCAAAGAGTTTTACCGCAATGGCCAGCAGGATTACCCCAAAGACCTTGCGAATGACACTAAGCCCGCTTTGTCCCATCACGCGGGCTATACGGGACGACGATTTCAGGACCAGGTAAACAAAGATGATGTTCAGGATGATGGCGATGATAATATTGACCACATGGTATTCCGCCCTGATCGAAAGCAGGGTGGTCAGGGTGCCGGCCCCTGCGATAAGGGGAAACGCCAGGGGCACTATGGAGGCGGTTTGGGGCGCATCGTCCTTGTAAAGGGTCACTCCCAGAATCATCTCAATAGCGAGGAAAAAGAGCACGAAGGACCCTGCCACGGCAAAGGAATTCACGTCGATCCCAATGAGGTTCAGGATCTCTTCCCCGATAAACAGGAAGGCCACCATAATGATCGCAGCCACCACGGAGGCCTTTTCGGACTGGATATGCCCGGCCTTTTTCCTCAAGTCGATTACGATGGGGATGCTCCCCACAATGTCGATCACGGCAAAGAGAATCATGGTTGCCGAAATGATTTCCCTTAAATCAAGGTTCATGGACGTTGCATAAAGTTCGGGGCAAAGGTACGGTGATCGCGCAAACCGGAAAACACCTTTCCGTGGATTTGCGCAGGCAAAGGGCAGATTCAATATCTTTACCCCGACAACCCCATTTATTTAGCAACCATGTTCCAGCTTGGGGAAACCCTGGTTTCTGAAGAAATCCTGGAAGAATCCTTCGTATGCGACCTGCAGGCCTGCAAAGGGGCCTGTTGCATTGCCGGCAGCTCGGGTGCCCCGCTGGAGCAGGAGGAAACCCAAATCCTGAAGGAACTCTACCCAAAGGTCAGGCCCTTTTTACGGCCCGAAGGCATCAGGGCGATTGAGGCCCAGGGGACCTATGTCAAAGGGGAAGACGGGGAATGGGAAACCCCCCTGGTAGATGGAGAAGAGTGTGCCTATGTCGTTTTTGTGGGCGGGGTGGCCCAATGCGGTATCGAAAAGGCCTTCAATGAGGGGGCGGTACCGTGGCGAAAACCGGTATCCTGCCACCTGTACCCGGTCCGGGTAAGGGAATATACCCGCATAACCGCGGTAAACTACCACCAGTGGCATATTTGCGACCCGGCCTGTTCCCTGGGCACCGCCCTTAAGGTTCCCATCTACAAATTCGTCAGGGAAGCCCTGATCAGAAAATTCGGCCAGGCCTGGTATGCCGAGCTGGAGGCGGTTGCCGGCGAACACCTCAAATCGTAGGGATGGTAAGCACTACTTCCGTACCCTCCACGGCGCCATCGTCCCCATAAAGGTCCCTGATGCTGAGGTCAAAGGAGTTCTGAAAGATCCTGGAAAAATTGGCAAGGCGTTCCCTGGTAATGGAAATGCCCACCGATTTGCGCTTGAGTACTTTGGATTCCTTTAATATTTCCGCGGCCTCCCGCCCAATGCCATTATCGCGGATGGCAATGCGGATCAACCCTGGATGGTCCTGGGAGACGACGATCCGGATCCTCTTTTCCCCCTCTTTGGAAGAAAGCCCGTGCCAAAGCGCATTCTCGAGGAATGGCTGGAGGATCAGCGACGGGATTTTCACCAAGGCCGGGTTCACCTCCGGGTCGATTTCCACCCCAAAGTCGATTTCATCATTGAAGCGGATGTTTTCAATGTTCATGTAGAGGGTAATGGTTTCCAGTTCTTCCTCCAGTGAAATTTCCTTCATGGAAGAGGTTTCCAGGATTTTCCGCACCAGCTTCGAGAACTTGTTCAGGTAATGGACCGCGTTTTTCTGCTCGTTGTTGATGATGTAATGCTTAATGGAATTCAGGGAGTTGAAGAGGAAATGGGGGTTCATCTGGCTGCGCAGCATGGTTTGCTCCAGCGTCATCATTTTCTTCTCGCTGGTAAGCTGGTACTGCCGGTAGATGATATAAAGGATCAGGGTAAAGAGCACCAGCAGCAGGGCCCCGATCAATAAGGTGGTCCGGTTGCGCCTCAATTTCAGGTTGATGATCTCGTTTTCCTGGGCGAGAATAGCGAGTTGGTTTTTTTGCTTTTCGGACCCATACCTGAGGATGATGTCATTGACGTATTTGTTGTTGACGTCATTGGCGATCTGGTGCTGGAACTCCTCAGACTGCCTGAAGTATTGCAGGGCCTTTTGGTAGTCGCCCTGATCGGCAGCCAGGTCGGAAAGCAGGGAGTAGCTCTGCGAAATGTCGCGAAGCAGCCCAAGTTCCTTTCCTTTCTCGATGGCGGTTTGCAGGAACTCTCCAGCCCTTTTATGGTTGCCGGATTTCAGGTGTGCCCATGCCAGGTTGTTGTATATGGGGACGATGATGTGCTGGTCTTTGGTCTTTTCAGATACTTCCAGGGCCTGTGCCAGGAGTTCAAGGGCTTCCCCGAAACGGTTTTGCTTGATGTAGATCCTTCCAATGCTGTTCTGGCAAATGGCAACCCCCCGCTCCGACCCGATTTCACGGTCATAGGTTGCGGCCCTTCGAAAACTTTCCAGGGCCTCATCCATCTTCCCCTGGGCCTCGAGGCATTCCCCGATGTTCTGGAGGTTAACGGCCATGCCATACTTGTTGTCCAGTGCCGCTTCCAGCTCGAACGACCTCTGAAAGTGTTCAATGGCCTGGCCATACTGTTCCAGGGCCTGGTAGATATTACCGATGCTGTTAAGGGAAACATTGCGGCTCCGGCGTATCCCCAGCGAAGGCTCTTCCACATTGTCGGCCAGGCTAAGGGCTTCCTGGCTGTAATCCAGGGCGGTTTTGATGGCATCCAGCCTGCGGTACACCACCCCCAGCATGTTCAGGCTAAAGATCCTGAATTCAAGGTTATTGGCTTGTTTGGCGGCATCAAGGGCCCGCTCGTGGAATTCGATGGACCTGGAGTAGTCGGAGGTATTCCGGTAAAGGATGCCGGTTTGGTTGTAGCTGTATGCAAGGCCGTCCAGGAAGCCTTCCTCCTGGCAGCGGCGGGAAAAGTATCCCATCAGCACGGTATCCCTCCGGAAAGGCCTAAGGGCGGCATCCAGTTCCTCATAGGTCTTCGGACCCAGGTCGATCACGCTGTCGGCCAGGCGTGCGAAGTCTGCCGGAACGTCCTGGGCCGGGCCCTCCAGCCACAGGCCAAGGGCCATAAGCAACAGGAAAATTCGGGAAACGCGTGGCGGCATGTTCAGCAAGGCTTAAATAAGGTCCAGGAAATCGGACTTCTTCTGACGGGAAACCGGGATTTTGTGATTCGATTCAAGGACGACATACCCGTCGGTTTTGAGGAACTCCTTCACTTTGTTCAAGTTGATCACATAGGAATTATGCACCCTGAAAAAAGTGTCTTTGGGAAGGATTTGGTCTATTTCTTTTAGTTTTTTGGTCAGCACGATCTTGCGGCCATCGGTCAGGAAAAGGGTGCTGTAGTTCCCGTCGGATTCCGCGAACAGGATGTCTTTGTTTTCCAGGAATACGAGCTTTCCATCGGTATTCAGGGTGATTTTCCTGTGCTGCGATCCAGAATGCTGCGACATCAGGAATTTTTCGAGGCGTTCCGCGGTCAGGTGGCGGGCGTTGTGCTTCTGGATTTTGGCAATCGTTTCCTGGAGGTCGTCGGCATCGATGGGCTTGAGCAGGTAATCGATCGCTTCATTTTTCAGGGCCTTGATGGCATATTGGTTGTAGGCCGTGGTAATGACCACGGCCACATCCTTGTTCTGCAACTTCTGGATGAACTGAAAACCATCCATGGTCGGCATTTCGATATCCAGGAACAGGCAGTCGGGGGTATTTTCATGCAGGTAATCCAGGGCCCTGAAGGGGTCAGTAAAGGAGGCGACCACTGCAATTTCATTCGAAAAATGGGTGAGTTCCCATTGAAGACTTTGCAGTGCTTTTTCCTCATCATCAACAAGTACGGCCTCAATCATGTCAAAAGGGGTGACAGTGCTAATAGTCAAAGTTACATCAAACTTCCGATTCTCCCCGGGGAAGATGTGCCCCCAGCTTTAAATACCTTACCATGGGGCGTTATTCATGTGAAATTGGCCAGGGGGGTCCCTATAAGGAAAGGTTTCCCGGGGAGGGGCTCCCCGGGGAAGTATTTGCCGTGCAGGCAGTCCGGCCCGTTGGTTGGGGGCTGCGTTTTATACATTATTTAACACGGTCTGTACATTTACCCCAATCCCTGAGGGGTAAAGCCCGTAGTTTCGAACCGTTAATTCAAAACAAGCCCTTTCTATTTGAAGGGGTTAGAGTAAACCAAACGATGAAACGCTGTTGCTTCTTTTTTATCGCTTTTCTGGCAAGCCTCGTCCTGGCGGTGGTCAGCGATTCCGAGCGGCGCCAGGGGGTCTCGGGAACGCCCATGGCGACTGCGCATCAGGCCAGGCCCACACAGCAACCCGCCGACATGCCCGGGAAGGGACTTCAATCCCCAGGGGGACCCCAACAGAAAAACCGTAAGCCATGAACCAGCCTTCAAGTCGTGTATGGCGCTGGATACTGCCTGTCCTTGCCGGGGTGGTGTTGATAGGAATCCTGTCTTATATGGCCCCCGGCCGCGCTTTAGATGGGGATGACCTGGCCCCCGGGAAGTATGCGCTCAATGCACTTCAGGAAGGGCAAAAGGAAATTTTCCGCGGGCCAGCCTATTTTGAATATGCAGGGCGCAAGGGCCTGATGGATTCCCGGGTCTTTAAGCTTCGTTTAGTAAACCCGTCAGCCGATGACGGCACGGGGTTTGGTTTTCTGATCCCCCTGGCGGGTTCCGGGGAGGCGATACGCCCGGAAGAATATCGCACCAGCCGCAAGGACAAGGGGTCGATGAACGGATTCAGCACAGTTTTCGGTTATGCAGATCTTCGGGGCGATGCCCCGACCCTGTATTTTACGGAATCCGGAAAAATAATGATTACAGAAGCCGGCCCGGATGCGGTATCGGGTAACCTCGACATCATTTTGAAGGATGAAGAGGGGCGACAGATCCATCTTACCGGAGGGTTCAGGGCCCTGGCTCTGTCTTTGGAGAGGAGGGTCGATGAAATGTGATATGCGGTCAAACAATCGGGTACGGCTCCCTGTGTTTTGAAGCAAAGGGTGTAGTCGGGCCAGTGAAACGCCTGGGCTGGAAAAAGCCTCCTGGCGGGTTCGAATTCAGGTTTCGGGGGAACTACCTGGATCGGCATGCTGGCCCGCTTCCAAATGGATGCACCCTGGAGCCGTACCGTTTGACGCATAAATAAACCGAAGAGTACGTTTAGATAAACTACTGTTCGGTTTATTTTTTTGTTGAGGCTTGTTTTCTTTGACAGATTTTTTTTCACCTGCGCCAAACATCGGCCCAACGGCTCTTGAGCCTAGATTTCAACAGGTTGTGTTAAAAACTTTGAAGCGGATTTGGGCAAACAACCTTTACTTTCCCACTTCGTTTTTAAATATTTGTTAGTCCCTACGGGACACCGTTTTCACACCTAATTTTTTGGCACCAAAACCCTAAAGAAATCCGTATGTCAGCAGCCGTTGAACCCATCTTGCAAGAGAACGCCGATCGTTTTGTGATTTTTCCCATCCAGCACCACGACCTGTGGGAATGGTATAAGAAATGCGAGGCCTGTTTCTGGACGGCTGAGGAAATCGACCTCCACCAGGACCTGAGCGACTGGAACAACAAGCTCAACGACGACGAGCGTTACTTCATCAAGCATATCCTTGCCTTTTTTGCTGCCTCAGACGGGATTGTAAACGAAAACCTGGCGGAGAATTTCGTAAACGAGGTACAGTATTCCGAAGCAAAGTTTTTTTACGGGTTCCAGATCATGATGGAGAACATCCACTCCGAAACCTATTCCCTGCTCATCGACACCTATGTGAAGGATGAGAAGGAGAAGAATGTCCTGTTCAAGGCCATCGAAAATTTTCCCGCCATAAAGAAAAAAGCAGACTGGGCCCTGAAGTGGATTGAATCCCCCAGTTTTGCGGAGCGGTTGATCGCCTTTGCCGCCGTGGAGGGGATATTCTTTTCCGGGGCATTCTGTTCCATCTTCTGGCTGAAAAAACGCGGCCTGATGCCCGGCCTGACCTTCTCAAACGAACTCATTTCGAGGGATGAGGGGATGCACTGCGATTACGCCGTACACCTTCATAACCACCACCTGGTGAACAAGGTGCCGAAAGAGCGGATTACGGAAATTATAGTGGATGCCCTGAACATAGAACGGGAATTCATTACCGAATCCCTGCCGGTCAGCCTTATCGGCATGAACGCCAAGCTCATGACCCAGTACCTGGAATTCGTCACCGACCGGTTGCTGGTGGAGTTGGAGTGCGAAAAGGTCTATAATGCCACTAACCCGTTCGATTTCATGGACATGATATCCCTGCAGGGCAAGACCAATTTCTTCGAGAAACGGGTTTCCGAGTACCAGAAGGCCGGGGTGCTGAACAAGGAAAAGGACCAGGATGCCCAGAAGATCAGTTTTGACGCGGATTTCTGAACCACTGCCACCCGGCGCACTCCAATGCGTCACCGGAAGGCTTATCGATAACAACAGGAACTAGGAGCAACTCAGCAACCACTAAACCAATAGCAGCAACATGTATGTAGTAAAGAGAGATGGACGGAAAGAGCCGGTGATGTTCGATAAAATCACTGCGCGCATTCGCAAATTGTGTTACGGCCTTAACGACCTGGTCGATCCGGTTAAGGTGGCCATGAGGGTCATCGAGGGCCTCTACGACGGGGTAACGACTTCCGAACTGGACAACCTGGCAGCGGAAATCGCGGCGACCATGACCACCACACATCCCGACTACGCCAAGCTCGCGGCGCGCATCTCGGTGTCCAACCTGCATAAGAACACCAAGAAGTCCTTCTCAGAGGCCATGAAGGACCTTTACGAGTACGTGAACCCGCGCACGGGCAAAAAGGCCCCGTTGCTTTCCGACGAGGTGTTCGCCGTGGTGAGCCGGCATGCCGAGGAGCTCGATTCCACCATCATCTACAACCGCGACTTTGGCTATGATTACTTCGGGTTCAAGACCCTGGAGCGCTCCTACCTGCTCAAGATCAACGGAAAAATCGCAGAGCGCCCCCAGCATATGCTGATGCGGGTGGCTGTGGGCATCCACCTCGATGACATGGAGGCCGTAAAGGAGACCTACGAGTTGATGAGCAAAAAGTATTTTACCCACGCCACCCCGACCCTGTTCAATTCGGGTACGCCCAAGCCCCAAATGTCGTCCTGTTTCCTGCTGGCCATGAAAGAAGACAGCATTGACGGGATTTACGACACCCTGAAGCAAACAGCCAAGATTTCCCAGTCTGCAGGGGGCATTGGGTTGTCCGTGCATAATATCCGGGCCACGGGATCTTACATCGGGGGGACCAATGGCACCTCGAACGGCCTCGTACCGATGCTCCGGGTTTTCAACGATACCGCCCGGTATGTTGACCAGGGCGGAGGAAAGCGCAAGGGGAGTTTTGCCATCTACCTGGAACCCTGGCATGCCGATATTTACGACTTCCTGGAATTGAAGAAAAACCACGGGAAAGAGGAGATGCGGGCCAGGGACCTGTTCTACGCCCTCTGGATCCCAGACCTTTTCATGAAGCGGGTGGAAGCAGACGGGCAGTGGACCCTGATGTGCCCGAACGAATGCCCCGGGCTATTTACCACCCATAGCGAAGAATTTGAGGCCCTATACACCCGGTACGAAGAGGAGGGAAAAGGGCGCAAGACCATCCGCGCCAGGGACCTTTGGGAAAAAATCCTCGAATCGCAGATAGAGACGGGTACCCCGTACATGCTCTACAAAGATGCCGCCAACCGCAAAAGCAACCAGAAAAACCTGGGGACCATCCGCTCCTCAAACCTCTGTACGGAGATCATCGAATACACCGCCCCTGATGAGGTAGCCGTCTGTAACCTGGCTTCCATTGCCCTGCCGATGTTTGTCAAAAACGGCAGTTTTGACCACAAGGAGCTCTTTAAAGTGACCAAGCGGGTGACCCGCAACCTCAACCGGGTTATCGACCGGAATTATTATCCGATCAAGGAAGCGGAGAACTCCAATATGAGGCATCGCCCGGTGGGCCTTGGGGTGCAGGGCCTGGCGGACACGTTTATAATGATGCGCCTGCCCTTTACTTCCGATGAGGCCAAGAAACTGAACCAGGAAATCTTCGAGACCCTGTATTTTGCCGCGGCAACCGCCTCTATGGAACTGGCCAAAGAGGAGGGCCCGTACTCGAGCTATTCAGGTTCCCCGATTTCCCAGGGCCTCTTCCAGCACAATATGTGGGGGATTAAGGACGAGGAACTTTCCGGGCGCTGGGACTGGGACAAATTGCGCAAGAGCATCAAAAAGCACGGCGTCCGCAATTCCCTCCTGGTGGCCCCAATGCCCACGGCTTCCACCTCCCAGATCCTCGGGAATAATGAATGTTTTGAGCCCTATACCTCCAACATCTATACCCGCAGGGTGCTTTCCGGCGAATTCATCGTCGTAAACAAACACCTTTTGGAGGACCTGGTGAACCTTGGCTTATGGAATGAGGAACTAAAGCAGGAGTTGATGCGGGCAAACGGTTCCGTACAGGACATCGATGGGATCCCTGCGGAGATCAAGGAGCTGTACAAAACCGTATGGGAGCTCAGCATGAAGGATATCATCGATATGAGCCGGCAACGGGGCTATTTCATAGACCAGAGCCAATCCCTTAACCTGTTTATGGAAAATGCCAATTACGCCAAGCTCACTTCCATGCATTTCTACGCCTGGAAGAGCGGCCTGAAAACCGGGATGTACTACCTGAGGACCAAAGCGGCCGTGGATGCCATTAAATTCACCCTCGACAATTCGAAGAAAAGTGAACCCGTTGCCGTGGTGCAGGCCCAGGAAGCGGGAGCAGACCTGACGCTGGCCGGGAACCTCAAGGTAGAGGCGACCCCCGTTCAGGCACAGGAAGGAGATACGGCGCCGATGAGCGAAGACGAAATGAAAGCCCTTATCGCACAGGCCCGGGCTGCACAGGGAGACGATGACTGCCTGATGTGCGGCTCTTAAGCGAAGTCCCTCCCATCAGGGGCTGAAAAGGGAGAAAGTTTAGTGTTTATTTCAAGTGAGGATGCCTCAGCAAGGCCGGATCGGCTTTCTGGGGCATTCTTTTTGGCCCGGTTGGGGGGCAGCACCTTATTTTTCCAACAGGGGTTTTATCAAGTTTCGCCCGGCCAGGAAGATAAGGAGATAGACCATCAAAAGGATGAGGTAGTGGTCCATGTCAGCAATACCTAAAAGGGTTTAATTAAATACGGTAAAAAACCCCGATTTGGATTACCGCCTTTCCATTTTGCCTACTCCGGGCCCACTCGCTGGTCTGAGGCGGACTCCCTCACAGGGCCGGAAGGGGAAGGCTCCTGGAAAAAGGAACGATAGACAAAACTGACTAACAGGTAGAGGATGGCATAGCTGGCCAGTACCAGCAGGTAGGTGTTCATTGGGTCCATAAGCAGGATAGATTTGGGTTCTATCGGTTCCCCCAAACCCCATATCGGGCCGGGTTACCAGGGGCAAAGTAGCACAAAAATCGTTGCGATACCGAACTTTTCGATAAACTGCTCAGGGGTCCACGTCCCTGTAGGCCCTGATTACTGCTGTTTCCCCTTCCCTGCCTTCGATGGAATTTCCGTGCTCCATACCCAGGATACCGGCATACCCTTTCTCATGGAGGAATCGGAACACATTGGCGTAATGGATTTCCCCGGTTCCCGGTTCCTTACGCCCCGGATTGTCCCCAATTTGGAAGTAGGCGATTTCATCCCAGCAGGCGCTGATGTTTGGAAGGAGATTCCCTTCCTGTACCTGCTGGTGGTAAATGTCGAAGAGGATTTTGCAGGAGGGTGAAGCCACCGCCCTGCAAATTTCATAGGCCTGGGGGGAGCCTGTAAGGAAAAGGCCGGGGTGGTCCCTGAAGTTGAGGGGCTCCAGGACCATGACCAGGCCATGGGGCTCCAGGATTTCCGATGCCCTTTTCAGGCTTTCGATAACGTGGGCAGTTTGGTAGCCCATGGACTGACTTAGGTCCACATGCCCCGGAACCACAGTCATCCAGGTCGCACCCACCCGTTTTGCCACATCCACCGAGGATTCGATTTCCTTCAGGAAGGTTTCGCGGCCTGAGGGGTCGCCAGAAGCCAGGTTGGCCTCGCTCCAGGCGATGGTATGGGCCACAAAGACCCCCATCCTGATCCCCCGTTCCGCCATAACCTTCCCCATTTGCTCCTGTTCGGCCACGGGCCGCAACCGCATGTCGTTGTCCTCGAAAGCCGTGAAGCCCTGGTCTGCCATGAAATGCAGCTGGTCGAGGAGGTTATCCCCGGCATGGGCACGGAACATCCCGGGATGGGGGGCGAATTGCAACCGGAAGGGGTCAGCGGGGGGTATTCCGGGACTCCCAAAAACAAAAGGGCCCCCCGCCGAAACAAAGCCGGCGGCAAGCCCTGAATTCTTCATGAAGTTCCTGCGTTTCAAATGCGGTTTCCCTACAGTGACCAGGCTTTGCCGCCGGTTAGTTCATCGAGGTCACCACACCCGATATACTGCCCCGGGATGGAAAGGTAGGCCAATACCTGTTCCCCTACCTGTTCAGTGTTTTTGTAGGCCCAAATCACGGCATCGCGGTACTGGGTGGCGAAGGCCGTGCGGGACACTTCCTCGTCCAGTTCGGCCGTCCTCCCTTCCGCTACGGCCTTGTTGTAGGTCATGAGCGTATCGAAGAGTTGTTTTTCCTCCTCTTTTTCCCGCTTTTTCAGGCCGGCGGCCAATACGGGCTCGAGGTCTTCCGGTGTCAGGTCGGCGGCGGCTGCCTTACCGGAATCGGCCAGCGCTTTTTCTATGAACCGGCTTAACCCCATTTTCATAAACTCCTGTTCCTGAATCTCGGAAACCTCGTTCATATACTGGTCGATAAATTGGGGTACCCCTACTTCCGAGGCTGATGGGGTATCGGTTTTGGGCAGGATCAGGTCGGCCAGGCCACTGAGGACCATCCCTTCCTCAGGACTGAAAAAAACAGGGATCCAGTCCGGGGTGGTTTCCTGCCTGCAACTTTGCATCAGGCTGATGAGCGTCGGGGTCGCCACAGTATACCCCAGGGCAAGCCCCATATTTTTAAGTGCTACTCTTCTGTCCATTATATCGTTCCTTTTTTGAGTTCTTGAATGGCGTGGCTGGCAGCCCGGGCCGTGAAGGCCATATAGGTCAGGGAAGGGTTCACGCAGGAGGCAGAGGTCATAAAGGCCCCGTCGGTCACATACACGTTCTTCACGGCATGGATTTGGTTCCATCCGTTAAGCACGGAGGTTTTGGGGTCGCGCCCCATCCGGGCCGTCCCCATTTCGTGGATCCCAAGGCCCAGGGCCCCGGGGTTGTCGAAGGGCTCCACATCGCGGAGGCCGGCTTTTTCGAGCATGGCCACCGCCTGTTCTTTCATGTCTTCCCGCATTTTCCATTCGTTCTCCCTGAATTCGGCATCGAAGGTTACCGTGGGCATCCCCCACTGGTCAAGGTTGTCGTAATCGAGGTACATGCGGTTGTCTTCATAGGGCAGGACTTCGCCGAACCCGCCGATGCCGAAGGTCCACCCCCCGGGTTTCAGGATAGCTTCCTTCAGGTCTTTCCCGTGGGAAAGTTCTTTGATGGTGTCTTGCCAGTCGCCCCGGCTGGCGCCGCCCTGGTAGCCATACCCGCGGATGAATTTGTCGGTATCAGAGTTCCCGCCCAGGTTGCGGAACCGTGGGATGTAGACCCCGTTGGGCTTGCGGCCCTTGTAATATTTGTCATCAAAACCGTCGAATTTGCCGCCGGCGCCCACCCCGAGGTGGTGGTCCATGATGTTGCGGCCCAGCTGGTCGGAATCGTTCCCCATCCCGTTCGGGAAACGGTCCGATTTGGACTGCATCAGGATGGCGGTGGAGGCCATTGAGGAGGCACAAAGGAAGATCACTTTCGCCCGGAATTCGTATTTCTCCTTCGTCACGCGGTCGATCACCTTTACCCCGGTGGCCTTTTGGGTGTCCGGGTCGTACATCACTTCATAGACGATAGAGTCCGGGCGCAGGGTCATGTTCCCGGTGGCTTCTGCTGCCGGCAGCGTGGAGGAGTTGCTGCTGAAGTACGCCCCGAACGGACACCCGCGGATACAGCGGTTGCGAAACTGGCAACGCTGCCGGTTCTTCCCGCCGAATTCCTTGTCGCTATTGATATGGGCTACCCGCCCTGCGGTGATTACCCGCCCGTCAAAATGCTCAGCAACCTTTTCGCGCACGTGCTGTTCCACACAGTTGAGCTCCATCATGGGCTCAAAGATGCCGTCTGGCAGTTGAGAAAGCCCCAGGTTTTCACCGGAGACCCCGATGTAGGCCTCCACCTTGTCGTACCAGGGTGCAATATCTTTATAGCGGACGGGCCAGTCCACGGCGATCCCGTCCCTCAGGTTGGCCTCGAAGTCCATGGCACTCCAGCGGTAACTATGGCGCCCCCACATGATGGAGCGTCCCCCAACGTGGTATCCCCGCATCCAGTCGAAGCGTTTGACCTCGTTGTATGGGTGTTCAATATCATCCACAAACCAGAAATTATGGGGGGCCTTCACGGTGTACCCGGTGCGGGCCTGCTTTTCCTGTCGCGCCTTTTCTTCTCGGGGCAGTTCCCCCCCGTTTGGGAAATCCCAGTTATCCATATGGGCGGTGGGGTAATCCTTGATGTGCTCCACCATCCTGCCCCGTTCCAGGACCAGGGTTTTCAGGCCGCCTTCGCACAATTCCTTGGCCGCCCAGCCCCCGCTGACTCCGGTACCCACCACAATCGCATCGTAGGATTCCTGTTCTTCGTTGTAATAGAACTTGCTCATGAAAAAGGTTTGTTTAGCTTCTAAAAGTATTAAATATTAAATTAATTTTCTACATTTAAAATCTGTTAAATCAAAGGGCAAACCATTCAAAAGGCCCAAAAAACAAGGGCCTGTGATGGTTGGGGAACAGTTTTCCCCTTTTGTATCCCCCATTGGGAAAGCCCGCGCCAACGCGTAAAAAAAACCAGATACCTCCATGAAGCGAAGAGATTTTGTATCCCGTAGCGCCCAGGCCGGCGTCGCGATTTCCCTTGTGGGCCTGGCGGCCTGCAAAGATCAGAGCAAGGCGTCCGGGGCCGGGGAGGAAACGGATGCCAACCCAGAGGCGGAGACCGGGCCATTTTTTACCTTGTCCCTGGCCCAGTGGTCCCTCCATCGTATGATACGGGAAGGAGGGGTAGACCCTTACCAGTTTGCGGAAAAGGCAAAAGCCTGGGGATTCAGCGGGCTTGAATATGTCAGCCAGCTGTACAGCAAGGAACTAGAGGCTGCCACCTATTCCCCGGAAGCGATGCAGCGATTTGTGGACCGCTGCAATGAAGAGGCCGCGAAACATGGCCTGAAAAACGTACTGATCATGATCGACGGGCAGGGGGACCTGGCCACCTCGGAGGAACCCGCAAGGATAGCGGCCGTGGAAAACCATTACAAATGGGTCGACGCCGCTGCAGCCATGGGGTGCCATTCTATTCGCGTGAACCTTGCCGGCAGCAGCGATCCCGAAGCCTGGGTCCCTAATTCGGTGGATGGCCTTACCCGCCTGGCGACCTATGCAGCGGGAAAGAACATCAACGTACTGGTTGAGAACCACGGGGGGCTTTCGTCCAATGCGGCCCTGCTGGCAAGGGTCATGGAGCAGGTAGGGATGCCGAATTGCGGTACCCTGCCCGATTTCGGCAATTTCTGTATCCGGCGGAATGACCCGAAAGACTGGGGCTCCGGTTGTGCTGAGGAGTACGACCGCTACCAGGGGGTCAGGGAGCTGATGCCCCATGCCAAAGCCGTCAGCGCCAAGTCGCACGATTTTGATGCTTCGGGGAATGAAACCCACACCGATTATGTGAAGATGTTGCAGATTGTAAAAGATGCCGGGTATACCGGGTTCATCGGGGTGGAATATGAGGGTTCTGTTTTGGGGGAGGAAGCGGGCATCCTCGCCACCCGGGACCTGCTTCTGAAAGCGGCAAAATCGGTATCCTAAGCCAGCAGGAGGTCTATGAAAGCATTTCTGAACGAGCTTTACGATTACAATTATTATTGCAATAAAAAGCTCATTGAGGCCTGTACCGGGCTCGAGGTGGTGCCAGACGGCATTCAACGCCTTTTCTGCCATGTCCTGAACGCCCACCATAACTGGAACGCCAGGATCATGGACGTAGCGCCCCAGTTCGGGCCCTGGCAGTTGCACGAGGTGCCCGCCTGGGCAGACCTGCATTACGACAACCAGCGCAATTCTTTCGAGATCATCACCAATGCCGATCCCCTGGGAAGGCGGGTGAATTATGAGAATTCGGAAGGACGGGTTTTTTCAAATACGCTCCAGGACATCCTGTTCCACATCATCAACCACTCGACCCACCACCGCGCTCAAATCACGGCAGCTTTGCGGGCGGAGGGCCTGGAACCGCCATCCCTGGATTATATTGTCTACAAACGCTAAACCAGCCAAACACATGAAAACCGCTGTTAAGTTCCAACTCTCCCTGATGATGTTCCTGGAGTTTTTTATCTGGGGGGGGTGGTTCGTCACCCTGGGCACCTTTTTGGGCGACAACCTTAAAGCCAATGGGGGCGAAATATCCATGGCTTTTTCCACCCAGTCCTGGGGGGCCATCATCGCCCCGTTTATCATAGGCCTCATTGCAGACCGCTATTTCAATGCCGAACGCATCCTGGCGGTACTCCACCTGACCGGGGCAGTACTGATGTACCAGATGTACAGCGCCCCTGATTTCGCCGGGTTTTACCCTTATGTCCTCGGCTATATGATCATTTATATGCCCACCCTGGCCCTGGTGAATTCCATTTCCTTCAACCAGATGAAGGACCCTGCCAAGGAATTTTCCTTCGTCCGGGTTTTTGGTACCGTCGGCTGGATCGTTGCCGGGTTGCTGATCAGTTATGTGTTCCTGTGGGATTCCCCCGAAGCCAGGGGGGAAGGCATGCTTAAAAACACCTTCCTGCTGGTCGCTGTAGCTTCGGCCTTCCTGGGGCTCTTCAGTTTTTTCCTGCCCAAAACCCCCCCAAAGGCCAACCGGGAAGGGAAAGCGAGCATTTCTGAACTGCTCGGCCTCGAGGCCCTGGGCCTGCTGAAGGACCGGAATTTCCTGATCTTCTTTATCTCATCCATCCTGATCTGTATCCCCCTGGCTTTTTACTACCAGAATGCAAACCCGTTCCTGGCCGAAATCGGGGTGGAGAACCCCACCGGGAAGATGACCATTGGGCAGGCCTCCGAGGTGCTGTTTATGCTGCTGCTGCCCTTTTTCTTTAAAAAATTCGGGTTCAAGAAAACCATTATGGCCGGGATGCTCGCCTGGACCCTCCGCTATGCCCTTTTTGCTTATGGCAATGCCGGGGACCTGGCCTTTATGCTGATCCTGGGGATTGCCCTGCACGGGATCTGTTATGATTTCTTTTTTGTCTCAGGTCAGATTTATACCGATTCCAAGGCCGGCCCTAAATACAAAAGTGCAGCCCAGGGCCTGATCACCCTGGCGACCTACGGATTCGGGATGCTGATAGGGTTTTGGGTGGCCGGCAAGATCTACGACATGAACCTCCTTTCGGAAAACATGCACGACTGGAACACCATCTGGACCTTCCCGGCTATTTTTGCCCTGGGGGTCTCCATCGTTTTTGCGATTTTCTTCAGGAATGAAACCATAGAATACAAAGCGTAACTATTAAAGAGAAAACTTATGCCAAGGAAAATACGTTTGGGTATCCTGGGCGGCGGGGGTGACTCCCTTATCGGGGTCCTCCACCGGGTAGCCGCCCACATGTTTGACAGTTATGAAATTGTGGGGGCGGTATTCAGCCCGGTACATGAAGAAAGCCTTGCCTTCGCCCGGCAAATAGACCTTCCCACCGACCGGATTTACCCAGATTTCGACACCCTGGTTGCAGAGGAGATGAAGCTCCCGGAATCGGAGCGCATGGAGGTTTGCGCCGTGCTTACCCCGAACTTCCTGCACTTCCCTATGGCTAAAAAGCTCCTGGAACACGGGTTCCACGTCATTTGCGAAAAACCGATGACCACCACCTACGAGGAGGCGAAAATCCTCGAGGACGCACAGCGCAGTGCGGGCACCGTATTTGCCGTTACCCATACCTATACGGGCTATCCCATGGTTCGCCAGATGCGGGAAATGATACGGGCGGGGGAACTCGGAAGGATCCATAAGGTCGATGCACAGTACTACCAGGGGTGGATCAACCCCATTATCCACGACAAGGAAAAGCGCTCCTCCGTATGGAGGCTCGACCCCAAAAAAGCAGGGATCAGCTCGTGCATGGGCGATATCGGGGTGCATGCCTTTAACATGGTTGAATATACCACCGGTCTGAAGATCAGGTCATTGCTTTGCGATTTCAATTACCTCTACGATGATAACCAGATGGACGTGGACGGCACTGTTTTGGTCCGGCTCGACAAACACGTGAAAGGGGTCATCAGGGCAAGCCAGGTGGCCACCGGGGAAGAAAATGGCCTGGCCATTAGTATTTACGGGGAAAAGGGCGGGCTGCGCTGGGAACAGGAACGCCCCAATTTCCTGTACCGGCTCTCCGATTCAGGCCCCCTGCAGGTGTACAAGCCCGGGCATGCCTACAATTCCCCCCTCTCCCTCGACGGCACCAAGCTGCCCCCCGGCCACCCCGAGGGCATTTTTGACGCCATGGGGAATATCTACCGGGGCGTGGCCAGGGCTATTCGGGGGGAAGCATACAACGACGGGGAATTCCCAACGATTACGGATGGGGTAAGGGGGCTCGATTTTATTGAAGCGACCGTGGCTTCCCACAAAGGGGGCAATATTTGGGTCGACCTGGATTGACAGGGCATCGTCAACCCCTCCCGTATACCTTTTCGAATACCTCGCATACCACGATCATACTCTCGGTCGGGGTTTTCCCGAAGGGTTCGAGCTCGCGGGTGAAATATTCCCAGTGGGATTTTTTCCAGGACTCCAGGGAACCGTCGCCCTGCCCTTCCAGTTTTGCATGGGACGCAGGGACAGAAAAGAGGGGCCTGAGGGTGACCCCCACGGTGCGGACGACACACTGAGCGTTCCCTTCCCAATCCGTGAAGATGGTGAAGTCGCCGATGCGGGGTAGCGGTTCGTTTCGGAACTGAAGCCCCAGCAGGGAATGCGACCTGGCCCGTTTCTTTCCTTCCAGGACGAGCTGCAGGGCAGAATTCGCCTCCTGTTGGATGTCCCGTAGCTGGGTTACCCGGGGTTCCGGGGCGAAGGCGTATTCGAGGTGCTGGTCAAGGAAGTCGCCCCACAGGGTTCTGGCAGATTTGTTTTTCATCAGTTTCAACGGTGTTGTCCCGGCCCTCCTGCACCTTTTGGTCCTGCACCCGGTTTTCCGGCACGGGATCCCGGCATAAAATGCAGGAAGGTTTGTTCCACGGGGGGATATATGTCAGGGTTTTTCTATATTTATAACGCCACTTCACGGCGTATCCATCTATGAAATCCCTGCTAAATATAGGGTATATTTCACAATCCCGGCAGGGGGAATGAACCGATAAAACCCAGCACAGAATCCATGAAAACAATCAAAGGACCCGCTGTCTTCCTGGCGCAGTTCGTAGACGACAAACCACCGTTCAATTCCCTTGACGGGATGTGCCGCTGGGCGGCCGACCTGGGATACAAGGGCATCCAGATCCCCACCTGGGAGCATTTCCTGATCGATCTGGACAAGGCAGCGGAAAGCCAGGAGTACTGCGACGAGCTTAAGGGCAAAATCAACAGTTATGGCCTGGAAATCACTGAACTTTCCACCCATCTGCAAGGGCAACTGGTTGCCGTCCACCCGGCCTATGACCTGATGTTCGACAACTTTGCGCCCAATGCCGTAAAGAACAATCCGAAGGCCCGCACCGAATGGGCGGTGGAGGTGGTGAAAAAGGCCGCCACGGCAAGCCGGCGCCTGGGGATAAAGGCACATGCCACCTTTTCGGGGGCACTGCTCTGGCATACGTGGCATCCATGGCCACAACGCCCGGCCGGCCTGGTGGAAATGGGGTTTGAGGAACTGGCCAGGCGGTGGAAGCCCATCCTGGACCACTTCGACCGGGAAGGGGTGGATGTGTGTTATGAAATCCACCCGGGGGAAGACCTGCACGACGGGGATACCTTTGAGCGATTCCTGGAGGCCACGGGGAACCACCCCAGGGTGAACATCCTCTATGACCCCAGCCATTTCGTGCTCCAGCAACTGGATTATATCACCTACATCGACCACTACCACGAGTTTATAAAGGCCTTCCACGTGAAGGATTCCGAATTCAACCCTACGGGTAAAAAGGGCGCCTTCGGGGGCTACAACGACTGGGCGGACCGGGCGGGCCGGTACCGGTCGCTGGGCGATGGCCAGATTGATTTCAAGACCATATTCTCCAAACTGACCCAGTACGGTTGCGATGTGTGGGCCGTCATGGAGTGGGAATGCTGTATCAAGTCACCCGAGCAGGGGGCCCGGGAAGGGGCCAAATTCATTCAGGACCATATCATAGAAGCCACCCAAAAAACCTTTGATGATTTTGCGGGGGGTGCAATCGACCGGGAGGTCCTTCGTAAAATCCTCGGCCAGGACACCTAAGACATGAAAAGAAAACAACTCATTGGGGTCATTGCCCTGCTGGCCATGACGGCCTGCAAGGAACGCCCCTCAGGAAATACCTTGCAAACTGCAGAACTAAGCATGGAAGAAGCAGGGTCCCAACAGGAATGGATCGTATTGTTTGACGGGACCTCCCTGGATGCCTGGAGGGGATATGGGAGGGAAGACCTGCCCCCTTCCTGGAAAATAGAGGACGGGGCCCTGGTCTTTTATCCCCCGGAGAAACCTTTGGTGGACAATCATAACCTGGTCACAAAACAGGATTTCAGGAATTTTGTCCTGTCATTGGAATGGAAGATCTCCGAGGGAGGGAATTCCGGGATTTTCTGGGGGGTACAGGAAGACCCGTGGTACAGGGAACCCTACCAGACCGGGCCTGAAATACAGGTGCTGGACAATGAAAGGCACCCCGACGCCAAAAACGGGACCACCCACCAGGCGGGCGCCCTGTACGACATGGTCGCCCCTGCAAGGGATGTAACCCGCCCTGCCGGGGAGTGGAACCATTGCGAGATTACGGTGGACTACGGCAATAACCGGGGAAGCGTGCGCCTGAACGGCAGCGAAATCGTCACCTTCCCCCTGGCCAACGAAGCCTGGGAGGCCATGGTGGCCAATTCTAAGTTCAACGGATGGAAGGGCTTTGGGGAATTCCATACCGGTAAGATCGGGCTGCAGGACCACGGCGACCCGGTGGCCTTCCGCAATATTAAAATCAAACCGTTATAGCATGAAGTATACGATATATGCCCTCGTCGGGGGAATGTTGCTGGCCGGATGCACCGGGGAAACAAAGGCACCTACCGCTGAGGCTCCCCAGGGCCCCCAGCCCATTGTGTATCCGGAATACCAGGGTGAGGAACCTACCCGGCCGCAGCAAACCGAAGCCTATGAACCGGTGCCCCCCAAAGTGGCCCCTTTCGGCCAGTCAGGGGCCCCGAGCGATGCCATCGTGCTCTTTGATGGCAGCGGATTCGGGGAGTGGGTCATGACCCGCGACAGCAGTGAAGTAGTCTGGCATCTGAATGAAGACGGTAGCATGACGGTAAAGGACAAAACAGGCGACATCCAGACCAAAAGGAATTTCGGGGACCTCCAGCTCCATATCGAGTGGCGCTCGCCGGCTGAGGTGCAGGGGGAAGGCCAGAGCCGCGGGAACAGTGGGGTTTTCCTGAACAACCTTTACGAAGTGCAGGTGCTGGACAACAACGACAATACCACCTATGTAAACGGGCAGGTGGCCTCCATCTATAAACAGCACGTCCCCCTGGCCATGGCTTCGGTGCCCAGCGGGGAGTGGAATTCCTACGATATTATTTACCGCGCCCCCGCCTTTAACGACCAGGGCGAAAAAATCCGGTCGGGGACCCTGACGGTCCTCCACAACGGGGTACTGGTGCAGGACCACGCCGAAATCAAAGGGACCACCCCCTACATCGGCTGGCCCAAAAACGAGCCCCATGGAAAGGGCCCCATCCGGCTGCAGGACCACGGCGACAACAGCCGGGTCAGCTATCGCAACATCTGGGTGCGGGAGTTGTAATCCCCCTTGGATATACGGCCCGACCCCGGGCCTTAAGCCCCCGCCCGCCGGGACGGGATATTCACCTTTTTTTGCCATAGATACATCTAAGGATACACCCTGTACAGGGAAGCTGCCAGATACCACAATTTTGCCCCGGGCCATGGAGTCGTTAACGTATTTTTAAGAAAACCTAAACTCAGTAGCACATGAAAAGAATTTTTACCCTGATGGCAGTAGCCCTTTTTGGAAATGCCATCTATGCCCAGGGGACCATAACGGGTACCATTCCCAATTGGTCCAATGGTTCCGGCGAAGTCGCCCTTGTTATGATGGGCCCTCCAAAGGTCCTGGGGACTTTCGACGACCAGGGCCGCCTGGAGATCCCCCTGCCCCCTGATTTCCTGGCCCAGGCCAGAAAAGAGGTCGAAGAAGCCAATGCCTCGGCTTCTGGCGGGTGGAAAGCCTCCCTGCCCATCTTGGGGGATCGATATTCCTGTACTGGAGGTGACCTTGAGATCACCGGCGGCGCCCAGCCCATTTCCGGCTTTCCCGCCATGGGGAGCTTTGACCTGGTCAGCATGGAAAGGGAAGAGCGATTTGGCTACCTGATGGCCGCCAGTTCCCTGGAATTTGCCGAGGGCATGGAACCCTATAATTTTAAGCCGGGGTACTTCCTGGAATGGCATTTCGTGGAGGAGCCTGCCAGCGTAAAAGGCAGCTGCAGTTCCGATGCCTATGCGATGAACGTTGAGGAACTCTATACAACAACAATGGAGTACGACCTGGATTTCAAAAAAGGCTGGAACATCGTCAAATACGAAATCCTGGAAGTATTTACCGATCGTGAAGGGAACAGCTACCCCATGAAGGAAAAGTACACTGTGCTGGGCGAAATGCCGGCCGATGTCCAATTCATTTTCATGCCGGAATAAGAGTTTGGGGTCCTTTTGGGAGGCACTGACCCACCCTCCACTTGAATAGCCAACCAAAGCAGAAGCAGCCCATAAGGCTGCTTCTGTCCTTTTTAAATTTTACTACCTTTGGCCAA
Source organism: Robiginitalea marina (assembly GCF_024006985.1). Taxonomy (GTDB): domain Bacteria; phylum Bacteroidota; class Bacteroidia; order Flavobacteriales; family Flavobacteriaceae; genus Robiginitalea; species Robiginitalea marina. The sequence continues at coordinate 254,503 of NZ_JAMXIB010000003.1, forward strand.
CTAGCCCTTTCAGGTATGATCCAATCGATGACCGGCTTCGGAAAGCACGTGGTACAGCTGCCCGGGAAGAAAATTACGGTGGAGCTCAAATCCCTCAACAGCAAAAGCCTGGACATCAATACCCGCATCCCCCAGGCCTACAGGGAAAAGGAACTCGCCTTCCGAAATACCATTGCCCAGGCCCTGGAACGGGGGAAGATCGACTTTGGCCTGTATGTGGAGGCCAACGGGGAAGCGGCTTCGAGCCGGATCAACGAGGCGGTGGTGCGCGACTACATGGGGCAGTTGGGGAACATTGCCGGGGGCGATGACCTTCGTTTACTTGAAATGGCCCTGAGGCTCCCCGATACCCTTCGCACCGAGCGGGAGGAAATGGACCCGGAAGAACTGATGGTTATCCTGGAGGCACTCCGCCTGGGGCTCGAGGAGGTAAACCGTTTCCGCTCCGAGGAGGGCCGTACCCTGGAAGTGGATTTCACCGCGCGCATCCAAACCATCCAGGCCTATCTGAAGCAGGTGGAGGAACTTGACCTCGACCGCCTGGGGGCTGTTCGCCAGCGGCTGGAGAAGGCCGTGTCGGAATTGCGCGAGGCCGTGGATCCCAACCGTTTCGAACAGGAGCTGATCTATTATTTGGAAAAGTACGATATTACAGAGGAAAAGGTACGCCTGGCCAAGCATTTGGAATATTTCCTGCAGTCCCTGGCTTCGGAAGACTCCAATGGCAAGAAACTGGGGTTTATCTGCCAGGAGATCGGCCGGGAAATCAATACTATTGGCTCCAAGGCCAATGATGCCCCCATGCAGCGGGTGGTGGTGCAGATGAAGGACGAACTCGAGAAAATAAAGGAACAACTATTGAACGTACTCTGATGGACGGCGGAAAACTTATCGTCTTCTCGGCTCCCTCCGGCAGCGGGAAAACCACCATAGTCAGGTACCTGCTCGACCAGCCCGAACTGAACCTGGCGTTTTCGGTATCAGCGACTTCCAGGCCCCGGCGCCCCAGGGAAAAGCACGGGGAGCACTATTACTTCATGACCATTTCCGAATTTAAGAAACACATCAGGAACGGGGATTTCCTGGAATGGGAAGAAGTCTATCGCGACAATTTTTACGGGACCCTGAAATCGGAGGTGGAGCGGCTTTGGGCCGAGGGAAAGAACGTAATTTTCGACATCGATGTGGTGGGCGGCCTTCGGATCAAAAAGAAGTACCCCGACCAGACCCTGGCGGTTTTTGTCAAACCCCCGAGCGTGGATGAATTGAAGATCCGGCTGAAAAAGCGGAGTACCGAAAGCGACGAGAAAATCAACATGCGCATTGCCAAAGCTTCGGTGGAACTCGCCACCGCCCCACAGTTTGACCGCATAATCAAGAACTACGACCTGGAGACCGCCCTGAAGGAAGCCCGCCAGCTTGTGGCTGATTTCATCAGCAAGGGCCACACCGACGAACCCCCGGGCGAATAGCCCCCGGCAAGCCAGGACCCATGAAAAAGACAGGCCTGTTTTTCGGCACTTTCAACCCCATCCATATCGGGCACCTGATTTTGGCCAACCATATGGCCGAATTCACCGACCTGGACCAGGTTTGGTTTGTGGTCACCCCCAAAAGCCCTTTCAAGGCCAAACAGACCCTACTTGCCAATACCCACCGCTACCAGATGGTCTATGAGGCGATCAGGGAATACCCGAAAATGAGCCTTACCGATATCGAGTTCCACCTTCCCCAGCCGAACTATACGATCGACACCCTAACCCGACTGCAGGAGCAGTACGGAAAGGAGCACCGCTTTGCCCTGATCATGGGGGAAGACAACCTAAAGGGGTTTCATAAGTGGAAGAACTACGAAGCCATTTTGGAATACTACCCGCTGTATGTATATCCGCGCCTCTCTAAAGGGACCATACCTCCTGCCTTGCGGGAACACCCCGGGATCCACAGGGTGGATGCCCCCGTGATGGAAATTTCCGCCACCTTTATCCGCGAGCAGCACGGGGCCGGCAAAAATATCCGTCCCCTCCTGCCCGAAGGGGTGTGGCGGTATATGGATGAAATGAACTTTTATCGCTAACCCCGCCCGTGTTTTCCGGGAAACACCATTAACCCTATCTTTAACTGAACCCAATTTACCCGATCCGATGAAATTCCTTATTCCTGCGTTTTTTCTGCTTGCAAGCGTCCAGTTGTGGGGACAGAAAAAAATCCTTGACCATACCGACTTCGACCTTTGGAACACCATTGAACAGGAAACCCTGTCTCCTGATGGCACCCATGTGATGTACAGCCTCGAGCGGGGCGAAGCGGACCGCTTTTTGTTCATCAAAAAGGCCGATGCCACCCCGGTATTGCAGTACGACCGGGCTCGGGACGGACGGTTTACCCACGATTCGAGGTATGCCGTATTTTCCATTAGCGCCTGGAAAGACAGTGTGCTGGCCATGAAGCGCAGGAAGGTTAAGAAAAAGGACCTCCCCCTGGACAGTTTGGGCATTTTTGATTTAGCTGACGGGCGGTTGGAACGGATCGGGCGCATAAAGTCCTTCAAAGTACCCGATAAATGGTCGGGGTTCATCGCCTGGCAATACGAACCCGAAAACGAAAAACCGGAGAAGGAGAAGGACACCACCCCCGGGAATACCCCCAAAAAGACCCGCAAGCCCGGCAAGGAAACCGGATATCCCCTGGTCGTGCGCGAACTGGCCACCGGCAGGCAGGATACCTTCCATTTTGTTACCGGGTATACCTTTGCCAAAAAGGGGAAACGGCTGGCCTTTTCCACCTCGGGGAATGCTCAGGAGCCCGATGCCGCCTTGCATGTGCTCGACCTTGAAAAAGACCGGCTGCTCACGGTACACCAGGGCCGTAAAGCCAGGTATTACCAGGTAGGCTGGAGCGACTCGGGGGAGCACCTGGGGTTCGTTACCGACGAGGATACCACCAAAGTGCAGTTGCGGCCCACCCGCCTGTATTACTGGAACGAAAAAATGGACCGGGCGGAAATCCTGGCCGGCCCGAAGGCCGACCCCAGGGGCCTGCAGCCATCGCGTTACGCCGACCTGCATTTTTCCAAAGACGAATCCCGGATGTATTTTGGCCTTGCCCCGCCCCCGGTACTGAAAGACACGGCCCTGGCAGAAGAGGAAATCGTGAATGTAGAAGTGTGGACCTACGATGAGCCCCGCCTGTATACCGTACAGGAAATGCAGGTGAAGGCCGACACGACCAGGGCCTACACTTCTGTCTTCCATGTGTCTGACGGAAAAATACGGCAACTGGCCGACCCGGAGTATCCCGAGGTGGAACTGGGCGCCGAGGGGAACGCCCATTACGCCCTTTTGAGCACCCAGGAACCTTACGCCTTGCAAAGCCAGTGGACGGGACTTCGCGCCCGCGATTACGCCCTGGTAGACCTCAGGGACGGGTCGCGTAAAAAAATCATCGAAGGGGTGGCCGGGCAGGTGGAGCTCAGCCCCGAAGGCAGCTATGTTTATGGATACCACCTGGCAGACAGCACCTGGTTCGCCTACCATATCGCGGACGACCGGTATATAGAGCTTACCCGGGGCAGGGCGTTTTACGATGAGCTCCACGATTCCCCCAGCCATCCATGGCCCTATGGATTGGCCGGATGGACCAAAGGGGACCGCGGCCTGGTCCTCTACGACCGTTACGACCTCTGGCAATTCGACCCGAAAACCGGAAAGGGGGAGCGCCTGACGCGGGGGCGGGAAACCCGTACACAATACCGGTATATCAAACAGGACCCGGAGGCGCGTGCCCTGGACCCAAAACAGGAATGGTTGCTCCGCACCTTCGGGGAGGACGACAAGGCCGGAGGTTTTGCTTCTTTAAACCCCGGGCGAAGCGCTGTGGCCCCACTCCTGAGCGGCCCGTATCACTTTGGGACCCCTGTCAGGGCCGAACAGGCCCCGGTACTGCTTTGGACCCGGGAATCGTTCCGCGAGTTCCCGGACCTTTGGGCAAGCGGCCCCGATTTTCAGCAACCCACCCGCATCAGCGTGGCCAACCCGCAGCAGGAGGCCTATGCATGGGGCAGCATCGAGCAGGTGAAATGGACTTCCCTGGACGGGATGGAACTTACCGGCCTATTGGTAAAACCCGAGGGGTTCGACCCCTCGCGCAAGTACCCCATGATCGTGAATTTTTACGAGAAAAGTTCCGAGGGCCTTTATCGCCACCGCGCCCCGGCCCCGGGGCGGTCTACCATCAATTACTCCTTTTATGCCAGCCGGGGCTACCTCATTTTCAACCCCGACATCCAATACCGCACCGGCTATCCCGGGGAGAGTGCCTACAATTGCGTGATCCCGGGGGTAACTTCCCTTATTGAAAAGGGCTTTGTGGACCCGGAACGGATCGGCCTGCAGGGTCACAGCTGGGGCGGCTACCAGATCGCCTACCTGGTGACCCGCTCCAACCTGTTCAGGGCCGCGGAGGCCGGGGCCCCGGTGCCCAATATGATCAGCGCCTACGGGGGGATCCGCTGGCAGACCGGCCTGAGCCGGCAGTTCCAGTACGAGCACACCCAGAGCCGGATCGGGGGTACCCCCTGGGAATTCCCGATGCGCTACCTCGAGAATTCGCCGATTTTTACCATGGATAAGGTAGAAACCCCGTTGCTGATTATGCACAACGATGCCGACGGACATGTGCCCTGGTACCAGGGCATCGAGATGTTCATGAGCCTGCGCCGGTTGGGGAAGCCGGCGTGGTTGCTGAATTACAACGGAGAGCCCCACTGGCCCCTGAAGCGGCAGAACCGCGAGGACTTCAATATCCGTATGGCGCAGTTCTTCGACCATTACCTGAAAGGGGCCCCCTTGCCGGTTTGGATGCAACGCGGGGTCCCGGCCGTGGAAAAAGGGATCCGCCAGGGATATGAACTAACCGAACCTTCGGCAAATTAAAATAAGCAGGTCAGGCCTGTTCTGGTTGCTGCAACAGGCCCCGGGCCCATAGCAGGGCCGGGTCCATGGAGCGGTAGATGGCCGTGGGGCATCCCAGGAAGCGCGCTTCCAGGTGGGCCACCCGTTCGGTGAGGTCGTTGTAGACCACCCAGGCATACCCTGCCAGGAAAGGGACCAGTTTCAGCAGTTCCATATGCATGGTCGGGTCGAGGGAATAGGAGTTTTTCCGGTCGGAGATGTAGACGATCTTTTTATCTCGGTACAATTCCCAGGCATGGGACAGCAGGGGGAGGGTGTTGTCGAGGGTGACCTGCATGCCTTCGCGCACCTGCCCGATGACCACCTGCTCGTAGAAATGGAAGGTGCCTGTTTCCATTTCGAGGGTCTTCAGGAAGGATTGTTCGAAGCCCTGTACGGTAATGCCCCCTTTGTTTACCATAATTGAAAAGTAAAAGATAAAACGCTGGGCGCCTCCTGTTCACGGGATATTATCGATGAAATGCATCAAAAATCCTGCAGGATGTCAGTTCCGAGGAATTTGTCCTCAAGGTTGGTGTACCAGGACCTGTTTTTGGGAAGTAGCATGCCGCCCACCGGGTGTTCCCCTTCCAACAGGATGTATTCCCCGTCGTTCAGGGCCTTGTCGTGGTAAAACTGGTAGGCTTCAAGGGCAAAGGTGTCAGGGTTAAAGTAGAAGTGCCAGAGGTCTTTCCCCACCTCCGGATCATATCGCACTTCCACTACCCAGTAGCTCTTTCCATGGAAGGTCACCCGCTGCGCTTCGGGGCTGAGGTGGGTCCCCGGGTCGCGGAGTTTCATGGGCAGGCCGTAGAGAAAAGAATAGTAATTTTTATACATCCGGGCCGCGTCGCAGGTAAGCCGGTGCTTATTGGCGATTTCTTCTGAAAACTGCGGCGTTCCGTTATATTGCAGGGAACAGCTGTCCCCTGCCAGTTCATAAACCTTCGCGACCTCGCCCCGGGTCATTTCGAGGCGAAAGCGGGAAGCGGGCTGGTCCATCCGGATCTTGCTGGTGCGCGGGGCTTCCCCGGGGGTTTCCAGCAGCACCGCAAAACTACCGCGGTACCTGCCCCAGACCCCGTTGGGATCGTGGTGGCGGATGCTTTTGCCGAGGATTTCCGAAGCCGGCAGCGACTGCGCCTCGCAGGGCAGAAATCCCAAACCCGTAAGGAGCACGATCAACAGGGGTTTGGGGAGTGCCATGGGGGTCTTTTCGGAAAATTTACAAAAATTTACGTTATCTTAACGTAGATTGAGAAGGAATTAAACCCACTCATGAGGCGCGCTTATGGAATACGGAATAGGGGATATCCTGCAACTGATCGGGGCTTTGGGCCTCTTCCTTTTTGGGATGAAGGTCATGAGCGATGCCCTTATGGAACTGGCCGGAGACCGGATGCGTGCGATCCTGGCCACAATGACTTCCAGCCGCCCGAGGGGCATCCTCACGGGGTTCCTGATTACCTCCGTGATCCAATCGTCTTCAGCCACCACCCTCATGGTGGTAAGCTTTTCAAATGCTTCCCTGCTCACCCTCACCGGGGCCATCAGCGTCATCATGGGGGCCAATATAGGCACCACGGTCACGGCGTGGCTTATCGCCATGCTGGGGTTCAAGGTGAGCATGAGCGCGGTGGCCCTCCCCGTGGTGGGCCTGGGGGCCATCCTCATGTTTTTGAAGAAGAAATCGTGGAAGCAGTGGGGAGGGTTTATTATCGGTTTTGGCCTGCTGTTCCTGGGGATTGAATTCCTGAAGGAGGCCCTTCCCGACATCGAGCAAAACCCGCAGGCCCTGGCCTTCCTCACGGAATATACCTCGCATGGATTTGCCTCGGTCCTGCTTTTTTTGCTGGCGGGCACCCTGCTCACCGTGCTCATGCAGTCATCAAGCGCCACCATGGCCGTCACCCTGCTGATGACAGCCAAGGGGTGGATCCCCTTTGAAATGGCTGCAGCTATGGTCCTTGGAGAGAATATCGGGACCACGATCACAGCAAACCTCGCAGCCTTTGTGGGGAATTTCAGGGCCAGGCGCACTGCGATGGCCCACCTGATCTTTAACCTGTTTGGGGTGGTCTGGATGCTGGCCGCTTTTTATCCGTTCCTGCAGGGGATTGCCTGGCTGGAAGGAAAACTGGGGTCTCCTTCCCCGTATGCCGTTGCTGCAGCGGCCCCCGTGGGCATTTCCCTTTTTCATACGGCTTTCAACCTGGCCAATACCCTCATAATGGTCTGGTTCGTCAGGCCGATGGCCCGCCTGGTTTCGTGGATATTCCCCGAGAAGGCCGTCCCGGAGCGGCCAATAGAGGAACCCAAGTACCTGAGGGAAGAAGCCCTGAAGTATCCGGAGACCGCCCTGGCAGCCCTGGAGCAGGAGTCGCGCCACCTTTTTGAACATGCGGTCGTGGAAATTGTGGCGCACGCCCTGAACATGCACCGCAAGGATATTTTTTCGCCTTTGGAAGTCAAGAAAGTGGTCCGGGGGTCAAGGGAAGACCTGGGGGCCGACGTAAGGGAACTGTACCTCTCCAAGGTGAAGCGGATTTACAGCGAGATCATTGCCTATGCCGTTCACGCCCAGAGCGACCTCCCCCTTTCGGAGGCGCAGCACGGGAGGGTTTCGGAATTGAAACTGGCCAACCGGAAAATGGTGGAAGTGATCAAGGAATCGAACGAACTGCACCGGAATGTCACCTATTACCTGAAAAACCCACACCCGGAAATGCTACGCCAATATGACCGGATTCGCAAAAAAATGGTAAAGGTGTTGCGCGCCATTGCAGGCTATCCCTCAAAAGGGGAAGAGGCTTCTTATGCGAACACCCTTGAAACCCTCTCCCGGGAGGCTACAGGAGACATCGAGGTGGGGAACCGGGAAATTGACCAGTTGATACGCTCAAACGAGATTACCCCGGAAATGGCATCCTCCCTGGTCAACGACCACGACCATCTCGGGGATATGGTACAGAACCTCATCCTTATCGCCAGGGTGCTCTATGTAAACGGGAGCCTGGCAGGCGCCCCGGGAAGGCCGGAACCCCTATCCGGGTCCGGTGCCGCCAGGGAGAACCCATAGCCTGCCGCCCGGGAAAATTAAATCTTGCCTATTAAAGTTGCCGGGAATAAATATTATAAAAAGTTGTATTACAGTTAAATACGTGGTTAATGTAAAATTAATGTAAACAAAAAGTAAGCAAAAAGTATATTGAATGTAAAATATATGTATATTTGTTACGTTAAGGTTAAGTACAAACAATTAAACCACAGGGATATGAAAACGATTTTGAGCATAGTGATGGGCTTATGTGGTGCACTTTATATGCAGGCACAGGGGGCCACCCCGGTATACGAGAAAGACGGGGAAATGGTAAAGGCGACCTTTTTTCACGAAAATGGGAATATAGCCCAGCAAGGGTATTTTTTGGATGACAAACTCCATGGAGACTGGGTGATGTATGATGTCGCCGGGAAAAAAGTAGCTGCCGGCCAGTACCGGTTTGGCGTAAAAACCGGGAAATGGTTTTTCTGGACTCAGGAAGACCTTCAGGAGGTGGATTACAACGACAACCAGATCGTAAGCGTGGTTCGATGGAACAATGGTCGTTCGGTGGCCATAAACAAGTAAAGACCCCTTTAATAAATAAGGAAAGGCCCGCAATCCTGCGGGCCTTTTTTTCATTTAGAAATCTACCTTGACCTTGTTTGCGTGGAGGTCGTAGAGCTCCAGCAGGCGGAAGGTGGCCTCCAGCAAATCGCGCGTTTCCTGCAGGAGGTTGAAATACAAGGCTGTGTTTTTCGGGCTGTTTTCGGTCTCCCGGGTCCGCTTGATCTGCAATCGGATCTTGTCGTCGACCTGTTTCAGCAGGGCCTCCTGTTTCACCAGGGTAGTGTTTAGGTCGGAGAAACGCCCTTTTTCAAAGAGTTTTTCCACCCCTTCAAAGAATGCTGAAACGAACTTGTCTGTTTCTTTAAGGTCTTTCAGCTGGCTGAACCGCAGCTTTCGGTGGTTGTTGTTTACGTGTTTGAAGGCGGCGTTGGAAATGTGTTCCAGGGATTGGGTGATGTCCTGCAGGTGCCTTAGCACCTGGAGGTAGAAATCGGTGGTCCCGTCACTCCCCTCATCGAGGTTTTTGATGAAGTAGAAAATGTTCTCCCGCAGGCTTTCAACTTCCTTATCGAGCTTTCGGATGCCTTTCGTACTTTTCTTCAGGAGGTTCAGGTCGTGTTTTACCAGGCCTTCTGTACTTGAGGAGTAGATTTTGTTGACGCGGCCTATGGCGTGCGCAATATTCTGGGAGCTTTCGGAGATTACGCCCTTGATGTTCCGGCTCTCGGCCTTGCGCAACTTAAACTCCTCGATCAGGTTTTTGCTGCGCTTTTTGTGGTTGATATAGTTGCGGACCAGGATAAAGACTGAGAAAACGAAGAGCAACCCTATGGCCCAGAGGCCACCCAGGTGGATGATATACGCCACCAGTGCCGCTCCAACAAATGCGCTGATGGCCGTAAAAAACCACCCCCCGATAACATTGAGCACCCCTGCCACCCGGTAGACCGCACTGTCGGAACCCCAGGCCCGGTCTGCCAGGGAGGTCCCCATGGCTACCATAAAAGTCACATAGGTGGTGGAGAGGGGCAGCTTCATGGAGGTGGCAATGGAAATCAGCACGCTGGCCACCATCAGGTTTACGGAAGCCCTTACCATGTCGAAGGCTGGCCGGTCTTTGGAGGTGATTCGGGAAGTATAGGTGCTGGTCCGTTCAAACCGACGCCCAATGGCTTCCTGTATATGCTTCGGCGGGATAACGGAGAGGTTCTCTATCGCGAGCACGCTTAGCCGTACAATCTGTCGCGAGAGGAAGTTGGGCTGGAAGCGCTCTTCCCCTTCCCCTTCCCGGGCCAGGTTGATTTCCGTTTCGGTGACAAAGAGGGCTTTGGTCGAAAGCCACAGGGTCAGGATCATCACCACCCCTGAAAACAGCAGCAGCAGGGTCGGCGTTTGTACGGCGGCCGCCAGGCCCTCCATGGAATAACTTGCTGCATCGACCCCTGAAGCCTGCCAGTCCTGGTACGACTGCAGGGCCGCGATGGGGACCCCTATGAAATTTACCAGGTCATTCCCTGCAAAGGCCATGGCCAGGGCAAAGGTGCCGAAAATGATAACGAGTTTGTAAATATTTAATTTAAATACCCTCTGGAAAAGGCTTGAAAAGACCGTCCACAAAACTACGTTCGCCAAAAGGAACACAAAGGGTTGCTCGTTGACAAACCCCAACAGCGACCCATTGAACAGGGCCGCACTCTGCAGGCCTTTGATCAGGATAAAGTAGATGATCGCGGTAATGGCCAACCCTCCGAAAAGGGAGGCCTTCCAGGAGGATTTTTTATGGAAATCGAAGGTGAGGAACAACCGGGCCAGGAACTGCACAATGGATCCTATGGTAAAGGCTATGGCCACGGAGAGGAGGATACCCACAATGATTTCGGTGGCCTTTTCCGTGTTGATATAGGTGGCTATGTCCACCAGACTTTCACCGGTTTTGGAAATCTTGACCAGGGTAATGGCCACGGCGGCACCGAGGAGCTCGAAAACAATGGATACCGTGGTGGAAGTCGGCATCCCGAGGGTATTGAAAAAGTCGAGGATCAGCACGTCGGTGATCATCACCGCCATAAAGATGATCATGATTTCGGAGAAGTAAAATTCCCCGGGGTTAAAGATCCCCTTCCTCGCGACTTCCATCATGCCGCTCGAGGAGATCGCCCCCAGGGCAATGCCAATGCTGGCCACCACCAGGATGGTCCTGAAGGGGATGGCTTTGGAGCCAAGGGCTGAATTGAGGAAGTTAACAGCGTCGTTGCTGACCCCGACCACCAGGTCGGAAATGGCGAGTACGCCAAGGGCAACGATCATGAACAGGTAAAGGTTATCTCCCATCGGGTTAAATATTCACAAAATTCAACTTATCTGCCTACAGATAAGTTAAATTAAAGTTATGAAATAAGACTTTCAGGCCTGGAAGGAAATCCCTTTTGGCCCCAAAAAAAAGGTTCCACCTGAAGTCAAAGGTGGAACCATAACCTGGCCGGGGAATCCTCCCTGCCTTTTGGTCAGAATTGCAGGCTATAGCTTAAGGAAATAGCCTGGCCGGGAAATCTCCTGGAAAAAACCTGGTCTGTGGCCCTGAAAGATTTATAAAAGCTTTCAATCTCGTCGTTCAGGATGTTGCTGAACCTCAGCGAAATCTTGCTTTGTTGTTCCTTTCCAAAGGATTTACTGACATTGAGATTTAAATTGTGGAAAGGCTGGGTGAAAACATCCGGAATATCGGCGTTTCCAACGATTTGAAGCGTTTCCCCCTGTACATTGTAGAATATTCCGGCCTGCCAACCGTTTTCAGGATTATCGTAATCCAGGCCGAAATTCAGCAACATGGGGGATTGCCCCTGCAATTGCCGGTTATCCGCCAGTGTTTCCCCTTCCCGGAGGTTGTCTTCCCGCGCCTCCCTTTCATCTTCGCTGAAATTCTGCTGGGATTCGATCAAGGAAAAGTTCAAATTGACATTAAAGTTTCTCCAACCCGGAATAAACCCGAGATTCCTACGGAATTCCAGTTCGGCCCCAAAGACAGTAGCGTCCCCTAAATTGAGGGGAATGAATTGCCCCCGTGCTTCCCTGATAAACGAAAGTTCAATCGGGTCCTGGAACGTCTTGTAGAATCCGCTGACCGCAAAAAAGTTAGTGCCTTCTCCATAGCTTTCATACCGCACATCGAAGTTATTGATATAGGTGGGCTGCAGATCGATATTTCCAATGAAAAACGTACTGGTAATCGGGTCAAAAATCTCGGCAATCGATGCCTCCTTGAATGAGGGCCGCGCCGTGGTCCTGGAATAGGAAACCCGGACTTTCCTATTGGCGTCCTCGTTCAGGTCATATATGAAATTCGCTGAAGGGAAGAAATCGGCTTTATCGAGGATTTTTTCATTATCAAAGGTGCCCCTTACCTGTGATTCCCCGGTATAGACCAGGTCGAATTTCTCGAAACGCAACCCGAGGATGGCATTGAAACGATCTGTAAGCCTGAATTCCTCCGAAAGGTATCCTGCCCAAATGGTCATATCCGAATCAAAGGTGTCGGAGATGTTGGAATCCCTCCGGACGTAGGTTCCCTGCTGGGTATCGAGGGCATAAATGCTTTCCGGGGCGAGGATCCGGTCTGCATCGCCTTCAAAGGTAAGGCTGAAATTGCCTCCCCTCGACTGGACCGGGAAGGAAAACTGGTCAACAACGAATTCCCTGTTCTTGAAGGTGTACGCCCCCCCGAATTTGAACTTGGCATCCCGCGAAAACAGCGAATGTTTGCGGGTGATATCCAATTTCCCTGGTAGATTTATTTCCTGCAAGTCCCTCCAGATCCGTGTGGGATCTCCGGATTCGGAAGGTGAAATGGTAAAGGTGCCGTTCTGGTTGATCCGGAAGGGCGCCACCCGGAAGTCCTTGTCGTAGATCCTGGACAAAGTAGGCGAAAATTTCCATTCCACAGACCAACTGGCATCTTCATTGGTATGGTATCCGCTAAGCAGTCCGTTGGTAATTGAGCGCTCCGTATAAACCAGAGCGTCTCGCTTGTTCAGGTTTGAGTTGACATTAAAGTTTTCCTGGATAAGTAATGCCGCATTGGATTCCCCATTTTGAATGTGCAGAACATTAAACTTGTATTTGGATAAAGGCGACTTCAGGGATAACCCGGCAAGCGCATTCCAGAGGACATTATTTACCCCCAGGTCTCCGACCTGTGTCCGGTCAGTGATCAATTCATTCTCTGAAAACTGCGGGTCTTTCCGGAATACCTGTCCATCGATATAGTCTTCAAAGTATTCCGTCGTATTCCGATAAGAAAACGAGGCCAGGTAGCCCAACCTTAAATCTCCTTCTTCATTCAGGTTGAACTGGTTTCCGGCTGTAAACCCGAAATTGAAGTCCATAAAACTCTGTTCCTGCTGTGCGGCCATGGTTTGTGTGAACCTGCGGGTCAATTGCCGAACGGTTACCCCATCTTGTGCAGGGATAGGAATATTCGTGCTCTGAGCTATGGGCAGATCCCGGAGGCCATCATCAAAACCGAGAAAATCCGTCCCACTTCCCTCATAACTCAGGTAATTGTCATTAAAGTGCATGCTGGAGTTGTAGGAAACACCTGCAGTAACACTGTACTCAGGGCGGGTAGGGAGGTCCTTGGTGACGATGTCGATTACCCCTCCCGTAAAATCTGCCGGCAGGTCTGCCGTCGATGATTTTACCACCAGGATATTGTCGAGGATATTGGTCGGAAAAATATCAAGTTGGAGGGTATTGCGGTCCGGATCCAACCCCGGAATATCCATGCCGTTAAGTACCGACTTGGTATACCTGTCCCCCAGGCCCCTGACATAGACGAATTTCCCGTTTTGGACGGAAACCCCGGGTACATTTCGCACTGCACTGGCAATATCGTTCGCGCCGGTTTTCTTTATGCTTTGGATAGACAAGCCATCCAAAAGGGCTACCGAACGTTTCTGCAGATTAAGTACGGAGGCTTCCGTGTTTTGTGTTACCGAAGTGGTTACCACCACTTCGTCCAGTTGGTTGGAGGCCGGGTTCAGGGTGACATCGATGGTCGTTTCTTTACCCGCGGTCACCACAACTCCGGTGATTTCCTTCGTTTCATACCCCAGGAAGGAAAAAACCACAGTATAAGTGCCAGGTTCAATGTCGATCTGGTACTTTCCATCAAAATCGGACGTGGCCCCTTTGGTGGTCCCTTTGATCAGGACATTTGCAAAAGGCAGAACATCATTGAATTCCCCGTCATTGATCGTCCCCGAGATGACGCCTTCCTGAGCGCTGAGAAAGGATGTGGTTAAAAAAAGGAGGGTAAAGAAAATGGAATGTAATTTCATTACTAAGTGTTTAAATCCTGTATAAAACAATTGCCCGCCGCAGAGGGTGCGGCGAGCAACTGTATTAAGACTGTTACTTTCGGAACAGCAAATTAGAATCCAAGACCGGCCTTGGCATTGGAATAGGTCCAAGAGAAGGCAGAGGTGTCTGCTCCCACAGTGGCGGCACCATTGTTGTCCACAGCGGAGGAGAATGTGGCGGCGTCTGCTTCGAAAGTGGATCCGATGGTAGACCTGTCGTCGAAGATTTCTGCAGAAGTGGTTACTCCTGTCGGGAGCACGACTTCCCAGTTTTCGAAGACCAGAAGACCATTGGTATAGTTATTGGCAACACCGTCGTTGTCCAGCTCCACATCGGAGAGTTGCAGTCCATCACCGATTCCGGTGAAGCCAGTGACCAGCACATTGCGCGTGGTGCCCTGGGCATTGTCGCGGTAGTCGGCAACCTCCCCATCGGCTTCATTGGCGTCCAGGCCAAAAAGCGTGGCATCGGTGAGGAAGAAGGCTCCTTGCAGGGAACCTTCAGGGCCGTCAATTTCAAAGGCGTGGTCTGAAATGTCTCCCTGAACAACCACTACGTTGGTAATGGTTCCGGAATAGGCCTGGTCAATGTCGATGGCATCGTCTCCCTGGGCCCATACAAAGAGGTTGGAAGCGTCCACGTTGCCCCCGAAGAATTCGATCCCGTCATCCACGTTTGCAACTACCTCGATATTGTCGATGATGGTTCCGGAACCGACACCTCCCAGGGTGAGGCCGTTGATCTCGTTGCCTTCACCAATCAGCGCGCCTCCGTGGCGGATGGAAATGTACTGCAGGTTCCCTGAACTGTCATCAGGATCGGAGCCCCCGTACAGTCCGTTGGGGTCAGTTACAGGGATTCCCTCAATCTGGGCTGATTCTGCATCGCCGTCAAGGGATACCGGGGCATTTCCAAGGACAATCAGTCCGCCCCAGAGGCCACGGTCGTTCTCGTTGAGGTTGGTGCCTGCAGTCTGACCGAGTTCGATATTATCGGCAATAGAGGTAAAGATTATCGGGCTGCTTGCAGTTCCCACGGCATTCAGCTGAGCGCCCCTGGCGACAATAAGTACGGAAGCATTGGCACCCGTTCCGGCGAAGGCCTTGATGATGGTTCCCGGCTCGATGGTAAGGGTAGCGCCATTGGTAACGGCGATACGTCCCTGCAGTTCATAAATGTTATTGGAGGTCCAGGTAACATCTGAAGTAATATTGGTGGTAACTTCAACTACCCCTGAAGTATCACATGAGTTGGGGCACGAACCGCCGCAATCCACCCCTTCTTCATCTCCATTCTGGATCCCATCCGTACAGGTCGGTTCAACCGTACAGGGCTGGCAATTCGGGCCGCCACAGTCAACGCCTGTTTCGCCCTGGTTCTGGATCCCATCTGAGCAAGTAGCTGCAGGTTCACTGGGGCCGTCGTCATCTCCACAGGAAACCATGGTGAGGGCGGCAATGGCCATCATCGAAAGAAATAATTTTTTCATTTGGATTAATTTTGATTTTAATTCTTGGTTTGAATTTTACAGTCTTTCAAGACACTGCAAAGAAACCCTTAGGCTGTAAAAGTCATGTTAGCCTCAGGTTAAACCTTTTTTGCAATAAGGTTAGAGAATAGTTAAGAGGTTAACTCTGTGTTAAGGGCTGTTGAAAAGGGCTACTGAATTACAAAAAGGCTATTTTAGGGCCTGATACACGACATTATGATGCACTGGGAACAACTCCTGTCCCTTCGGCGACAGGGAGATCGGCATAAACGGCTGCGCAAAGAACAGGACCCCACCCGCCTGGGGTTTGAGGTCGATTACGACCGCATTATCTTCTCCCCCTACTTCCGCAGTTTGCAGGACAAAACGCAGGTGATCCCGCTTTCGAAAACTGACTTCGTGCATACCCGGCTCACCCACAGCCTCGAGGTTTCCGTGGTGGGCCGCAGCCTGGGCCGCCTGGCCGGGTCCCGCTTGCTGGAAAAGCACCCCCACCTCGCGGAGGTACACGGATACCAGGCCAACGATTTCGGGGCTATAGTGGCGGCCGCCGCCCTGGCCCACGACATCGGCAACCCCCCCTTCGGCCACAGCGGGGAAAAGGCCATCGGGAATTTCTTTACCCGGGGCCCCGGGCAGCAATACCGGGAAGCCCTGACCGAAAAACAGTACGAAGATTTGGTCCGCTTTGAGGGGAATGCCTATGGGCTGCGATTGCTAACCGCTTCCCGCACGGGGGTCCCCGGGGGGCTCCGCTTGAGTTATGCCACCCTGGGCGCCTTTATGAAATACCCCAAAGAGTCCCTCCCCTGGAAAAAAGGGGGGCCAATCGCCGCCAAAAAATTCGGGGTATTCCAGACGGAGGTGGAAACTTTCCGCCAGATCGCCATGGAACTGGGGTTACTCTCCACAGGGGCAGCCGACCCCGGGGGGTATTGCCGGCACCCGCTGACCTACCTGGTGGAGGCGGCCGACGACATCTGTTATACCATTATTGATTTTGAAGACGGGATCAACCTTGGGTTGGTGCCGGAAGATTATGCCCTGGAATACCTGATCAAACTGGTGCAGGACAGCATCAACACCGAAAAATACCGGGGCATTGCCTCCATGCCCGACCGCATTGGCTACCTGAGGGCCATCGCGATCAACACCCTGGTACAGGATGCCGTCAGGGTCTTCATGGAGGAGGAAGAAGCCCTCCTGCGGGGGGAATTGCCGGTTGCCCTCCTCGAGAAAAGCCGGTACCGGGCCCAGGTCGAAGACATCATCAACCTGAGCGTCGAGCGGATCTACCGGGCGCCGGAAGTCGTGGAAAAGGAGGTGGCGGGCTACCGTATCCTCTCCGATATTTTGGAAGTCACCACCGCGGCCCTGGTCGCGAAGCATGAAGGCAGGGCTTCTTCCTATGATAACCTCATTCTGCAAATGCTGCCCATCGAAGGGAGGCAGCCCGAAGCAGGGTCGGTTTACGAGGCCCTTTTGCAGGCCTGCGGGTTTGTGGCCTCCCTCTCAGACCGGGCGGCCGTGCACATCCACAACAAGATCAGCGGGAAACACCTGCACGATCAGAACCTGTAGTTTACCCCGATCCCCAGTTGCTGGCGGAATTGTACCCGGGGGATGCCGGGGTCGATCACCGTCCCGTCTGCGGCCTCCTCCCGGTCAAACAGGATGTCGTCATCGTAAATGATATGGGCAATAAGGGTGGCATTGATGAATTCATTCACCCGGAAGTTGAATTTCGTCTGCCAGTCGATGTCGATGTTCCCGAAATTGTTGAGGTAGTCGGTATACAGGCTCAGGTTGTGGTCGAGCAGGATGTTTTCCGCAAGGGGCAATTCCCATTGGTGGGTGACCAGGATCCCGAGCTCCCGGTAAAGGTTTTTCCCCGGGGTGATGACATTCCCCTCTGCATCGAGGACCGCTTTTTGCACCCCGAAGGCCCCCTGGTCCGCCAGGGTCTGGTCCAGAACAAAGGTCCCCTTGAAGGTCAGGGGGGAAAGGTACAGGTTGAATTTTTTCCCCTCGGGGATATACGAAATCCCCCCACCCAGGAAGAGGTATCCCGGCGCCATGAAGGTCGAGATGGGGGAGGTCCGGTCGGGGTATTTGAAACCATTGGCAAACTGGGTGTTGAAGTTGGCCTTGGCCGAGTAATACCAGTCGGTGATGGTATCGCGCCTGTAGCCCAGGGTGCTGCTAAGCCTGATCGCATCGTCCGTTTTTCGCCATTGGCGCCCTTCCTGGGCGTTCCACCCGAAACGAAGTTCCATGCTGTTGTCCCACTGGAAGTAGCGGAACTTGTAATTCCTCTCGAACAGCACCTTGGCCAGGGCCGATACCGCATTGTCGCCCCCTGCATTCCAGTTTACGAACGCCATTTCGCTTACCTGCAGGTCCAGGGCGTTCACGCGCTCCCAGAAGGAAGGCATCCGGAACCGTTTTCTCCTTTTATCCAGGGGGCGGGTCTGCTTGAAAGAGATAACGGGGTTGGTCAGGGAAACCCCCCTGGGAATAATCCGGATAGGCTCCTGCGGGCTTCGGATGACGATGGTGTCTATTCGGGTGGTGTCCGGGGCGGCAGGGGTGGGGAGGGAATCCTGTCCGTATCCGGGGCTAATAAAAACAATCCCCGTCAAAAGCAAGAGCAGCCAGTGGCGGAAAGCATTATTCATCCAGCAATTCGTTTAATTGATTCAAAAGGCCTTCCCCGTCCAGCCCCTGGTCGCGGTACAGGGCTTCCGGGGTTCCGTGGGGGACGAAATTGTCTGATATCCCGAGGCAGGTCACCGGGATCGAAATGCCCAGTCGGCTGAGGCATTCCAGGACCGCGCTGCCCACCCCGCCAGCCAGGGCGCTGTCTTCCACGGTAACCAGGCGTTCACAGGTGGTGCCGAGGCGGGCCAGGAGGGCTTCATCCAGTGGTTTGGCAAACCGCAGGTCGTAGTGCCCGAAAGCCTCCGGGTCCCGGGTTTTTGGGATTACCCCGGCAACGGTTTGGCCAAGTGGCCCCAGGCTCAGGACGGCAATGCGCCCCCCGGCCGTAAGGGTACGCGCCTCCCCCCATGGGATGGGCTCAAAAGGGCGCTGCCAGTTGGGTTCCCGGCTGCTGCCCCTCGGGTAACGGATAGCCACCGGGCCCCCGACCCCGAGTTGCACCGTATAAAGGGCATTGCGGAGTTCAACGTTGTCCATGGGGGCGATCAGGGCCATATTGGGGACACACCGAAGGTAGGCAATATCGAAGACCCCGTGGTGGGTGGGGCCATCCTGGCCGACCAACCCGGCCCGGTCGAGGCAGAAAACCACTGGGAGGTTTTGCAGGGCTACGTCGTGGATCACCTGGTCATAGGCCCGCTGCAGGAAGGTGGAATAAATGGCGCAAAAAGGGAGGAGCCCTTCGGTGGCCATCCCTGCGGCCAGGGTCACTGCGTGTTGCTCGGCAATCCCCACGTCGAAAGCGCGTTCCGGATAGGCTTCCATCAGGTACTTCATAGAGCTTCCCGTTGGCATGGCCGCGGTAATCCCGACGATGTCGGGGTTCTGCCCGGCCAGTTCCACCAGGGTGTGACCGAAGACATCCTGGTATTTCGGCCCCTGGCCCGGAACCGCTTCCCGACGGACCAACTCCCCGGTAAGCCGGTCGAACCTCCCCGGCGCGTGATAGACCACCTGGTCTTCCTCGGCCTGGCGGAGGCCTTTGCCCTTTGTCGTGACCAGGTGCAGCAGCCGGGGCCCCGGCTGGCCTTTAAGTTTTTCGAGCTCTCCCAGCAGCACGGGCAGGTCGTGCCCGTCTACAGGGCCGGAGTAGCGGATATTCAGGCATTCAAAGAGGTTTTCCCGGGACACATCCCCTTTTTTGACCTCCGTGAGGTAATGCTTCAGGGCCCCCACGCTGGGGTCAATGCCGATGGCATTGTCGTTGAGGATGATCAACAGGTTGGCGTCTGTTTCCCCTGCATGGTTGAGGGCTTCGAAAGCCATGCCGCTGGCGATGGAAGCATCCCCGATAACAGCGATATGCTGCCTGTCGTGGTTGCCTTTTTGCCTGGCAGCAAGGGCCATGCCCAACAGGGCTGAGAGGGAGGTGGACGAGTGGCCGGTCCCAAAGGGGTCATACAGGCTTTCGTCCCTTTTCGGGAAACCGCTGAGCCCCCCTTTTTGGCGGATCGTATGGAAGCGTTCCCGCCTCCCGGTAAGGATTTTGTGCCCGTAGGCCTGGTGGCCAACATCCCACACCAGCCGGTCTTCCGGGGTGTTGAACACATAGTGCAGGGCAATGGTCAGTTCCACGACGCCCAGGGAGGCCCCCAAATGCCCTTCCTTCACGGAAACCACCTCAATGATGAATTCCCTGAGTTCCCTTGCCAGCCGGGGGAGTTGCTCCCGGGGGAGTTTCCGCAAATCCTCAGCAGCGCCTATGTGGTCCAGCAATTTCATAACCGCCGGTAAAGGTAAGGCAATTTCAATTTCCGGGACCCCTTGAAAGGGAGGGCATAAATTGTATTTTTGGGGCATGGAATTGCGCCTGGACGATACCTATTTTATGAAGATGGCCCTGCGGGAGGCGGAAATGGCCTTCGAGAAAGGGGAAGTACCCATTGGGGCGGTGATTACCGTAAATGACCGCATCATTGCGCGTGCCCACAACCTGACCGAGCAACTACACGATGTAACCGCCCACGCCGAAATGCAGGCCATAACGGCGGCAGCCAATTTTCTGGGGGGGAAATACCTTCACCACTGTACCCTGTATGTGACCCTGGAGCCCTGCCAGATGTGTGCCGGCGCCCTGTTCTGGAGCCAGATACCCAGAGTGGTTTTTGGCGCCTACGACCCGCAGCGGGGCTTTACGGCCACCGGGGGAAAGCTCCATCCCAGGACGGAGTTGGTAGGGGGGATCCTGGAGCATGAGGCATCCGGCCTGTTGAAGGAGTTCTTTATCCAGAAACGAAACCTGAACTAAAAAAAACACCGTGCCTTTGGGGGCACGGTGTCCGGTACGCTCAAAATAAAATAATGCTATCCGATAACGCGAACATCGGAGGCAACCAGGCCCTTGCGGCCTTCGGTTTCCTGATATTCTACTTTGTCTCCCTGATTGAGTTGCAGCCCGTCCAGGGCTGTGGCGTGTACGAAGATGTCCCTTCCGGTGTCATCGTTCGTGATGAATCCGTAACCTTTTGATTCGTTGAAAAATTTAACGGTACCAGTCATTAAAGTAAAAATTAAAAATAATGCTTTGCGAAGGTAATTCTTTTTTGGGAGTTCCCTTTATCCCAATCCCGGATTTTGAGGTTGCAGGGTCGTTTCAACTGTTTTTTTCCCGGTTTTCCCTCATTTTTCGGAGGTTTTCGTCGGTAAGCATGTAGTCTTTCATCTTTTTTCCGCGGCTTTCGAATACCAGGAACAGGGGCATCGCCAGCAAAAAGAGGCCCACCACGCCAAAGCCGATGTACTTGTTGCCCGCAACGGGGTCCTCTTCCATGAGGCTAAAGCCCAGGGCAATCGCCGCCAGGGAGGCCAAGACGATCAGCAGTACCACGTATCGCATTAATTTCCGCATCTCAGGAAGTAAAATTAATCAACTTTCGCCGGTAGGCAGTCAGCAACTTGGATTTGGAGACGAACCCCTCATACTTCCCGTTGCGGACCACGGGCAGGTTCCAGGCCCCGCTGTCCTGGAACTTTTGCATAACCTGTTGCATGGTGTCGCTGCCGTAAAAGAGCTGTTCGGGGGGAACCTGCATAAAGGACCCGACCCGGATTTTGTCGTACAGCGTCACGTCAAACATGAATTCGCGGATGTCGTCGAGCAAAACAATGCCTTCCAACCGCCCTTCGCCGTCGGTCACGGGGAAGATGTTACGCCCCGATTTGGCAACCGACTGGTGGAGCATTTCCCCAAGGGTCATATCGCTGTTGACGCTTTTGAAGTCCCTCTCGATGACTTCGTCGAGGTCCATCATGCTGAGCACCGTCTGGTCCCTGTCGTGTGAAATCAGGGCCCCTATGGCCGCCAGTTCACGGGTATAGATGGTATGGTCCATGGTGTTTTTGGTGATCAGGTACGACATGGCCGCAGAAATCATCAGGGGGACAAAGAGTTCGTACCCCCCGGTGATTTCTGCAATCAGGAAGATTGCCGTAAGCGGGGCGTGGAGTACCCCCGCGATCAGCCCGGCCATCCCCACAAGGGTGAAATTCGCCTCGCTCACCGAAATCCCCAGGCCGAGGTTGTTCAGGACCTTTGCGACCACGTTCCCCAGGGCGCTGCCCATCACCATGGTTGGGATAAAAATGCCCCCCGCCCCCCCGGCGGCAAACGTTGTGGTCATGGCTATCGCCTTGAAAAGGGTGATCCCGAACAGCAACCCGATCACTACCCAGATCTGGTCGGTATAGGCGTCAAAAGGCGTCCTGCCGAGCGCGCTGAGGTGATCGCCTTCAAGGAGTTTGTTGATAAACCCAAAACCTTCCCCGTACAGGGGCGGGATAAAATAGAGCATCACCCCTATGGCCAGCCCGCCGGCCAGCAATTTGTATTTCGGGCTCCGAAACTTCCGGAAAAGCGCCATGATGCGGAAATACATTTTGGTGAAATAGATGGAGGCGAAGGCGGTCCCCATCCCCAGGATGACGTAATACAGGGAATCCCCCACCTGGAAGGTGTCCTTCAGGGCAAAGGTGAACAGGGTTTCGTCTCCCAGGAAAAAATACGAGGTGAGCACCCCGGAGATCGAAGCCAGCAACAGGGGCAGCATGGAGAGCATGGTCAGGTCGAGGCTGAAGACCTCCACGGCAAAAATAATGGCGGCGATAGGGGCCTGGAAGATGGAGGCAATGGCCCCGGCCGAGGCGCAGGCGATCAGCAGGGACCGGTCTTTTGAATTGATGTGCATCGCGCGTGAGACGTTCGAACTCAGGGCAGCCCCGGTGGCCACGGCCGGCCCCAGCAACCCCACGGAACCCCCGAACCCAACCGTTAGGGGGGCAGTAACCAGGGGGGTAAGGATCTTTTTGGCCTCGATGACCCCTTTTTTTCGGGAGAGGGCAAAGAGGATGGAAGAAATGGCGTGTTCCAGTTTCTCCCTGTGGACGTATTTCACATAAAGGAATACCAGGGTCAGCCCCAAAATCGGGAGTACAAAGTACAGCTCGGTGCTCAGGAACAACACCCCCCGGCTCAGGGTCGATTCGATAAAGTAGGTGGTGTTTTTCAGGGTTACCGAGGCCAGTCCGGCCAGGAAGCCGACCAGTACGCTCATCAGGTGGGTAAAGGTTTTGTGCGAAATGTGCCGGTAGCGCCACTTCAGGAACCTGGTGAGCAGGGTATGTCGGGGTAGCTGGGCCATATCCGCAGGCGATGGGTTACCATTACACTTTTTGCGGCTCCCCCCGGGGGGATGGGGAACCGTTACTCCTTAAGTCGCAGGTGCAGTTCGTCCAGCTGCTCCTGCGCGATGGGGGCCGGGGCATCGATCATTACGTCGCGCCCGCTGTTGTTCTTGGGGAAGGCGATAAAGTCGCGTATCGATTCCTGCCCCCCGAGGATGGCCACCAGGCGGTCCAGCCCAAAGGCGATCCCGCCGTGGGGTGGGGCGCCGTACTGGAAGGCATCCATCAGGAAGCCAAATTGTTGCCGGGCTTGTTCCGCGGTAAAGCCCAGGTGGCGGAACATGGTCTCCTGGGTGGGGCGGTCGTGGATCCGGATGGAGCCTCCGCCTATTTCATTTCCATTGAGCACCAGGTCGTAGGCGTTGGCACGGACGGCCGCCGGGTCGGTATCCAGCAACGCCATTTGCCCGGGCTTGGGGGCCGTGAAGGGGTGGTGCATGGCGTGGTAGCGGCCCGATTCCGGGTCGAACTCCAGCAGGGGGAAGTCGACCACCCATAGGGGGGCGAATTCAGACGGGTTGCGAAGCCCCAGCTCCTCTGCCAGTTTCATGCGCAGCATGCTGAGTTGGGCGCGCGTGGAATCGACCTCCCCTGACAGCACCAGGATCAGGTCCCCTTTTTGTGCGCCGGTACGCGCCGCCCAGAGGGCCAGGTCTTGCTGGTCGTAAAATTTGTCGACGGAGGATTTGAAAGCGCCGTCCTCATTGCAGCGCACATACACCAGCCCTTTGGCCCCGACCTGTGGCCTTTTGACCCACTCGGTAAGGGTGTCGATCTCCTTCCTCGTAAAGCGGTTCCCCCCGGGCACGGCCAGGCCCACGACCAGTTGTGCCTGGTTAAAAACAGAAAAGTCGCGGTGTTGGGCCACCTCATTGAGCTCCCCGAACTCCATGCCAAAGCGTATGTCGGGTTTATCGGACCCGTACCGCCTGAGGGCCTCGTCATAGGTCATCCTTGGGATGGATTCCAGGTGCACCCCGCAGATGGTTTCCAGCAGGTGGAGGGTAAGCCCCCCAAAGGCGTTCAGGATGTCCTCCTGTTCCACGAAAGCCATTTCGCAATCGATCTGGGTGAATTCTGGCTGGCGGTCTGCCCTCAGGTCCTCATCCCGGAAACACTTAACGATCTGGAAGTATTTGTCCATCCCCCCCACCATCAGCAATTGCTTGAAGGTTTGGGGTGACTGGGGCAGGGCGTAAAACTGCCCTTCGTTCATCCGGCTGGGCACGACAAAGTCCCGGGCCCCTTCCGGGGTGGATTTAATCAGGTAGGGGGTTTCGATTTCAATAAATCCCTGAGCGGAAAGGTACTTGCGCACTTCCATGGCGACGCGGGAGCGGAAAATCAGCTTCTCCTTTACGGGGTTCCTGCGGATATCCAGGTAGCGGTACTTCATGCGGAGTTCTTCCCCCCCGTCGGTCTGGTCCTCTATGGTAAATGGGGGGGTGAGGGAGGGGTTGAGCACCTGCAGCCCGGTGGCCAGCACTTCGATGCCCCCGGTCGGGATTTTGGGGTTTTTGGAAGCCCTTTCAATCACTTCCCCGGTCACCTGCAGCACGAATTCGCGCCCGGCTTCCCGGGCCTGTTGCAAAAGCTCCACAGAGGTGCGCTCCTGGTCAAACACCAGTTGGGTGATGCCGTACCGGTCCCGCAGGTCAATCCAGACCACGAAACCTTTGTCCCGGACCTTCTGCACCCACCCGGCCAGGGTAACGCTCTGGCCGATATGCGATTCGCGGAGTTCCCCGCAGGTGTGAGATCTGTACATATTCCCTCGGATTATGCCTGCAAAGGTACGATGGAAAGGCGGAAGCGTACAAGGGTTCCCCCAAACTTCCCCCGCCTTTTTCTTCCCTGGGCGTGCCGCCGCCTCAGGCCGCCTGTTCCAGGGCCTGGGGCGAGGCCACCACCCTGGGTTTTTTGCCTTTCAGCGCAATCTTGAGCCGGTAGCTGATGTTGAAAAGTACCGGGACGATGATCAGGGTCAGGAAGGTGGCCACCAGCAGGCCGAAGATCACCGTCCAGGCCAACGGCCCCCAGAAAATCACGTTGTCGCCCCCGATGTACAGCTGCGGGTCAAATTCCGAAAAGAGGGAGAAAAAGTTGATGTTCAGCCCGATGGCCAGCGGGATCAGCCCCAGGACCGTGGTAATGGCCGTGAGCAGTACCGGCCGCAGGCGGGCCTTCCCGCCCTTTATGATAGCTTCCGTTACCTCGGGCATGGAGAGCAGGTCTTTGTCATCCAGGCCCAGGGCTACTTTTTTGCGGTCGATCAGGATTTGGGTATAGTCGAGCAGGACCACCCCATTGTTCACCACGATCCCGGCCAAAGCGATGATCCCCATCATGGTCATCATGATGACAAAAGGCCAGCCGGTGATCATCAGGCCCCCGAATACCCCGATAAAGCTCAGGAAAATCGCAGTCATGATTATGGTGGGCTTGGAAATACCCCCGAACTGGAAAACCAGGATGAGCATAATCAGCCCCAGGCCTGAGAAAAAGGCCCCCATCAGGAAGTTCATCTGTTTGTTCTGTTCCTCGATCTGGCCGGTGTAATCGACCTTGACGCCGGCCGGCATTCCTTCGAAGCCCTTCATGGCCTCCTGGATTTCCGCGACGATGGCCCCGGCGTCGGTATATCCGGGCTCCAGGGCCGAATAAATGGTCACCACCCTTTTGGCATCGCGGTGCTTAATGGCGCTGAAGGAAGAAGTATTCCGCTGACGGGCCACCGCAGAGACCGGGATTTCCCGGAGCTGCCCCGAAGCCGGGTCGCGGAAGGTGATGTTCTGGTTGAACAGGGTACTGGTATTGTACCGCTGGCCTTCCCCGAAGCGGACATTGATGTCGTAGTCTTCCCCATCCTTTTTATAGATTCCGGCTTTGTCCCCGAAAAGCGCCTGCCGGAGCTGTTGCCCGACCTGGCCTGCGGAAACCCCGAGTTCCCCTGCCTTTTCGCGGTCCACCACCACCTCCATGGAAGGTTTGCCCTTGTTTACATCGATCTTCAGTTCCTCTATGCCGGCGATATTCCTGCCGTTGACAAAGTTGCGCACGCGCTCGGCCACATTGATCAGGGTATCGTAATCGGACCCTTCCAGTTCAATGTTGATGGGGTACCCGGCAGGGGGCCCCACGGCATCTTTTTCAACGCTGATGGTAACCCCAGGGTAAATCCCCTTCAGGCCGTCCTGTATCTTTTTGCGGAGTTCCTCCGTATCGCGCCCCTGGCGGAACTTGAATTCCCGCATAGAGAGGGTGATCTTGCCCCGGTGCGGCATTTCCGCCGCCGACCCGCCTTCGGTAAACGGGTTTTCCGCTCCCCGGCCCACCTGGGAAACGGAGGATTCCACCAGCAGGTTTTGGTCCCCCATCATGTAGGCGTCGCTGTCTGCAATGGCGTAAACGCGTTTTTCTATAGCCCGGGTGATTTCATTGGTTTTCTCAATGGCCGTCCCCTGGGGGTATTCAATATATACATAGATCTCGTTAGGGGTATTGTCGGGGAAGAATTCCACCTTGGTGCGGCCGCTGCCCAGGGAGGCGCCGAAACCGATAAAGGCCGCGATGAGCAGGAGGAACATAGTCCCTGAATACCAGTAGACATTCCGGCCTTTAAGGGCCTTTTTTAACTGGTTTTCATAGAAGTTTTCCATTTTCCTAAGCGTATTCGCCTGGAAGCGGTTTGCCGATTTTTTGAGGACGTATTTGTAGACCCAGAACAACCCGGCGGTCACGAGCATCAGGGAACCCAGCCCCCTCATGGAACCCCCAAGCACCAGGATGAAGAGCCCGATGCCGCCCAAAATCGCCGTCAGGCGGAGCAATTGTTTGCGGGTCAGTTCTTTCTCCCCTGTTTCCATGAAACTGGACACCAGCATGGAATTCATGAAGATGGCCACAAACAGGGAGGACCCGAGCACCACGGAAAGGGTGATGGGGAAGAAGATCATAAACTCGCCCATAATCCCGGGCCACATGCCCAGGGGGACAAAGGCGGCCACCGTGGTGGCTGTGGAAATAATGATGGGCACGGCGATTTCCCCAATCCCTTTTTTCGCGGCGGCTATGCGGCCCATCCCTTCCTCATCCATGAGGCGATACACGTTTTCGACCACCACCACCCCGTTGTCGACCAGCATCCCCAGGCCCATAATGAGGCCGAAAAGGATCATGGTGTTCAGGGTGTACCCCATGGCAGACAGGATCATGAACGACATGAACATCGACATGGGGATGGCAAAGCCCACAAAGAGGGCGTTGCGGAATCCCAGGAAGAACATCAGCACGGTCACCACCAAAATGATCCCGAAAATAATGTTGTTCACCAGGTCGTCTACCTGGTTGAGGGTACGGCTGGAAGAATCGTTGGCAATGCTAACCTCCAGGTCTGGCGGGAGGTAGGTTTGCCGGGCCTCTTCCAGGATCTCGCGGATTTTCGTGGAGGCGTCAATGGCGTTTTTGCCCGAGCGTTTCTTGATGTCGAGCATCACCACGCTTTCGCCCCTATCGCGCGCAAAGGTGGTTTTTTCCTCTTCCTTAAAGGTAACCGTGGCGATATCTTTCAGGTAAATGGCGTCTCCCTTTTCCGATTTCACCACAAAATTTTCCAGGTCCGACGGCCGTTCGATTTCGCCCAGTACCCGTATGGTGCGCCGTTGCCCGTCGGTTTTCAGGTTTCCTGCCGAAAGGGTCACGTTCCCATTGGCAATGGCGCCCAGCACGTCCTGGAAACTGACCTTGGCGGCCATCATCTTGTAGCTGTCCACGGCAACCTCCACCTCTTTCTCCTGCACCCCGCGAAGGTCCACCTCCTTGATCTCAGGCAGGTCTTCTATGGCATCCTCCAGTTCTTCGGCGTACTCCTTGAGTTTGTCCACCGGATAATCGCCGGTGATGTTTACGTTCATTATGGGGAACGATTCCGAGAGGTTCAGGTCAAAAACGTTGGGCTCCACCTTGGCCCCGTTGAATACGGGCCAGTCTTCCCCGGCCTTTTCGCTGTCGACCTCGTCCTTGACGCGTTGCTTGGCGAATTCCACGGAAATTTCTTCGTCGAATTCCACCACGATCATCGAATAGTCTTCCTGGGAGGTGGAGGTGATTTCCACCACATTGCTCAGGTTTTTAAGCCGGTCTTCCAGCGGGTCGGTCAGGAGCCTTTCCACATCCTCGGCCGTGTTCCCCGGGTAGGGGGTGCTGATGTAGATCTTGGTGTCCTTCACCTCGGGGAAGTCTTCCCTTGGCATCGAAAAATAGGAGGAGAGCCCGACCAGGAAAAAGATCCCGATCATGACATACACCACCGAGGGGTTGTCAATGGCCCACGACGAGAGCCGGAATTCCTTGTCTGCGTTTTTGCGTTGCCTGCTCATGCCCTGTTAATGATTTCGATTGCCTGTCCCTCCCGGACCCTCCGGGCGCCTTCAATGATGATGTACTCCCCTTCGCTGACCCCGCTAAGGATCTCGATCACGTCCCCCTGGGCAAGGCCGGTACGGACAACCCGGCGGACGGCTTTGCCCACCTGATCGTCTCCGACCCCTTCGGCCACGTACACGAATTGTTCCCCCTGGGAGTTCTCCGATATGGCCCCCGGCGGAATCAGCAGGGCTTCGGGGTTGGTATAGTCGTTGATGCGCACCCTGGCCGTAAGGTTGGGCTTGATGTCACCCCCTTTGTTGGGCACCGGGATCTCGACCCTGAAGGTGCGGTTCGCAGGGTTGATGTAGTTCCCGGTCTGCCGCACTTCCGTGGTGATGCTGTCGCCCAGCACCGGGATAAAGATCTGCACCTGTTTGCCGGCGGTGACCCCGTCGAGGTGGCTCTCCGGCACATCGACCTGCACGTACATTTCAGCGAGGTTGATCAGCCTGAAGACAGGCATCCCTGCCCCCGGGTTTACGGTGCTCCCCTCTTCCTGCATCACTTCGTCCACAATGCCGCTGAAAGGGGCCCGTATAATGGATTTCGCAAGTTGTGATTCGGCCTGTTTTACCTGGTTCACTGCGGCTTCGTAGGAGGCTTTGGCCTGGAGGTACTGGATCTCGGACCCGATGTTTTGTTCCCACAGGCGTTTCTGGCGTTCGAAGGTAGTCTCCGACAGGGCGGCCTGGGTGCGAAGCTGTTCCAGGGCGGAAGCCATCCCGCCGTCGTCGATCCTTGCCAGGACCTGGCCTTTGGCCACTGCGTCCCCGTCCTTTACGAGCACCCGCACAAGGGTCCCCGCCATTTCAGGATAGAGCAACACATTCTGCCGGGTCTGCACATCGCCCTGTAGTTCGAGGTAATGCACAAAAGGCCTTGGGCTCAGCTCCAGGGTGCTGACCAGGGGCACGTTCTTTTTGAGCTCCCTGCTCTGGATGGCAGAATCCACCCTGCGCAGGGAGGTGGCCAGGGCCCTTTGTTCCTCAGCAAGGGCTTTCTTTTTCTCCTTGATTTGCTCCAGGCTTCCGGAGGCGAGCAGTTCTTCCAGGGATGTATTTCCATTCCCCCCGCAGGCGGTTAGCAACAGGAGCAGCAGGGGTATCCGGATGAGGGCATTTTTCATGGGGCGATACGGTATTGACGGGTTCACAATGTTCTTTTTCGAAATCTGGGGGTTAATAGGTGTTCAGGATGGTTTCGAGGGCCGTTTTGCGGTTGATCACATCGACCATGGCCTGCAGGAATTCCTGCTGGGCCGTGTATAGTTGCGTCTGGGCCTGCCGCAGGTCGAAACTGGAGGCCAGCCCTTCGGAATACTTTATCTCGTTCTTGGTTTCGATCCGCTCGGCCAGGGCCAGGTTCTCCTTGCTGGTCTGGTACGATTCAATGGCCAGCAGGTAATCGCTTTTGGCCTGCTCCAGCTGTAGCTGTAGTTTTTCCTCGGTTTCCTTTAACTGGGTTTTCGCCTTTTCCAGGGCAATTTTGGCGCGCTGGGTACTGGCGCTCCTTTTAAGGGAACTGAAAATCGGGATGTTCAGGTCAAAGCCCAGGATGGACGATTCAAAACTCTGGGCATCGGTCCCCACAGCGGTGAAGGGGTCTCCGAAACCGGTCCACCCGTAGTTCAGGAAGGCGTTCAGGGTGGGCAGCGCCCGGCTCCGGGCCAGTTTCCATTCAAAATACCGCTGCTCATTGAGGTTCAGGGTGAGCTTGTAATCGGTATTGTTCTCCAGCTCAAAAGGGGTTTCCAGCAGCTCTGGCCGGGTTTCCTGGGCCACCAGGTCGTCGAGATCCTGGGTGAGCGCGGTAGGGTGGTCAAGGGGGAGGCCCATCACCACATTGAGCATCTGCAGGGTAAGCGTTTCCAGGCGTTCATTGCTGCGGAGGATATTCTGAAGGTTGGAAAGGGTGATTTGCAACTGCTCCACGCTTTCTTCCTCCCCCAACCCGTTTTCGTAAAGCTGCCGGGTTTCATAAAGGTTCTTTTCCACTGCCGCGATATTCTTCAAGAGGATGGCCACGCTCTCCCGCGCCAGGAGCGCATTCCCATAGGCTTCCACCACAGCCTTGCGGACTTCCTGATCCGTTTTTTCCTTGTTGTTGGCGCTGTAGCTCAAAAAGGCCCTGGTCGCCTGCACCCCCACAAGGTAAGACCCGTCGAAGATCTGCTGCCTGAGAGTGGCCGTCGCGGCCAGGGAGCGGGGCGGGCCAAACACCAGGGGGACAAAGGTGCCGGGTTCCCCTCCGGGGAAAAACTCCCCGGGGACCAGGGAAACGGGTTGTTTCAACTGGTCCTGGTAGCTCACCGCGCCGTTGATTTGGGGTAATCCCTCGGCGATGGTTTCCCATTTTTGCTTTTGGGCATCCTCTACGTCGCGGTCGGCGTTTATGGCGCTGTAATTGTGTTCCAGGGCAAACTGTATGGCTTCTCTCAGGCTGAACTGTGTGGGCAGGTCCTGAGCATTCCCAAGGAACAGCGTAAACAGCAAAATCCCGCAAATGGTGACAAGGCGCATTTAATCGAAATTTGAATTGATGATAGTATTTAGTATAGCCCTTCCCTGTGGCGTTACAATGCCCCGCAGGTGGTATTCCAGGTATTCTTCCATGAGGCTAACCATGGGGAAGGCGTGGCGGGGGAAAAGCGCATCGTCCTTCAGACTGGTGACCCCTGAAAAATAAATCCGGGAAACAAAGTCGACATTTAGGTTTTGCCGGTAGATGCCCTGTTCCATCCCCCGCACGAGGTTTTCGCGCACGCATTCCTGCATCATCTCGTATTGTTTCTGGTGCAGGGTGCTATAGATTTGGGGGTAGTATTTCTTCAGCTGGTGCTGGGGGGAGGATTTTTCGTTTTTCAGGTTCAGCAGGGCAAACCGCTTTATCTCGTAGAGCTCTTCGATGGGGTTCTTGTCCTGGTCGCAGATGCAGCCAATCCCGTGGGCGATCTTCTCAAATAGCGACAGGGTGCATTGTTCCACCAGTTCGGTTTTGTTGCCGAAATGGGCGTAAATCGTCTTCTTGGAGATCCCCATCTGCTCGGCGAGGTCATCCATGGTGACGCTTTTGAACCCCAGGTTGAGGAAGAGGTCCGTGGCCTTTTCCAGGATTTGGTCTTTCATGGGGCCAAAAGTACACAGGAAACTATTAAAACAAAAAAAGTTTCCTAAGTTTTACATTAATTTAACGAAACCATTATCTGCCTGTGACATTTTGGGGGGCTTTGTTGTATTTCGCCCGCCATTTGCTGTAATTTTGGCCCATGAAGGACTCCATTTTGCATTACAGGAAGCATTTCCTGGACCACCTTGGCCGGAAAACCTGGCCGGAATCACCCCGCGACCTGTATGAACCCATACAGTACATCATGGACCTTGGCGGAAAGCGGATACGCCCTGCCCTGGTCCTGCTCAGCGCCGACCTTTATGGCGCCGGGCCGGAAAAAGCCCTTCCCGCGGCCATGGCCGTGGAGACCTTCCATAATTTCACCCTGCTGCACGACGACATCATGGATGATGCCCCTTTGCGCAGGGGGAAAACTACGGTGCACGAGCAGTGGGACACCAATACGGCCATCCTTTCCGGAGATGCCATGCTGATCGAGGCCTACCGGGAGTTGGAGGCCTATCCGCCGGAATCCTTCAAACCCCTGATGCAGCTTTTCTCACTTACCGCCCTCGAGGTATGTGAGGGCCAGCGGTACGATATGGATTTTGAAACCCGCCAACAGGTTACCGTGGAGGAGTATCTGAAGATGATCCGGTTGAAGACCGCAGTCCTGCTGGGATGTGCCCTTAAAATGGGCGCCCTGGTCGGAGGGGCCCCACGGGGGGACCAGGAGGCCCTTTATGAATTCGGGATCAGGCTGGGGCTGGCGTTCCAGCTGCAGGATGATTATCTCGATGTCTTCGGGGACCCGGAAACGTTTGGGAAGCAGGTAGGGGGCGATATCATTGAAAACAAAAAGACCTACCTCTACCTCAGGGCGCTGCAACTCGCTTCCCCGGAGGAGGCGCGGGAACTTTCCGACCTGTATTCCATAAAGCCGGCCGACCCGGGCCAGAAGGTTGATCGGGTAAGGCAGATCTTCAGGGCCTGTGGGGTTGACACGGAATCGGGGGAGAAAATACGGGAATATACGGAGGATGCATTCGCCCTTTTGCAGACCCTGCAAGTGCCCGATTCGGGGAAATCCGAACTCAGGGGATTCGGGGAATGGCTCCTCAGGCGGGAAGCCTGAACAGGGCCCTTACAAAGGCGCGAAGGAACATGCCCTTTGGGCTGGAGGAAATAATGCGGAAATCTTCGGGCAGGCTGGTCTGTTCATTCAGGAACTTGAGGATCAGCTGGGGGCGCAGGTTTTTGAACAGCATGGAAAAAATCTCGCTTCCACGTCCGTTCTCGCGGGCGAGTACATCGAGGAGCAGCCGGTCGTAGTACCAGAATTTGTCTTTCCCGGACCCCTTGGGGACCTTTCCTTTTTTCACGGTTTCCACCAACAGGGGGACTTGCCGGGAGGTATTCCAGAAGGTGTATCCGGTGCTGGGCTTTGCCCAGCCCCCGGCGATCCCGATATGCACCAGGCGGGGCCCGTCGGCTGCGCTGAAGTCATTCACGGTCATGGGGATGCTCCCTTTTTCCTTTTCCAGGATTTCATATGACCGGCTCCCAAGCCGGTGGGTGAGATAATCGGCCAGGGCCGCCTCATACTCCGCGGTTTCCAGGAGCTGTTCCGAAAACAGGGTGTATTCCACCAGGGCCTCAAAAGGCGAAAAGGGGAGGATATACATAAACCGCGTATTTCCCATCTGGGGGATGGAGAAATCCATGAACGTGGGGGCCTCAGGATCAAAAACCGGGTTTTCCGAGCGGACAAACCACCCGAGGAAATGTTGCTGGAGCAGGGGATAGGGTCGCATGAGGGTTTCCATGGGGGTAAAGGAAACACTGCTGAAGACCAGAGGGGCCCTGTACTCTCCCGCGGCAGTGCACACCCTGGCGGCGGTATCGCCTTCCACAATCTCCCTGACCTCTTCGAAGCGTATTTCGATATTGGGGTATTCGCGGATGCGTCGGTAGAATTCCCCGTAGAAGTCTGCCCCGCGAAGCATTTTGTAGCGATAGGGGTCAAGGGCCACTTTTTGATCGCTTTCGGGCCCTGTGAAGCGCATCTGGGTCCACTCCCGGTGGAGCATGGCGTCAAAACGGCCAGGCCCGGCTTCCCAGAAACACCAGGTGCGGTCATTCCCTTTCTCCGGGCATTTTTCAATCAGGGCGATCCTTTTCTCCCTGAAAAAGGGGTCCGACCCCATGGTGTCCGCCAGGAGCAGTCCGGAGGCGCCTCCGCCAACGATGATAAAGTCAAAATCCTTCATGCTTCTTGGGCTACCCTTCAAAAGTACGAATTCGGCCTGAGTACCCCGAAGTTTGGGATCGGATTCGCAATAGCCCCTCCAACCGCCCGCAACACCGGTACTTTGGGCACCGGAATGCGCGTTCAGGGGGTATCGGGTTGCAGGATCTCCTGCATTTTTTTTGGGGGGAGGTACCCGAAATACCTACTCCGGACCCGGAAGGAAGTGTCGAGGATTACCATGGCAGGAAGGGTAAAGGCCACTCCTTCCCTGGAAGCCAGCAGCCTCGGGATCTCGTGAACGGGGTTGCGGTTTTTGCCAAACTCCGGGTTGGTGTATTCCCGTCCCCCGAAGGCGATGGTGTCGCGGGTTTCCACATCCATCCGCAGGGCGTAGTAATCCGCATTCAGCAGGGCGACTACCCTGGGGTCCCTGAAAACAACCTGGTCCATTTTTTTGCAGTAGACGCACCAGGAGGCGTAAAAATCGATGAAGACTTTTTTGGGACGCAGCGCCAGGGAGTCTTCCAGGGCCTCAAAACTGAGCCACCTGACGCGATCTTGTTGCCCGTGTCCGGGGGCTGCCAAAAACAGCCATCCCAAAAGCAGCAGGAATTTGAGGTGGGCTTTCATGGGCGTTTCTTAGGGCCGGCATTTCCGCTACGGCCGGTTAGTGCAATTTACCGAATTTTACCCCAACGAAATAGGTCCTCGGGGTGGCAGGGCCGTAGATGTAATTGGAATCCCGGGTGGGGCCCACCTCGAAATCATCCTGATAGCTGTTGAAAATATTGGTAGCCCCAAAGGAAAAAGTAGCCATGAATTCTTCCGTGATGTGGACGTGCGTCTCGATCTTTAGGTTCAGGTTGAAAAAAGGGGCCACCTCGTTGAGCTCCATAAACCCCGTCTCGCTGATCACCCGGGGTACCGTCATCCTGCCCGTGTAGGTCCCGGTAAGGTCAACGTTGAAGGTTTCCCCGGGAATCCAGGCGGCATTCAGGTAGCCGTACAGGGTGGGCACGCGGACAAATTCATCGATTACAACGTCTGATTCCCCCGGAGCCCCGTCAGTTTCGTACAGGAGCTGGGACTCGTCGTAACGGGTCCGTTGCCAGGTCCCCCCGGCCTGGAACTGCCATTGCGGGTTGGGGGATACCCCCACCTCGAAATTCGCGCCGTATACCCGGGCCCCCGAGCCATTGCGGACTTCCTCGAGAATGGAGCCGTTCTCCAGGGCAGCCCCGGTACTTACCTGGGTAAAGGGATCCTCGAGGGTGGTGTAAAACCCCTCCAGTAATAGGTCTAGCTGGAGCAGGTCTTTGGTTTTCGCGTAGTTCAGGGATGCTGTATAGGCATTGGAATACTCCGTCTTCAGGTCTTCCGACAGGATGACAAATTGGGGTTCCCCCCCCACGTTGGCGATATGCAGATCCTCATTGAAGGCTTGCGGTGCCCGGAACCCCCGGGCATAGCCGCCCCTCAGGCGCAAAGCCTCCGAAAGCGCATAGGACAGGGTAAGCCTTGGCGAGAGTACGGTCTGGCCGATATCCGATTCCCGTTCGATACCCCCGACGGAATAAACCCCGTCTACCCGGACATAGTCGAGGCGGGCGCCCAGGAGGGCCGTAAAGGCTCCGGTGGGTTTCCATTCGTACTGCCCGTATCCGCCCGCGGCGTGTACTGACTGATCAATCAACCGGGAGTAACCCGGGATCTGGTCCTCCGTTTGGGAAAGGGTGTATTCGGCCCCAAGGGTGAGGATGTCCCTGGTGCTGATGTTTTGGGTATGCTGCACCCCATTTACCCAGGCGAGGTCCCTGGTGCTGCCGAAGGCGTTGTTGGCCAGAAGGCTGTCCTGCCGGGTACGCCCGCCCCCCAGGCCCCCATAGTAGCTTTTGCGCCTGGTGATGGAGGTCGAGGTGTAGACCTGTGTCCGTGACGAGCCGTCGGCATTGCTGATCTCATAATCGGCGCCCCCAATAAAGGTGTCGTGATCCAACTCCTCAGTAATGTCAGTGAACTGGGGGGAAAGGTCCAGGCGGTCCCCCCCCCGGCGGTATTCATTGATCGCATTCAGGTTCACGGAAATACGGCTGCGGTCTGTGGGACGTAAAAAGGCCTTGGCCCCGACCGTCAGGTTCTTCAGTTTGACCAGTTCGGTAAACCCGTCCTCGTTGGCATCGTATGGATCCCGGTTGCGATAGGAGCCAAACAGGGTGAACCCGCTTTTGACGTCGTCTGCCACCACAGAAGTATTGAACGTCAATACCCGGTCCGGCTGCTGCCCGTCGATCAGGGCCAGGTTGGAACCAATCTCCCAGGTGTTCAGCACCGGGTCGCGGGTGATCACATTTACGGTGCCTGCGATGGCATTGGAGCCATAAAGGGCCGAGCCCCCGCTTCGCACCACCTCCACCCGTTCTATGGTATTGGTGGGGATTTGTTCCAGGCCGTAAACCCCCAGCAGGGAGGAAAACACGGGACGGCTGTTCAATAAGATCTGCGTATAGGCGCCTTCCAGCCCATTGAGGCGAACCTGGGTAAAGCCGCAGTTCTGGCAATTGGTCTCTACCCGCACCCCGGGGGCAAAACTGAGCCCGTCGGCCAGGCTGATCGACTGGGTGGCGGTCAGTAAACGGGGTTTGATGGTGGAAACCACCACGGGGGCACTTTTTCGCTCCACCCGGTTGCGGGTGGCACTGATGACCACCTCATCGAGTCCAAGGGGATCTTCCTCGAGTGAAAAGTCGAGGGTCAGCTGTGTCCCGGAAATGGCCTGCACCGTTTTTGAAACCGTCCGGTGCCCCTGGGAACGCACTACCACGACCACCGTCCCGGGGGGGACATCGAGCCGGTACGATCCAAATTTATCGGTAATTGTGCCCCGGGAGTTGTCTTCCAGAACAATGGAGGCAAAGGGCACGGGTTCCCCTTTCACCGTCACCGTGCCGGAAATAAAGGCAATGGGGTCCTGGGCAGAAACATGGAACGTTAGGGCCAGGGCAACAAGGAGAATAAAATTCAGGCGGGTATACATGGTATAGATATGCCAAAAACAAAATTTAGACAAATCTAAAAAAAGGTTTGTATAAATAAAAATGTATCTTTGGATTTGTGGAACAACGGATGACCCATTCGGAGGAAAACTACATCAAAGGGATCTACCACCTGAGCCAGGGGGGGAAGAATGCCATTTCCACCACAGCCCTGGCAGCTCAGATGGAGACCAAACCCTCTTCGGTTACCGATATGATCAAGAGGCTGGCCGAAAAAGACCTGCTTCATTACCGGAAATACCAGGGGGTTCGCCTAACTGAAACCGGTACCAGGCACGCCCTGAAAGTGATCCGCAAACACCGGCTCTGGGAATCGTTCCTGGTGGAAAAACTCGACTTTAGCTGGGACGAGGTCCATGAGGTGGCCGAACAGTTGGAGCATATCGAAAGCGAGAAACTCGTCGACCGGCTCGATGCGTTGCTCAACTATCCCGACTTCGACCCCCATGGCGACCCGATCCCCGACAAGAACGGGGTTTTCAAGACCCGTGACAAAAAACTGCTCAGTGCAATGCCTGTACCCAGCATGGGGGTTTGCGTTGGCGTCAGGGATTCCTCCCCGGCCTTCCTGAAATTCCTCGACCGACATCATATTGCCCTCGGAAGGGAGATCCGGGTCCTCGACCGCGAAGCATTTGACCATTCGATGCGTATCGAGGTGGGGGGGCAGACCCTGCAAATCTCCCACCAGATTGCCGGAAACCTCTATCTAAAACCAACCGCTGACTCATGGAAGCCCTGATAGCTTACCTCGAAGGGATCGACCCCATCCTGGCCGCCCTGCTGGCCACCCTGTTCACCTGGGCGCTTACCGCGGCCGGTGCCGGGCTGGTATTTTTCTTCAAAACCATGAACCGGGCCGTCCTTGACGGCATGCTCGGATTTACCGGCGGGGTTATGGTGGCTGCCAGCTTCTGGAGCCTGCTGGCCCCTGGCATTGAGATGAGCCCCGGGGAGGGCTTTGTTAAGGTCATCCCCGCGGCTGTAGGGTTTCTCCTCGGGGCCCTGTTCATCTTTGGGCTCGACAAGGTGCTGCCCCACCTGCATATCAATTTCAAGGAATCGGAGAAGGAGGGGATCGAAACCCCCTGGAGGCGGACGACCCTCCTGACCCTGGCCATTACCCTGCACAACATCCCGGAGGGCCTTGCCGTAGGAGTGCTTTTCGGGGGGGTAGCCGCCGGGTTTGAAGGAGCCACCGTGGGCGGAGCTGTGGCCCTGGCCCTGGGGATTGGACTTCAGAACTTCCCGGAGGGCTTCGCCGTAGCCATGCCCCTGAGGCGATTCGGCCTGAGCCGTCGAAAAAGTTTTATGTACGGGCAGTCTTCTGCCCTGGTGGAACCCATTGCGGGGGTGCTGGGCGCCTGGGCGGTCCTCACCTTCCAGCCCATTTTGCCCTATGCCTTATCCTTCGCGGCCGGCGCCATGATCTTTGTGGTGGTGGAAGAAGTGATTCCCGAAACCCAGCTGGACCGGTATACCGATATCGCCACCCTTGGATTCATAGGGGGGTTTATCATTATGATGATCCTCGATGTGGGGCTGGGGTAGTCGGGCCGCCACCCTTTAAAGGCGCGCGCAAGGGGCGACTTCCCTTTACTCGCTCCAGGGGGGTGCCACCCCGTT
Organism: Robiginitalea marina; assembly: GCF_024006985.1. Classification (GTDB taxonomy): domain Bacteria; phylum Bacteroidota; class Bacteroidia; order Flavobacteriales; family Flavobacteriaceae; genus Robiginitalea; species Robiginitalea marina. The sequence continues at coordinate 292,778 of NZ_JAMXIB010000003.1, forward strand.
AGACCGGGCATAGGCGATCAGTTGTCCTTTGTGTTCCCCGGTATGTTCAAGTACCATGAGCAGGGCCGAAAGCCGCGACATTTTCGCAAATCCCAGGTCCACTTCCTCACCCAGGCGCCCCGAATCTTCCGTAAGGACCTTTTCCCTGACGAAATCCGCAGACTTTTTGTAGGCTTCCAGGATGGCTTCTTTCCCCCTGACGGATTCCAGGTTCATCATGTCCACTCCTTCCGGCGGAGGAAAGCCGAGTTTCATGGCCAGGTAATAATTGGCAGCGGCCACGTGCATCACCGTCTCCCCTGTGGAGCGGATGCCTTCAGCAGGCCTCCAGTTTAATTGGGAATCATCAAAGGCCTGGGTCAGGGACAGGATCTGCCCCTGGGTCATTTCCAGCAAGCCGGCGATACTTTCCTGGGCCTGGTTGCCCTGGGCAAAGGCTGACAGGGTCTGCAACAGAAGTAAAAGGATGCCAATTTTTTTCATTAGGAGTGTTTTATGGGTTATCACGGCCTGCCGCCCTTTGGCTGCAGCATGGCCCTCCTAAAATACAAAACCCCGGGAAATCCTTGTTCTCCAGCAGGTTAAATTTTGCTGAACCACAAGGTTCCCGACCCTTGGGCTTCCGGGCCGGCCGGGGTAATTCAACCGGGGATTCCGTATCTTTAAAGGCCTTAACCTTTGATTCGTTGCCCATGAAACCAGTAACCCGCTTCCTCTGTCTGCTTGCCCTGCTGGCTTTTGCCATCCCGGCACACTCCCAGGACCAACCCCTGGGCTATATGGATGTTTTTGACCTGCAGTATGCCTCGGACCCCCAGATCCACCCCGAAGGGGAGTGGATCGTCTACCGAAGGATGGGGTTTGACGTCCTTAAGGACCGCGCAGAAGGCAACCTTTGGATGCTGCGCGCCGACGGCAGCAACCACCAGAAGCTCACCTCAAGGGAAGTTAACGAGTCCAGCCCCCGATGGTCGCCAAATGGGGACCGGCTGGCCTTTGTGAGCAGCACGGAGGAAGGCTCGGAAATTTATGTATACTGGCTTGGCAGCGGCAAGTACGCCCGCATCAGCCAGCTCCCGGGGAGCCCGTCGTCTTTGAGCTGGTCTCCTGATGGGCGGCAGCTTGCCTTTACCATGACGGTGCCGGCGGATGCCCCGGTACTTGCCAAACTCCCCAGCAAACCAAAGGATGCCCAATGGGCGGGCCCGGCCCGGATCACCGACCGCCTTTACCATGAAGCCGACGGCAGGGGGTACATCCCACCCGGGTTCAGCCATATTTTCGTCATGCCTTCCGAAGGAGGGGCAGCCCGGCAGGTCACTTCCGGGGATTTCCAGCACCGGGGCCCCCTTTCCTGGTCGCCGGAGGGCAATCGCATTTATTTCACTGCAAACCGCTCGGAAGACTGGGAATACGACTTCCGCAACAGCGAGGTCTACGCCCTGGACCTGGCCGGGGGCTCTGTGGAAACCCTCACGGACAGCCCGGGGCCCGACAGTGAACCGGTGGTTTCCCCCGATGGGAAGTATATTGCCTATCTGGGGTACACCGACCGCATGCAGGCCCACCAGGTCACTGAGCTGCGCCTGATGCAGGCCGATGGGAGCGGGAAGCGCTCCTTAACTACTTCCCTCGACCGGGGGGTCTCCGACCCTGTTTGGGACGCCAAAAGCAAGGGGCTCTATTTTACCTACGACGATAAAGGCAATTCCAAAATTGGCTATGTTTCCCTGGCGGGCGGGATGGAAAAACTGGCCGACAACCTGGGGGGAACATCTATCGGCAGGCCCTACGGGGGCGGCTCTTTCAGCGTATCGGCCGGGGGCCGTATCGCCTACACCTTTACCCGTCCCGAGTTCCCCGCCGAAATCGCCCTGGTGCGTAAACCGGGGGAGGCCCCTGTGCGCCTTACCCACCTGAACCAGGGGTTGCTCGACCAGCGCACCCTGGGGAAAGTTGAAGAAATCTGGTATACCTCTTCCGTGGATGGCCGCCCCCTGCAGGGGTGGATCGTCTATCCCCCCGATTACCGGCCCGGCCGGGCATACCCCTTTTTGGTGGAAAACCACGGGGGCCCCATTTCCAATTACGGGGACCGGTTCACGGCTGAAATACAGCTGTATGCCGCGGCGGGGTACATCGTCTTTTACCCCAACCCCAGGGGCAGTACCAGCTACGGGGAGGAATTCGCCAACCTCCTCTACAACAATTACCCCGGCGATGATTACCAGGACGTGATGGATGGGGTGGATGCCTGCATCGCCAAAGGCATTGCCCACGAAGACCAGTTGTTTGTGACCGGGGGCAGCGCCGGAGGCATCATGACGGCATGGATCATCGGCAAAAACGACCGCTTTGAAGCGGCGGTGGTGGCCAAACCCGTGATGAACTGGATCAGCAAAACCCTGGTGGCCGACAATTACTTTTATTATGCCAACAGCCGGTATCCGGGCCAGCCCTGGGAAAATTTCGAAGGCTACTGGAAATTCTCGCCCCTCTCCCTGGTCGGCAACGTGAACACCCCGACCATGGTGATGGTGGGGATGGATGACCTGAGGACGCCGCCCAGCGAGGCCAAACAACTTTACCACGCCCTGAAGCTCCGCAAGGTGGAAACCGTACTGGTGGAGATCCCGGAGGCCGGGCATGGTATTGCCAACCGCCCCAGCAACCTGATCAGCAAGGTGGCCCATACCCTGGCCTGGATGGACCGTTACCGCAAAGACAAACCGGAATGAAGACGGCACGAAAAAGGCACTGGCTGCTGAACCTGACTATCGGGATTACGATCCTGGCCTGCCTGCTGGCTTTCGCCATACACTCAAGGAACTGGATGCGCCTGCAGGAGGGTCGGATGCAATTGCTCAGCGGGGTGTATTACCTCGAAGTCCCCTTTGCGGAACTCGACAGCGTGAGGTGGCAGGCGAAAATCCCGCAGATGGAACGCCGCCACGGCTTTTCGTTCTGGGCCCGGGAAAAAGGGGTTTTCTCCGACTCCCTTTTTCCTTCCCGCCCCGTTTACGTTTATGTGGATGACCTGAGGCAAACCAAGATCAGGATCACCTATCGGGATTCCCTCACGCTCTTCCTGAATTTTTCGGACACCGCGGAAACCCGGTCGGTGTACCACCTGCTCCGGGAAAAGCTGCCGGCTGAGGCCCCCCGGTGAATTTTAGCAAATTAATAAGAGGTTCCTGCCTGAGAACCCACTAGTTTTGAAGCCCGGATAAATATTTTGCTCCATGCGGTTCCTGTGGCCCCTTTTACTGTTATTTTCCCTTGGCCTGTCTGCACAGGTACGCCTTGAGGTGGAAACCCTTGGCGTAAATACTTCCGAAGGCTTTATTTGTGTGGCCCTGTATACGGAGGAGGAGGGTTTTTTGAAATTCGACCGGGTATATCGCTCCGAACGGGCCCCGGCACGTCAGGGGGTAACCCGCGTAGTGATTGACGACCTGCCTTCAGGGGAATACGCCCTGGCGGTATTTCACGACAAAAACAGCGATGAGGTCCTCAACACCAACTGGCTGGGCATCCCCAAAGAACCCCTCGGTTTTTCCAGGGCCCGGATGAAAGCCTTCGGCCCCCCCGGGTTCCGGGAGTGCGCAGTATTGCTGGATACGGACACCACCATCCGGATTCCCCTGGAATAACCCCTGAGGCCTCCCCGCCTTTTTCCACGGCGAAGGCTTCCGGGCGCTTCCGGGGCTGCGGGCTATTGGTTTCGATGTACGAACGGATCAGTTCCCCCTTTTGGTGGTGATCAGAATAACGCCGTTGGCCCCCTGGGTACCGTAAAAGGAGGCTTCGGACCCGCTCAGGGCCTTTATGGTTTCGACATCCACGGGTTGTACAATGCTTTCCACCGCCCGGTATGAATTCCCAATTACCTGCCCATCAACTATATAAAGTGGCTGGGGTGGCCTTGCTCCCCTTGTAGAGTTGTTGTTTTTGATAAAGACGGGTACCCCGGCCTGCAAGGTTACCCCGGGAAGCCGCTGGATGCGGGTTTTCAGCGGGAGTACTGCTGCATTTTTGTCGTCCAGGGTGCGTTCCAGGTTTTGCGCACTGCCATCGCCGGGCTTGGAACTCCCGCAGGCAGAGAGGGAGAGTGCAGCCAGTAAAAGGATAATCACCTGTTTCATGGGTTCGAGTTTTAAAGGAAAGATATTCATTCGCCCGGGAGGAAGCAAAAAATGGAACAACTATCTTTAGGGTGGGAAAAATGACTGCCACAACAAAGGAGGGCATATGGAACAAATACTACTCACACAATCGGCCGGGGCCCTGTTCGGGTTTTTGGGGGTGCTGCTCGGGGCTTTCGGGGCACATGCGCTTAAAGATAAATTCACGGGGGACCAGGCCCGGGCTTTTGAAACGGGGGTCCGGTATCAACTCCTGCATGCGGTGGTGTTGCTGGTCCTCAGTTTTAACCTGTCTTTTACTTCGCCATTGGAAGGGTACATCGGCAAAGCCTTTGTCCTGGGGACCTTCCTGTTTTCTTTCAGTATCTACGGCCTGGTGTTCAGCGAACTCCGGGGAAGGAAGTGGCGCTTTCTGGGCCCTGTAACCCCCCTTGGGGGGCTGTTGCTGCTGGTGGGCTGGGCGCTGCTGGGCTACTCTTTTGTGGCCCACCTGTTTTAATTACCCGCAGCCGCAATCGGAATTCCCACAGCCCTTGCCCCCGCCGTCCCTGTCGGGTTTCGCCAAAGCGGGCCAAACGAATTTGCGCAACAGGTAACCCAGGGCGATTGCCACGGTTAGGTAAACCAGGAGGTGTTGCCAGTTTTCCACGCTCAGGACAGGATTTGGTACGCGGTGAACGCTACAATATACGCAAAAGTGCTCATGAAGGCCAGCTGGAACATGGGCCATTTCCAGGTATTGGTTTCCCGTTTTACCACCGCCAGGGTGCTCATGCATTGCATGGCAAAGGCGTAAAACAGCAACAGGGAGATGCCCGAGGCCAGGTTAAATAGGGGGGTGCCGTCATTGCGAACCTCAGCGGCCATGCGGTTTTTGATGGTTTCCTCTTCGTCGTTCCCCACGCTGTAAATCGTAGCCAGGGTGCCGACAAATACCTCCCGGGCGGCAAAGGATGTCAGCACGGCAATGCCGATTTTCCAGTCGTAGCCGAGCGGCCTGACCAGGGGCTCAATGAGCTTGCCCATTTGCCCGATAAAGGAGTGTTCCAGGCGGTGGCTGGCGATCTCCTGGTTGATGACGCGGGTGCGGAGGTCGGCCTGCAGGCGCTGCAGGGAATCCTGCGGATGCATCACCGCCCCTGCGGGGGCGGCAGGGGCCGGGCTGTCTGAAAGGGAAGCGCGGTATTCCTCCAGCTTTTCGGCCATAAAGGCCTGGCTGTTGGCAGAAAGCCCCTGGGTCTCCACACGTTCCGTGACGATTTGTTCCGCGTTTTTGAATTCTTCAGAAAACCCGTTGGACCCCAGGAACCAGAGCACGATGGAGATGGCCAGGATGATTTTCCCTGCCCCGTACACAAAGCTCCGCGTCTTCTCCACCACGGTGAAAAACACGTTTTTCCACAAAGGCCACTTGTAATTGGGCATTTCCACCACAAAGAAACTGCGGTTGGGGATTTTCAGTATCCGGTTCAGCACCCAGGCAGCCAGTATGGCCGCCCCGAACCCTATGAGGTAAAGCAGCATAAGGGTCAGGGCCTGGTAGCCCAGGCCAAGGAAGCGCCCCTGCGGGATGACCAGGGCAATGATAATCAGGTACACCGGGAGCCTGGCAGAACAGGTGGTGAACGGGGTCACCAAAATGGTGATGAGCCGTTCTTTCCAGTTCTCTATATTCCGGGTGGCCATTACGGCGGGGATGGCGCAGGCGGTACCCGAGATGAGCGGGACCACACTCTTGCCACTCAGGCCGAAGGGGCGCATGACGCGGTCCATCAGGAAGACCACCCGGCTCATGTATCCGGATTCTTCAAGGATGGCGATGAACAGGAACAAAAAGGCGATCTGGGGGATAAAGATCACAATGCCCCCGATCCCCGCGATGATCCCTTCCGCGATCAGGTTGGTGAAAGCCCCTTCCGGGAGGGTGTCTTTTACCCACTCGCTGGCTGACGCAAAACTGGCGTCGATAAAGTCCATGGGGATACTGCTCCAGTCGTAGATGGCCTGGAAAATAGTCAGCAGGATCACAAAGAAAATCAGGTAGCCAAATACCTTGTGGGTCAATATTTTATCGAGGTTCCCCCTCAGGCCTTTGGCAGCCTTCCAGTCTACTTTATAGGTTTCCTTGAGGATGCCGTTTATAAACTGATACCTTAGGATGGTCTCCTTATGCTGGAGTTTTTTCAGCTCTTCCCTGGACTTGGTTTCAAAGGAAGCATCGCCAAAAAGTTCTTTTTTCTGAAGGGGGGTGAAATTCACGTCCTGGGTAATCACCACCCAGAGTTTGTACAGGTCCTCGCCGGGGAAGGTTTTCTCCAGCCGCCGGAAGTACGGGGGGTCGATGAGCGAGACGTCTATGCTGCGGGAGACCGGGATATCCCGGTAATTTTCGATGAGCTGTTTCAGCTGGTCGATCCCGGTGTTCCTGCGGGTGCTCACCAGGGCTACACGGGTGTCGAGTTTCTGTTCCAAAACCCCAATATCGAGGCTGATACCCTTTCGCTCCATGCGGTCCGACATGTTGATCACCAAAATGGCCGGGATCTGCAGGTCCTTGATTTGGGTGAACAGCAGCAGGTTGCGCTTGAGGTTCTCCACGTCGCTGATCACCACGGCCACATCGGGGAAATCGGGCGCGTTCCGGTTGAGCAGGAGTTCCACCACCACGCTTTCATCGAGGGAGGTGGTGTTGAGGCTATAGGTGCCCGGGAGGTCCAGTATATGGGCCTTTACCCCGCGGGACAGCTTACAGACGCCCTGTTTTTTCTCCACGGTGATGCCCGGGTAGTTTCCCACCTTCTGCTTAAGGCCCGTGAGGCTGTTAAATACGGAAGTTTTCCCGGTATTGGGGTTTCCGATGAGCGCTACCTTGATGTGTTTGCTCATATGCCCTCGATTGGTTCCAATTCAATCTGAAGGGCTACGGAACGCCGGATGGCGATGTGGGTCCCGTTTACGTTGATGTAAATCGGGTCCTTGAGGGGGGCCACCTGTACCAGCTCCACCTCGTTGCCGGGGAGGCAGCCCAATTCCAGCAGTTTGATTGGTACCGACGCCTCGTTGAATTCCCTGATGATCCCTTTCTCTCCCCTCCTGAGGTGTGCGATGGTGAAGCTCAATGCTTATTTAGATTGATTATAAGTAAAGACAAAAATACAGGAATTTGTCGATTTAGAGGCCCCCTGACTGAAAAAAGAAGGGGTTATTCCCGATACGAGGCCCTGAGGATTTCAAGGTCGTCGAGCAACCGTTCCATATCTTCCATGTTGGTGCCGTCATAAGTTCCGCGGATGCGGCGCTCCCGGTCGACCAGGATAAAATTCTCGGTATGGATCATGTCGAACGGCCCGCCGTCCCCGTCGGTTTTTACGGCCAGGTACGATTTGCGCGCCAACTCGTAGATGTGTTTCTTGTCGCCGGTAACCAGGTTCCAGCGGGCATCATCCACCCCTTTTTCCAAAGCGTATTGCTTCAGGCGGGGCACCGAATCGATCTCGGGGGTCACGGAGTGCGACAGGAGCAAAACCTCCGGGTCGCCTGCCAGCTGGTCCTGCAACCACCGCATATTCTCTGTCATGATGGGGCATATGGTCGGGCAGGTGGTAAAGAAGAAATCGGCAACATAGATATGGCCGCGGTAATCTTCCTGGGTAATGGTGTCGCCGTTTTGGTTTACCAGGGCGAAGTCGGCAATGGTGTGGTATTTTTTCACATGGCTGATCTCAGGCGCCACCAGCTCGGGGTTGAAATCGGAGGGTTGGTAGACCGGGAGGGTCTTCTTTGGCTGCAGGGCGTTATAGAACAGGGTGATGATTACCGCAGAAACGATTAGCAAAACCAGGCCGAAGAGTTTGAATCTGGCAAAAAAGGAACGCATGTATCCCAACCTTTGCCGCAAAGGTACTGAACCCGGCGGTCTCCTTCAACCCCAGCCCCATGGCGTGCTGCTAAATCTTTCTTAAAGGAACCGGGCCCCTTTCAATTTCTTTTCAAAACCCCTTTCAAAAGTGTACTTTTGTGCGTTTGAAACCAGAAGCCCCAGAGTTATGTCGCCGATAGTCATCCAGGCCTCGATGTTCTTGTTCAGCCTTTCCCTGTTGATCGTGCTGCACGAACTCGGGCATTTCTTGCCGGCCAAGGCCTTCAAAACCCGGGTGGAGAAATTCTACCTTTTTTTCGACGTAAAGTTTTCCCTATTCAAAAAGAAGATCGGTGAAACGGTTTACGGGATCGGCTGGCTTCCCCTGGGGGGCTATGTGAAGATCGCCGGCATGATCGACGAGAGCATGGACACCGAGCAGATGGCCGCCCCGCCCAAACCCTGGGAGTTCCGATCCAAGCCGGCCTGGCAGCGGCTGATCATCATGCTGGGCGGCGTTACGGTAAATTTCCTGGTCGCCTATATCATATACACCTTTGCTTCCTTCCATTACGGGGATGCCGATATTTCCACCGCCAGCATCAGGGATGGGTACTGGGTGACCAACCCGGTGTTCACGGAACTCGGGGTACAAACGGGGGATGACCTGGTCGCCATAGACGGGAAGCGCTATGAGAACTATTCTGACCTGAGGCGGAACATGATCACGGCAGAGCAATTTACCGTGGAACGCAACGGGGAACTCATCACCATCGACCTGCCCGTGGATTTCCTGGGAAAACTAAGCACCGGGGAAGACCTCAGCTTTTTTGAGCTGCGGATCCCCTTCATTGTGGGGCAGGTTCCCGATTCTTCTCACAATGCCCAGGCGGGGATGGAACCGGGCGACCTTCTGAAACGCATCAACGGGCAGGAAGTGACCTATTTCGACCAGGCCATCGACCTGCTCAACGAGAACAGGGGGCAGGCCATACAGGCAACCTTTGAGCGCAACGGGCAGCCGGTGACCCTGGACCTCAAGGTAAATGACGACGGCAAGTTGGGGATTGCCCCCACGGGCACCTACCAGAAATTTGCCGAGATGGGCTTCTTCCAGGTGGTGCAGAAAAAGTACGGCTTCCTGGAAAGTTTCTCCGTAGGCGCGCAGAAATTCACCAACCAGCTGGGGGGGTACTGGCTGCAACTCAAAAAGATTTTTACCCCGAGCACCGGTGCCTACAAAGGGGTGGGGGGGTTCAAGGCCATCTTCGACATATTTCCCGACACCTGGAGCTGGCAGGAGTTCTGGGGCATCACAGCCTTTTTGTCCATTATGCTGGCCGTGCTGAACCTGCTCCCGATCCCTGCCCTCGACGGGGGGCACGTGATGTTCCTGCTCTATGAAATGGTTTCGGGGCGCAAGCCGAGCGATAAATTCATGGAATATGCCCAAATGGTGGGTTTCTTCCTGCTGCTGGCCCTGATTGTGTTTGCCAACGGAAACGATATTTACAAGGCCCTGACCAAATAATTATCCCCATTTTTTTGTTGGGGTATTGCGAAGAAACTTTTATATTTGCGACCTCCAAATAGGGAACATTCCTCCTTAGCTCAGTTGGTTAGAGCATCTGACTGTTAATCAGAGGGTCCTTGGTTCGAGCCCAAGAGGGGGAGCCATGAAGCAGAGCAAAGCTCGCTTCATGGTCCTGAAGTGAACGCCAGTTCTACTTCAGGATCAAAGTAATGACAAAGGCCTTTGGGAAACCAAAGGCTTTTTTTTTGGTGCCTGTGCAGAGCAAAGCTCGCTTCATGGTCCTGAAGTGAACGCCAGTTCTACTTCAGGATCAAAGTAATGACAAAGGCCTTTG
>NZ_JAMXIB010000040.1 GCF_024006985.1 Robiginitalea marina
GACTTCAGCCTTACGGGCAACACCCTGACGCTGACCCTGGAGAACGGGGGCACGCAAGATGTGGACCTCTCAGGCTATGTCTCCACCGACGACCAAAACATCTCCGGATCTTCTTTGGTGGGGACTGACCTGACCATCGGGATTGAGAACGGGACCTCGGAGACCATCGACCTTTCATCACTGGTGGGCACGGACGACCAGGGGCTTAGCCTGAGCGGCAACACCCTGACCCTGGAAGACGGGGGCAGCGTGGATCTGACGCCCTATCTGGACAACACGGATGACCAGCAGATCACAGACTTCAGCCTTACGGGCAACACCCTGACGCTGACCCTGGAGAACGGGGGCACGCAAGATGTGGACCTCTCGGGCTATGT
>NZ_JAMXIB010000041.1 GCF_024006985.1 Robiginitalea marina
TGGTCGTCCGTGTTGTCCAGATAGGGCGTCAGATCCACACTGCCCCCGTCTTCCAGGGTCAGGGTGTTGCCGCTCAGGCTAAGCCCCTGGTCGTCGGTGCCCACCAGAGATGAAAGATCGATGGTCTCCGAGGTCCCGTTCTCAATCCCGATGGTAAGGTTGGTACCCACCAATGAAGATCCCGAGATGTTCTGGTCGTCGGTGTTATCCAGGTATGGGGACAGATCCACAGTGTTCCCGTCCTCAATGCCCAGGGTGTTCCCACTCAGGGTCAGGTTCTGGTCGTCGGTGGAGACATAGCCCGAGAGGTCCACATCTTGCGTGCCCCCGTTCTCCAGGGTCAGCGTCAGGGTGTTGCCCGTAAGGCTGAAGTC
>NZ_JAMXIB010000042.1 GCF_024006985.1 Robiginitalea marina
TGGTCGTCCGTGTTGTCCAGATAGGGCGTCAGATCCACACTGCCCCCGTCTTCAAGGGTCAGGGTGTTGCCGCTCAGGCTAAGCCCCTGGTCGTCAGTACCCACCAGTGCGGACAGGTCTACGTTGGCTGAAGAACCGTTCTCAATATCGATCTGAAGGGTGGTGCCGGTCAGGGTGGCACCGGTCAGGTTCTGGTCGTCGGTGTTGTCCAGGTACGGAGTCAAATCCACAGTGTTACCGTCTTCGATCCCAAGGGTGTTCCCACTAAGGGTCAGGTTTTGGTCGTCGGTGGAGACATAGCCCGAGAGGTCCACATCTTGCGTGCCCCCGTTCTCCAGGGTCAGCGTCAGGGTGTTGCCCGTAAGGCTGAAGTC
>NZ_JAMXIB010000043.1 GCF_024006985.1 Robiginitalea marina
AGGTCCACGTTGGCTGAAGAACCGTTCTCAATATCGATCTGAAGGGTGGTGCCGGTCAGGGTGGCGCCGGTCAGGTTCTGGTCGTCGGTGTTGTCCAGGTACGGGGCCAAATCCACAGTGTTCCCGTCTTCAATACCCAGGGTGTTCCCGCTAAGGGTCAGGTTCTGGTCATCGGTGTTATCCAGGTATGGGGACAGATCCACAGTGTTACCGTCCTCAATGCCCAGGGTGTTCCCGCTCAGGGTAAGGTTCTGGTCATCGGTGGAGACATAACCCGAAAGGTCCACATCTTGCGTGCCCCCGTTCTCCAGGGTCAGCGTCAGGGTGTTGCCCGTAAGGCTGAAGTCCGTGATCTGCTGGTCGTCCGTGTTGTC
>NZ_JAMXIB010000044.1 GCF_024006985.1 Robiginitalea marina
ATGTGGACCTCTCGGGCTATGTCTCCACGGACGACCAGAACCTGACCCTGAGCGGGAACACCCTGGGCATTGAAGACGGGAACACTGTGGATTTGGCCCCGTACCTGGACAACACCGACGACCAGAACCTGACCGGTGCCACCCTGACCGGCACCACCCTTCAGATCGACATTGAGAACGGAGCTTCAGCCAACGTGGACCTTTCATCACTGGTGGGCACCGACGACCAGGGGCTTAGTCTGAGCGGCAATACCCTGACCCTTGAAGACGGGGGCACCGTGGATCTGACGCCCTACCTGGACAACACCGATGACCAGAACCTGACCCTAAGCGGGAACACCCTGGGCATTGAGGACGGGAACACTGTGGATT
>NZ_JAMXIB010000045.1 GCF_024006985.1 Robiginitalea marina
GGGCCTTGGGGGGCGTATCAAAGAAAACCGGCAAATGCATCGCATTTGCTTCGGTTTTTTGTTCGTTCCAAAGCTCAAGCAAGCTTGGCTTTTCCGTATGGAAAAGACCCGTTGCCGGGGGTCATTGCTTTGCGCGGGGGACTGGATTCTTTTCCTCGCTTTGCTCGGAAAAGGGCCTTGGGGGAGGCTTTACAAAGAAAGCCATCCGCCCCGCAGGGGGTGGGGGCCTGGATTCTTTTCCTCGCTTTGCTCGGAAAAGGGCCTTGGGGATGGCTTCACAAAGAAAGCCATCCGCCCCGCAGGAGGTGGGGGCCTGGATTCTTTTCCTCTCCGCCTTTGGCGGATCGGAAAAGGGCCTTGGGGGGC
>NZ_JAMXIB010000046.1 GCF_024006985.1 Robiginitalea marina
ACCAGAGATGAAAGATCGATGGTCTCCGAGGTCCCGTTCTCAATCCCGATGGTAAGGTCGGTACCCACCAATGAAGATCCCGAGATGTTCTGGTCATCGGTGTTGTCCAGGTACGGAGTCAAATCCACAGTGTTACCGTCCTCAATGCCCAGGGTGTTCCCACTTAGGGTCAGGTTCTGGTCATCGGTGTTGTCCAGGTACGGGGTCAGGTCCACGCTGCCCCCGTCTTCAAGGGTCAGGGTGTTGCCGCTAAGGCTAAGCCCCTGGTCGTCGGTGCCCACCAGTGCGGACAGGTCCACGTTGGCTGAAGAACCGTTCTCAATATCGATCTGAAGGGTGGTGCCGGT
>NZ_JAMXIB010000047.1 GCF_024006985.1 Robiginitalea marina
GCAATGTGGGCTCAGTCACGGCGATCACCCTGATCATGGACAATGGCACGGCCGGTGATGGCAGCGGCGACTGGACGATACAGTTCGACAACATCCGGTTGTGCAGCAACGGAAGTACTGGCGGGGGCAATTCCCTGGAAGTTTGCGCCGGCGGGGAGCTGGTCAATGACTTTGAGTCTGCTGACGACAGTATATTCAACAACTTTGGTGGCGGTGTTGGTACTATTATCGACAATCCGGACACTTCAGTAAACACGAGCGCCAAGCTGGGGCAGTACGTTAAGAATGCCGGGGAAGTATTTGCGGGGATTACCATAGAGGTGGATCC
>NZ_JAMXIB010000048.1 GCF_024006985.1 Robiginitalea marina
GATATTGAGAACGGTTCTTCAGCCAACGTGGACCTGTCCGCACTGGTGGGCACCGACGACCAGGGGCTTAGCCTGAGCGGCAACACCCTGACCCTTGAAGACGGGGGCAGCGTGGATCTGACGCCCTACCTGGACAACACCGACGACCAGAACATTTCCGGATCTTCTTTGGTGGGGACTGACCTGACCATCGGGATTGAGAACGGGACCTCGGAGACCATCGACCTTTCATCACTGGTGGGCACCGACGACCAGGGGCTTAGCCTGAGCGGCAACACCCTGACCCTGGAAGACGGGGGCAGCGTGGATCTGACGCCCTACCTGGAC
>NZ_JAMXIB010000049.1 GCF_024006985.1 Robiginitalea marina
TGGTCGTCCGTGTTGTCCAGATAGGGCGTCAGATCCACACTGCCCCCGTCTTCCAGGGTCAGGGTGTTGCCGCTCAGGCTAAGCCCCTGGTCGTCAGTACCCACCAAAGATGAAAGATCGATGGTCTCCGAGGTCCCGTTCTCAATCCCGATGGTCAGGTCAGTCCCCACCAAAGACGATCCGGAGATGTTCTGGTCGTCGGTGTTGTCCAGGTACGGAGTCAAATCCACAGTGTTCCCGTCTTCAATGCCCAGGGTGTTCCCGCTCAGGGTCAGGTTCTGGTCGTCCGTGGAGACATAGCCCGAGAGGTCCACAT
>NZ_JAMXIB010000004.1 GCF_024006985.1 Robiginitalea marina
AGGGGGGCTGGGGTTGGTTCCTGTAAAAAAAGGTGGGAGTGACCCCACCTTTTTTCCCCAAATCTTACCATGAACTTAACCTACTTATGCTATGGCCTTCCGAAGGTAGGGCGGTAACCCTTCGGGATTCGCATATGCCGACGAACGGCCAAAAATACCGACAAAACGCACAAAACAAGGCTTTAAGGACCTCAATTGTCAGTAGGCCCGTTGGTTTTTGCCTTCATAGAAGTTCACGAATGCCCGGTTTACCACCCGGTTTCCTCCCGGGGTGGGATAGTCGCCCGTGAAATACCAGTCGCCCAGGTTATTTGGGCAGGCCTTGTGGAGGTTTTCGATGGTTTGGTAAATGATTTCCACTTCTGCCCTTATTTCCGGGGGACTGAGCAGGGTGGCTATTTTACGGGAGATCTCCTCTGGCGTGAAGGGCTCGTAGAATGCTTTCACGTGGTTTACGGCCTCGGTATCGGGCACCTCCGATTCGGCCTTGCATTTTTTGTAGATCGCATCAATGAGGTCTTCCTGTCCGCGGTCGCGGTGGAGTTCCAGGGCGGCCCGGAAGGCGATAAAATCTTCCAGCTTCGCCATGTCGATGCCGTAACAATCGGGATAGCGGATTTGCGGGGCCGAGGAAATCACCACGATTTTATCGGGGTTCAGGCGGTCGAGGATACGCAGGATGCTCTTGCGTAGGGTGGTGCCGCGCACGATGCTGTCGTCGATAATCGCCAGGTAATCCCCTTTTTTAACGGAGCCGTAGGTAACGTCATAGATGTGGGCTACCAGGTCATCGCGGCTGCTGTCCTGGGTGATGAAGGTCCGGAGTTTGGCGTCCTTTATGGCCACTTTTTCAATTCGGGGCCGGCTGTCGAGGATGCGGTGGAGCGATTCCCGGTCCATCCCCGGCCCCAGGGCCAGGATTTGTTCCTCTTTCTTTTTGTTCAGGAACGATTGCGCCTCCCGGATCATCCCCAGGAAGGAGGTCTCTGCCGTGTTGGGGATGTAGGAAAACACCGTTTTGTCGAGGTCATAGTCTATGGCCTCCAGGATCTGTGGAAAAAGGAGTTTCCCCAGGTCCTTGCGTTCCTGGTAGATTTCCCGGTCGCTACCCCGGGAGAAGTAGATGCGCTCGAAGGAGCAGGCCTTGCGCTCGCGCGGCTCCTGTATCTCCTCGATGGTTACCCTGCCGTCCTTCTTAATAATAATGGCATTCCCGGGAGGGAGTTCCCGTACCTCCTCGTAGGGGACGTTAAAGACGGTTTGTATGGCCGGGCGCTCCGAAGCGACCACCACCACTTCGTCATCCTGGTAGTAATAGGCCGGGCGGATGCCAGAGGGGTCCCTCAGCACAAAGGCATCCCCATGCCCCAGCATCCCTGCCATGGCATATCCGCCATCCCAGTTTTTGGACGATTTCCTCAGGATTTTCCCGATTTTGATCCGGCTGGCGATCAGGGGGGAAGCCTCCATCTTGTTGTAGCCCTCCTTTTTGATGTCTTTGTACAACTTGGCCACGGCGTCATCGAGGAAGTGGCCTATCTTCTCCATCACGGTAATGGTATCGGCCATCTCCTTGGGGTGCTGCCCCAGCTGCACCAGGTTTGCGAACAATTCCTTTACATTGGTCATGTTGAAATTCCCGGCGACGATAAGGTTGCGGTGCATCCAATTGTTCTGGCGCAGGAACGGGTGCACGCTCTCGATGCTGTTCTGGCCGAAGGTCCCGTAACGGACGTGGCCCAGCAGTAGTTCCCCCACGTAAGGGATGTTCCGCTTCAGCCAGGGGACATCATTTGCCGATTCCGGGTTATCCCTCAGGGAGGTGTTGATGCGCAGGTTTATTTTGTCGAAGATATCCTGTATGGGCTGGGACTCTATCGACCGGATACGGCTCATGTAGCGCTGCCCCGGCTGCATGTCGAGTTTGATGCTCGCCAGTCCGGCCCCATCCTGCCCACGGTTGTGCTGTTTCTCCATCATGAGGTACATTTTGTTCACCCCGTAAAAGACAGAGCCGTATTTCTCCTGGTAGTATTCCAGGGGCTTTAGCAGGCGGATGAGGGAAATCCCACATTCGTGTTTGATGGCATCACTCATGCTGTCGGTATTAAAAAAACCCCGTATTTGGGGTTATTGTACTTCAAAATCAAACTGGGTCAGTTCCCTGAACTGTTCCAACCTGCTGGCAATCTCAGCAGAATTAAGGTTCAGCAGGCGTTCAGTACCGAACCGTTCCACGGCAAAGGAGGCCAGGTTGGCCCCGTGGATCACGGCGTTTTTAAGGTTTTCGAATGAAATATTCTGCGACTCTGCCAGGTAACCGGTAAACCCCCCTGCAAAAGTATCCCCGGCCCCGGTGGGGTCAAAGACCTCTTCCAGCGGAAGGGCAGGCGCGAAAAAGATCCGGTCTTCATGGAAGAGCAAAGCCCCGTTTTCACCCTTTTTGATCAGGACGTAGGCGGGCCCCATCTGGCTTATTTTGGCGGCGGCCCTTACCAGGGAATATTCTCCCGAGAGTTGGCGGGCTTCTTCATCATTGATTGCAATAACATCTACCCTCGAAATTACATCCAGCAGAGAATCCCAGGTATGTTCCATCCAGTAATTCATGGTGTCGAGCACAGTGAGCTTCGGTTTGGCCTCCAGCTGGTCCAGTACCTGCATCTGTATTTCCGGATGCAGGTTGCCGAGCATGACCACATCGGCATTGCGGAAGGCTTCCGGGACCCTGGGCCTGAAATCCGAAAGCACGTTGAGTTCCGTAGCCAGGGTGTCCCTTTTGTTGAGGTCGTGCTCGTAGCGGCCGCTCCAGAAGAAGGTCTTGCCCCCCTCCACCACTTCCAGGCCGGAAATGTCTATGTTCCTGTCCCGGAACAGTTTCAGGTATTTGGAGGGGAAATCGCCCCCCACCACTGAAACCAGGGCCGGCCTGACGTTGTAAAACGAGGCGGCAAGGCCAATAAAAGTAGCTGCACCGCCCAGGATTTTATCGGTTTTTCCGAAGGGGGTTTCAATGGCATCAAATGCCACGGTCCCGATTACCAGTAGCTTTCCCAAACCTTTTGTTTAAATGTGCTGCAAATATACGCTTTTGGATGGCGATACCTAGCCTTTTGGCCGGGGTGGCCCCAAAGGCTATTTCCTGCCAAAGTCTGCAGGGATTTCCCCCCAGGCCCTGGTTTCCCATTTTACCACAGGGGTTGTATAGGTGTGGGTCCGGAGCCATTCCTCAGCCCTCCGGACCATGTCGAATAGTTGCCGGTTGTTCTCGGATTCTTCGAGGCGGGTATTGCATTTTTTTCGACTGACCCAACTGATGGCCGTTTTGGAATCCGAATAGAGGATGCGGTCACTGCCTTTCTTTTTCAGGTAGGCCAGCCCGTGCACAATGGCAAGGAACTCCCCGATGTTGTTTGTCCCCTCGGGGAATGGCCCCTGCCTGAAGAGCCTTTGCCCGGTGCGGGTATCCACCCCCTGGTATTCCATTATCCCGGGATTGCCGCTCGAAGCCGCGTCTACTGCAATGGAATGGTAATTGGGCACCCCGACCCTTTTAAGGACTGCCGGATTCCTGCCCTTACCCGGGGGGCGCTCGCGTTGTACCTGTTCATAGGGGGCCTTATAGGCTTTTTCGGCTGCTGTCCGGGTGGGAAACCCCATGTAGCGCGCCCCGGGGAAACCTTCGATTTGCGCCTTGCAGGCCGCCCAACTGGAATAGATCCCCGGGGTTTTCCCGTTCCAGACCACATAAAACTGGTTTTTTTGGGCCATGGATCAGGGGAATAGGAGGGATGCTATGGTTTTTGGAAAGTATTCGTACTCCAGTGTATGGATTTTTTGGGCAAGGCTTTCCGGGGTCTCTTCCCGGGAAATGTCCACCTCCTTCTGCAACACGATGGCACCTTTGTCGTAGGCCTCGTTTACGTAGTGGATTGTAATGCCCGAGCGGGACTCCCCTTCTTCCAAAACAGCCCGGTGCACGTGCATCCCGTACATCCCTTTACCTCCGAATTTTGGCAGGAGGGCCGGGTGGATGTTTATGATTTTGTGCGGATAGGCCTCAACCATGGGCGCAGGGATTTTCCACAGGAAACCCGCAAGCACGATCAGGTCGGGGGAAAGTGCGTGCAGGAGGGCCATCAGGCCCTGCCCTTCCTGCCAGGCAGCCCTGTTAAAACAAAACAGGGGCAACCCCAGGCGGGCACACCGCTCCACTACCCCTGCCCCGGGGTTGTTGCAAAACACCCCTGCGATGCGGACCTTCGGATCATGCTGGAAATACAAATGGATGTTTTCAACATTAGATCCTGATCCTGAGGCGAATAATACCAAGTTTTTGGGGTTGTCCATGTAGGGGTCCGGAAGGTGAAAATCAAGGGCAAATTTAACATAGTTGCACCTAAAATGTGTATATTGGAGGACATTTTGTCGGCAAAAGGTGGTTTTACACCAAAGTTTTTTATTTTTGCCATCATTTTAATTTAAAACCTTACAATATGTCAGACATTGCATCAAGAGTAAAGGCTATCATCGTAGATAAGCTGGGTGTTGACGAAAATGAGGTGGTTGCTGAGGCCAGCTTCACCAACGACCTGGGGGCAGATTCATTGGATACCGTGGAGCTGATAATGGAATTTGAGAAGGAATTCGATATCCAAATCCCTGACGATCAAGCAGAAAATATTGCAACTGTTGGCCAGGCAATCAATTATATTGAGGAGGCCAAAAATTAATGACATCATACCTTTAAGATTTGAAATTATCCATGCGGCAATCGGGCTGCGTGGATAATTTTTTTTAATTTACGCTTGGGTTAGGCAGCAACTAAACAGATTCGTTCATGCAATTAAAACGAGTAGTAGTTACCGGTCTGGGAGCCCTTACGCCCATAGGAAACACTGTTGCGGAATACTGGGAAGGGCTGAAGAACGGGAAAAGCGGATGTGCCCCGATCACCTATTTCGATACAGAAAAGTTCAAGACAAAATTTGCCTGTGAACTGAAGGGGTTCGATCCCCTGCAGTTTTTTGACCGCAAGGAGGTAAGGAAGCTCGACCGTTTTGCCCAGTATGCCCTCGTCTCTTCGGATGAGGCCATAGCTGATTCAGGCCTCGATCTCGATACGCTCGACAAATTCCGGGTTGGGGTCATCTGGGGGGCCGGGATCGGCGGGTTGGAAACGTTCCAGACCGAGGTCCTCAATTTTGCCGAAGGTGACGGTACCCCGCGCTTCAACCCCTTTTTCATCCCGAAGATGATCGCCGACATCGCCCCCGGGAATATCTCTATCAAACACGGCTTCATGGGGCCGAACTATACCACGGTCTCCGCCTGTGCCTCCTCGGCCAATGCCCTGATCGACGCCCTGAACTACATCCGTCTGGGGTACTGCGACGTGATTGTCGCGGGAGGCAGCGAGGCTGCTGTGACTATAGCCGGTATGGGCGGGTTCAACGCCATGCACGCCCTTTCCACGCGCAATGAAAGCCCGGAAACCGCTTCCCGCCCTTTTGACGCCACCCGCGACGGCTTTGTGCTGGGCGAAGGGGCCGGGGCCCTGATTTTGGAGGAATACGAACACGCCAAGGCCCGGGGCGCTAAAATTTACGCCGAAGTCGCCGGGGGAGGGCTCTCCAGCGATGCCTACCATATGACAGCCCCGCATCCTGACGGCATCGGGGTGGTGAGGGTAATGGAAAACTGCCTGAAGGATGCCGGGATGGCCCCCGGGGAGGTAGACGCCATCAACACCCACGGCACGTCCACACCCCTGGGGGATGTTGCGGAACTCAAGGCGATCTCCAGGGTTTTCGGGGCCCATGCACCGGAGATCAACATCAACTCGACCAAGTCCATGACCGGCCACCTGCTTGGGGCCGCCGGGGCCATCGAGGCAATTGCCTCCATCCTGGCCATGGAACATAGCCTGGTGCCCCCGACCATCAACCACACCACGGTAGACGACCAGATCGACCCCAGTTTGAACCTGACCCTGAACAAGGCCCAGCCCCGGGAGGTGAACGTCGCCATGAGCAATACATTTGGTTTTGGGGGGCATAATGCCTGTATTGTTTTTAAGAAAATAGGATAAATACCTATGACATTCCCCGGAAACATTTTCAATTCCCATCCCAAAGAGGATGGGGATTTTTTTTTGGGGATGACCAGGATTCTCGGGTTTAAGCCGAAAAAGATCGAACTCTATAAAAGGGCCTTCTTACATCGTTCAGTGAACAGGAAGGATAAAAACGGGCACCCCATGAATTACGAGCGGATGGAATTCCTGGGCGATTCCATGCTGGGGACCATCATTTCGAAACACCTCTATAACGAAGTGCCCGGGGGCGATGAGGGATACCTGACCAAAATGCGGTCAAAAATCGTCAGCCGGAAACACCTCAACGAGCTGGGGAAGGACCTTGGCTTGCTGAATTATCTGGAGAGCCGGATCCCGAAGGAGCATTTTGGGGAAAACATCTACGGCAACGTTTTCGAGGCGCTGGTGGGGGCCATTTACCTCGACCGGGGGTACGACTACTGCGAACGGTTTATACAGAACAGGGTCATTGAGCCCTACGTCGACATCGAACAACTGGAAGGCCAGGTCATCAGCTATAAGAGCCTTGTGATTGAATGGTGCCAGAAGCAGAAAAAGGAGTTCCGCTTTGAGGTGTATGAGGATACGGGCCGGGATGCCCTGAAGCATTTTGCCGTGAAATTATGGATCGATGGGCAGATCAGGGCCAAAGCCAGGGCCACCTCCAAAAAGAAGGCGGAGGAGAAGGCTTCCAAGCGGGCTTTTTTCGCCCTTCAGGGCAAAAGGAAAAAATAGCGCCCGCTACTACAACGTTTTCGGGCCTGATACACATTGCTTTCACCTTTGCCCAGTAGGTGGTTTTCCGCAGAACCTGTATCTTTACCTTTCGTGATAAAGCGATGGGAGCTTTGGAGGAATTTTGGGAGAGTCTCCTCGATGAGGCCTCATACAGCCTGTTTGCCATCCACAGCAATGTAGAGGACCACGCCATGGCGTATGTCCTGAACGAGGCTTGTGGCCTCAGGCTGAAACGGACCCCCCGTGACCTGGAACTCGTGAAGCAGGGGGTGTTTACCGTATTTTCCTGGAAGGATGAAGCTTCGTTCAGGGAGTGGACCCTCTTCCGGAACCCGGGGAGGGATGCCATGGCAAACCCTTCTGAAGGGCTCTTTGCCGGGGAAACCACCCTGAAGCGGCCTTACCTGGTTCCCGAAAAGAAGGAGGTCGATTACTTCCTGAAACTCGAAGGGGAGGAGCAGGAACTGAAAGTCCTTTCCCTCTTGCTGGCGCTCCCCAGGGTAATTACTGCCTACCGCCTTGACACTTCCAAACTAAAATCCAGATACAACCTTATTTACTAGAGCCTATGCCCAATAAGAAGAAGACAAAAATCGTGGCCACCCTTGGTCCTGCAACCAGCAGGAAAGAGGTCCTGCGCGATATGATAAACGCCGGGGTGGATGTGTTCCGCATCAACTTCTCCCATGCCGATTATTCCGATGTGGAGGCGCGCATCCGGATGATCCGTGAACTCAATGAGGAGCTCGGGGTTTCCACCGCTATCCTGGCAGACCTGCAGGGGCCTAAACTCCGGGTGGGGGTGATGTCGGGGGAGGTTGTGGTGGACCCCGGGGACGAGATCACCTTCAGGACCGGAAAGCCCTTTGAGGGGACTGCGGAAGAGGTCTACATGAACTATGAAAATTTCCCCAGGGATGTGAATCCCGGGGAGCGGATCCTGCTGGATGACGGAAAACTCATCTTCGAGGTCCTGAAGACCAACCGAAAAGACAGTGTCAGGGCCAGGGTTGTCCAGGGCGGCCCCCTGAAATCCAAAAAAGGGGTCAACCTGCCGAACACCAATATCTCGCTGCCAGCCCTTACGGAGAAGGATATGAAGGACGCCATTTTCGCCATTTCGCAGGACGTGGACTGGATCGCCCTCTCCTTTGTGCGGTTCAGCCAGGACCTTATTGACCTTCAGCAAATTATCGAAAAGCACGCCCCCCATAAAATCCCGATCATCGCGAAGATCGAGAAGCCCGAGGCGGTGCAGAACATCGACAAGATCGTGGCCTATTGCGACGGCCTGATGGTGGCCCGGGGCGACCTGGGCGTGGAGGTGCCGGCCCAGGAAGTCCCGCTGATCCAGAAAAAGCTGGTCCTGCGGGCCAAAAAGGCGCGCATCCCGGTCATCATAGCCACCCAGATGATGGAATCGATGATCACCAGCCTAACCCCAACGCGGGCCGAGGTTAACGACGTGGCCAATTCGGTCATGGACGGGGCCGATGCCGTAATGCTTTCCGGGGAGACCTCGGTGGGGAATTACCCGGTACAGGTCATCGAGAAAATGACCAGCATCCTGACCAGCGTGGAAGGGTCTGAGCTGATCAAGGTACCCCAGGAGCCCCCCCATGTCAGGACCAAGCGCTACATTACAAAGTCTGTTTGCTACCACGCGGCCCTTATGGCCAACGAGATCAAGGCCAAGGCGATTTCCACCCTCACCAACAGCGGGTACACGGCCTTCCAGATTTCAGCCTGGCGGCCCAAAGCCCATATCCTCGTGTTTACCTCCAACAGGAAGATCCTCTCCCAGCTGAACCTGCTCTGGGGGGTAAAGGCCTTTTATTACGACCGCTTCGTTTCGACCGATGAAACCATTGAAGATGTGAACCGCATCGCCTGTGAAAAGGGCTTCCTCGAGGCAGGGGATATGCTGATCAGCCTGGCCGCCATGCCCATCCGGGATAAGGGGATGGTCAATACCCTCCGGGTTACGGAAATTGAAAGCTGTTCTTTTTAAAGGCCTTAAAAGCCAAAACTCAACTGCACGGAAACCGAGCCCTCCCCGGGCCCGGTTTTTTCTTTTTCCGTATTGAGGTTTGAGAGGGCAATGCCGATCAGGCGTACCGAATCCTGCAGGGGCTCCTGGTAAAGCAGCTCCCTGGCCGCTTCGAGGATCAGGTCTGCAGAAGCGAGGTAATAGGGATGGGTCTTGCTGCGGGTCTGTAACCTGAAATCGCTGTATTTGATTTTCAGGGTGACTGTTTTCCCCGACCTTTTTCGCGCCTTCAGCCGCCCTTCCAACTCGGTTGCGATTGCCTGAAGCCGCTCGAGCAGGAAGACTTCGCTGCTGAGGTTTTCAGAAAAGGTACGCTCGGCCCCTACGGATTTCGGCACCCGGCTGGGTTGCACCGGGCTGGGGTGGATACCGCGAACCACCTGGAAATAGTGGTTCCCCACCTTCCCAAAATGCGACGTGAGTTCCTCCAGCGAGCGCCGTTTCAGGTCGGCCCCGGTGAAGATTCCCAGGGCGTGCATTTTTTCGGCCGTTACGCGGCCGACCCCGTGAAACTTTCGGATTTCCAAAGACATCAGGAACGGTTCCACGGCTTCCGGGGGAATGGTTTTCTGCCCGTTTGGCTTGTGGATCTCGCTGGCCATTTTCGCAAGGAACTTATTGATGGAAATCCCGGCGGAAGCGGTAAGGCCTGTTTTTTCAAAGATTCTCTGTCGGATTTCCCGGGCGATCAGGGTGGCAGAGGGCAGGCCTTTCTTGTTTTCGGTTACATCCAGGTAGGCTTCGTCCAGGGAGAGCGGCTCCACCAGGTCGGTATATTCCAGGAAGATTTCCCGGATTTGGAGGGAAACTTCACGGTAGCGTTCAAACCGGGGCTTTACAAAGATGAGCCCCGGACAACTCCTACCTGCCAGGGCACCGCTCATAGCCGATCGGACCCCGTATTTCCGGGCCTCATAACTGGCGGCGGCCACCACCCCTCTCTTGTCGCCACCTCCCACGGCTACAGGCTTTCCCCGAAGCGACGGGTTGTCCCGTTGCTCCACGGAAGCAAAGAAGGCATCCATGTCCACATGGATGATCTTGCGCAGGGTCCCGGCCGATTCCATATTCAAATTTACGGTATATTTAGAGGATGGAAGGCGGAAAGAAAAAGGCCATCGTCCTCGGGGCTACAGGCCTTGTCGGCGGCATCCTCACACGGCGGCTCCTGGAGGACGGGCGTTACGGGGAGGTCTTGGTTTTTGCCCGACGTCCCATGGGGCTGGCCCATCCAAAGCTGAAGGTGGTCGTGGCCGACCTCCTGGAACTGGCGGGGCAGGAGACACAGTTCACGGCAGACGAAGTGTATTGCTGTGTGGGGACAACCCGGGCCAAAACCCCCGATAGGACCCTTTATGCTGCCGTGGATAAGGGGATCCCGGTTGCTGCGGCAAAACTGTGTGTGGCCAGGGGTATCCCGTCACTGTTTGTGGTATCGGCCCTTGGGGCGGATACGGCGAGCCGGTTTTTTTACAACCGGGTCAAGGGCGAAATGGAGGAGGCGGTCTTGAAGCAGGGCCTGCCGCGGGCGGTTTTCCTGCAACCGTCCCTTATCGGGGGAGCCCGGAAAGAAAACCGTCCCGCGGAAAGGGTGGCCAGGGCGCTGATGGGTATTTTGGCCCCCCTGATGGTAGGCCCCCTGTCCAGGGCGCGCATAATTTCCGCATCGGATATCGCCGATGCCATGTTGTGGCTGGCCAACCATCCCGGGGGCGGGCCGCGCATAACTTCGGAGCACATCCGGGCCCTGGCCGGGCGGGAACAGTTGCGCCGGGCAGAAAAAGAATGTGATTCATGATAGAAATCGAACGCAAATTCCTGGTGAAGGATACCGGGTACCGCGAGGCGGCAACCTCCCGGATCCACCTGGTCCAGGGGTTTCTGAGCACTGACCCGGACCGGACGGTGCGCATCCGTTGCATCGGGGAACAGGGCTTTATCACCATCAAGGGAAAGACCTTCGGGCATGGGACGTCCCGGGCAGAGTGGGAGTACGATATCCCCCTGGAGGAGGCCAGGGAGCTGCTCTCGATCTGCCTTCCCGCGACCATAGAAAAAACCCGCTACCAGGTCCCCGTGGGCGAGCACACTTTCGAGGTAGATGAGTTCCTGAAGGAGAACCAGGGGCTGGTCCTGGCGGAAGTGGAACTGTCGGGGGAAGCGGAAGACTTTCCCCGTCCCTCCTGGTTGGGGGAGGAAGTGACCGGTAAACCAGAGTATTATAATTCCCAGCTCAGCCTGAACCCCTATTCAAAATGGAAAAAATAGTTCGCATGCTTTCCTTTTTGGCCCTGTTGGCTTCCTGCAGGCCAGACAACCCGCAACCTGTCGGCAGCGCCGATCCAGCCCCCGCCCCCGTTTCACAAACCATGGATTCCCTGCGCGCCAGGGGGTACCAGGTATTCGACTATGTGGACCCGGAAACGGGCGATACCCTGGTGATGCAGCAGTACTTCATGGTTTTCCTCAAACGCGGGCCCAATCGCTCGCAGAGCCCCGGGGAGGCCGACAGCCTGCAGGGGTTGCACCTGGCGCATCTGGCGCGGATGTACCGGGAAGGGTTTGCGGACATTTCCGGACCTTTCGGCGATGAGGGGGAAATCCGCGGAATTACCATCTACAATACCACAACCCTTGAGATGGCCGATAGCCTTGCAAACCTCGACCCCATGGTGCAGGCCGGGCGGCTGGCCATTGAGGTGCACCCCTGGTGGGCAGCCAAGGGGTATTCGTTGCGTTAGGCTTACACGATGCTTTTGAATTGTTTGAGGAAGCGGAGGTCGTTTTCGCTCAACAGCCTGATGTCCGAAACCTGATAAAGCAGCAGGGCGATCCGGTCAATCCCCATCCCAAAGGCAAACCCCGAGTATTCCCTGGAATCAATGCCACAGTTGTCCAACACGTTGGGGTCCACCATCCCGCAGCCCATGATCTCCAGCCAGCCCGTGCCTTTGGTCATCCGGTAATCGGTTTCGCTTTCCAGCCCCCAGTAGACATCCACCTCAGCGCTGGGTTCGGTAAACGGGAAATAGGAGGGGCGCAGCCTGATCTTCGATTTTCCGAAAAGGGCCGTGGTAAAATACTGCAGGGTTTGCTTCAGGTCAGCAAACGAAACGCCCTTATCGATATAGAGCCCCTCAACCTGGTGGAAAAAACAGTGGGAACGGGCAGAAATGGCCTCATTGCGGTAGACCCTTCCGGGGGAAATGGTCCGGATCGGGGGGGTATGGTTTTCCATGTAACGGACCTGTACGGAGGAGGTGTGGGTCCGCAGCAATATATCCGGGTCAGTCTGGATGAAAAAGGTATCTTGCATATCCCGGGCAGGGTGGTGCTCGGGCAGGTTCAGGGCGGTGAAATTATGCCAGTCGTCCTCGATTTCCGGTCCTTCGGAAACTGTAAAACCGATACTGGAAAAAATATCGATGATCTGATTGCGGACGATAGAAACCGGGTGCCGCGCCCCCAAAAGCAGGGGTTCCCCCGGTCGGGTAAGGTCCCCGAAAAGGTTTTCGGAGGGTTCCCCCGCCTGCAGTCCTTCCCTGAGGGTGGCTATTTTTTCCGTGGCGGCTACCTTCAGTTCATTTACTGCCTGGCCGAAATCTTTTTTCTGGTCGTTCGGGATGTTTTTCAACTCCTGGAAAAAGGTATTCAAAAGGCCTTTTTTCCCGAGGTATTTAATCCGGAAGGCTTCGATCGCCTCTGGGGTCTCTGCCGAAAAAGCCCTGACGGCTTCAATGTGTTCTCTCAGTTGGTCAATCATGGTACTGGCCGGTTTGGCATATGCTGGGCTTACAGCCCTGTGCTCGGGCAAAGGTAAAACTTTTCCCCGGCTCCCCGCCCATCCCCTGGCAATGCGTTGGGGTCCGGGGAAGGCAATTTTCAAGGGACTACATCTGCGACGTTTTCCTGAACCCAGGCCACGCACTGGGCGAAATCCCTGAAGATATGGGTTTCCGGCACCAGGTCTGGGATAATGTCGATACGCTCCATCATATATCGGGGTTGCTGCATGATGTTTACCAGCAACACGGTAATCTTCTTGCTTTCCAGGTCTCTGAGCACCTCTTCCATGGCATAGAGCCCTGATTGGTCCATGTAAGGGACCCGGCCCAGGCGGATAATCACTGTGGTGGCGGTTTTCGGGATTTGTTTGGCCAACTGCTGGAATTCCGTGGTGGTGCCGAAAAACAAAGGGCCTTTAAGGTGCTTGATGAATACTTCCTCTTCCAGCCTCGAGGGGAAGATTTTTTCATCGGGCCAGGAATGTTCCCGCTTCAGGGGGAATACATCGGACTGTATTGCCGTGAGGTCCCCGATTTTTTTCATAAACATCAGGGAGGCAATGACCAGGCCCACACCAACCGCATACACCAGGTTCCAGAAGGTTGAAAGGAGTATCACCACAATCATGATCAGTACTTCGGAACTTATTTTGAAGGGACCCAAACGGATGTCGCGCGGGAGGGTGGCAATGGCTTTCAACCCCTTGTAATCCATTACGCTTATCCCTACCGTGATCAGGATCCCTGCAAGGACGGCAGCCGGAATTTGGGAAGCCACCGGCCCAAGGACCAGCAAGATGAGCAGCAGGAGGACGCCTGCAGTCATCCCGGAAAGCCGGGTTACCCCCCCGGCTTTGATGTTCACCACGGTGCGGATGGTCGCCCCGGCCCCGGGGAGGCCCCCGAAAAGGGCAGCTACACTATTGCCTATGCCCTGGCCTATAAGTTCCCTGTTTGGGTTATGGGTGGTGCGGGTCATGTTGTCGGCGACCACCGAAGTCAGGAGGGAATCTATGGCCCCCAGCAGGGCCAGGGTAAAGGCGGTAAAAAGGTAGGGGGTCACCGCAGAAGCGCTGAACCCCGTGAACATGCTGAACTCGGGAATAGGGAAGCCCTCGGGGATTGACGCAATGGGCCGGTATTCGAGCCCCGCGGCATAGGCAACTCCTGAAACCAGAATCAGGGCCACCAGGGTGCTGGGGACTGTCGTGGTGATTTTTTTGAACCCGTAAATAACCGCAATGGTAATGGCACAGAGCAGGAATTCCAGCCAGCGGATATGGGACAGGGCCCTGGGAAGCGACCGGATGGCCCCGATCACCCCCGAGGCGGCAGCGCCGGCAACGGTTTTGGATTCTTTCATAATGTCTTCCTCCGTAATGGTTTCAGCGCGTCGGATCGTTTCCCCGAGGTGATCCACCCTGAGGAGGTCATCCCCGGTTTCCTCCGTAAGGATTTTCTCCAGCAGGACTTCCTGGGCATAAGGCCTGAACCGGCTGACAAATTCTGCATCTTCTTCGGGGTAATAGCCCAGGGCGGGCAGCAGCTGGGTGATGATGATGATCAGCCCGATGGCAGTCATGAACCCCGAAACGACGGGATAGGGAATGTAGCGGATGTATTTGCCCATTTTCAGGAACCCCAGGCCAACCTGCATCAGTCCGGCCAGCAGGAAGACCATCAGGATGCCCGGCAGGGCCTGGCTTACCACCCCGTTGTTCAGGGCGATGAGTTCTGCAATAAGCACCATGCTCACGGCCGTCATCGGGGCGGTGGGCCCTGAAATCTGGGTGGGGGTACCCCCGAAAAGCGCCGCAAAAAAACTGAGAAAAATGGCCCCGTACAGCCCTGCACTCGGGCCCAGGCCGGAGCTTGCCCCAAAGGCAAGGGCCAGGGGGAGGGCTACAATCCCGGCGGTAATACCGCCAAGGAGATCGCCCCTGAAATGCGCAAAAAAGTGTTTCATGCCGTAACCGTCCTTATCAAAATTAAGGCAATTTAGAAACAATCCGGTTCAGCGGCCTTTTATTTTGCCTCTCCGGGCTATGGGCGGGCCAAAAGTCGGTCAGAGGAAGGTCACCTTCCCGTTGCTCAGGTCGTACATGGCCCCGACAATGGCAATTTCGCCCACCTCTTCCATGTCGTACAGGATCTTGCTTTGGGACCGGATGTCGTCAATGGCCATTTTTACGTTCATTTCGGCCACGGCATCGACGAATTTCAGGTTTTGGGAGGTCCGGAGTTTTTCCTCTTTGGGCTTTTTCACCGCAGCCACCGCCGGTTCGATTTTATGGATCAGGGAAGTCAGGTGCCCGAGCCGGGCATGGTCGCAGGCGCCTTTGATCGCCCCGCAGCTGGTATGCCCAAGGACCACCAGCAACTTGCTTCCCGCAAGCTTGCAGGCGAACTCCATGCTCCCCAGGATATCCTGGTTGACGAAATTCCCGGCGATCCGGATGCTGAAGATGTCTCCCAGTCCCTGGTCGAAGACCAGTTCGGCCGAAACCCTTGAATCGATGCAACTCAGGATGGTGGCAAATGGGAACTGGCCGTCAGCGGTTTCGTTCACCTGCTCCAGCAGGTTCCGGTGAGCTTTCAGGTTGTTCTGGAACCGTTTGTTCCCCTCTTTCAAAAACTGCAGGGCTTTTTCAGGGGTCATGGTGGCCTGTGTTTCTCGGGTATGTGCTTTCATGGGATGTCGGGGTTAGGTGGTATTTTTTTGCTGGAGGTTGAAAAATTCCAGGTAGCTCATGGGGTTTTTAACCGAGCCCTTGTCTGAAATGAGCAGGACGTCTATGTTCCGGTCCCGGGCCTTAAAGGAAAAATCATCCAGGATTTCGATAATATCGTAATCCAGGTAACGGGTACTGCGCACGTCCAGCTCGAGGAAGGTGTTTTTGGGAAGCCGGTCCAGTTCATTCAAAATGGCCCCTTTGTTAAAGAACGTGACTTCCTCGGCCAGGGTCATCCGCACCCTGTGGACCCCGTTGCTTTTATCCAGGATATGCAGGAAGTGGCTGTTCTGGTAACTTTTGACCAGGATTACCACAATGCCCACGCCCAGGCCCAGGCCAATACCCACCAACAGGTCGGTGAACACGATCCCCCCAACAGTGGCCGCGAAAGGGACAAATTGTTTCCAGCCCAGGGAGTACATGTGGCGGAACAGCGAAGGCTTGGCCAGTTTGTAGCCCACCAGGAAGAGCACTGCAGCCAGGACTGAAAGGGGGATCATATTCAGCAGCCGCGGGATGAGGATCACGGAGACCAGCAGGAGGAAGCCGTGAATGATGGCCGACGCCTTGGTGCGCCCCCCTGACTGGATATTTGCCGAACTGCGGACGATGACCTGGGTTACGGGCAGGCCGCCGATCAGGCCCGACAACATGTTCCCGGCCCCCTGGGCCAGGAGTTCCCGGTTGGTGGGGGTCACCCGTTTCATGGGGTCGATCTTGTCGGTTGCTTCCACGCACAGGAGGGTTTCCAGGCTGGCAACCAGGGCGATGGTAAAGGCAGTGATCCAGATTTCAGGCTGCCCGATCACCCCGAAATTCGGAAAGCTGAACTGCGCCAGGAAGGAAGACGCGTCTTCGGGGATGGGTACGTTCACCAGGTGCTCGGCAGCGATCCCCAGGGTTTTATTTCCTTTGGTGAGGGCATGGAAAAGGATCCCCAGGACCACGGCGACCAGGGGTCCCTGGACAAGCTGGAACACCCGGTGTTTTTTGGAGAGGACCCGGTCCCAGAGGATAAGGATCCCAAGGCCCACAAGGGCAATCAGGGTGGCGCCCGGGGAGATGTTCTGGAACGCCCTGAGGATCTCCGAAAAGGTGGTTTCCCCATCGACCTGGAAAAAGGCGAAGTCACCTTCCGGGTCTGCGTCATACCCGAAGAAATGGGGGATTTGCTTCAGGATAATGATGATGCCTATACCGGTGAGCATCCCCTTGATGACCGAGGAGGGGAAATAATAGCCGATAATGCCTGCTTTCAGAACGCCGAACAGCAATTGGATGGCCCCCCCCAACACCACGGCCAGGAGGAAGTTCTGGTAGCCCCCAAGGGTGCCGATGGCCGTCAGCACAATGGCGGCCAGGCCCGCGGCCGGGCCGCTTACCCCAACTGCCGAGCCGCTCAGGGCTCCCACCACGATGCCCCCAACGATCCCGGCAATAAGGCCTGAAAAGAGCGGGGCCCCGCTGGCCAGCGCAATCCCCAGGCAGAGTGGGAGGGCCACAAAGAAGACGACAATACTGGCAGGCAGGTCCTGCTTCAGATGCTTGAACATGTGAGATAGGATTTGGCGGCCCCTGGGGCACGCGGGTTAAATGGTCAGGGGGGAATGGGATCAGCAGCCGGGCTTTCCCTCCGGAGGGGGGGAGGCCACTTCCCAAATCAGCTCCGGCAATTTTGGCCGGGGGTGTGCGTCCTGCGCAGCCAGTTTTTCCTGTTCCCCGGGCTGGGACAACCACGACTCGGGCAAGTCGGGGGATTCTTCGCAGCCATCCTTTTTTTCACCCTCCCCGGGTTCTTCCTCCCCTGTGCTGAAGGATACCGCAAGGGAAGGGTCATCAGCCGCACAATACAGGGCAGGGGGTGCCAGAATAGAAAACACCCACACACAAAGCATGTATGTGACTACAAAACGGGGAATCATTTTAATTGGCTTCCCTTCAAAGATAACAAGATATGGGAGACTGCCCCCGTTTTGCCGAAGTTCTTTAGAAGTCTTTCAGCAGGCGGAGGGAGGAAGACGGGGCCCAGCCGATTTGACCATCGGCCAGCCGTATTTTACGCCACTGGCCCAGGGAATCTTCCACCTGCACGCGGGTGCCCTCGTGTAACAGGAATGCTTCCTGGCTTTCCGGGTTGGGTTCGGACCGGACCGGGAGTTCCCGGGCAAATATAATGGCCGGCTGGTCCTGCTGGTAGGCCCTCAGTTGCAGGTACGAAAGTGCCGTGCTCAACAGGCCCAGCCCGAGGGCAGCGAGGCTTCCGAGCAGGGCGATGCGCTTGCGGTTCGGGGTCCTGAAAACCAGGAACATTACGTAACCCGCCACAAACAGGATCACCAGGAAAACCCCAAGATAGGCCCACTGGTTCGTAGTCAGTGCAAAAACCACCTTCTCGAAGAAGCGCTGCAGGTCGGTCTTCGGGATGGGGCTGATGGCGTCCAGGGTCATATTCCGGGCAAAGGCGAGGTTGTTGAGGACCTCCGGGTCTCCCGGTTCCAGTAGCAGGGCCTTCTCGTAGTAATAAATGCTCGGGGCGATTTCATTGTTCTTGTAATGCGCATTGGCCAGGTTAAAATAGAGCGCGGCAGAATGTTGGCCTCCCTCCAGGATTTCCTGGTAAAGGGAGATGGCCCTGTCGTATTCGCCCTGGTTGTAGGCTTCAGTAGCCTGGTCAAAAAGGGCTTCCCCCTGTGCCTTCCCGGTGGCCGTAAGGAAGAGGGCCAGCACTGCAATGCAAATTTTCAACGGCAGTTTCATGCTTACAATTCTTTATCCAGGGCCGTGATGACTTCCCCGGCTTTCTGGTAATCCTGCTCCATCTGAACCTGTGAGAAGGGGCTGTACCTGGCCCGTTCACAATTTTCCAGGAGGCTTACAAAGCCTGCAATGGTAGGCTCCTTTACTTTTTTCTCCGAAAGCAGGCTATGGATTTTATCCTTGCTGAACTCTGAGGTTTCGATGGACAGCTTGGCTTTCAGGTAATTGTGCAGGGCCTTTTCCAGGGCTACATAGAAGGCTTCTTTGTCTCCCAGGGCCGTTTTGGCCCTGGAGAGGTACTTCCGCGACAGGCGGTTTGCTTTCTTGATGCGCATCCCTTCAAAATCGGCCTCCCGTTCCTTTTGTTTTTTGCGAAGCACCAGGAAAAGCGGGATCAGCAGCAAGGGGCCCAATAACCAGGCGAGATGGCTGACGGAACCGAAGAAAGGGGTCCATTGCCTGGCCTGCAACCCTGGCCGGAGTTTCAGGAAATAGAACTGTTCCCCGGCCTGTACGGCCTGCCTGGCCGGCTCCTGCCCGGTTGCAGGAGGGGTTACTGCGGCCACCGGGCCCTCCTCCACATTTATGGTGATTTCCTCTGAACGAAGCACCTCGTATTGCTCTGTTTTAGGGTTGAAATAGGAAAATGAAAGGGAGGGGATGGGGTACTTGCCCTGGAAGGAAGGGACGATGGTGTATTCCTCCGTCACGCTGCCCTGCATCCCGGCTATGGTGGTTCGCACAGATTCTGAAAACTCGGGTTCATAGACTTCCAGGGAACTGGGGAGGGTCAGCCGCGGGAGCTGGAAAAGTTTCAGGTTCCCCTTCCCCGAAACGCTAACCCTGGCCTGAAGGGATTCCGAAGCATTGAGGACCTCCTTGGTGGTGGTAACCCCGAAGGTAAATTCCCCCACCGCCCCGCTGAACCCCTCGGGTTTCCCTGCCTCCGGCAGCGGCCTGACCTGGATGGTCCGCTGCCCTGCAGAAACGACCTTGTTGGCCCTGCCGTAGATGCGGTTCCCGAAGAAATCCACTTTTTCCGTGGGTACTTCCAGGGAAACGTCCAGGGCCAGGGGCTCTATTTCCAGGGCCCCGCTTTTCTGCGGATACAGGACTACCCTCTTCAAAATGACATAACGGTATGGTTTCCCCTCGAACAGGCCTTCTTCCACCTGATAACGGGTCAGCGGGATGTCCTGGCTCCAGAAATTGTTGTACTTCGGGTTGTCGAGGGGCCTGAAATTCGAAACGTTTACGGAGGGGCTGACATAGAGTTTATAAACCACGCTCACCGGTTCGTTCAGGTAGGGGTCTGCCCTGGAGACTTCAGCCACCAGGTGCAGGCTTTCGTCAGCAATCTGGTCCACAGACGGGGCCCCGTTAGGGTTGCTGACGGCATCGGTTACAGTGACTTTTTTCGGGCTCGTCTTATAGGTATTCCCCTCGATTTCGATGCTCGCCTGGCCGATGGTCAGCTGCCCCTTGGAAAGGGGCTGGAGCACATAAGAATACGTTTTGGAGTAGGAGCGGACCCCGTTGATCCAGGAGGAGCTGATGGCCTGGGAAGGGCCCATAAGCACCCGGAACCCGTCGAAGGCGGGTGGGATGAAATTATCCCCATCGCGGTTCATCACAAAATCAGCCGTCAGCCTTTCATTCACCCCAAGGCGCTCCTTGCTCAGCTCCAATTCGAAGGTAACCGACTGTCGCGAATCCTGGGCCGGGGCATTGGCAGCGGAAAGCGCAAGGCAGAGCAGCATGAAGATATGTAGGCCCGGGGCTCGCATTTACCAGTCTTTCTCCTTTTTTACTTTGGGTCCTTTCACCTTTTGGGCATCGATCTTTTCCTTGACCTTTTTTTCTTCGTTTTCCATGGCTTCCAGCAGGTTCTCAATCTGTTGGGGGGAAAGCTGATTCGGACGTGGCGGCTGCTTTTGGTCCGGTTCGGACTCCTCGGGTTTCTGGCCTTTCTCCTCCTTCTGCTCGCCGTCCCCTTCTTTGTTCTCTTCCTTTTCAGAATCCCCGTCCTCGGGTTTCTGGTCCTGGTCCTGCTGCTGGTCCTCCCCTCCCTGGTTCTGGTCCTGGTTTTGGTCTTGCTGTTCTTTCTGGTCCTGCTGGTCCTGATCTTGGTCGTCCTGGTCGTTTTGTTGCTGCTGGGGGTCTTTTTTGAGCAGTTCCTTCGCCAGGGCAAGGTTGTAGCGGGTTTCTTCGTCTGTCGGGTTGTTCCTCAGCGCTTCCTTGTAGGCTTCCACGGCCTTTTCATATTCCTTCCGCTGCATGTATACATTCCCCATGTTGTGGAAGGCCATGTGTTTCTCCGGCTTTTCTCCGGCCCGTTCCCCCGCTTCCCTGAACCGCCCGAAAGCCTCCCCGTAACTTTCCTTGCGGTAGTAGGCACTTCCCAGGTTATAGGGGGCCGCGGCATTCTCCTCACTTTTGGCAATGGCCCTGCGATATTTGGCCTCTGCCCCTGCGAAGTCGTCGGAGGAAAGGTCTTTGCCGGCCTCCCGGGTGAGGTCACGGGATTCCTGCAAGGCCCTGGGGTCGGGTTGCTCCTCCTGTTGCGACTGCAGCAGGGAAGGCGATAAAAGCCCGAGGATGATCAGCAGGTATTTCATTCAGGCGGCATTTTTTTCGTTGAACAAATCCAATTTTTTCAGCCAGGCTGTTTTGCGTTCCAGTACAAAGATATCGAGAAAAAGGACCAGGAGGGCAGCCCCCAGGAACCACTGGAACTGGTCTTTGAATTCTGCAAACTGTTTGGCCTCGAATTCCTTCTTGTCCATCCGCTCCAGAATATCCCTTACGGCAGCCACGGCCTCTTGCGTATTTTCGCCCCGGAGGTATTCGCCATTGCCCTGCTCGGCTATACCCTGGAGAATCTCCTCATTCAGGCGGGTAATGACCACTTCCCCTTCGGCATCCTTTTTCAGGCTTTCCAAAACCCCGTTCCGTTTAATGGGTATTGGGCCGCCCTTTTCCTGCCCCACGCCCAGGGTAAAGATCCGGATGCCCTGTTCCACAGCCAGGTCCACGGCATCGGTGACCCCGCCTTCCGAATGGTCCTCCCCGTCGGAGATGATAAACAGCACGCGGTTGGTCTGCTCTTCATCGTCAAAATAAGTGGAGGCCAGTTTTATGGCTTCGTCAATAGCTGTTCCCTGGGACGAAAGCATGTCGGTATTCATGCTTTGGAGGAACATCTTGGCGGCGCTGTAGTCTGTGGTGATGGGCAATTGGGGAAAGGCCTGTCCGGCATAGGCAATGATGCCCACCCGGTCGCTGCCCAGTTCGTTGATGATTTCCGAAACCAAACGCTTCGCTTTTTCAAGCCGGTTCGGGGCAATGTCCTCTGCCAGCATGCTCATGGAAACATCCACGGCAAAAACGATGTCTACTCCTTCCCGCTTAACCGTTTCCAGTTTGGTCCCCATTTTGGGGTTTACCAACCCAAGGGTCAGCAGGGATATCCCCAGCAACAGCATGAAGAGTTTCAGGTGGGGCTTGAAAAAAGACCGGTCAGGCGCGAGTTGCCGCAACAGGGCAGGCTCCGCGAACCTGCGTTGCGCACGGCGCTTCCACCACAGGTGAGCGAAATACAACAGCACCAGCACCGGGATAAGCCCCAGGAGGTAGAAATACGCTTTTTCTTCGAGTTGTATCATATGCAGGTCAGATAAAACTCCTGAATACCGTTATCCGCAAAACCCATTCCAGCAGGAGCAGGCCACCGGCCAGGAGCACCCAGGGGCGGAAGCGTTCTTCATAGCGGTAGTATTTGAATTCTTCTATTTCCGTTTTCTCAAGCTTGTTGATCTCATCATAAATCGTTTCCAGGGTTTCATTGTCGGTGGCCCTGAAATATTCCCCCCCGGTGGCTGTGGCGATGTCCTTCAGCAGGGCCTCATCGATCTCCACCTCCCGCATCCCGTACCGGAAGGTGCCGTCGGCATTATAGCCGATAGGGGAAAGCGCATTGCCATTGGTGCCCAGGCCGATGGTATAGGTCTTGATGTTGTATTCCAGGGCCATGTCTGCAGCGGTTTGGGGTTCTATAAACCCCGCATTGTTTACCCCGTCGGTCAGCAGGATGATCACTTTGCTGATGGCTTTGCTGTCCTTCAGGCGGTTTACGGAGGTGGCCAGCCCCATGCCGATAGCGGTCCCGTCGCTGAGCTGTCCGTAGGTAATGTCTTCCAGGGCGCTGAGGACAATGCGTTTGTCGCTGGTAATCGGGGTTTTCGTATAGCTTTCCCCCGCATAAACCACCAGGCCTATCCGGTCGCTGGGGCGTTGGCGTACAAACTCGGCGGCAACCTCCTTAAGGGCGGAGAGGCGGTTGGGGCGCAGGTCCCTTGCGAGCATGCTGGAGGACACGTCTATAGCCATCACGATATCGATTCCCTTGGTGGTTTTGGTACGGGTCGAAATATTTTCCGTTTGCGGCCTGGCCAGGGCCGTAATGACTGCGGCCAGGGCGAGCAGGCGCAAAATGAAGGGCAGCGGACGCAGGCGGCTTACCAGCGAGGGGGTTGAAAACGCCCTGAGGCTCGAAATCCGAAGGGTGGGCAACTGTTGTTTCCGCCTGAAGAAATACCAAAGCAGGGCCACTGGCAGCAGTAAAAGCAGCCAGAAGAACTCAGGGTTGGCAAATTGAATATCGGGCCCTATCATACAACGGTTTTAACTTCCACAGTGTTCAGGATTCGCTCCACGATTTCCTCGGCATAGGAATCCCCCTCTTCCCAGGAGAGGAATACCTGTTGCAGGAATCCATTGCCCCCAAAGAGAAGCAGGGTATATTTTCCCTTAAGGTAATTCCCGGAGCCGGGTTGTTTGAATTCGCCCCGTCCGAAGACCTTTACCCCTTTCACCCCGGAAACGGTAGTGAATTCCTCTTGCTTGGTGATGATGTTCCGGGCTCCGTTGCGTTCCATTCCCACCAGGGCCTGGTCCACGGCGGCTTCAAAATCCGGGGGGGTATCGGCCTGGTTAAAGGTGGTGGAAATTGCCGAGATCGACAGGTGTGCTTTGGGGTTGTCGTAGGCAAAGGCATCCAGGTCGCTGATGGCTTCCAAGGCTTCCGGCGGCAGGGGAACTTCCCTGCGCACCAAAACCTCCGGGGTTTCCAGCAGAATAGGGGGGTAGCCGTAGGAACTCGCTATCCATTCCCCTTGCAGCAGCGATTTGGAGGGGGTTCCAAAAAGGGAGTCCTTAACGTTCTGTACCCCGAAGTACGCCACGGAAGCCACCAGGGCAACCAGGAGCACCGCCCCGGCAGCCATGGCTGCTATGCGGATTTTCTTTCGTTTTTTTCGGGCCTCCCATTCCTTGCGGTAGGCTTCCTGCTGCAATAATTCTTCCTCTGTGGGTTCCGGCAGGGCTTCCCGGGTTTTCTGAACGATTTGTTCCACCTGAAGCCGGTCTTGCTCGGCTGCCCTGAGTTCCGGCCTTGAACGGGCAAACTTTACCAGGTCGGCCGTTTCCAGGATTTTCTGGAACTGCACCAGGGTCTGTTCATCCAGTTTCAATTTGCCCGCGTCCCTGAGGAGCTCCAGTTTCTCCAGCAATTGGGCGGTAGTGCTTTCCAGGGCACTTATGTGCACTTCCTCTTCCAGGTAGGCCCTTACGATACCCGTCAGTTCAGTGTAATATTGTTTGTACTCCTCCTGTATCAGGTACCTCGATTGCTCCAGGCGCTTCAGCTCGCGCATGGCCCGCTCAAAAGGGGGCAGGAGCGCTTCGGCTTCCTGCTCCGAAAGGCGGTTTTTCCGCAAAAAGTACCAGGCAACGCCTGCCGCGGCCAGCAAGACGGCCAGAATGCCCAGCAACCACTTCAACCAACCCGGGATTCCCGCCTGCACTTCCATCATGGGCTTGATGTCATACATCTTTTGGTTTACGGTATCCACGGGTACGGTGGCTACCGATATCAGGAGGGAATCCGTGAAAAAACCGCGCCCGTCAATTTCGATACGCTGGGTGGGCAGCAGGTACGAGCCGGAGTCAAACTGGGTAAGGGCATAGGTTTTTTGGAGCAGCATCCGGTCCATTTTTCGGGTGGTGTCCGTTTTGAAGGCCTCCACGGTCTCCAGGGGGGAAAAGGTCTGCCCTTCCGGGAAAATCACCTGGGCTGTGGTATCCACTTCCACGGCAACCGTCCAACGGATTTGTTCCCCTATGCGTATGGAGGCGGTATCGACCCCGGATTGCACCCGTGGGGCCTCCTGCGCCTTCAGCAGCAACGGGAGGGCCATAAAGGCCGCGAACAGCAAAGCCCTGGACCAGTACGCCATGTCCCACGAACCATATGTGCCGGTTTTCTTCATTCAGGCCCTTCGTTTAAAATATCCCAACAGCTTTCGCACATAGCTTTCATCTACCCGGCAATCGAGTTGCCCGCATCCGGCCCGGGTAAACGTGTCGCGGAAATAGGCCACCTGCTCCGCGTATCGGGACGCGTAGGCGTCCCTTACCTGGCGCGAACCGGTGTTGACCCATTGGGTATGCCCGGTTTCGGCGTCGCTCATGGCCACCACCCCGAGGTTGGGGAGGGATACTTCCATGGGGTCATAGACCCTGATGCCCGTCAGGTCGTGCTTTTTCCCGGTGATCCGGAGGTTGTGCTCGTAGTCTGCCGCCATGAAATCGGACAGCACGAAGACGATGGATTTTTTCTTTAGCACGTTCGAAAGGAATTTCAGGGCCCCGGAAAGGTCGGTAAGGTGGCTTTTGGGCTCGAACTCCAACAGCTCCCTGATAATCCGCAACACGTGGCTTTTTCCTTTTTTGGGGGGAATAAAGAGCTCTACCTGGTCGGAGAACAGGATCAGCCCCACCTTGTCGTTGTTCTGCAGGGCCGAGAAGGCCAGGGTAGCGGAGATCTCGGTCAGTATATATCGTTTCAGCTGGGCCACCGTACCAAAGAATTCGGAGCCTGAAACATCGACCAGGAGCATCATTGTAAGCTCCCGCTCTTCTTCCCATACCTTAACAAAAGGTTCGTTATACCGGGCGGTGACGTTCCAGTCGATACTCCGCACATCGTCTCCGAACTGGTATTGCCGGACTTCGCTGAAGGTCATTCCGCGCCCCTTGAAGGTGGAATGGTATTCCCCCCCAAAAATGTGATCGGAAAGACGACGCGTCTTTATCTCGATCTTTCGGACTTTCTTTAATAGCGCTTTGGTATCCATGACCGTTCACGGGTAATTTTGGCCTGCAGGCAGGCGGCAGAAACCGGTACCCCGGGGAAAATCCCTACGGTACCTCGATCTCGTTTACGATCCGGTTGATGATTTCTTCGGAAGTCACATTTTCGGCCTCTGCCTCATAGGTGATCCCGATCCGGTGGCGGAGCACGTCGTGTACCACGGCCCTGACATCCTCAGGGATCACGTAGCCCCGGCGCCTTATAAACGCATGGCACTTGGCAGCATTCGCCATGTTGATGCTCCCCCTGGGGGAAGCCCCGAAACTGATCAGGGGTTTCAGGTCGGCGAGGTTATATTTGTCGGGGTACCGGGTGGCAAATACGATATCCAGGATATATTTCTCAATCTTTTCGTCCATATAGACTTCCCGCACCACTTCCTGCCCCCGCAAGATTTGTTTCAGGCTTACCACGGGCCTGACCGGTTGCGCCGCGCCCCTTAGGTTCTGACGCATGATCGCCTGCTCTTCCGACATTTTCGGATAATCGATCACGGCCTTCAGCATGAAACGGTCCACCTGGGCTTCAGGCAGGGGGTAAGTACCTTCCTGGTCTACCGGGTTCTGGGTGGCCATTACTAGGAAGGGCTCATCGAGGGGAAAAGTCTCATCCCCTATGGTTACCTGCCGTTCCTGCATGGCCTCCAGGAGGGCCGATTGTACCTTCGCTGGGGCCCGGTTGATCTCATCGGCCAGCACAAAGTTGGCGAAGATGGGACCCTTCCTGACCGAAAAATCGTTTTCCTTCACATTGTAAATCAGGGTTCCGATAACGTCTGCCGGGAGCAGGTCGGGGGTAAACTGGATGCGGGAGAAATCCCCTTTTACCGCCTTGGCCAGGGTGTT
Source organism: Robiginitalea marina (assembly GCF_024006985.1). GTDB lineage: Bacteria > Bacteroidota > Bacteroidia > Flavobacteriales > Flavobacteriaceae > Robiginitalea > Robiginitalea marina. The sequence goes on from NZ_JAMXIB010000004.1 coordinate 26,221, forward strand.
TATGGCCAGGGTTTTCGCCAGGCCGGGAACCCCTTCCAGCAAGATGTGGCCCCTTCCCAGCAATCCGATCAGCAGGCGCTCAATCATGTGGCGCTGGCCCACGATCGCCTTGTCCATTTCCTGGATAAGGAGATCGATAAAGGCGCTCTCAACGGCAATTTTTTCATTCACGGCGCTGATATCAACCGTCCTGGTTTCTTCCATAAATTGGCTTTAGTAATAGTTTGTCAATACCCCTGGTATTTGCACCCCGCAAATTGAAAATTTATTTACTCACTGCTTGTTAACGATTGGTTAAAAAAACTCGAAAACCCCCAGTTTTGTGATGGTTTTAAGGGATTTTCTCACTATTTTCACAGCCTGTGGAAACCCTGAAAAACTACTCCAGAATCATCGCCGGCACCATGACCTGGGGGCAGGGCGGAATGAAATTTCCAACCGGTGAAATGGCCCGGCTGATGCACCATTGCCTTGAGGTGGGGATTACCACCTTTGACCACGCTGATATTTACGGGGGATATACCACGGAGGCTGACTTCGGGAAGGCCTTTTCCGATAGCGGTATCCCCAGGGATGCCATCCAGCTGATCAGCAAATGCGGGATACAGTATGTGAGTGAGGCCCGTCCCGTCAGGGTAAAGCATTACGAATACGGGATGGATTACATCATCCATTCTGCCACGGCTTCCCTGAAATACCTGAAAACCGATTACCTGGACCTCTTGCTGTTGCACCGCCCCAGTCCTTTGATGGACCCGGAAGAGGTGGCGGCCGCTTTCAGCACCCTCAGGGATTCGGGCAAGGTCCGCGCCTTCGGGGTTTCGAATTTCACCCCTTCCCAGATCCGGCTCATCGAATCCGCTGTTCCGGTGGAGGCCCACCAGTTTGAGTGCTCCCTAACTTCGGAGGGTGCCCTTTGGGATGGCACCCTGGACGATTGCATTATTGGCCGGCGGCTGGCGATGGCCTGGAGCCCTCTGGGAAGCTATTTCAGGGAACCCGATTTGCGCAACCAGAGAATAGGGGAATGCCTGGCGACCCTTTGTCCGAAATACCAGGCTACCGAGTCGCAGGTATTGCTGTCTTGGCTGCTCCGGCACCCGGCGAAAATCCATCCCGTGGTGGGAACCACCCGGGCCGGGCGCCTTACCGAGGCAGTGGGGGCGCTCTCCCTAGAACTGGAGCTGGAAGACTGGTTTGCCCTGCTGGTCGCCAGCCAGGGCCATAAAGTACCTTGAAAAATACACCAATGGAACATATCGTGTTTATTACCGGGGCCAGTAGCGGGATTGGCCGGGCTACTGCCCTGCTCCTGGCGGAAAAGGGATGCCGCATCGTCGCTTGCGGCCGAAGGGAGAGCCGCCTGGCCGCCTTGAAGCAACAGTGGGGGGAGCAGATCCACACCCTTTGTTTTGATGTGCGCGACCGGAAGTCGGTCCGCGAGGCTGTCGATTCGCTGCCTCCCGGGTTCCGGGAGGTGGATGTGCTGATCAACAATGCGGGCAATGCCCACGGTCTGGATCCCTTCGATCAGGCCAGCCTCGATGACTGGGATGCCATGATCGACATCAATGTCAAGGGCCTGCTCTATGTGACCAAAGCCCTCCTGCCATCCTTATTGAAGGATGGGCGGGGCCACATCATCAATATTGGCTCCACCGCCGGCAAGGAAGTCTATCCGAAGGGGAATGTCTACTGTGCCAGCAAGCATGCCGTGGATGCCATTAACCAGGCGTTGCGCATGGACCTGAACGCACACGGCATCAGGGTGGGGGCGGTGAACCCCGGCCTGGTGGAGACCGAATTCAGCCAGGTCCGCTTCAAAGGCGATGAAGCCCGGGCCGCCCAGGTGTACAAGGGATTCCGTCCGCTCACCCCTGAAGACATCGCGGAGATCATCCATTTTGTCATTACCCGGCCCCCTCATGTGAATATTGCCGACCTGGTGGTCATGCCGACCGACCAGGCCAGTAGTACCCTCGTGCGAAAAGAGACATGATCAACAAGCGCCTTCTGATAAAAAACCTCCTGGCCCACAACGACGAAAACAGCTTTTACGACAAAAAGCGGTTCCTCGACATCAGCCAGAAGGAAGGGAAGGCCAAGTTCCTGAAGCACGTCTGTGCCCTGGCCAACAGCAACCCGGCCAACCGTTCCTACATGGTGATCGGGGTGGAGGATGCCGATAATGAAATCAACGGGGTCGATTTTTTTGACGACAGCAAAATCCAGAACCTGGTTAATGCCTACCTCGACAACCCTCCCCTGATCTCTTATGAAAACGTGCTCTTCCCGCACCTGCCCGAGGGGAAGGTGGTGGGCCTGGTCACGATCCGGTCATCCGGCCGCATCTGTTCCCTGAAGCGCAATATCTGGAAGTACTACGGAGGCGCTGTCTTTTTCCGGGAAGGAAGCATCAGCATGCCGAGGAATTTCGACAGCACCCTGAGGGACGTCAATTCTGCGACGGTTGGGGAAATTGAGCAGCATGCGCGCAACAATATCGAGCTCACCCTGGACGGGGTCATCGATTTCATCAACCATCGCCATCGCCACCTCGACAGCCATTACAAGGTTTTCAAGGAGCAATTCGTGGTCTGTTGGTGCGGGAACCGGAAAAAAGTGAAGGAATCGGTTTATTATTCCCGGGTAGACATTGAACTGATCAACGAGCAGGTAAAACTTTTCTATTCGGCCCTCGATGAAGTTTCCATTTCGTGGAATGAAGATTCCTTCAGCATAACGGAGTATGTCTATCTGGGCCTTGGGGACCAAAAGCGCTACTATCCGATGGAGGAGGTTTCCATCCTTTTTGCCGATAACGGAACCTACCAGATCCAGGGCAAACTGGTTTTCGAACCGCCCCAGTACGACCGCAAAACCCTGTACCATATCCTAAACGCCAACAAGGCCCTTTTGAAGAAACTCCAGCGCGGGGGTAGCCTCCGGCCGGCCGAAAAGGCCGACCTGCGGCGTTTTCCGGCGACCTCCCTGATCTGCTTCCTGAATGGTTTTGAAGAAGCCCAGGAGGTGATGCAGGAGGCGCGGAAATGGCTCAAGGAGACCGACCCCGAGGCCTACCTGTCGCTGAAGGAAGCCCTCAGGATCCTCCGGAAGGTACGCTATAGCTAAATGAATCGGGAAATCCAGAGCAATTCGAAGGGAGCCGTTTCCAGAAGGCCGCTCCTGACCTGCCTTGTGCTGCCGTCGATCAGGTTGTGGTAGGCCCCTTCCCTGACATAGCCCAGTGCGGCAAGCCAGGAAGCGTTGATGACCTGCGGTTGATCGTCGAAGTTCGCAATCACCAGCAGGCCTTCCCCCGTATCGCCCTTGCGTTCAAAAACAAACAAGTGGTCATTCCCCACCGGGTGCAGGGCCTGGTTCGACCGGTCTGCCAGAACGGGGTATTGCTTGCGCAACCGGATCAGGTGCTGAAGGCCGGAGTAAATTTGTGAGGCAGGGGAATGTTCCCGGCCCAGTTGTTCAACCGCATCCCAGTCGTGCAGGGGTCGGTTCATCCAGCGGCTGTCACCGGCCCGCTTCGGGTCCTTCATATAGGAATAATCGTTCAGCATGCCGATCTCATCCCCGGCATAGACCAGCGGGATCCCCGGGGAGGCCAGGACAATGCCGTACAGCAGGAGGATTTTGGAAATGGCCCTGTGGACCTCCGCCTCATCGCCCTGTTCCATACCCTTTTCGAGGCCGAGCAGGGAGGCGGTACTCCCCGTAATCCGGCCATCCCCGGTGGTGGGGTTGTACATAAACACCGCCCCTTTGGCAGGCGACCACGAAAGCCGTTGCCCAAAGTAATCGAGCAGGAAGCGGCGATGTGCCCCGGGGTCCCACCCCAGGGCGGCAATGTGGGCATTGTCGAACCCCAGGCCGATATCGTCGTGGCAGCGGACGTAGTTGATCCAGGTCCCATCGGAGGGTTTTCGGGGCATATGGTTGAGGCTGCGCTGCAGCAGCAGCGTTTTACGGGTGGCCACCGAATTCCACAGGCAGGCCATGAAGGTCGCGTGATAGGCGATCTCGCATTCATTTCCCTCCAGGGCCCCTTCCCCAAAATACTTCACGATTTCATGTGGGGCCACGATAGCTTCCGCCAGGATGGCCACTCCCGGGGCCACCACCTGCAGGCAAAGCCGGAAAAGGGCGATTAGCCGGTGGGCCTCCGGAAGGTTCTGGGAATCGGTCCCCGGTTTTTTCCACAGGAACGCCAGGGCATCGAAACGGACCACATCCACCCCCTTATCGCAGAGGGCAAGGAGGTTTTCCAGCATGCTCAGGAAGACCCTGGGGTTAGTGTAGTTCAGGTCCCACTGGTACGAGTTGAATACCGTCATCACCCACCGCTGCATTTGTGCATCGTAGGTAAAATTCCCGGGCGAGGTTTCAGGGAACACCTCCGGGAGGCTCTGTTCAAACAGGTCAGGGATGCTGCGATCGGGATAGGTGTAATAAAAGCCCTGGAATTCCGGGTCGCCTTCCCTGGCCTTCACAGCCCAGGGGAATTCGTCCGAGGTGTGGTTTACCACAAAATCGAGCATCAGGCAAATCCCTTTTTGCCTGAATTTTTTGGTCAGCCTGGCCAGGTCCTGCTCGCTTCCGTAAGCCGGGTCCACTTCCGTGTAGCTGTTGACGGCATATCCCCCGTCATTGGGCCCGGAAGGCCGCCTGGTAATGGGCATCAGGTGCAGGAAATTAATGCCAAGGGCCTCGAAATAAGGCAACTTTTCCTCTAACCCCTTCAGGTCGCCGCTAAAGCGGTCCACATAGAGTTGCATGCCCACCCAGTGTTCGGACTGGTACCAGTTCCCCTGATTCAGGCGCTCCAGGTCGAGGCGTTGCAGCTCAACGGGCCGCAAACGGAAGCGCTCCTGCAGCAGTTGCATAAGCCCGATGAAGGTTTCCCGGTGGTGAGATTCGGGGTAGAGGGAAAAGAAGAGGTCTTTCAGCAGGGTGGCATTGGCCGCCAACCGTTTGGCGAACAGGGCCTCCCTGGCACTTGCAGGGAGGGTGCCTCCCAGGGTTTCGCCGGCCAGCAGCCGGTGCAGGGCAGCCTGGTTCATTGCAGGGCAGCCTTGAGTTGTTCCTGGTCGGGCAGGGATGGGATCGCCCCGAACCGGGTGGTGGTCAGGGCCCCGGCAACATTGGCGATTCGTACGTTCTCTGCCATCAGTTCCTGGTTTTTTACCGCTTCAAACAGGTCCTTTTCCCTGGAGAGGAGGTACAGGAGGCAACCGATGAATGCGTCCCCTGCCCCTGTGGTATCCACAGGTTTTATGGCAATGCTGGGAATGGTTTCCTGCCCGTTGGGGGTGCTGAGGTATGTACCCCCGGCACCCAGGGTAATGACAATGGTTTCCGCACCCCTGGCATGCAGGGCGTCACAGGCCCTGACCAGGTCTGTTTCCCCGCTCAGCAGCCGGGCCTCTTCTACCGAAAACTTGCAAAGCTGTGCCTTCTCCACAAAACGGAGGCTTTTTTTTACGAACTCCTTTTCCCGGGTTTTCCATAGGTCGTGACGGAAATTAGGGTCGAAGCTGATGAAGGCTTCGTGAATGAGGCCATCATAAAAATAGCGGCTGTAGGCCGATTCCAGCGGCCCCCCAAGCAGGGCGGTGGCAGCCCCGAGGTGCAGCATGTTGCCTTCGAAGGCCTTGCCCGACCGCTCCTGGTAGGCCAGTTCCCGGTCGGCACCCCGGCTGAATACAAAATCCCGTTCCCCGTCTTCGGCTATGGATACAAAGGCCAGGGTGGTGAAGGTCGGGCTGCGCTGCACAAGCAGGGTTTCCACCCCGTTTTCGGTCAGCACCTCCAAAAGGAAGTCCCCGAAGGGGTCTTCCCCTATGCATCCGACAAAGGCACTTTTTCCGCCCAGTTTTGCAATGGCACAGGCGACGTTTGCCGGTGCGCCGCCGGCTTTTTTGGTAAAGACGGTGGCGTGTCCCAGGTCATTGCCCTGGTTTTCCGCCACAAAATCGATCAGCAATTCCCCTACACAGAATATTTTTTTCATGGTCTTCCCGCTCTTTTCGCTAATGGGGGCATGGATCTGATGCCCATAACTTAAAACCGTTTCCCCATACTGACGCCAAACCGCGGGTATACTGAACTGGTCTTGTTGCCATGCAGGGCCTCAGCACGGTTTTCCGGAGTTAAATCGGAGCGAAATGTACTGAGAAAACCGGTTTAAACCCAAAAAATACGACGGAATCTGGGGCCGTTTCGGCTGGGGGCCAATGGTTCCCTGCCCCGATTTTCCTAGCTTTGGGGCAGCAATTATAGACCTGGCCCGAATCGGACACGTAGGGGGCCTGAAGTGCATGGCAGAAATGAGGACACTGGTTATTGGCGACATACACGGGGGCCTGAAGGCCCTGCAAGACGTCCTTGAAAAGGTGGAACCGGGTAAAAACGACCGGTTCATCTTCCTGGGCGATTATGTGGATGGCTGGAGCGAGGCGGCCGAAACCATCGATTTCCTGATGGGGTTCCGCCGCAAGCACCATTGCGCCCTCCTGAGGGGCAACCACGATGACCTGTGCCTGCAATGGCTGTCGGAAGGGGTGGAGCACGAGCTTTGGCTGCAGTCTGGCGGCGCCGCCACCCGGGAGTCTTACCGGGGTCTGGGGGAGGCAACGCGTAAAGGGCATGCCCGCTTCCTGGAATCCCTGGAAGATTACTGCCTCGACGCGGAAAACCGGTTATTCCTGCACGCAGGCTTCACCAACCTTAAAGGGGTGGGGCACGAGTACTTCAGAAAGACCTTTTACTGGGACCGCACCCTTTGGGAAACGGCCCTTGCCCTGAACCCCGGGCTGTCACAGGACGATCCGTTGTATCCCCCCCGCCTGAAACTTTACCGGGAAATCTATATCGGGCATACCCCGGTTTCCCGCCTGGGGCTCGACACCCCCTACCGGGCGGCGAATGTCTGGAACGTAGATACCGGTGCGGCCTTCAAAGGCCCCCTGTCCGTAATGGACATACATACCAAAGAGGTTTGGCAAAGCGAACCGGTATTTGCATACTATCCCGGGGAAAAGGGCCGGAATTAGGCAAAAATGGAGGAAAGATCAGAGTTTGCCGTGCAGGTGTTCGCGTTGCCACCGCGCGAGTTCCTTCCATTTTCCCTCGTATGCCATGCGGGCCTGCATGGGCCAGGAAGACGGGTCGTGGAGCTTGTACCGCTCCCCCCCGGAGTCCAGCACTTCCTGGCATTTGGCCACAGAGGCTTCCGAAAGCTCCTTCCAGGTATGGATGTCGAAATTCTGGAAGAGCCCTACAATCTTGGGTCCAATTCCCTCGATGAGGGTCAGGTCGTCCTGCCGGATCGTCTTTCCGAAGGCCTTCCTTGCCGCCGCGGCGTCAAATGGGAGCGCCCTGGATATTCCCTGGCTCCTGGCCGATGCCAGCCGATCCATACAGGAATCCAATTCTCTCCTGAGTTTTTTGTTGGCGGCCTTAAGGGCCCCGGCCTCATTGCGCAGGGCAGCAGGCCCCATTGGGCCCCTTCCCAGCAAATAACCGATGACCCCGCAAAGGATGCCCGAGAGCATGGGGATAATCCAATAAAGCAAGGTTACAGGTTCCTGGTTCATAGCCAACACGTATTAAGGGTTCCCCCGGATTGGGTCCCTACAAGATATTAAAAATATCCCTATGCCCGTCGGGGTGAAACAGGGCACTCCCCCCGGCCTTGCAGGCCGCGCTTCCCAACCGGGTTTTGCAGGCGGGGCCCAAATTTGCAAAGCATACAGGGAAGGGGGCCGCTTACACAATTCCGCTACCATAGAAGTTTGGAATAAGGCAAATTCGTTGAAAGCTCAAAGGAGTCCTTCCTTTAACGGTTGCAGACCCGATACGTTTACAGGGAACCATCCAAGTGGGTTTTATTTTGGATTAGTTTGGTTAGTTTGAAAATCCGCCCTCGGTCCGCTAAGCTGCCCGGGCGGATTTTTTGTTAGGGGGCATGAAGCCATGGCCCGGTCGCCAGGCAACCAAACGAGCATGGACCCTTCCGTCAGAGGTCAAATTTGATCCCCTGGGCCAATGGGAGTTCCCTGCCGTAATTAATGGTGTTGGTCTGCCGGCGCATGTAGATCTTCCAGGCATCAGACCCCGATTCCCGGCCGCCGCCTGTTTCCTTTTCCCCTCCAAAAGCCCCGCCAATTTCGGCTCCCGAGGTCCCGATGTTGACGTTGGCGATGCCGCAATCACTACCCGCAACCGACAGGAAGGTTTCGGCTTCCCTGAGGTTATTGGTCATAATGGCCGAGGACAGCCCCTGGCGCACCCCATTTTGGAGGGCGATGGCATTTTCAACCCCGCCTTTGTATTTCAAAAGGTAGAGGATGGGGGCGAAGGTTTCGTGCTGGACGATCTCATAGTGGTTTTCGGCTTCGGCAATGGCCGGCTTCACGTAGCAGCCGCTTTCGTATCCCGGGCCGTCCACAAGACCGCCGGGCACAATGAGGCGCCCTCCCTCGGCCACCACCTTTTCAAGCGCTGCCTGGTACATACCCACTGCATCTTTGTCGATCAGGGGGCCAACGTGGTTCTTTTCATCCAGGGGGTTCCCGATCCGCAATTGCCCATAGGCAGCAACCAGGGCTTCCCTGACCTGGTCGTAAACCGCTTCGTGCACGATCAGGCGGCGGGTGGAGGTGCATCGCTGCCCGCAGGTCCCGACGGCCCCGAATACCGCGCCGATCACCGTCATTTTGATGTCGGCATCCGGCGTTACGATAATGGCGTTGTTCCCACCGAGTTCCAGCAGGGTTTTCCCCAGGCGGGCCCCAACGGCCTGCGCCACGATTTTGCCCATGCGGATGGAACCTGTGGCCGACACCAGGGGGACGCGCTCATCGTGGGTCATGTATTCCCCTACCTGGTAATTCCCCGTAATCAGGCAGGAAATCCCTTCCGGGAGCCCATTGGCCCTGAAGACTTCCGCGGCAATATGCTGGCAGGCAATCCCGCACAGGGGGGCCTTCTCTGAAGGCTTCCAGATACAGACATCCCCGCAAACCCAGGCCAGGGCAGTATTCCAGCTCCACACGGCTACCGGGAAATTGAAGGCCGAGATGATCCCTACCGGGCCAAGGGGGTGGTATTGTTCGTACATGCGGTGCAGCGGGCGTTCGGAATGCATGGTCAATCCGTGAAGTTGTCGGGAAAGGCCCACGGCAAAATCACAGATGTCGATCATTTCCTGTACCTCCCCAAGGCCTTCCTGGTACGATTTTCCCATTTCGTAGGAAACCAGCTTCCCCAGGGGTTCCTTAAGCTCGCGCAGCCGCTCCCCGAACTGCCTTACCACTTCCCCCCTTTTCGGGGCAGGGATTGTCCGCCAGGCCTTGAAAGCCTCCATGGCGGTCTGCACTACCCGCTCATAGTCTTCCCGGGTGGTGGCCTGTACCCGGCCGATCAGGGCCCCGTCCACCGGGGACCGGGATTCCAGGATTTCCCCGTTTGCAAAACTGTTGTCGCCCGTGGACGACCCCGGGTTCAGTTCCTGAATCCCCAACGCCTTTAGGGCGTTATCCATGCCGAAAGCAACTGCCACATCTGTCATTTTATAACTTTTTAAATCGAAATTGTTAGAATAGCCACAAAATTACGAATTCTTGCCCCGGCGGCCCATATCCGGCGGAAGAATCTTTTGATGGCTGCCCGTGCCTCTCCGGAGCACGGATCGGGAAAGCCTGTAAGCCGGGGGGCATCCCCGTTTCTGTTGTCCGGCCCGGAAGGTTCCGCCCTCAGGGGTCTGGCCTGGCCACAAACCGCTCATCGGCTTCCATGACGGTGCCGCAGCGCTCACAGGTCCGAAGGGCTTGCGAATTGTAGAAATGCCTGAAATGGGGCAGGAAATCCTGCTCAATGTCCCGCAGGGTAAAATAGACTTCGTGTAATTTATGGTTGCATTGCTCGCAATACCAGAGCAGGCCGTCCTTCAGGTTCAGGCGTTCGCGCCGGCGTTCCACCACCAGCCCTATGGATCCCGGATGGCGAACCGGGGAGTGAGGCACCCCGGCCGGATGCAGGTAGAGGTCGCCGGGTCCCAGTTTCATGGTTTTTTTCATGCCATTTTCCTGTACGTGGACCTCGATGGTCCCCTCCAGCTGGTAAAACAACTCTTCGGTCTCGTTATAGTGGTAATCTTTTCGGGCATTGGGCCCGGCCACAACCATCACGATATAATCGGTGGCCTCCTTGAAAAGGTTCCGGTTCCCCACGGGGGGCTTGAGTTCGTCCCGGTGGGTATCTACCCATTCCAGCAGGTTGAAGGGAGGCGTTATTTTCATAAGCAGGAACAGCGTTATAACCCTAAAGATAGCCAAAAAGCCACAGCCCGCGAAGGGATGTGGCTTTTCTCATAAAAGGTGTCGGCTTCCTGCCTACTGGAGAAAAAACAACTGGGTATAATACAGGTTGCCCTCCGTGTCTTTTTTAACGCTGACCGCAGTATGGGAGTAATCCCCTTCCATGGTTTTGCGGTGCGATTCGCTTGCAAGCCAGCCTTCGAGGGCCTGGGCAGCGGTGGCGTAGTTTTTGGCTACGTTTTCTGAAACCGCTTTTGCATCGGCTTCAGAGGCAATCCCGGTGGCGCGCGCCGTAAAATTATGGTGGCTCAGCGTGCCGGTAGCGATCATATAGTCATTGTGTTCATTGGCGTAGTGGTAGGCCACTTCGCTGAATGCCAGGGGGGAAAGGCCTCTGCCGACCCGGTGGTCGTTGACCAGGGCCAGTACTTCGCTTTCCATCGCTTCCAGGTTTACCCCTTTCGGACCCTCAACAGGGTCCGCCGCCTCCTTGGTACAGGAAAGGGCCAGGGCGGTAAACAGAATTACAAAGGCGTGCCGCAATTTCATAGGTGTTCTGATTGCAAGCAGGCTTCTGTATGGCAAAGACTTGGGGGAGTGTCTTTTTCCCGGGACCGGGCCGGGATTCAATATTAGGGAGGAATTCCGCATCCCCGGATAAATCGGGGGTGTTTTTTCGACCAATGCCCCAATCCTGCCGAAGATCGGCAATAAACCTGTCCCTGATCGGACGCACGCCTACAGGTCCCGGGGGGCAACCGGTCAAAAAAGGTCGGTAAACGGCACCGGCTTAGCGGGGTTTTAGAATACTTTATGGCTCCAGGGCCAGGGAAAAGACCAGGTCCCCTGTCTCCCGAAGGGGCGGATAAAGTACGGAGTCTTCCAGGACCCCTGTCACCAGCCAGTCGTCGGAAACCCCTGCCCGCTCCAGGTAAATGATGAGTGCCCCAAGGATTACAGCCACCTTCACCAGTCCGAAAATTCCTCCGGCCAGGCGGTTCAGGAAGCCCAGCATGGCCAGACGGGCAATGCGCGTAAGCAATTTTGCAAGCAGGTGAACCCCGATGAGGATCCCCAGGAAGGTCGCCACAAAAGCACTGACCTTAACATTGGTGCCATTCCAATCTACCGCTTCCTCGAGGTAATCGGAAACGAAGTAAGAGAAATGGATGGCCCCGTAAACAGCAGCGATCAGGGCAGCCACCGAGGCGATTTCCACTATGAGGCCATTTTTCAGGCCCATAAAAAAACCAGAGGCCAGCAGGAGTGCCAGTACAATATCCACGAGCTCCATGGGGATGTTTTCAAACAAATATAAGGGATTGCTTTGTACCTTTGCTCCTTCGGAACCTCTTACCCATTCGATAGTCCATGGCGCGCGATCCCCTGCTCAGAGAACGTTGGGACCAACTGACCCAAAAGCTTTCAGCCCAGTTTGCCGAAGGGGCTCCCCTGGAGTTGGATGCCATCATTTACCTGATCGGGGTCCAGGAGTTCGGCCACTACCACCGGCGTTATAAGAAGGACGAAAAGATCAACCTGATGCACATTGCGATCTGTCGGTTGCTCGAGCCGTATGGGTACTACACCTTCGACCATTTTGACGAGGAAGGCTGGCCACATTACCAGTTGCTGGAGCCCCTGCCCCCCCTCAAGGCGGGGGAGCAGTCCGTTTTGATGAAAGAGGCCATCGTTGCCTATTTTTTGGAAAAGCAGTACCTGGAATGAACGCAACCCCTCCCTATTACGCCGTTATTTTTACCTCAAAGCGCTCAGCAGCGGGGCAGGAGGAATATGCCGCCATGTCCGAAGCCATGGAGGAACTGGCGCGGCAGCAGCCCGGTTTCCTGGGGATGGAACATGCCCGCGAGGGTATTGGGATTACCGTCAGCTACTGGGATTCGCTGGAAAATATCGCCCGGTGGAAATCCCAGGCCGACCATCAGATCGCCCAGCAGCTGGGGCGCCGGTCGTGGTACGAATCGTACCGGGTGCGCATCTGCAGGGTAGAGCGGGAATACGGCTTTCCGCAGGAGCACCCCTGAACCCCCCTTGGTACCGTGTCGCCGGATTTGACCTTTTCATAATACCGGCCGGTTGACCCCTTGCCCCCAAAGCCCTATTTTTGTAACCCAATGATCCCATTATGAAAACCCCACTTCCTTTTTCTGCGCGCAACAGGGCCGAACACCTCAAAGAACTTCAATCTGCGGAATTTGACCTTGTGGTGATCGGAGGGGGCATAACCGGGGCGGGGATTGCCCTCGATGCCGCTTCCCGCGGGCTGAAGGTGGCCCTGCTCGAGAAGGGGGATTTCGCTTCGGGGACCAGCAGCAAGTCCACCAAACTCATCCACGGCGGGCTCCGCTACCTGAAACAATTCGATTTCTGGCTGGTGAAGGAAGTGGGTTCCGAAAGGGCCATCGTCCACAAGCTGGCCCCCCACCTGGTATTGCCCGAAAAAATGTTGCTGCCCCTGATAGAAGGGGGGTCATACGGGAAATGGCTTACATCCATCGGCCTGAAGGTGTACGATATCCTCGCCCAGGTCAGCGGGGACGACAAGAGGAAGATGCTCGAAAAAAAGGAGGCCCTGAAACTGGAACCGCTCCTGCCTAAAAAGGGCTTAAAGGGTGCCGGCTACTATGCCGAATACCGCACCGACGATGCCCGCCTTACCCTTGAAAGTATCAAGGCGAGCCTTCAGTACGGGGCCCTGGCGCTAAATTATGCCGAAGTGACAGGCTTCCGGTATGACGGGCAGGGCAAGGTGGCCGGGGTAATCGTTTCGGACCTGTGCGGAGGGGAATCCCTGGAGGTGGCCTCCCGATATATAGTGAGCGCCGCGGGGCCATGGGTGGATGAACTCAGGGGGTTGAACCAAAGCAAACGGGGAAAGCGGCTGCACCTGACCAAGGGGGTACACCTGGTATTCCCGCATGAGAAGCTCCCGGTCCGGCAGTCGGTATATTTCGATGTGCCCGACGGGCGCATGATCTTTGCCATTCCCAGGGGAAAGGTCACCTACGTGGGCACTACCGATACGAATTACGAGGCCGATAAGGACGATGTCAGGACCGACCTGGCCGATGCGATTTACCTGATCTCTGCCGTCAACAACATGTTCCCTTCCATAGAATTGGAACTGTCAGACATCGAATCGTCCTGGGCCGGGTTGAGGCCACTGATCCACGAAGAGGGCAAATCTGCTTCCGAGCTGTCGCGCAAGGACGAGATTTTCACTTCCGACTCAGGGTTGGTCAGCATTGCCGGGGGAAAGCTTACCGGATACCGCAAGATGGCCGAGCGGGTGGTGAACCGCGTTGCCGCAACCATGGAAGAGGAACACGGCCGCAAGCTGAAAGGGTGCCAGACCGACAAGATTCCCCTGTGCGGCAGCGATTTCAAAAAATTCAAACAGGTGGAAAAGTACCTCGAAGAGGTGACGGAGCGCCTGGTTTCGGAGGGCTTTACCCCGTACGACGCCTGGTACCTGGTGACCACCTACGGCAGGCAGACCGGGCAGATCCTTGAAGGCTTTGCCAACTTCACCGATAAAGACGCGCAATGGAGGCTGATGCGGGCAGAATTGCATTTCGGGATTGCACATGAGATGGTCCAGAACCCCATAGACTTTTTCATCCGTCGGACGGGGCGCCTGTATTTTGACATTGGATCTGTCCGCAAATACCTCGACCGGGTAGTGGAGGAATGTGGTGAACTTCTGGGGGAAGGCATCGAAAAACGGGAGGCCTGGAAGGAAGCCATGCAGGCCGAAATTCAGCGGCACAGTGCCTTTGACCTGGAAACGGCCTGAACCTCCGGGACGCCCGGGCTACAATGATCAACTGATCTGGTCGGCCAGCTCAAGGAAGACTTTTTTGGGGTTGGCCCCTTTATAAAGCACCTTGTAAACTGCGTCGATGATAGGTGTTTTTACCGTTTTTTTGAACCCTTCCTTTATGATAAAGGCGCTTTTGACCGCATAATACCCCTCGGCCACCATATTCATCTCCATCATAGCGCTTTTAACGGTATACCCCTTCCCGATCATGTTCCCGAACATGCGGTTGCGGCTGAAGACGGAGTAGCCGGTCACCAACAGGTCACCCAGGTAGGCAGAGTGGTTGATGTTCCGGTCGATGTTGTAGAGGCATTTGGTATACCGCTTCATTTCCCTGATCGCATTGCTCATCAGTACCGCCTGGAAGTTGTCGCCATACCCCAGCCCATGGGCAATACCCGCAGCAATGGCATAGATGTTTTTAAGCATGGCCGCGTACTCGGTCCCTATGATGTCACGGCTCACCCGGGTCTTGATGTAGGAACTCTCCAGGGCGGAAGCCACCTGCCTGGCCCGGGCCTTGTCTTCGCAGGCGATGGTCAGGTAGGAAAGCCGTTCCAGGGCTACTTCCTCAGCATGGCAGGGCCCGGCGATCACCCCGATGTTTTTGTAGGGGATATTGTACTTGTCGTGGAAATGCTCCCCGACAATCTTCCCGCTTTCCGGCACGATCCCCTTAATGGCGGAGACGATCACCTTACCTTCGAGGGAAGCGCTGATCTTGGATAATTCCCCGTCCAGAAAGGCCGAAGGAATGGCGAAAATGAGCACCTCCGCCCCTGAAACCGCCTCATCGATCTGGTCGGTAAGCCTGAGCTGCGCGGTGTTGAAGCTCACGGAACTGAGGTAATTCGGGTTGTGGCCGTGTTCGCTGATATACCGGAGCGCCTCGGTGTTCCGCATATACCAGGTTACTTCCCCAAGGTTCTCGCACAGCATTTTTACCAGGGCAGTGGCCCAGCTTCCCCCTCCGAGCACGGCAAATTTCGGCAGTTTCTTCACGTGGTGATTTTTCCCAAAAGTACTCAAATTTGCTGTTTCCAATGGAGGGGAAAAGCCGGCCCCGTCTTCTGGCCCGGGGGCAGGAGCCTTTCGGAAGGGGCGTAGGGCGAACCCCGGAATTTAGTATCTTAACGGGAAGCTTTAATCCGCACCCCGATGAAAAAGAACCCGAAAGTCGAAATGGGCAACCAGGCCCACAGGGAAATCCCCGGAAACCCTTCCACAGCCACCAGTAGCCGGCGAAAGCTCAACGACCGTTCCGAAAGGAAAAGCCTGCGGTTACTTGGGGAAACCGACTGGGACCACTGGACCAGGGAGGGGTATGTGGTGGTGCGCCGGGCAATTTCCACGGAACAGGCCGAAAGGACCGCTGCCCTGCTCTGGGAATTTGAAGAGAAGGACCCCCAGGACCCGGGAACCTGGTACACCCCGCCCCGTTCGCAAATGCAGATGAAGGAACTTGTGGGCACCGGCATGGTGGAGGTCTACAACCACCAGCTGCTTTGGGAAAACCGTCAGGAACCCCGCATCTATGACGCTTTTGTGGACATCTGGGGCACCGAAGCCCTTTGGGTGACGATCGACCGGGCCAACCTGAATTTCCCCTCCCGCCCCGGTTTTGAACAAAAGGGGTTTATCCATTGGGACTACGACCCGGAAACCCGCCCCCAAAACGTGCAGGGCGTCCTGGCCCTTTCGGACCAGACGGACGAGCAGATGGGAGGGTTCCAGTGCATCCCCTGGCTCTATCGGCATTACGACGACTGGAAGAAAACCCAACCTGAAGGCCGGGACCCTTTCCAGCCCGATATCACCGGCCTGGAAGACAAGTTGGTCAAGGTAAAGCTGGAGGCCGGCGACCTGCTTATTTTCAACAGCCTGCTGCCGCATGGCATCCGGCCCAACCGCTCCGAAAACAAGGTGCGCATTGCGCAGTACATTTCCATGATGCCCGCCGAGCCCGAAAACGAAGCCCTGCGGCAATGGCGCATCCATTCCTGGAAGCACCGGGTCGCCCCCGAGGGATACGCCTTTCCGGGGGACCCCCGCAACTGGGAACAAACCCGGTACGGCCGGGCCCGCCTCTCGGCCCTTGGCAAAAAATTGCTGGGCCTGGACCCCTGGTAGGGCCTATTGTTTTATAAGGCTGATCGCCAGCCCCCCCCCGGCGGCCAGCCGGAAGGTTCGGCGCGACCCATGGTCGATCGCCGCTTCTTCGATCTCAATGGCTGTCGGGTTATCGCGGTAGTGGGCCTCAGCATGGTCCCTGTAGAAGGTGGCTTTATAGGAACTGCCTTCCGGCAAAAAGCTGAAGTCAATTTCCACTTCCCTCGGGGTTTCATCCGTAATGGCGCCAACAAACCAGTTGCCTGTTTCCCGCTCCTCCCGGGCAATGGAAACAAAATCGCCCACTTCGCCGTCCAGGACCCGGGTTTGTTCCCAATCTACCCCCACCTCCCGGATAAACTGAAAAGCGGGGTTCCCCTCGTAATTTTCAGGGAGGTCGCACGCCATCTGGATCGGGCTGTAGATGACCACGTAAAGCGCCAGTTGTTGCGCCAGGGTCGTGTTGACCTGGCTTTCAGGCTTTTGTTTAAGGCCGATGTCAAACACCCCCGGGGTGAAGTCGATGGGGCCTGCCAGCATGCGGGTAAAGGCCACGATGGGGAGGTGTTCCGGAGGGTTTCCGCCTTCCACGGACCAGGCATTGAACTCCTGCCCGCGCAACCCCTCCCGCGAAATCGCATTCGGGTAGGTCCGCCTCAGCCCGGTAGCCTTAATCGGTTCATGGGCATTGATGGCCACCTGGTAATCCGCTGCGGTTTCCAGTACCTTGCGGTAATGGTTAACCATCCACTGGCCGTGGTGGTATTCCCCCTTTGGGATGATTTTCCCCACATACCCGGTCTTTACGGAATGGATCCCCAGGCCCTGCATAAGGGCGTACGCCGTATCCAGTTGTTGTTCGTAGGTCCTGGGGGCTGCCGAGGTTTCGTGGTGCATGATGAGCTCCACCCCCTTTTCGCGGCCATAGGCCGCAAGGGCTTCAAGGTCGTAGTCGGGATAGGGAGTAACAAAGTCAAAAACCCCTTCCCGGTCCTCAAAGCCGATCCAGCGCTCCCATCCGGTGTTCCAGCCTTCCACCAGCACCCCTTTGATATTGTTGGCAGCTGCAAAATCGATATAGCGTTTAGTGTTTTCCGTGGTGGCCCCGTGCTTTCCGTGAGCCATTCCGGTGTCTACCCAGCGCCCCTGTTCATCCAGGGTCATGCCGTAGTCCCAGGTAGCGATCCCCAGGTGCATTTCCCACCAGATCCCGACGTACTTCATCGGTTTGAACCAGGAAACGTCCCCCAGCTTGTTCGGTTCGTTCAGGTTCTCGATCAACCGGGATTCGATCAGCCCGCCCGCCCGGTCCGAAATCTGCAGGGTCCGCCATGGGGTTTGGAAGGGCAGGGCCCGTTTGACCTTGTGGTTGAAGCGGTCCGACCCCACCAGCCCGCTGCTGAGTTTCAGGGTGGCCGTATCCACTTTAAGGGTCATCCCGGCGTAGTCGGTCAGGTCGGCCTCGTGGAAACTCAGGTGCACCCCGTCTTCAGTGCGGAGGGTAAAGGGGGTGTTCACGGCATTTTCCGGGATATAGGTCGATGCCAGGTTCGGGTGGTCCCGTTTGGAAATCGCATCGATCTCAGAGACGCGCGTGGTATTGTAAAGGTGTTCGTAAATGTCCCAGTCCCCGGGGATCCACCAGCTCATATGGTCTCCCGTCAGCTGGAATTCGGTGTGTTCCTCCGAGATGACCAGGGTATCGGCCCCGGCCTGTTCCGGAAATTCATAGCGGAACGCCACCCCGTCCTCATAGGCCCGGAAATGGAGAATGAGCGACCTCCCCGGTGCCTGCTCTTCCTCGAGCACGACCCTGGCAGCATTGTAATGGTTCCTGACTGTGCGCTGTTCCCCCCAGGGCATTTCCCAGGTCTCATCCTGAGCAAACGAGGTGCTTTCCTTCCACTGCATCCCCGACAGGAGTGCCGGTTGGTCCCTGAACTCGAAACCAAGCCCGGAACTGTCGATTACCATCTTCCCGTTTCGGGATACCTGGTACCCGGGCCTGCCTGTGGCATCGAGGTAAATGTTGATTTCATGTGTTCCCTCCGGGGATTTCAGGGTCATGGATTCCTTTGGGGGGCTCTGGCATCCCATGATGCCAAGGGAGACGGCGGCGAGCCATCCCATTGCTGAATTTCGGGTCATAGGGTAAGTACTTGTTAGCCTCCCCGGACACCGACCTGTAGCGTTCAGATGGAGAAAACACGCTCCAGGGGAGCCTGCTGTATCCGGGAATCTGGTGAAGCCTAAAGATAAGAAAAATACCGGGTGGAATCGCGGTTTATATACTGTTTCCCGGTGCTTCGGCCCCGCGAAAAGGAAATTCCCGGAAGGGCTCCCAGGACTTTCCGCTGTGTTGTAGCAAAAACAGGCTGCGAACCCGGAAGGAGGCTTCAAACCCCCTTGCCTGGAATTCGGGCCAGGCCTTCAGGAAGGCGGTTTCGCTGAGGTCGCGGGTGGCAATGGTGACATGCGGGTGGATTTCCCGGGTGGTGGTTTCTTCGGCCAGCCCGGCCTCTTCGAGCAGTATCGTCCTGAGTCGCGCATGCAGGCCGATAATAGGCTCATGGTCCAGGACCCTGATGAAAATTACCCTTGGGGGGAAGGCGTCGAAGCCCGACAGCTGTATTTCGAAGCCCGGTTCCCGCCTGGCAAAAACCTCCAGGTGCCGGACCAGGCCGGCGCGCTCAGAACTGCTGGCGCGAAAAGGCATCTGCAGGGTCAGGTGGGCCGGTGATTTCAGGGCATGGGCCGCCCCGAACCGCAACCGCATTTCCTCTTTGAGGGCCCTGATCCGCTCCCGAAGGGGGGCCTCGGGCAGCAGCGCAATCAGCAGCAGGGCATCATGGGTTGGGTTTTTCATGGCCATTACAACAGGGCAAAAAAAAGCTGCGAACCGAATGGGGTGTCGCAGCCTTGGATAGGATCAGGGAAGCGCGTTACAGGGTCCTCAGGTATTCGGCTACAGCCCGGGCCTCTTCCTCGCTTAAATTCTGGTTGGTCATCAGGGCATTGTTATACTCCTTCAGCAAGGCCTTTGCAATGGGATCTTCCCTAAGCATGCCATCGGGGTTCAGGATCATGTTCATCACCCATTCGGGGCTGCGCCTTTCGAACACCCCGGTAAGGTCAGGTCCGATAAACCGCTGCCCGGCCATATGGCAGGCCGTACAAAGCATTTTGTATTTTGCCTCGCCTTGTTTTGCCAGTTCCGGATCGATCTGGTCGGGAAAGGACACCGATTTTACGGGTCCGACACCTTTATTGCTAAGGTCCACGGGAACGCCCTGGGAAGCGGTTTCCGCCGCAGGCGACTCTTTTTTGGTACGGCTCATTTCGAAGCCTTCTTTTTTCTCTTCCTTTTTCTCCCCGCAGCTCAGGGCAAGCGCAGCGCAGAGGAACATTGGGATGATCTTTTTCATGAGGATACAATCTGGATTAGGGCCCTAAGATAAGAAAACGCGTGCTATTGGTGCGCCTCAAAAAATTTGAGGCTCCGGGTTTCATAATAATAGGGTTTTCCGGCAGACACAAATCCAACATGCCCGCCGTGGTCGGGCATTTCCAGGTAAAGGAAAGGGTGCTCGCGGCTTTCTTCCACCGGGAAACACTGCGGCCCCAGGAAGGAATCGTTTCTGGCATTGATCAGCAGGGTGGGGATCGCGATCCCTTTCAGGAATTGCCGGCTGCTGCACCGGGTGTAGTAGTCCAGGGCGTCGCGGAACCCGTGGGCCCGGCTGGTATACAAGTCGTCGAAGTCCTTCAGGCTTTTTACCTGAGACAACAGGGTATCGGTGATTTCCCGGGGGAACCGTTGCTGCTTGTCCCTGAGCTTTTCCCTGAGGTTGGTAAGGAATCGCCGGGCATATATCCGGTTTTTCGGGCCGCTCAGTTGCAGCAGGGAATCGTGTAAATCGCAGGGGACTGAAATGGCTGCTGCCCCCCTGATTCCCGGATAGGAAAGCGGTTTTTCCCCAAGGTATTTCAGGATCAGGTTGCCCCCTAGGCTGAACCCCATCAGGTAGGTTTTAGGGTAATCGCGGGTGGCCATCAGGTGTTGTAATACCGCCTCGAGGTCCTCTGTGGCCCCGGAATGGTAAGACCTGAATTTCAGGTTGGGCTCCCCGCTGCAGCCCCTCAGGTTCACGGCACAGACGTCAAAGCCCCCCTGGCTGAAGTGCCTGGCGCTACCCAGCATATAGGGCCTTTGTGCGTTGCCTTCCAGTCCGTGCAGGAGCACGACCAGCCGCGAGGCCGCTTTCGGGGAATAGGTCCAGTCCAGGTCGAGGAAATCGCCATCGGGCAGGCTAATGCGCTCCCGCTCCTGTTCAGGCAGGGCAACCTTTCTCAGGAGGGCGGCATAAATCGTGGCCACATGCCCGTTTCTGAAGAGTAAGGGGGGGGTGTATTCCGAAGGGACCAGGGGCATGGATCGGCAGGCTTTTCAGGATTGATTTCGGCCGGGGATCAGGTATAGCGTTCCAGGAGTGCAGCCTGTTCCCTGAGGGCCGCCAGGAACTCTTCCCTAAGCCGGTTGACCAGGGTTTCCACCGGCAGCACATCGGCGATTGAGGCAACCCCCTGCCCGGCGGACCAAATGGTTTTCCAGGCCTTGGCTTCGGTGTCGAGTTCCTTCCCGAAATCGATTTTGGTATCCCGTTTCAGGTCTTCCGGGGTCAGCCCGGCCGCCCGCAGGCTTGGCGCGAGGAAATTGGCATGTACCCCGGAAATGGCCGCGGTGTAGACGATGTCATTCGCCCCGGCTTCTATAATCATGTTGCGGTATTCCTCCGGGGCGGCACTTTCCGAGGTATTGATAAACCGGGTTCCCATATAGGCGAGGTCGGCCCCCATCTGCAGCGCTGCCGCCACATCACGGCCCGTGCTGATGCAACCCGACAACAGCAGGGTCTTGTCGAAAATGCTCCTAACCTCCGAAATGAGGGTCATGGGGTTGAGGGTACCCGCGTGCCCGCCGGCCCCGGCAGCGACCAGGATGAGCCCGTCAACGCCCGCTTCCGCGGCTTTTTCCGCATGCCGTTTCTTGATGATGTCGTGAAACACCAGCCCCCCGTAACTATGGACGGCGTCCACCACCTGGCTTACTGCCCCCAGGGAAGTAATAACCAGGGGGACCCTGTGTTTGACACAGAGCCGCAGGTCGGCTTCAAGCCTCGGGTTCGTGGGATGCACGATAAGGTTGACTCCGAACGGGGCGGCTTTTTTACCCGTCTCTTTTTCAAAGGTATCCAGGGCATGCCGGATTTCTATGAGCCAGGCCTCAAAGCCTTCGCTGCTGCGCTGGTTGAGGGCCGGGAAGGTGCCCACAATTCCGTTCTTGCAGCAGGCAATAACCAGTTCCGGATTGGAAATCAGGAACATTGGGGCTGCTACGATGGGAAGGGACAGGTCTTTGATAAAGGGTGCTTTGTCTGGCATAGGAGTGATATGAGGGTTAAAAATAGGGATAATTTAAGGGGAAAAAAGCCCCCTGGGCAAATATCAGTCCAATTTTGATATCCTGTCAGCCCCCGGGCCGGGCGGGAAAGCCCCGCCTGGTCTGCCGGCTTACCAGGTATACCCCTGAGAGGACCAGGAGCGTGGCCAGCAATTTCATCGGGGTAAGCAGGTCCTTGCCGGTGAGAAGGGCAAAAAGGATGCCGATTACCGGCTGTCCGTAAATGAAGGCGCTTACCGTGGAAGCTTTCAGCTGGGTTAGGGCAAATACATTGAAAAGGTAGGTGAGGAAGGTGGTGCCGATGACGACGAAGGCCATGGCCCCCAGGCCGGAAGCCGGGATTGCCGACCAGTTGATTTCCCTGAATTCGCCTAACGTCAGGGGCAGGTTCATGAAAAAGGCCAGGGTGAAAAGCCATTTCATGAGGGTAAAGGGATGGTATTTTCCGATCAGTTTCTTGACCAGGATCAGGTAAAGCCCATAACTCGTGGCGTTCAGTATAAACAGGGAATTCCCCAGGGGGATGTTCGGGGCATTTGTGCTGGTATCCTCGCTCATGAAGATCAGGGCCAGCGCCCCTGCCAGACCCATTGCGATTCCGAGTACCTTTAGCCAGGTCATGCGCTCTCGGATCAGGAAAACCGAAAGCAGGGCTACGATGATCGGGGTAATGGTCATCAACACGGCGCTGTTGATGGGGGTGGAAAGCTCCAGGCCCTTGAAAAAAGCCAGCATGTTGATAACCATGCCAAAAAGGGAACAAAGCAACAGGCGGCCCCAGTCGCGGTGTTCGATGTGTTCCCTGGGCCCGAAGGCGGCCAGGGCCCAGAACAGCACGGAAGCCCCGCTAACCCTGAGGAAGATGAATCCGAAAGCCTGCACGTAATGGGGCATAACCCCCTTGGCTATGGTATGGTTCAGGCCGTAGATGGCAGTGGCCCCGATCGCAGCCAAAATGGCCAGTGTCCGTTTGGTCAAGAGTGCAGGGCTTCTTTGGCTGCTGCCACAGTTTTGGCCGCATTTCCCACAAACAGTTGTTCCCCGGCGACCACAACCGGTCGTTTCAGGAAGGTATAGTGTTCCAGCAGCAAGTCGCGGTAATCGGTTTCCCCCAGGGTTTGGGCCCCAAGGTTGCGCTCCCGGTACAGGCGTGCCCTTTTGTTGAAAAGGGCTTCATAGCTGCCGGCCATCGCCTTTAGGGCTTCCAGTTCCCCACGGGTCAACGGGGCGGTTTTGATCTCCCGGAATTCCGTGTCTGCCGGGGGGTTCAGGGCTTCGATGATTCGCCTGCAGGTGTCGCAGGTGCTGAGGTGGTATATCTTTTTCATGATGCCAGGGCTGGTCCTTAGGGCTCGGGAATCAGGAGCCCGGGTTCAAAATTACGGCTATTTTTGGGATAGGCAGCCGGCCGGCCCCGGATTCGGCCCCCACCCTGCGCCCTGGATAACCACGGCTTCAAAGGGAAGGTCAAAAAGGGGTACCCCTTAGTATTCCCCTTTAAGGAAGGGCCGGACCTCCTCCAGGGGGAGGGCCAGGACCAGGTCCCCGTCCGCATAGGAAGCCGCTTCATAGGGGTTGTAGTGGAGCACGAGGCCTTCAGGGGCAAACCCAATATTTTCGGGGAGCTCGAAGCGCCCGCCGGGAAACATAAATCCAGTGCTGTTGATCGGTTCGTTTTCGGGGATGTGGTATTGCTGCCGAAAGGCTTTTTCGGCAAAATTGCGAAAGGCGAGGGTGTCTGCAAAGAGTTGCGCAGCCTGGAGCTGCTCCCCGGTTTTCCTGTCGAAATTCAGCAGGCGGGTACCCTCGTACCCGTGGGCACCCCCGGTAAAAATGTACGACCGGATCTGCAGGGAAAGCACCTGGGGGCTTTCATAGCTTTTGAAGGCTTCCACCCGTGCCTCCCATCCCGAAAGTTCCTCGGGGAAATCTTCCTGCAGTTTCCTGTACCCCCCCTGGAAGGCGGAAATGGCCTCCCCGATATCGGTGGCGTCCCGCGCCTCATCATAGTCGAGCAAATCGATGATCTCCTCCCTGAGGGAAGTGTTTATCGCCGTGGCCAGGGCGCTCCTGCCACTGGCCTGGGGGATGGAGATATATACCACGGGGCAATCGGGACAGACTTCCCCACTGAATTCCCTGGTTTCCATGCGGAACGCGGTTTCCTCCACACAAGCGCCCAGGACGAGCAAAAGGATAACGTAAAGGCTTCTCTTCATGGAAGGTTAGTTCTTGGTCCAAAGGTACTATAAAGGAGGTGATATGGGGTTCATTTTCCCGCGAAAGGTTGGAATGTGCCCCTATTCCGAATACCTTTGCCCAAACCGTTCCGAGGTATGAAAAAGCCCCTTCATTTCAACAGCAGGACCATCCACGGAGGCCAGCACCCCGACAAGGCCTATGGGGCCGTCATGCCGCCGATTTACCAAACTTCCACCTTTGCCCAGGAATCCCCGGGGGTCCACCGTGGATTCGAGTATTCCCGAAGCGGAAACCCCACCCGGCAGGCCCTGGAAAATTCGCTCGCCAGCATTGAGAACGGGGAGTACGGCCTTGCCTTTTCCAGTGGCCTGGCGGCCATGGATACGGTTTTGAAACTGTTGGGACCGGGAGACGAAGTCGTCTCCACACACGACCTGTATGGGGGGAGCTACCGGCTGTTCCGCAGGGTTTTTGAGCCACTGGGGATTCGTTTCCGGTTTGTGGACATGCAGCACCTTCCGCGGATTGAGGAAGCCATCGGCCCCAAAACCCGGCTGATATGGGTGGAAACGCCCACGAACCCCATGATGAACATCATCGATATCCGGGCGGTGGCTTCCCTGGCCTCCGGGCGCAATATCCTGCTCGCGGTGGACAATACGTTCGCCACCCCCTACCTGCAGCAACCGCTCGACCTGGGGGCCGATATCGTTATGCATTCGGCCACAAAGTACCTGGGGGGCCATAGTGACGTGGTGGCCGGGGCCCTGGTCGTGCGCGATAAGGATCTGGCAGACCGGCTATATTTCCTCCAGAATGCCAGTGGGGCGATCTGCGGCCCCATGGACAGCTACCTGGTGCTTAGGGGAATCAAAACCCTGCACGTGCGCATGCAGCGCCACTGTGAAAACGGGAGGGAGGTAGCTGCTTTCCTCCGGGCGCACCCCCTGGTGGAAAAAGTATACTGGCCCGGGTTCGAAGACCACCCAAACCACCAGGTCGCCAGGGCGCAGATGTCCGATTTCGGGGGGATGATTTCCTTTGTCCCCAAAGGCGCCGACTACCAGGATGCCGTGCGGATCGCGGAGTCCCTCAGGGTCTTCACCCTGGCTGAGTCCCTCGGGGGGGTGGAAAGCCTTGCCGGGCACCCTGCCAGCATGACCCATGCCAGCATCCCCAGGGAAGAACGGGAAAAGAGCGGGGTCACGGACGCCCTCCTCCGCCTGAGCGTTGGGATCGAGGATGCCAGGGACCTGGTGGAGGACCTCAGGCAGGCCCTCTCTTTGCTGGGATAGGAAGCGGGTTGCCGCCCTTCGTGGACACCGGAAATTATTTTGTCGATTTTTCAAAAAAAGGTTCCTGCAATTAAGGGAAACACATAATTTTGCGCCTATATTTTTAAATCGACAACCATACCCTAAAGAACTATGTCCGATATCCAAGCGAAGATCGAGGCTTTTATGGATGAAGTAAGAGCCCGAAATGGTCATGAGCCCGAATTCCTCCAGGCCGTACAGGAGGTAGCGGAAACTACCATCCCGTACATTGCCCAGCACGACATTTACAACGGAAAAAACATCCTCCTGCGCATGGTGGAGCCGGAGCGCCTGATCTCCTTCCGGGTGTCATGGGTAGACGACCGGGGAGAAATCCATGTCAACCGTGGCTACCGGGTTCAGATGAACTCAGCTATCGGCCCTTACAAGGGCGGGCTGAGGTTCCATCCTTCAGTAAACGCCAGTATCCTGAAATTCCTGGCCTTTGAACAGGTGTTCAAAAACAGCCTTACCACCCTGCCCATGGGGGGAGGAAAAGGAGGCTCCGATTTTGACCCCAAGGGGAAATCCGACGATGAGGTCATGCGTTTCTGTCATGCCTTTATGACGGAGCTGTGCCGCCATATCGGCCCAAACACCGACGTGCCTGCGGGTGACATCGGGGTTGGCGCGCGCGAGATCGGGTACCTATTCGGCATGTATAAAAAAATCCGCAATGAATTTACAGGGGTCCTGACCGGGAAAGGGCTTTCCTGGGGGGGGTCCAAAATCCGCCCGGAAGCTACCGGCTACGGCACCGTGTATTTTGCCGAAAACATGCTCGCCAGGCGAAACGAATCCGTGGAGGGTAAAGACGTGGTGATTTCCGGTTCAGGCAACGTGGCCCAGTTTGCCGCGGAAAAGGTTATCCACCTGGGCGGAAAGGTGCTGACCCTTTCCGATTCCGGCGGGTACATCTACGATAAAAACGGGATCGATGCCGAAAAGCTGGCCTGGATCATGGACCTCAAAAACAACCGGCGCGGCCGAATTTCGGAATATGTGGACCAGTTCCCCGGGGCTACCTTCCACAAAGGGGAAACCCCCTGGGGGGTACCCTGCCAGATCGCGCTGCCCTGCGCCACCCAGAACGAACTGGAAGGCGACGATGCCCGGGTCCTGATCAAAAACGGTTGCCTCTGTGTGGCGGAAGGGGCCAATATGCCCTCTACCCCCGAGGCGATCCACGCTTTCCAGGAGGCGAAGATTTTATTCGCCCCCGGAAAAGCTTCCAACGCGGGCGGGGTGGCTACCTCCGGTTTGGAGATGTCTCAGAATTCCCTGCGGATCAGCTGGACCCGGGAAGAGGTCGACCAGCGCCTTCGGGCCATCATGTCCGATATCCATGATTCCTGTATCGAATACGGGATGGAAGAGGACGGTTATTGCAACTATGTAAAAGGGGCAAACATAGCAGGCTTTGTAAAAGTGGCAGATGCCATGCTGGCCCAGGGGGTCATCTAAGGCGGCCCTCAGGACCTGTAACCTTTTAATCCCCCGGGCCGACGGCCCGGGGGATTTCTTTTGCGATTCGGCGTATCTTTGGGGCAAGCCAAACCGCCCGTGCCCATCCATTCGAAAGCCATTGTCCTGAATTCGCTCAAGTATGGCGACAACAGCCTCATCGCAAAGCTGTTTACCGCTGAGGCAGGGGTGCAGTCCTTTATGCTCCGGGGGGTCCTCCAGAGCCGCAGGGGGAAGTTGAAGAAGGCCCATTTCCAGCCTCTCACCCAATTGGAAATCATCGCTACCACAAGCCCTTCCGGCCGCCTCGGGTATGTGCGGGAGGCTGCCATCACTTACCCTTATATTTCCCTGCACTCCGATATCCGCAAAAGCGCCATTGCCATGTTCCTGTCGGAGGTGCTTGCCCAAAGCCTCAGGGAGGAGGAGCCCAACCTTCCACTTTTCAGGTATTTGGAAACGGCACTGCAGTGGCTGGACCAGCACGGGCAGGTGGCCAATTTCCACCTGGCTTTCCTCATTGGCCTGAGCCGCTACTTAGGGTTTTATCCGGCACAGGACGACCCGGAGGCCGGGTTTTTCGACCTGGCGGAAGGCGCCTTTTGCCGGGAACCCACCTTGAACCCCTGTATGGCCGGGGAGGAAGTGGCCCACTTCAAGGCGTTCCTGGGAACGGGCTTCGAGGCTATCCACCAGGTTGGCATGACGCAGAAACAGCGAAGGGCCCTGCTGGGGCACCTTGTGCAGTATTATGAAGTACACCTGAACGGCTTCAGGAAGCCAAAGTCGCTGGCGGTACTGGATGAGGTATTTTCCTGAGGCCCCCTGTTTTCCCTGTTCAGGACCCTCCAGGTTCCGGCTAAATTCACTAATTTTGCGCATTTTAGAAATTTGAGGAACCGTATAGCGCAGCGCCAGATGAAATTCAACGAATACCACGGCCTGGACCTACCGCAGGTGGCTGAGGACATCCTGGAGTTCTGGAAGTCCCAAAAGATCTTCGAGAAGAGCATCAGCTCCCGCGAGGGAGGTACCCCATACGTGTTTTATGAAGGCCCTCCCTCGGCCAACGGCATGCCGGGGATCCACCACGTGATGGCGCGCACCATCAAGGATATCTTCCCGCGTTACAAGACCATGAAGGGGTTCCAGGTAAAGCGCAAGGCCGGGTGGGACACCCACGGCCTCCCGATTGAACTGGGCGTCGAAAAGGAACTGGGCATTACCAAGGAAGACATCGGTTCTGAAATCTCCATCGAAGCATACAACGAAGCCTGCAAAAAGGCAGTAATGCGGTACACGGACGTCTGGAACGAGATGACCGAAAAAATTGGCTACTGGGTCGATATGGAAGACCCCTATGTCACCTACAGGCCCAAATACATGGAAACCGTATGGTGGCTGCTCCGGCAGATCTACGACAAGGGGCTGCTCTACAAAGGGTATACCATACAGCCCTATTCCCCCAAGGCAGGCACCGGGCTGAGTTCCCACGAGCTCAACCAGCCGGGCACCTACCAGGATGTTACGGATACCACGGTTACCGCCCAGTTTGAAGCCCTCCCGGAGTCCCTGCCGGCCGACCTGAGGCAGCTGGGGGGAAAGGTTTACCTCCTTGCATGGACCACCACCCCCTGGACCCTGCCGTCCAATACCGCCCTTACCGTGGGGCCGAAGATCGACTATGTACTGGTGGAAACCTACAACCAGTATACCCACCTCCCCATAAAGGTCATCCTGGCAAAGGCGCTGGTCTCCACTCAGTTTGGTCCAAAGTTCGAAGCCTGCCCCCCAGGGGGGGAATGGCCGGAGTACCAGCCCGGCGACAGGAAAATCCCCTATCGCATCCTGGCAGGGTTTAAAGGGGAACACCTGATCGGGGTCCGTTACCATCAGTTGCTTGATTATGCCCTCCCGTATGAGAATGCCGGGGACGCCTTCAGGGTGATCGGGGGCGATTTTGTGACTACCGAAGACGGTACGGGTATTGTCCATACCGCGCCTACCTTCGGGGCTGATGACATGCAGGTAGCCCTGGCGGCGAAACCGCCCGTGCCCCCCATGCTGGTGCTTGACGAGATGGGCAACCCCGTGCCCCTGGTGGACCTGCAGGGGAAGTTCCGCCCCGAAATGGGGGAACTCGCGGGCAAATATGTCAAGAATGAGTACTACGAGGATGGCCAGGCCCCGGAAAAATCGGTGGATGTGGAACTTGCCATCCGCCTGAAAGAGGAGAACAAGGCCTTCAAGGTCGAGAAATACACCCACAGTTACCCCAATTGCTGGAGGACCGATAAGCCGGTATTGTATTATCCATTGGATTCCTGGTTCATCAAGGTCACCGCCATCCGCGACCGCATGTTTGAGCTCAACCAGCAGATCAACTGGAAACCAAAGGCCACCGGGGAAGGGCGTTTCGGCAACTGGTTGGCTTCGGCCAATGACTGGAACCTCTCCCGCTCGCGCTATTGGGGCATCCCCCTGCCGATCTGGCGGACGGAGGACAAACAGGAAGAAGTGGTCATCGGTTCGGTGGCGGAACTCCGGGAGGAAATCCGGAAATCCATGGAAGCCGGGTTCATGGACCGCGACCCTTTTGACGGGTTTGTCCCCGGGGATATGTCTGAGGAGAACTACGAAAAGATCGACCTCCATAAAAATATCGTGGACCAGGTGGTCCTGGTTTCCCCGTCGGGGAGGCCCATGAAGCGCGAAGCTGACCTGATCGACGTCTGGTTCGACAGCGGCTCCATGCCCTATGCGCAGTGGCATTACCCTTTTGAAAACAGGGAACTGATCGATTCCGGGACCGCCTTCCCGGCTGATTTCATCGCCGAGGGGGTAGACCAGACCCGCGGCTGGTTCTATACCCTGCACGCCATTGCCACCATGGTGTTTGATTCCATCGCCTACCGGAACGTGGTTTCCAATGGGCTGGTCCTGGACAAGGAAGGGAAGAAGATGTCGAAGCGGCTCGGGAATGCGGTGGACCCCTTTGAAACCGTGGCCACCCATGGCCCCGACGCCACCCGCTGGTATATGATCGCCAATGCCAACCCCTGGGACAACCTCAAATTCGACATGGAAGGGGTGGTTGAAGTGAAGCGCAAGTTCTTCGGCACCCTGTACAATACGTATTCGTTTTTTGCCCTGTATGCGAATATCGACGGGTTCTGTTACCGGGAACCGGAGATCCCCGTGGTGGAGCGCCCCGAAATCGACCGCTGGATCCTTTCCGAGCTCCACACCCTGATCCTCGAAACCGACAGGGCTTACGCCGACTACGAACCCACAAGGGCTGCGCGCATGATCTCCGATTTCGTGCAGGAGAACCTGAGCAACTGGTATGTGAGGCTCTGCCGGCGCAGGTTCTGGAAAGGCGAGTACGGACAGGACAAGGTTTCAGCCTACCAGACCCTCTTTACCTGCCTCCTGAGGGTCGCGCAACTGGCGGCACCCATAGCCCCCTTCTTTATGGAGCAACTCTACCGCGACCTCCTCGGGGGCACGATCCTGGAAGGGGAAGAAAGCGTGCACCTGTCCCATTACCCCAAGTCGGACGCTGCCCTGATCGACAAGGGACTCGAGGCCAAAATGGGGAAAGCCCAGACCGTTTCCTCCCTGGTCCTTTCCCTCCGCCAGAAGGAAAAGATCAAGGTGAGGCAGCCCCTGCAGAAGGTCATGATCCCCGTGCTGAACCCCGCTCAGCGAAAAGAGATCGCATCGGTGGCCGACCTGATTAAATCGGAGGTGAATGTAAAGGAAATCGAACTACTCGATGATGCTTCCGGCCTCCTGGTCAAAAGCATCAAACCCAATTTCAAAACCCTGGGCCCCAGGTACGGGAAAGATATGAAAGCCATTGCTGTTGCCGTGGCGGCCATGACCCAGGAAGATATCCAGCAAATCGAGCGGGAAGGGGAATTTCTCCTTGAACTGGAAAATAAAAGTCTTACTTTACAGTTACAAGATGTAGAAATCAGCTCCCAGGACATTGAGGGGTGGCTGGTGGCTTCTTCAGGCAATACCACGGTAGCCCTGGATGTGACCATAAGCGACGGGCTGCGCCGGGAAGGTATTGCACGGGAGCTGGTCAACCGGATTCAGAACCTCCGGAAGGATTCCGGGTTTGAGGTAACCGACCGGATTGACATTACATTTTTGAAAGATGAAACGGTTGAAAAGGCCGTTTTGAGCAATTTGCAGTATATTAAGTCAGAAACCCTGGCGGCCGGCCTGCAGTTTGCGGATGAATTGGAAGAAGGCACGGAAATTGCTTTCGATGAGGTCGCCACGAAATTGTCTATTAAAAAACATTGACACTATGGAACAAGATGTAAAAGTGAGATATTCCGACAAGGAACTGGAAGAATTCAGGGCGATCATCGAAGAGAAAATCGAAAAGGCCAAAAATCACCTTGACCTGCTGAAGAGCTCCTATATGAACGACGGGAACAACGGTACGGACGATACCTCCCCGACCTTCAAGGCGTTCGAGGAAGGGTCGGAGACCATGAGCAAGGAGGCGAACACGCAATTGGCCATCCGTCAGGAAAAATTCATCCGCGACCTGAAAAATGCCCTGCTCCGGATCGAAAATAAAACCTACGGAATATGCCGTGTTACCGGAAAACTCATCAACAAGGAACGCCTAAAGCTGGTCCCGCATGCTACGCTCAGCATTGAGGCGAAAAACATGCAGAAGTAATTGCAAGCGCCCTCCCGGGCGCTTTTTTTACCCTGTACTCCTGGCACTCGCAATGGGTTTCCTGCTGGTCCCCGCCAGGGCTTATCCCCAGAAGGTGCTTACCAAAACCCTGCTGAACCCGGGGATATCCTCCATCAGCATTAATGGCGACCTGTGTTACGAGGTGATCCTGGAGACCGAAGATACCCAGGAAGTAACCGTGGAGGCCCGGATGGAAGGGGAGTATGGAAAGGACCTGCTGGTGTTGTTCCGCGAAGTGGGCAGCACCCTTTTTGTAACCACCCGGTTCGGACCTGAATTCGAGCTCCCCAACGACAAACTTGGGGCCCATAAGGTGATTTCGGTACGCATGAAGGTTACTGTGCCCAGGGGCGAAAGCGTCATGCTAAATGCCCAAACCTGCCAGGTGGTGACGTCGGGACACTACCAGGATCTCAAAATAGCCTTTAATGACGGGAGTTGCCATCTTGGCCACACCGCCCTGAACTCGGAAGTGCGTACCGCTTCGGCCCCCATTTACGCCAATATTTGCCGGGGGGATGTGGACGCCCGGTCGGCCTATGGGGAGGTATTCCTGCAGCCAATTCCTTCAGGGGACCACCACCTGCACCTGCTCAGTAACAGCGGGAATATCACTGTCTCCTGCTCCCTGTAAAGGGGCCGGCATTGCGGAGGGGGCATTTGGTTTTTAATCCCTATTTTTGATCCATTGAAAACTATCGGATGCTCCTGAGAAAATCGCTCCTGCTGATAGCCCTTATCCTGGTGGCCGACCAGGCGAGCAAGGTCTACATTAAAACCCATTTCCCGCTGGGCGAATCCGTGGAGGTATTCTCCTGGTTCCGCATCCTGTTCATCGAAAACGAAGGGGCGGCCTGGGGCACCAAGCTCAGCGATTTGTTGCCTGTTTCTGAGAGGAATGCAAAGCTTATCCTTACCATTTTCCGGCTCTTTGCCATCGCCGGTATCGGCTACTGGCTCTGGGGCCTGCTGAAGAAAGGAGCCAACACCACCCTGGTCCTGGCGGTCAGCCTTATTTTCGCCGGGGCAGTGGGCAATATCATAGACTCCCTGTTCTACGGGATGCTCTTCAACCACAGTTATGGCCAGGTAGCCGTTTTTTTGGCAGAGGAACCCTACGCCGGCCTGTTCTATGGCAAGGTAGTGGACATGTTGTATTTTCCCCTGATCGATACCACCTGGCCCCAATGGGTCCCTTGGGTAGGGGGGCAGGCCTTCCGGTTTTTCGAACCGGTGTTCAACATAGCCGATACTGCAATCAGTACCGGGGTGGGGATCTTGCTGGTCTTCAATAAAAAAGCCTTCGGGCAGGAAGCCCCTCAAAAGGAATAGGCCGCCCCGGGGGTTATGCAGAAATCCAGGCGGGCGTCCCCTTCATGCAGGTCCGCAATCTTTTCAACAGGTTCGAAAAAAGACAGCCCCACGGTGCGCACCCCTTCGCGGCACGAGGCAAGGAAGCGGTCGTAGTAGCCGCCCCCATACCCCACCCGAAAACCCTGCCGGTCAAAAGCGAGGAGGGGAACGAAAACCACATCGATCTGTTCCGGGGTCACCTCGATCCCTCCCTGGGGTTCGGGAATTCCCCAGTCATTCGGCTTTAGCAGGGTATTGTCGGTCAGCAGGTAATGCCTGAGCACGCCCCCCGGGGCCACCCTGGGGACGACGACGTCTTTGTCCATGCCCTGGAGGGCAGTAAGCAGGAATGAGGTATCCACTTCATTTTTTTCAGGGATGCTCATAAAGAGGTGGTAGACCCGGGCTCCCCAGATCGGGAGTTCCAGGCACCGGTTGGCTATGGCGAGGCTTTTTTCTTCTCGCTGGTCCGGGGTAAGTGAATTTCTGAGACGGCTGTGGGTTAACCGAAGCGCCTTTTTGAGCATAGCGTCCGATTAAACTTTTGGGGAGTAGGGGGGATGCTTTTTAAGCAGCGTTATTCCTTGGCGGAAACCGCCACGTAGATCTTGAAAAAAAGCATCAAAATCAGGTACATGCCCAGGGTGATAAGGTAGTTGTCCATAAGGTGCTGGTCTTTATCGTTTTAAATTTAAGTAAAAAAAATGTTGCCAAAACCATAAACGGTATCAAAAAATCGATGAAATGCACACATTTAGTATTTTTTTAACCAAACAGCAAATTCACAGCGGTCTGCAATCTGCGGCTTTATAATAGATAAATTACTATAAATCAGAAAAATACGTCTATGTTTCTCAGTTCCCACCCGATAAAGATCCAATGCGTGCCTGCAATTTTCCATCACCTCTATCCCTGAGGCGAAAACGGGGGGTGTCGCAACAGGTTGGCTTCAGGGCCCGATTCCGTCCCGGGAGCCGTATCTTTGTAGGGCCTATGCAGTATCCATGAGCGAGTTGCCCATTTCGGTCCAGTTAAAAACCCTGCCCGACAGCCCGGGGGTCTATCAGTTCTTCGACGCCGAAGGGAAGATCCTCTATGTGGGAAAGGCCAAGAGCCTGAAGAAAAGGGTGGGTTCCTATTTTGCCAAAACCCACCCGAACGGAAAGACCCGGGTTATGGTGCGCAAAATCGATTCCATCAGGCATATTGTGGTCGCCACTGAATCCGATGCCCTGCTACTGGAGAACAACCTGATCAAGGAACACCAGCCCCGCTACAACGTCCTGCTGCGCGACGACAAGTCGTACCCCTGGCTGTGTATCAAGAAGGAGCGTTTCCCCCGGATTTTTCCCACGCGAAGGCGCATCCGTGACGGCTCCGAATATTTTGGCCCATATACCCAGATGAAAACGGTCAGGGCCCTGCTTGACCTGATCAAAAGCGTGTATCCCCTCCGCACCTGTACCTACGACCTTTCGGAAGAAAAGGTCAGCAAGGGGAAGTACAGGGTTTGCCTCGAATACCACCTTGGGAACTGCCTGGGCCCCTGCGAGGAATTCCAGGATGAGGCGTCGTACCAAAAACAAGTAGACGACATCCGGGAGATCATCAAGGGAAATTTCCGGCACTCCCTCCAGAACCTCCGCCAGCGGATGGAACGGCTTGCGGGGGAGATGCATTTTGAGGAAGCCCAGGCGATCAAGGAAAAAATAGCCGTGCTGGAAAGCTACCAGGCCAAATCTACCGTGGTGCACCCCAATATTTCCGATGTGGATGTGTTCTCCATCGTTTCGGACGCCACCCATGCCTACGTGAATTACATGCAGGTAAGCCATGGTCTTGTGGTTCGTTCCCACACGGTGGAAATAAAGAAAAAGCTGGAAGAACCCGATGAGGAGCTGCTCGCCCTGGCTGTGGTCCGTTTGAGGGAGCGTTTCGAATCGGCCTGCCGGGAGCTCTACCTGCCCTACAGGGTACCCCTTCCGGGGGACCTGAAGGTCACTGTCCCCAAACTGGGCGACAAAAAGAAGCTTGTGGAGCTTTCCCGGCACAATGCCCGGATGTACCGGCAGGAACGCTTCAAGCAGATCAGGATCACGGACCCCGACCGGCATACGAAAAGGCTTATGGACCAGATGAAAAGGGACCTTCGCCTGCCAGGGGAGCCCCGGCATATCGAGTGTTTCGACAACTCCAACATCCAGGGCAGCAACCCGGTGGCGGCCTGTGTGGTGTTCCGGGACGGGAAACCTTCCAAAAAAGAATACCGGCACTTCAATATTAAGACCGTTACGGGCCCCGATGATTTTGCTTCCATGACGGAGGTTGTTTTCAGGAGGTACCGAAGGATGCTCGACGAAGGGGAGGAGCTTCCGCAGCTTATCCTGATCGACGGGGGCAAAGGCCAGCTCTCAGCTGCCGTGAAAAGCCTCGACGAGTTGGGCCTGAGGGGAAAAATCTCCATTATCGGCATCGCCAAACGCCTCGAGGAAATTTACTTTCCGCAAGACCCGATCCCGCTCTACCTAGACAAAAAATCGGAGACCCTCCGGGTGCTGCAACAGCTGCGCAATGAAGCCCATCGTTTCGGGATCACGCACCATCGGAACCGGCGTAGCAAAGGGGCCATTTCCTCGGCCCTGGAAGGGATTGACGGCATAGGTGAAAAAACGGCCGGCCAACTCCTTCAGAAGTTCAAGTCGGTCAGGCGCATCAGGGAAAGCTCCCTGGAAGACCTGGCTGCGGTCATCGGCCCCGTTAAAGCCCGGAAAGTATATGATAGTTTGCGGGAATAAAGTAACTTTCCCCTATGCGAAACCTCTTTTGCCTCTTATTGCTGATCCCCTTCCTGGGAAGGGCCCAGGATACCCTTCCGGGGCAGGCCGGGCCCAGGGTTGGGCTGGTGCTCAGCGGGGGCGGGGCAAAAGGCATGGCCCATATTGGGGCGCTCCGGGTCATTGAAGAGGCCGGCGTCCGCATCGATTATATCGGGGGCACCAGCATGGGGGCCATTGTGGGGGCGTTATATGCATCGGGGTATTCGGCCCGGCAGCTCGATTCCCTGTTCGCTGCCACCGATTTTTCGCAACTTATCCAGGACAACCTGCCCCGTTCGGCCAAATCCTTCCACGAAAAGGAAGATTCGGAGCGCTATGCCCTTACCCTGCCCTTCAACAAGTTCAGGGTTTCTTTCCCGGCCGCCCTTTCAGGGGGTCAGAACATCTACAACGAGCTCGTAAGGGCCCTCTACCATGTGAGGGATGTCAGTGATTTCAACCAGTTGCCCATCCCGTTTTTTTGCATTGCCACCGACGTGGAGACGGGGGAGGAAATCCGCCTCGACCAGGGATACCTCCCCGAGGCCATTATGGCCAGCGGCACGTTTCCATCCCTGTTCGAACCCGCCGAGGTCAATGGACGGATCCTTATTGACGGGGGCGTCCTGAACAATTACCCGGTGGATGAAGTACGGGCCATGGGGGCAGACCTGGTGATCGGGGTCGACGTTCAGCACGGCCTGCGGGACCGCGAATCCCTCACCTCGGCCACAGAAGTCCTGCTGCAGATAAACAACTACCGCACGGTAGGGCAGATGAAGGAGAAATCGCTGAGGACGGACCTGTACATCAGGCCGGAAATGGACCAGTACAGCGTCATTGATTTTGCCCTTCGCGACAGCATCATAGCCGAAGGGGTGCGGGCAGCGGAAAACCAGCGTCCTGCCATGGAGGCCCTGGCAGCCCGTCAGGGGAACCCCCCGCCAAGGCCGCTACACCCCGGGTTGGCGGATTCCCTTCAGGTGAACCGGCTGGTCATTAAAGGGGCGAACAATTATTCCCGGGGCTATGTCAAGGGGAAATTGCGATTCGACCTTTCCGAGAAAATCTCGTTTTCGGACCTCAATGAAGGGATTTCCAACCTCGCCGCCACGGGAAATTTCCAGGCCATTCGGTATGAACTGCTTTCCAGCGGGGAAGGGGAAGACATGGTCCTGAAACTGAATCAAAACCCCGTCAGGACCTTTCTGCGCATCGGGGTCCATTACGACGACCTTTTCAAGAGCGGGGCCCTGATCAACCTGACCCGGAAACGGTTCCTGTTAGACGACGATGTGGCCTCCTTTGACCTGATCCTGGGCGACAAGGTCCGCTACAATGCCGAATATTACGTGGACCGCGGAAGTTACTGGAGTTTTGGGGTGAATTCGCGGTATAACGAGTTCGACCATGAAATCAACTACCGTGTGATCCAGTCCAATTTCCAGACCCGTGAAAACCCCAACATCAACAACATCACCCTCGATGTTGTCGACCTGACCAACCAGGTATACCTGCAGACGGTTTTGCGCGAAGAATTTGCCTTTGGGATCGGGATCGAACACAAGCTGCTGAAATACAGCACCACCAACCTCAATGAATTGGACCCGGCGGAAAGCGCGGCGGAATTCGTGCCTCCTGCTGAGCGCACCTTTTTCGAAAAAAGCCATTATTTCAGCACCTACGGGAGCCTTATGCTCGACACGTATGACAATCGGTACTTTCCCAGTCGCGGCCTCTATTTCGACGGGGATTTCCACCTCTACCTTTTTTCTTCCGATTTCAACGATAATTTCAGGGAATTCGCGGTGGGCAAGGCGCGGATGGGGGGAGCATTCCCCCTGTGGGGAAACCTCAGCCTGAACCTGGAGACGGAAGGCGGTTTCAAATTGGGGACTTCCCCCGTGACCTCCCTCGATTTTGTGCTTGGGGGCTATGGAAGCATTACCCTGAATAACTTTATCCCCTTCCTCGGATACGATTTTTTGAGCCTGCCCGGCAACAGCTATGTAAAGTCCTACGCCCGGCTCGACTGGCAGTTCTCCCCAAAGCACCACCTGATGCTCTCTGCCAATGCGGCCAACGTGGAAGACGACCTGTTCCGGACCGGGGAATGGTTTACGGCCCCAAACTTTACAGGGTATGGCCTGGGCTATGGCTGGGATTCCTTCTTTGGCCCGGTACAGGTCCTCTACTCCTGGTCGCCCGAGGCGCGCAATAATGTCGTGTTTTTCAGCATCGGGTACTGGTTTTGAGGGCCCGGCGTCCCCGGGACATCCCCTTCCCGGGGTCGCGCTTTTTTTCCGATATTTGCAAAAAAGGGATCGGATGACCTCTTCATTGCCCGGGAATACCCCCCAGCACCGCGCCATGTGGTAAGGCAACGGTTGCGCTTTTGTTCCGATACGGGCCTATATGCCCGCTGCACCCGATTTAGACAACCGAAAAAAGATTACGCTTATGGCTTTAACAGACAGTACTTCGATGAAACTTCCCATAGAGAACCCGGGGGCGGAGGATTTCCTCCCCCTGCTGGGTACCGACCACGTGGAGCTCTACGTGGGCAATGCCAAGCAGGCCGCCCATTACTATATGTCTGCCTGGGGCTTCCAGCCCCTGGCCTATGCCGGTTTGGAAACCGGGTTGAAAGACCGCGTTTCCTATGTGTTGCAACAGGATAAAATCCGCCTGGTGCTCACCGCACCCCTGAAACCCGGGGGGGGGCTTAACCGCCACATCGACCGGCACGGCGATGGGGTAAAGGTGATTGCCCTGTGGGTGGACGACGCCCGGAAGAGTTATGAGGAAACGGTAAAACGGGGGGCCAGGAGTTATTTTGAGCCTAAAACCCTGAAGGACGAGCATGGGGAAGTGGTGCTGTCCGGGATCCATACCTACGGGGAAACTGTCCATGTTTTCGTGGAACGGGGCAAGTATTCCGGCCCCTTTATGCCGGGCTACCGCGCGTGGGACCCTCATTATCAACCCACATCCACGGGCCTGAAATATATCGACCACATGGTGGGGAACGTGGGGTGGAACGAAATGAATACCTGGGTCGATTTCTATGCCCGGGTCATGGGGTTTGCCCAATTGGTGTCCTTTGACGACAAGGACATTTCCACGGAATATACCGCCCTGATGAGCAAGGTGATGAGCAATGGCAACGGGAGGATCAAATTCCCCATCAACGAACCTGCCGAGGGACGCAAGAAATCGCAGATCGAGGAGTATATCGACTTCTATAACGGCGCCGGGGTACAGCACCTTGCCCTGGCCACCGACAACATCATCCAGACCGTTGGCGCCCTGCGCGACAGGGGGGTCGATTTCCTTACAGTCCCGCCCGCCTACTATGAGGACGTCCTGGACCGGGTCGGGGAAATCGACGAAGACCTCGCCCCCTTAAGGGACCTGGGGATCCTGATCGACCGGGACGACGAAGGCTACCTCCTTCAGATCTTTACCAAGCCCATCCTGGATCGACCCACCCTGTTTGTGGAGATCATCCAGCGCAAAGGGGCAAAGTCTTTTGGAAAGGGGAATTTCAAGGCGCTTTTCGAAGCCATTGAAAGGGAGCAGGCCTCCCGGGGAACCCTGTAACCGCCGTTCTTCTTAACGAATTCTGAAAAATCGATGCCCAACCAATAAAACTGTGTTAAGGTCGTCGTTAAAGTCCGTTAAAAATTTTTCCGGACGCCCGGGATCGATGTATTTTTGTCAGCGTAAGGGGTGGTTCCCTTATAACTTTAAGTATTGGTTTTTCATAATTTAAAGTTTGGTTGGTTATTTAGGAAAAGCCCCGATCGCCTGATCGGGGCTTTTTTTGTCTGTACGCACCCCCGGAAGGGATCGATGGCTACCTTTTTAAGGCCATCTGCGCAATACATTGGAACAAAAGTTGTTTAACTTACTGTAAATTGAGCCGGTACCCTTCCGGGGAACCGGATTTTTGCTCAACTTTGCCCTGTTATGGT
Organism: Robiginitalea marina; assembly: GCF_024006985.1. Classification (GTDB taxonomy): domain Bacteria; phylum Bacteroidota; class Bacteroidia; order Flavobacteriales; family Flavobacteriaceae; genus Robiginitalea; species Robiginitalea marina. The sequence continues at coordinate 65,826 of NZ_JAMXIB010000004.1, forward strand.
TGCTTTCAGAATCCTCTGGTTCTTCCTGTCCCTCGGCCTTGCCGGGGCATTGGCCCAGTACCCCACGGAAGACCCCGATGGTGCCGGCAGCCCCGCCGCCTTTGGGGAGAGCGCGTTTAAGCCGGGGGAATGGCTGAAGTTCCGGATCCACTACGGCATCCTCAATGCGAGCTATGCCACCCTGCACCTCACTGAAGACACCATCGGGGACGTCCCGGTCTACCATGTGGTGGGCAAGGGTAAAACCACCGGTTTTGCGAGTATTTTTTTCAAAGTCGACGATACGTACGAAAGCTATTTCGGCAAGGCCGACATGAAACCGTATCGTTTTATACGAAAGGTTTATGAGGGCGGATACACCAAGGACATCGAAATCCAGTTCGATCATCGGGGGAAAGAAGCCCTGCTGCACGATAAAAAACACCAGAAAAAAATGCGGATCCCCTTTGAGCGGACCGTGCAGGATTTGATTTCCGGGTTCTATTTCCTCAGGAATTCCTATACTGCCGAGGACCTCGAAGTAGGCAAAAGCATTGATATCGACATGCTTTACGACGACGACGGGATTTTTAAATTCCGCCTGAAATACCTTGGGAAGGAAACCCTAAACACCAAGTACGGCAGGGTGGAATGCCTGAAATTCCGCCCCTATGTGCAGTCCGGAAGGGTGTTTAAAGAACAGGAAAGTTTATCTTTGTGGGTGTCTAACGATAAAAACAAAATCCCGATCCGGATTGAGGCCGACCTGGCCGTAGGCTCTATAAAGGCCGACCTGGACGGGTTTAACAGCCTGAAGTACCAATTCAGGATCCTTATGGATTAACCCACTTACTACCTATGGATCAAAGGGAGCGCGTAGAGGAGCAGATCCGGAAGCTGGAAGAGAAGTACAGGGATTCCGGGCAGGACCTCAGCTCTTACCTCGATGGCTTGCTGTACCAGCGCTACCTGACCTATTGGGATTACATCCACCTCGATACCCTGCTGAGCCTGCAGGTCCCCCGCACCCATTTCCCCGATGAGGAAATCTTCATCATGTACCACCAGATTACCGAGTTGTACTTTAAGCTGATCCTGCATGAACAGCAACAGATTGTGGATGACCGGACTCAGGACGTGGGGTTCTTTACTGAAAAGCTCAACCGGATCAACAACTATTACAAAGCCCTGATATCCTCCTTCAGCATCATGGTCAGGGGGATGGAACCCGGCCAGTTCCTGCGCTACCGCATGGCCCTGTTGCCGGCAAGCGGATTCCAGTCGGCCCAGTACCGGATGATTGAAATTTATGCCACCCCACTGGAACTCCTGGTCCACCCTTCCGAACGCCACCGGTTCTCTGCCGAACACCCCCTGGAGGAGCTTTACGAGCATATCTACTGGAAAATGGGGGCCACCGATATCCGGACCGGGGAAAAAACCCTCACCCTCAAGCAATTCGAATACCGGTATACCCCTCGATTTATCCGGATCGCAAAAGAAGTTAAGGGGAACACCATTTACCATAAATACTTAAATTTGCCGCCGGAGGCCAGGGATAATAAAGCCCTTAAATCCGCGTTACAACGGATGGACCTCAATGCCAATGTCAACTGGCCGCTGATGCATTTGGGATCGGCTTACCGGTACCTGGACAGGGAAGACCAGGCCGTGGAGGCCACGGGCGGCACCAACTGGAAGGAGTACCTCCCCCCCGGGTTTCAGAAGATTGTTTTCTTCCCGGCGGCACACGAGGCGGAAACCCTCGAAAACTGGGGCAAACAATGGGTTGAGCACGAGTTCAATCCCCAAAATACAAAGTGATACATGCGAACGTACTGGGGCATTTTTTTAGGGGCACTGCTCGTCCTTTCCTGTAAGGACCAGCCAGCTGAAACAGCAGCGAATGACGGGGAACAGGAAAAGGCTGCCCCGGTGACCCCCAGGTTCGCCTACGGCTTCAACCTCGGGGATTTTGAGGTAGTGGAGGACACCATCCGTTCCGGGGATAGTTTCGGGGAACTCATGCTGGCCAATAAAGTCGCCTACCCGAAGATCCATGAACTGGCCCAGAATTACAAAGACACCTTCGACGTGCGCCGAATCCGCGCGGGAAAGCCCTATTTGATCCTGAAATCGAAGGATACAGCCGGGGCGGCGCAGGTATTCATCTACCAGGAAGACCCCATCAACTACACGGTGGTGGATTTCCGCGATTCGGTCAGGGCTTACCGCTCCAAACGCAAGGTTACCTATGTCCAGAAAGAGGCTTCAGGGGTCATCCCGCAGGGGGGGTCCCTTTCCAATGTCATCGTGGGCCAGGGCCTCGACTATTATCTAACGTATGACCTCTCGCAAATCTATGCCTGGACCATTGACTTTTTCAAGCTGAACCCCGGGGACAAATTCAAGATCGTATACCAGGAAAAATACATCAACGACAGTATCTACGCCGGGGTCGGGCCCATTGAAGCTGCGTACTTCGAACACAACGGGGAACCCTTTTACGCCTTTGCCTACCATAGTGATTCCCTCGACGTGCGCGAGTATTATGATGAGCAGGCCAACAACCTGAGGCGTACCTTCCTGAGGGCCCCCCTGAAGTTTGGCAGGCTCTCGTCCCGGTATAACCTGAACCGGCGCATCCGGTATTACGGATACAAGGTCAGGCCGCATAAAGGCACAGATTATGCGGCTCCCGTCGGCACCCCCATCCTGGCCACGGCAGACGGGGTGGTTACGGAATCCACCCAAAAGGGAGGCAACGGGAAATATGTGAAAATCCGCCACAACGGCACCTACAGCACCCAGTACCTGCATATGAAGGCCCAGAAGGTGAAGAAGGGGCAATTCGTGCGGCAGGGCGATGTCATCGGATGGATCGGCATGACCGGGAACACCAGCGGCCCACACGTCTGCTACCGGTTCTGGAAGAACGGTCGGCAGGTGGACCCGCTCAGGGAAAAACTCCCCCTGGCAGAACCCCTGGCGGAAGCCCTCAGGCCCGCCTATTTCGAATATATCGATACGTACAGGGAACAACTGGACTGTATCGAATTCCCGCTTATGGAAGACGGGGAAGATTTACTGACCCTAAATGATCCTGAGGATGCCGCTGCCCAGAATTAATCCGACCCGGACAGGGGCCTGGGAACGCCTTGGAGCCCATTATCAGCAGCTGAAAGATAAATCCCTCAGGGACCTTTTTTCCGAAGACCCGGAGCGGGCGGAGCGTTTCTCGATCGAATGGAATTCCTTTTTGCTCGATTACTCCAAGAACCGCATCGATGCCGGAACCATGGAGCTTCTGGAAGAACTGGCCCGGGAGTGTGGCCTGGAGCAGGCCATGGAAGCGTATTTCAGTGGCGAACCCATCAATGAAACCGAAGGCCGGGCCGTTTTACACATGGCCCTCAGGGCAGAAGCTGGCGATGGGTTCCATCTCGACGGGGTGGACCTTTACGGGGAAGTTTCCCGGGTGCGGAAGCAAATGCAGGCATTTAGTGGGGAAATCATTTCCGGGAAACGCACCGGGTATACCGGCAAAGCATTTACCGATGTGGTCAACATTGGGATCGGTGGATCCGACCTCGGCCCGGTAATGGTTACCGAAGCCCTGAAATATTACCGGAACCACCTCAGGCTGCACTTTATGAGCAACGTGGACGGCGACCACGTACACGACATCCTTCATGGCCTCAATCCTGAGACCACCTTGTTTGTTATCGTCTCCAAATCCTTTACCACCCAGGAAACCCTCAGCAATGCCCTGACCGCCAGGGCGTGGTTCCTGCAGCATACCTCCCATGAAAATGTGGGTGCCCATTTTGCTGCCGTATCGACCAATACCGACAAAATCGGCGAATTCGGCATCGCCCCCGAAAATGTTTTCCCCATGTGGGACTGGGTCGGGGGCCGGTTTTCCCTATGGAGTGCCGTGGGCCTGTCGATCTGCCTGTCGATCGGCTATGAGCATTTTTCAAACCTCCTGAGGGGGGCCAGGGATATGGACCGGCATTTCCGTTCAGCTCCCCTGGGCGAAAACCTTCCGGTAGTCCTGGGCCTGCTGAGCCTCTGGTACAACAATTTCTTCGGGGCGGAAACCGAAGCCGTAATCCCGTATTCCCAGTACCTGCATCGCCTGCCGGCCTACCTGCAGCAAGGGGTAATGGAAAGCAATGGGAAAAGCGTCGACCGGGACGGGCACAGGGTGCCCTATCAGACCGGAACGATTATCTGGGGGGAGCCCGGCACCAATTCGCAGCACGCCTTTTTCCAGCTTATCCACCAGGGGACAAAACTGATCCCGGCCGATTTCATCGGCTTCCGGCATTCCCTGTTTGGCGATCTCGAACACCACCACAAACTGATGGCCAACTTCTTCGCCCAGACCGAAGCCCTGATGAACGGCAAACCCGAGGATGAAGTAAGGCAGGAACTCCAGGCGCGGGGCGTATCGGGCCCTGCCCTTGACCGGTTGGCTCCCTTTAAGGTTTTCGAAGGGAACAACCCCACCAATACCCTGCTGATCGACCGTCTGAGCCCAGAAACCCTCGGGGCCCTGATTGCCCTTTACGAACACAAGATCTTTGTGCAGGGAATCCTCTGGAACATCTTTAGTTACGACCAGTGGGGCGTGGAACTGGGCAAGGAGCTCGCCAATACCATCCTCAGGGAACTGGAAGATTCAAAATTTGGCAGGCACGACGCCTCAACGCTTCAACTTCTGCAATATTTTAACCGATAAATTGCCGACTCCCCATTTGTTAAAAACTTCCCGTAATTGTTAACTAACCCCCCTTAAACAGGGGGTTTTTTATGTTAAATTTGTGAATGGTAATTTAACATTGCCTTAATGCAAAAGAGTGGGTTTTGCCCCACTTTTGCACCGTTTCCAAAAACCTAAATAACACTGACATGAAAAAATTAATCCTTTCCCTGCTAATGGTACTCGGCGCTTCGGTGGCGTTTGCCCAGGGAGTTACCACTGCGAATATGCAGGGTTCGGTAACGGACGAACAGGGAGAACCCCTGTTCGGAGCCAATGTGGTCGCCATCCACACTCCTTCGGGGACTACTTATGGGGCCATTGTCAATGAAGACGGACGCTTTTACCTGCCCAATATCCGGGTTGGGGGTCCCTACACCGTTAACGTGACCTATGTGGGATTCCAGGACCAAAGCTTCGGAGGAATCAACCTGGGTCTTGGCCAGAGCTACAACCTCAGGGTGGTGATGATCGAAGGCGTATTGCTGGAGGAGGTCGTTGTCACTTCTGTAAGTGGCAGTATTATCGACCCGGATCGGACCGGCCCTGCAGTCAACCTCAGCCGGGAAACTATCGATGCCCTCCCAACCATCAACAGGAGCATCAACGACTTTACCAGGCTGACCCCCCAATCTAGCGGGACTTCCTTTGCGGGTACTTCCAGCAGGTTTAACAACTACACCATCGACGGGAACATCTACAACAACAACTTCGGTCTTGGAAGTGGTCAGTTCGCCGGGTCCAACCCGATTTCCCTCGATGCCATTGAAGAGGTCCAGGTCAACCTGGCTCCATATGACGTGCGCCTCGCCGGGTTTACCGGGGCAGCCGTAAACGCCATTACCAAATCCGGTACCAACGACTTTAAAGGATCGGTCTACTATTTTTTCCGCAACGACCAGATGGTCGGGAACAAACTCCGGGACATCGAGTTGAACCGGGGGGATTCGCAAGTGGATATCAAAGGGGTGTCCCTTGGAGGCCCCATTATTAAAGACAAGCTCTTTTTCTTTGTGAGCTACGAAGAAGAGGAAGAGGCGGTTCCGGGCTTTACCCGGGTAGCCTCCCGCCCCGGCCTGTCCCCTGATGGCCTTACCGTATCGAGGGTGCCGGCTTCTGACCTTGATTTCATCCGCCAGCAGATGCAGTCGTTGTACGGCTACGAAACAGGGCCTTACGAAAACTATCCGTTTTCATCTACCCAGACCCGTTTTAACGCCAGGCTGGACTACAACCTGAACCAGAACAATAAATTTTCCCTCCGCTACAATTCCTACAGGGCGTCCAATGATGTTCCGATCAACGGAAACTCCAACCGCTACCTGCCTACCCGGTACCGCAACACGAGCCGGACGGGCATTGAAGCGGTGACCTTTGCCAATGCCAACTATACCAACGACCGGAATGTGGATTCCTGGGTTGGGGAATGGATTTCGAGGGTGAAGGAAAATATGTCCAATAAACTGACCGTGGGGTACACCTCCATTGCCGACCCGAAAAGGGGCATCCCCGGCGGGCAGGACTTCCCGTTCATCGAGGTGCTGGAGCCAGACGCAAGTGGCAACCTGCTGTATTACACCGCCCTTGGAAACGAGCTTTTCACCGTGGGGAACCTGTTGGAGAACAATGTGTTCAACGTCACCAATAACTTCTCCATCTTTAAGGGAAGGCACACCTACACCATGGGGGTCAACTTTGAGTACATGACCTTCAAGAACGCGTTCAACCCATCGTTTCACGGGCACTACCGGTTCCTGAGCTATGACAGCTTCGTGGAAACCGTCATCAACCAGACCCCTGGGGCGTACCCTGAAGCTTTTGCCAAGGGATATGCTTTGGACGGCTCCACCACCCCTCCCGTGGACGAAACCAAATTCGGACAATTCGGGGTGTATTTCCAGGATGAGTTCCAGGTGACCGATGACCTGAAGTTGACCGGAGGACTCCGGATCGATTTCCCCTTCTACGCTACGGATATCCCCCGCAACGAATTGCTCGATGCTTTGGACAAGACCTTCGTAGACGGCGATGGCAACACGTTTACCCCCGACGTAAGCCAGTTCCCGAAAGTGAACCCGCTCTTCTCTCCGAGGGTTGGGGTGAACTGGGATGTGAATGGCGAGGGGAAAACGCAGGTCCGCGGGGGTACCGGTATTTTCTCAGGCCGTATCCCTTTTGTATGGTTGAGCAACCAGGTAAATGGTTCCGGCGTGGTCCGCGGCGGGATTGGATATGAAGGCCAGGAAGTGGTTGATGCCTTCGGGCCCAACTACGTCTTTAACCCGGACGTGACCTTCGGGAACCCTGCAAACCCTTCACAGACCCTTTCCAACGAGTTGAACCTCACCGATCGGGACTTTAAACTCCCGCAAGTGTGGAGGACGAATATCGGGGTAGACCACCAGTTGCCCTGGGGGATTACCGGAACCATGGATTTCATCTATTCCAGGGACATCGCGACCCCCATTGTTTACAACCCCGTACTGCGCGAGCCTGACGGCGTCCTGGCCGGACCCGATCAGCGTCCTTACTGGGATGGCGGATATTCCAACGATCCCGATTTCAGGAACGTGTTCTACCTGACCAATGCCGACAAGAAGGCCGATTACATTTCACTTACCGCACAGCTGCAAAAGGAGTTTGACAACGGCTTCTATACCATGATCGCCTACACCCTCTCCCGGGCCAGGGATCTGGCTGCTTCCGGAGGCTCACAGGCAGGCTCCCTGTGGACGGCAGTAGTTCAGGAAGACCGGAATGACCCCGAACTGAGCTTTGCCAGCTTCGACCAGCCCAACCGTTTTATTGCCAATGTCAGCTATCGCACCGACAACAGCACCATTTCCCTGTTCTGGGAAGGAGGCGAAAACGGGCGGTTCAGCTATACCTACGCGGGTAACTTCGGCGATAACTCCGACCGTTTGATCTATATCCCGAACGATGCTTCAGAATTGAACTTTCAGGAGTTCACCTTAAACGGAAGGACGATTACGGCCCAGCAGCAGATTGATCTTTTCAATGATTATATCGACCGCGATGAGTACCTGAGCGCCAACCGGGGCAGCGTTGCCCAACGGAACGGGGCCAAGAACCCCTGGTTGAACCGGTATGACCTGAGGATTACCCAGGACATCAAGCTTACCGATGATGAAAAACACAAAATCCAGCTTTCGCTCGATTTCCTCAACATCGGGAACATGCTGAATTCTGACTGGGGTGTACCCCAGTTCGCCTTCCAGAGATCCCCGCTGAACTACCGGGGCAGGAATGATGCCGGCGAACCGATTTATCGTTTGAATACCATTCCCGGGACCTCGGAATTCCCAACGTCCACCTATCGGCCATCGACCGATATCGGAGCTACCTGGAGGCTCCAGGTAGGGGTTAGGTATCTCTTTAATTAAGAATAGCCACCAAATTGCAGAACCCCGGCCCTTGTGCCGGGGTTTTTTTATGGCAAAAATCAATACCTTTAAGGCTAAAACAAGCACCATGGAAATTTTGCAAAATGCCCATTCCTATCTGGCCTATGTGGCCCTGGCCGTCCTTTTTATCGCGGTGGCCAATGCCATCCTTGGCCTGGCAGGCAATAAAATGTTTACCCTGGAAAAGGATTTCCGGATCAGCCTCTTTGCCCTGATCCTGGTCCATCTGCAACTCCTCCTTGGCGTGGCCCTGTATTTTGTTTCATCCAATGGTTTCTATGCGATTCAGGAATTCGGGATGGGCGTGGTCGGCAAGAACCCTGCAGCCCGCCTTCTGGCCCTGGAGCATCCGCTGATCAACATCATCGGCATCGTGCTGATTACCATAGGGTGGTCGCGGCATAAAAAGTTCATGGAGGGCAACAGGAAGTTCCGCACTATCGCCATTTTCTATGGCCTTGGCCTGGTACTGATCCTCAGCCGCATCCCCTGGGGGCAATGGTTCAATTAACCCCTCCCAAAGGCCGGATGACGTAGGCATACACCGGGAAGTGGTCGCTGTACCCTCCCAGGTATACCCCGCCCGCATAGGTACGCAAGGGGTATCCTTTGTACCGCCCCCGTCGGGTTTTCAGGGGGCCACCCTGGAACACCCCGGCCTTCCAGAAGCGGAATCCCGGGTTACCGGCAACGGTCCAGGCCTCGCTAAACAGGATTTGGTCAAATAGGTTCCACCGGTCCCGGTAAGCCAGGCTGCCTATGCCCCGTCGATACATTTTTTCCATGGGGTTGAACAGGAGGCCGGATAAGCCCGTTTCCACTGCCTGACCCTTCTTCCCTGCCAAAATCTTCATGCTCGGGTCCACGGGGTTGTCGTTGAAATCGCCCATGCAAATAATCCGGCTGCCGGGATGGCGGGTGAGGAGGGAATCGACCAGAAAACGTTGTCGCAGGGCCGCTGCTTTGCGAAACTCCCCGGTCAGGGCCGGAACCCCGCCCCTGGAAGGCCAGTGGTTGACCATGACAAACACCCGGTCCGGGCCCAGGAAGCCGCCAACCACCAGTTGGTCGCGGGTATATTTCCTCCAGCCCGACCCGTCGAACAACAACAGGCGGAAGCTCCGGCTTTCTTCAGGAAAGAACCGGTCTTTCCGATAGACCAGGGCTACGTCGATACCCCGGGGGTCAGGCGAATCGAAATGGATTACGCCCAGGTCGTAAGGGAGCAAGGCGGGCTGGCGAACGAGCCGATCGAGTACGCCCCGGTTTTCCACCTCGCAGACCCCCAGCAAATCAGGGGGGTTCGCCCCGTATTCCGCCCCCAGCGACGCAAGGGTGGCCGACAGGTTTTGCAGCTTGCGCTGCAGTCGGGCTTCCGTCCACCGGTCCTTCCCATCCGGGGTATGGTCGTCATCCCTGGCCAGGGAATCATTGGCCGTGTCAAAGAGGTTTTCCAGGTTGTAGAAAGCAATGGTCCGTATTTCGTAGGAGGTTGTTTTTTGCCCTCCCTCCTGCCCGGACAGGACGGGGCAGGCGCAAAGGAGCAGCCCCATGAGGTATCGCTTCATCGCATCGTTTTTGGCGCAAAATACGCGACCGCCCTGCAAGGGTTATGCAAGGGGGCATCCGACCTTCGCATCTTCCTAAAACGGGTTGCAAATGCGGCGTTTTTCTGGTGCTGTACTGATAGGGGTTGTTTTTCTGTTGGGACCCGCCTGGGGGAGTTTGAAGGCACAGGGCCCTGTGGTGTCGGGGTGGGTCAGGGATGCCCGTTCGCGGGTGCCCCTGTCAGGGGTAGTTGCCGCCCTGCCGGCAAAGGGGGTTTCTGCTGTAACGGATGAAAGGGGTCGGTTTTTCATGGGGATTCCCCTGTCTTCGGATTCCCTTTACCTTTCCCTGGACCTGAAGGGATACCGCAACAAGCGTTTCGGGCTGGGCATCGTGGAAGAAGCCCTGGACCTGGGGGTGATTTTGCTGGAAGAGGACCCCCGGCTGGTGGCCGGGGAGCAGCCGGCAACCCTCACGGATGCAGATCTCTTCGAAGAGGAAGACCTGAGCATGGGCACCGTTTTCCTGCAGTCAGGGCAGGACCTGTTCCTGAACCGGGCTTCCTTCGATTTCAGTGCGGCCTTTTTCAGGGTAAGGGGGTTTGACAACAGGGAAGGCGCGGTTTTCTTCAACGGCGTGCCCATGAACCGGTTTTACGATGGCCGCCCCCAATGGAACAACTGGGGAGGGTTAAACGACGTAACCCGGTACCCGGAGTTCCGCATGGGCCTCAGGGTAGGCGGGGCAGGATTTGGGGGCTTGCTGGGGACCACCCTCCTGGAAGTGGGGCCGGAAGGCCTCCGGGAAGGCTTCCGGGTAACCAGCAGTGCCTCCAACCGCGGTTATCGGGGAAGGCTTATGGCTACCTACAACTCGGGTATCCGGAATGGAGGCTGGGGATACCTGGTTTCTGCCTCCAGGCGCCTGGCCGGGAGCGGCTATATGGAAGGCACCTCCTATGATGCCTTTTCCGCCCTGGCTGGCATTGGCTTCCACCCCTCCGAAAATCACACGTTTACGCTCACCGGGGTATATGCCTCAAACCTCAGGGGCCGTTCCTCCGCACTGACCCTGGAAGCCATGGAACTGGGGGGCAGGGCGTATAACCCTTACTGGGGTTGGCAGGCCGGGAAGGTCCGAAATTCCCGGATGCGCTATATCGGGGAGCCCTTCCTGACCTTCAGCTACCGCTACCGCGGAAGGAAGCTCCAAACTACCCTGGCCACTGGCCACCAATGGGGCTTGCAATACCGGACCCGGCTGGGGTATTTCGATGCGCCTAACCCTGACCCCAGCTACTACAGGAACCTTCCTTCTTTTTACTGGAACAGCCCCATAGGGCCCAACCTGCTGAATGCGCGGGCGGCAAGGGATGGTTTTCGCGAGTCCGGGCAGGTCAATTGGGACCAGCTCTACCGGGTGAACCTGAATACGGTTGCTTCCGGTACAGCTTCTTACCTCCTGCTTTCGGACCGGAGCAGGGAAAGACGGCTCTCCCTGAACCAGTTTACCACCTGGGAACCCGCTCCCGGCTGGAAACTGGGGGCCGGTATCCTCTACCAGCATTCCGTTACCCGAAACTATGCCCGCCTGGACGACCTGCTTGGCGCCACCGCCCACCTCGACATCGATCCCTTCAGCGATACCCGGAACGACCTGGAGGGCAACCCAGAGAAAGGGCAGGGCAACCACATTGGCTACGACTACCGGATCCGGGCCGGGCGTTGGGATTCCTTTGCTTCCCTGGAGGCGGACTTCGAACGGGTAACGGGTTTTATGGCAATGGGGTTGGGAGGGGTACGCTACCAGCGGGAAGGCCTTTTCCGCAATGCCCGTTATCCCGACCATTCTTTTGGCCCAGGGGAAACCCACCATTTTCCCGATAGGCGGTTCAAGGCAGGGTTGCACCTGGGCCTTACCGGACGGCACTGGTTGGGGGTGCAGGCGGCGGTGCTGTCGCGTGCGCCTCTCATCCGGGATCTTTTTGTAAACCCCAGGGACCAGGGGGCGGTGGTTCCCGGAGTGCGCAATGAAAGGGCCTCCGTGGCCGACCTTAGCTATTTTTTCAGGGGCCATGCCCTCTCTTCGCGCCTTTCAGCCTATTATGCCCGTTTTTCTGACAGGGCCCAGGTGAGCTTTTTCTTTTCCGACACCGGGTTGGGGTCCGGCTTCGTACAGGAGGTGGCGACCGGCATCGGCAAGGTGTCACGAGGCCTGGAATGGGGACTGGAGTATGAGGCTGGCCCTTCTGTACAATTCAGTGGGGCCCTGGCTTACGGGGACCACCGGTATGCTGAAAACCCGGAGGTGACCCTGTATTTCCTCCCCGGTACCCGGCCGGGGGAACTCCTGGAGCAAGAGGGCCGACTCCCCCTGGGAACGGCCGACCTGAAAGGGAGGCCTTTTGCGGCCGGACCTTCGGTGGCGGTCTCCCTTGGCCTGAACTATCGCGCCCCGGCCTTCTGGTGGGCCGGGGTCACCGGGAATTATATGGCCGGGCAATACCCCTCCCTGAGTATGCTCCGGTATACCGGGAGTTTTCTGCTCGATCCAGAGACCGGGCAACCGGTTTCAGGGATAACCGGGGAGGAGGTGCAAGGCCTCCTGGGGCAACGCCCGCTGCCCCCGATTTACCTGCTGAACCTCACTGCCGGGAAATCGTGGAAGAAAGGCCCCCATTATGTCAGCCTCTTTGCGAGTGTCTCAAACCTATTTGATGCATTTTTCCTTTCCGGGGGCTATGAACAGGGAAGGAATGGAAACTATTTACAGTGGTCCGACGACCGCCTGAGCGGGAGCCCTTCCTTCGGGCCCAAATTCTGGCCCGGATTCGGAAGGACCTATTTTATGAACCTCAGCTGGAGTTTTTGATGAGAAAGTTGCTTCTTCCCCGTATAATCCGGATGGTATGGGTACTGGGGGTATTCCCTTCCTGTCAGCCGGAGCGGGCATTCGACAGGCCCTCCCCCGATTGCAAGGGCTTCGGCCTGCCGCCGATTACTTTGCAGGATTTGAAAGGATATTACCCCGGGCAAACCGTCCGCATCACCGATGCCTTGCAATGGGAGGGCTATGTGGTTTCTTCCGATGCCGCGTCCAACCTCTTTGGGGAGGTTTATTTGCAGGACCACCCACGGGAACCCACCGGCGGCCTTGCCCTGCTGATAGACCTTTCCGATACCCATGCCCTGCTGCCCGTTGGTTCCAGGGTAGCGATCAACCTGAAGGGGTTATACCTCGGACGGTCAGGCGGGGCCTTTGAACTGGGGGGCGCTTTCCCGTCCTTCGGCAACCTGGGGGTCGGGAGGCTGCCTGCAACCCAATTCACGGCACATGTAACGCTGCTTTGCGAAGAGGCCCAGGAACCTGAGCCGGTGCCCTTAACGATCCCGGAACTTTCCGAGACGGCCTTGAATACCCTGGTTGCCCTGGAGGGGGTAGAGTTTATCCGGGAGGAAGCAGGGCTCCCTTTTGCCACCCCCGGGCAACAGACCCGGCGTACCCTGGAAGATTGCTTTGGCCATTCCATCCAGGTACGCAACAGCGGGTATTCCGATTTTCATGACGCCCTGCTGCCCGCGGGCCACGGGAGGGCCATTGGACTGTTGGGCGCTTTCAGGAACCGCTATGAGTTGCTGCTCATGGAGCCCGAAGACCTGTTCCTGGACCAGCCAAGGTGCGACGAGCAGTTTTCCACACAGACCTCGGACCAAATCCTGATTTCCGAAATCGCGGACCCCGATAACCTCCCGGAAGCCCGTTTCATAGAACTCTTCAACGCCTCGGATTCCCCCGTACCCCTGCGCGGGTGGGAATTGAGGCGGTATACCAATGCAAACCCCACCCCGGGGGTAAGCGTGGCCCTGGATGGTCTGGAAATTGCTCCCGGGGGGGTTGTTGTCCTGAGTGCTTCCCCGGAGGTCTTCGAGGCTACTTATGGCTTTGCCCCCCACCGGGGGGTGGCGGGCAATGGCCCGGCAGATTCCAATGGCGATGATTCCATGGAACTGGTCGACCCTTTTGGGAATGTGGTGGATGCTTTTGGGGTACCGGGGGTCGATGGAACCGGAACTTCGCATGAATTTGAGGACGGGAGGGCCCTGAGAAACAGGGATGTACTTGCCGGGAGTCCGGTGTTCGACCCGGGCCAATGGACGATTTACAACGATTCAGGGGGCAACGGGACCCTGCTGCTCCCCCGGAATGCCCCCGGGGATTTCAACCCCGGGGTCCATTGAAAGAGGTGTTATGCCGGTGGAGTTGCAGGACGGGCCACGCCCCGATTTCAACCAGCCTTTTGCCGGTTCTCTGCCCAAAAACCACTAATTTTACAGGTATGGAAATCACAGCCTTTTTTGACCAGGTCCGCCAGGGCGACCTTGCAGGCGTCCGGGATTCGCTTCAGGCGCATCCGCAATGGCTGAGTGCCCGGGACCCGCGCGGGTCGACCCCACTGATCATGGCATCGTATTACGACCGTCGGGAGGTCGTGGAATACCTGCTGGCGCAGGGAGCCCCTGTGGATGAAAAGGACGGGTCAGGAAATACTGCCTTAATGGGGGTTTGTTTCAAGGGGTACCCGGAGATGGCCAAAATCCTTATCGGGGCCGGGGCTTCTGTGGATGCCCCTAACAGCATGGGGACCACCTGCCTAATTTTTGCCGTCACCTTCAACCGGGAACCAATGGCAAGGCTGCTCCTGGAACACGGGGCATCCGTTGCCGTTCGCGATACCCAGGGGCAAACCGCCCTGGACCATGCCAGGCGGCTGGGCCTGACAGGCCTGGTGGCTCTGATGGAAAACAAATCCTGAAACCCTATTGTCCGTGGAAATTGCACTAGTCCAGACATCGCTCGCCTGGGAAGACCCGGAGGCAAACCGCCTGCATTTCTCACGCCTGCTAGATCCCGAAACCGGCAGGGCTGACCTGATCGTATTGCCTGAAATGTTCACTACCGGATTTACCATGAGCCCCCAAAACATCCCTCCGGGCGAGGAGGCGCGTTCCCTCGACTGGATGCGGGAAACGGCCGCCAGGACGCGGGCAGCGGTTACGGGGAGCCTCGTGGCCCGGGAAGGGGGGAAATATTACAACCGCCTGTTTTTTGTGGAACCCGGGGGGGCATATGAAACCTATGACAAGCGCCATACCTTTACCCTGGCCGGGGAAGACCAGGTGTATGAGCGCGGGCGCACGCGTAAGCTCATCCATTTCAGGGGGTTTACCATTTGCCCGCTGATTTGCTACGACCTCAGGTTCCCTGTTTGGTCCAGGAATACGGAAGATTACGACCTGTTGCTGTACGTGGCTAACTGGCCTGCCCCCCGGATCGCTGCCTGGGATGCCCTCCTCAAAGCCAGGGCCATTGAGAACATGGCCTATGTCGCAGGGGTTAACCGAACAGGCACCGACCCCAACGCGCATCGCTATCCTGGTCATAGCGCCGTCTTTGATGCTCTGGGAACCCGCCTGGCCTATTCTGAGCAAGAGGAGGTTTTGCATGTAACGCTCTCCCTGGAACACCTCTCGGAAACCCGGAAATCCCTCCGCTTCCTGCAAGACCAGGACCGCTTTACTCTTGAATCGTAAAGGTTTCCACTTTTTCCCAATTGGCCCTCATGTCGATGGCCCCGGGGTAATAAATCACTTTTTCCGGCTGTATTTTTTCGAGGAAAGACCCGGTATCCCACTTCCCATTCCCGTTGCTGTCAAAGATGATCCGGATACGGTAATTCCCGGGCGGGAGGAAGGTGAATTCCACCTCCCCAAAAGATTCCAGGTAGTGCCGGCGTGCCAGGGTTTCCTTCTGGTCGATCAGTTCAACGATCATCGGAAAACTGGGCTTTCCCTGTAATACCAGGCGCAGGGTGCCGTAATCTGCGGGGCTGCCGGTGATCCAGCGGGCCACCAGGGTATCATGGGTGTCTCCGAAGAAGTCGGTAAAAGCCCCGGGAAAGGCCTGGAAGGAATAGGTCTTGTTAGGCTCCTTTTCGAAGTCGAGCACCACCCGGTTCATGGCCGTATCCAACCGGATGCCGGGGCGGATGGCGGCGCTGTCCTGGTCCATCATGCTGATCTTCGCAGTGTCGACGGAACGCAGGGGCAGGGTAGCCATCAGGAAGACCGTGTCGGCGAAATTCAGGCTCCTTTGTGGCTCCCACGACAATCGCAGGGAATCCCGGGCCAGTTTCAGGGGTTTAACCGAAAAGGTGTCAATCCGGCTTTCCGGGTGCGGGCCCCTCAGGGTAAACACCAGTGAATCGACAGAAAACGGGGTGATCCACAGGTTAAGGCTGTCCTTCCCGGGCTGCGGGGCAAGCAGGGTTTTCACGCTGTCGGGCAGGGGGGTCAGCAGGGAGATTTCCGGGGGTATTTCCCCGTTGTACCCAAAGACGATCTTGTTGGCGGCGGCAAATGAAGGGGGCAGCACGCCGTAGTCGGGAATTTCCCTGAATAGCCGCAACAGGTAGACAGAATCGGTGGGCAGCACGACGGTCTGTTCCACAAAACCGATTTTGTCGGTTTTCTGGTCAAAGGTGTTGTTCTTCCCGGCATCCTTTAGCGCGAGCAGCCGATAGGCCCCGGCCTTCAGGTTTTGGAGCCGGAAGGTAACCGCGCTGTCGAGGGTATTGGTAATGTAGTAGGGCGGTTGCCGGTATACCAGGGAATCGGTATAGGCGGAGTCGGCCTGGTAGAGCATTACGCTTACAAAGGGATCTGCCCTCCGGCCGAAGGCGTCGGCCACTGCCCCTTCCAGGAAAAGCGAATCGATATAATCCCCGGTGGAAAAAACATAGGTGAGGAAGTTGTAGGGATTCCCCTCATTGTTGTCCACCACGCTTTGTCCGAAATTCAGGGTGTAGGTGGTATTCTCAAGGAGGGTGTCCTTCAGGATGATTTCCACATACTTGCTCGCCCCGCCCATAGGACTGATTTCCGGTTGGTTCCTGAGCGGGGGGGAAACGATGAGCTGGTTCTGCACATCCTGCAGGCGGATGTATTCATCGAAATAAAGCCTGATTTTATTCGTGGCAAACCCGGTAGTGTTGTTTGGGGGCTCGGCCCTGACCAACACCGGGGGCGTCTCGTCCTTCGGCCCCCCGCCCGGGCTCCCCCTCCGCCCGCAATGGCTCAGTGCCACAAGGGCACAGAGGGCAAAAACAAGGGCCAGGGCCCGGCGGAAGTAATCCATAATCCAATCATTGTACTCCGACGCAAAGAAACGACTAATTTTATGAAGTTGGCAACCTGGGCACGCAGGCCAGGGCCGCAATATGGATCCGGAGGTCGCCCACAGATTCGTTCAGGGCCTGGCAGCAGGCCTCCAGGGTTGCCCCCGTCGTGATGACGTCGTCTACCAGTAAAATTGACCTGCCTTCCAGTCGCCCGGGGTGGGGAACGCGGAAAACCCCGGAGGTCCCCTGCCAGCGCAGCCAGCGGTTCCTCCGGGTCTGGGTGGAAGTGGAACGGACCCTGGTAAGGAGGTCTTCTGAAAAGGCGGCCCCAAGCGACAGGGCGACCTCCCTGCCGAAGCGGCTGCATTGGTTGTATCCGCGGCGCCGCTTCCTGGATGGGTGCAGGGGCACGGGCAGCACGAGGTCGATGCCCTTAAGCCCCGGGTCCTTGCGGAGGCAACAGGCGTACCACCGGCCCAGGCTGGCCCCGATGCGTTCCTGCCCCCGGTATTTCAGCGCGTGAATGAGTCGTTGTACCATCCCTCCTTCGCGATAAAGGAGGAATGCAGCCGCCTTGGCCACCCGGGCACGGCCGTAAAACAGGCGGTCTACTGCGTTTTCGCGTTCAAAGTCAAATTCGGCAAGGGGTAATTCATTTCGACAAAATGCACATAGCAGTTGCTCTCCCCGATATAAAGGGGCATTACATCCAAAACAAAGTTCTGGGACCATATAGGTGTTTAGATCATTTAGTACTTTTGAGAGCTTTCTAACCATCTTTCAAACCCCTGCCAAGGCAGGCGCTTTAATGAACCTCCAGGAGACCCCCTTGAAGAACCGGATCATCGTTACCACCCTGATCGCCGTGATCATAGGGATCCTGATTGCCTTCTATTACCACTATGCTTCTTCCCGCCAGCAGATCCTTTACCTCGAGAAAGAGCGAACCCTGCTGATCAGGGACCTTACCCTGATGAAAACCGAAGTGGACCGCCTCCTGGCCATGAGCGAGGTTAGCGAGATCGATCTGCAGGAAAGCCGCAGCCGGGTGGACCAATTGCTGGATTCCGTGGGAAGGCTAAACTTCAATATCAACAGGTTGCGGCAGTACCGAAAAGAGCTGCGGGTGATGGAAGCCCGGTACGACAGCATCAAAGGTAGCAATGCCTTGCTGCAATTTGCCAACAGGGATCTGGCGCAGAAATACGAACAGACCCAGGCCATGCTCGATGACCTGCGCGGGCGCACCAATTCCCTGGCGGAGGCCGAGGCCCTGCTGCGCCAAAAGAACCGGGAGCTCAGCCTGGAACTCAGGCGAAAGAGCTACCTGAGCCTGGAAAACCCACTGGGTGACGGGTTCCGCATCCGCGGCGACCGCCCGCTGAAAACCAACAAGGCCTCCACCATCGAAAAGCTGCGCGGCTGCGTAACGGTGAGCGGGAACCCCAACGCCACCATGGAGGAGAAAGTATTGTACCTCCAGTTTCTGGGCCCCAACATGGGGGTAATCGAGGACAATGCGAGTATCGTTTCGGTGAATGGGAATATTTACAGCAAGAAGCTGGAACTCATCTTTACCGGGGAGGAAATGAATGTCTGTGACTTTATCACCGTCCCGGAAGGATCGCTGCGGCCCGGTATCTATACCCTCAATGTGTTCGAGGATGAAAAATTGCTTTCTTCCTCCGAATTTCAATTGAAATAGCCCCCCTATTTTTTGCCCAATAGCCTATTTTTGCCCCATGGCAAATACAGAAGACCATTTCAGGAACGTGATTTCCCATGCCAAGGAGTATGGGTACGTGGTGCAGTCCAGCGAGATCTATGACGGCCTGAGCGCGGTATACGACTACGCCCAGAACGGGGCGGAACTCAAAAGGAACATCCGGGAATACTGGTGGCAGGCCATGGTGCAGCTGCACGAGAATATCGTGGGGATCGACGCCGCCATCTTCATGCATCCCACCACATGGAAGGCATCCGGGCACGTGGACGCTTTCAACGACCCCCTGATCGACAATAAGGATTCCAAAAAGCGCTATCGGGCCGACGTGCTGATCGAAGACCACGTGGCCAAAATAGAGGCGAAGGTCGAGAAGGAAGTGGCTAAGGCCGCCAGGCGGTTTGGGGAGGCCTTTGACCGGGAACAGTTCGTTTCCACCAACCCCAGGGTGCTGGGGTACCTCGAGGAATCGCAGCGGATCCTCAGGCGCATGGCGCGTTCCCTGGAGAAGGAAGACCTGGCTGATGTAAAGGCCCTTATCGAGGAACTGGGGATTACCTGCCCGGTTTCCGGGTCCAGGAACTGGACGGAAGTAAAGCAGTTCAACCTGATGTTCGGCACCCGCCTTGGGGCCACGGCAGAATCTTCTATGGAACTCTACCTGCGTCCGGAAACGGCCCAGGGGATCTTTGTCAATTTCCTCAACGTACAGAAATCGGGGCGGATGAAAATCCCGTTCGGCATCGCCCAGGTGGGCAAAGCCTTTCGGAACGAGATCGTCGCGCGGCAATTTATCTTCCGCATGCGGGAGTTCGAGCAGATGGAAATGCAATTCTTTATCCGGCCCGGGGAGCAGAAAAAATGGTACGAATACTGGAAGGAAGCCCGGATGAAGTGGCACCTTTCCCTGGGCATGGGCGCCGGGCAGTACCGCTTCCACGACCATGAAAAACTGGCCCACTACGCCGATGCGGCTGCCGACATCGAGTTCCGCTTCCCCTTTGGATTCAAGGAGCTGGAAGGCATCCATTCCCGCACCGATTTTGACCTTTCCAACCATGAGAAATACTCCGGGAAAAAACTGCAGTATTTCGACCCTGATTTGAACGAACATTACGTGCCTTACGTGGTGGAGACCTCCATTGGCCTCGACCGGATGTTCCTGGCAGTATTCTCCCATGCCCTGCAGGAGGAAACCCTGGAGGACGGGTCCACCCGCACCGTGCTGCGGATCCCTGCCGTGCTGGCGCCTGTCAAGGCTGCCATTTTGCCCCTTGTCAAAAAGGACGGGTTGCCTGAGCTGGCCCATGAAATCTTCTCGGAACTCAAGTGGGAGTTCAATGTGCAATACGACGAAAAGGATGCCGTCGGCAGGCGGTACCGCAGGCAGGATGCCGCAGGGACCCCCTTCTGCATCACCGTGGACCACCAGTCGCTGGAAGACCGCACGGTGACCCTGCGGTCCCGGGATTCCATGGAACAGCAGCGGGTACCCATCGCCGACCTGACAGCCTCAATCCACCGGGAGGTGGCCCCAAAGCAGTGGCTCAGGAAAATGGAAACCCTTTAAAGGGCGTACAGCAGTAATATTCCCGCGTAGTAATTCCGGCCATTTCCCGGGTAGTAATACCTGGGTTCAGACCCCCCGAACCCAGTGGCGTTGATCAGCACCGAACTGGCGTACCGGGTGTCGAGCAGGTTGTTCAACCCGAATTCGATTCCCAGGTTCAGGCGTTCCCCCAAGGCCCTGCGGTAGCCGAATTGGGTGTTCAACAGGTGGTAGAGCTCGCTGTACAGCGAATTGCTATCGGTCAGCGGGATAGCGTCCACAAACTGGTAGTGGCTGTTCCAGTACCACCCCTTCCGGGAACGGACCTGTAAGCCGCCGTACAGCTGGTGCCTGGGCACGCCGGTCAGGGCATTGCCAGAAAAGTCGGAGTCACCGTCGATGAATTCCCTGAAGGAATGGTCGTTCAGGGTGTAGGAGAGGAAGGGCGACAGGCTGAAGTCGGAACGGGAGGGCAGCAGGTATTGCAGGCTCAATTCCACCCCGCGGTGCCTCGTTTTGCCTGCGTTTTGCCCGATAAACTGATCTTCCCCAACCCTTTGGGCCACCAGCAGGTCCCTGATTTCCATCTGGTACAGGGCAACCGTTCCCTGAAGGCGGTCCCCGAGCCAGGAGCCTTTTACCCCCACCTCATAATTCATTCCCTTTTCCTGCCCGATCTCGGGATTGATGATGCCATCGGGGTTCAGGGATTCTTCCAGGGAAGGGTTGCTGAACCCCCGGCTGACGTTTAGGTAAGCCCAGGAGTCCCCGTCGAAGGTATAGCGCAGGTCGAGGCTGGGGAGCCACAGGGGGTCAAAGTTCCTGGAGGCACTCCGGTTCAGGTCCCCTTCCCGCCACAGGTCCCTGAAATCGTATTGGGTGCGGTTCAGGGTCAGCCCGGCTGCGGCCTGAAGCCGGGGGCCCACCTGCCATTGCAACTGGCTGAACAGGTAGAATTGCCTCCTGAACTCCTTGTTCCGACCGAGTTGGTCCCCGGGCAGGTTGCCCTGGCCGTCGTTCTCCTGGTAGCGGTTTTCATAAACGTCCCAGCGGTACTCATCGCGATAGAGCTCCACCCCAAGGGTTGCTTTCAACAGTTGCCTGCCCCCGGTGAGGTCCCCCGAAAAGACCGAACGCAGCCCATAGCCCAGGGTAAACTCGTCGAGGATGTTGAATGGCCGGGGTTCAAAGTGGTCGAGGTAGGAAATGAACACGCTGCTGGTATTCTGAAAACCCGGGGCCAGGTCTATCCGGTCCGAAAGCCCGACGAGGGTGTATTGGTTCGCCTCGAAACCTTTGGCGGCCTTCCAGTTGGCGGCAGCCTGCCTGGGATTCGTCTCAAAATCCGTAAGGCCAAGGGAACTCGGGATTTCGGCGGTATAGTCGATGTAATTGGCCAGCAGGGTAAACTCGTGCGATTGCCCTGCTTCTAAGCCCACGTTAAGCAAGAATCCGTCGCGGTCAAAGGCATTGTTTTCCCGGTAGCCCTGGGTGGTCATCCGGTTGTACCGCACTTCCGCGCTTACCTTTCCATCCTTATGGGTGGCGCTCAGGTTTGCCTTCAACAGGCCGTAAGAGCCAAAACGGGTTTGACTCCTCAGCAGGGTCCCTTCCTCCTGTCCGGGGTCGGACCGGAGCAGGAGCGCCCCACCCAGGGCAGCCCCATAAGCTCCTGATTTTGGACCCTTTACCACCCTGATGCTGTTCAGGTTTTCGAGGTCGAAGGCTTCCAGGGTGGAGAACCCGGTGCCATTGGTCACCGGGATGTCGTTGTAATACATCCGAAGCTTGTCGGTGCCGAATGGGGTACGGGCACCCACCCCCCGGATGGTGATGCGGTTGGTATTCAGGGCCCCGGAAAGGAAATACACCCCGGGCACCTGGTTGAGGGTACCTGCAAAATCGGTGGGCGCCTGGGTCCTGATGGCCTGCTCGGTGAGCAGGTCGGAGGCGACAAGGCCCAGGGGGGAGTCAGCCACCCGGTCAGGGCCGATAACCACTTCATCCAGGTAAGTCACGGAGTCCCTTGGGATGTTTTGGGAAAAGGCAGGGGCCAGGCCTGTCAAAACGAACAAAAACAAAAGGGCTCTTCTCATTCGGTCAGCTTGGGCCCCAAAGGTACGCCGAAAAACCAAACCCCCCCGGGCCAGCCTCAGGTCCCCCTGGGTACCTGATGGCCGCATCCCGCCGGACCGTTGCGGATCCGCCTCCCGGTTTCCCCAGGTGGGAGCGAAACCCTATTTTTGCCAAAAAATTTCGGTTTGAGGATTGCATCGTACAACGTAAACGGCATAAGGGCAGCATTGCGCAAAGGCTTTTTGGAATGGCTGGGGCATACCGACCCCGACGTGATATGCCTGCAGGAGATCAAAGCCACTGAGGAGCAGCTGGACCTCTCCCTGTTCGAAAGGGCAGGGTATCCCTATCACTACTGGTTCCCGGCCGAAAAAAAAGGATATAGCGGGGTCGCCATCCTCAGCCGGCAGAAGCCCGATCACGTGGCGATGGGCACTGGTATCGGTTACATGGACGTCGAGGGACGCAACCTGCGGGCAGATTTCCAGGGGGTATCGGTCATGAGCCTGTACATCCCCTCGGGGACGAACATCGAAAGGATCGACCACAAGCTCCGGTATATGGACGATTTCCGAAACTATATTGACCAGCTTAAGAAAGACCACCCGAACCTGGTGATCTGCGGGGATTACAACATCTGCCACCGCGCCATCGACATCCACGACCCGGTTCGCAACCAGAACGTCTCCGGGTTCCTCCCGGTGGAGCGGGAATGGATCGGGGATTTTATAGACAGCGGTTTCATTGACAGTTTCCGGCACTTTAACCAGGAACCCCACCAGTATACCTGGTGGACCTACAGGGCCGGGGCCCGCGCCCGGAACAAGGGGTGGCGCCTCGATTACGGCATGGTAGCCGCCCCCCTTGAAAAGCAACTGAAACGATCCGTTATCCTATCGGGGGCGGTCCACAGCGACCATTGCCCCATCCTCCTGGAATTGGAGTAACCCGACCATCAACGATCGCCGCTAAAAGATACCATCACATGGAATTTACCCACCTTCCCCATACCGATATCCGCGTCAGCAAAATTTGCCTGGGCACCATGACCTGGGGCCGGCAGAACACGGAAGCCGAAGGCCACGCCCAAATGGACTATGCCCTTAGCCAGGGCGTCAACTTTTTCGACACGGCGGAACTGTACCCTATCCCGGCCCACAAGGATTTCCATTCCCTGACGGAACGGATCATAGGGAACTGGTTCCGGAAGCGGGGCACCAGGGAGCAGGTAATCCTGGCTTCCAAGATCGCCGGCCCGGCCCCGTTTACCCGGTTCATACGTACCACCGGTTACCGTCCGGATGCCATTTCCGAAGCGGTGGAGGGCAGCCTGAAGCGGCTCCGGACCTCCTATATGGACCTTTACCAGCTCCACTGGCCGGAACGTTCCACAAACTATTTCGGGAAGCGGGGCTACCAGCCGGACCCGGATGAACAGTGGGAGGATAATATCAGGGGGGTACTCCAAACCCTCGGAAGGCTGGTCAGGGAGGGCAAGATCCGGCACGTGGGGCTTTCCAACGAAACCCCCTGGGGGGTCATGCGTTTTCTGGAAGAGGCCCGGAGCGACGCGGGCCTGCCGCGTATCATTACCGTGCAAAACCCGTACAGCCTGCTCAACCGGCTCTATGAAGTAGGCCTGGCGGAGGTGTCGCACCGCACAGGGACCGGCCTGTTGGCCTATTCCCCCCTGGGGTTCGGCACCCTCAGCGGGAAGTACCTCGGGGGCAGGAAACCGGAAAATGCCAGGGTGACCCTGTTCCCGAACTATAACCGCTACAGCGGGCCGAAGGCGGTGGAAGCCGTCGGGGCATACAGTGAGATTGCCGCCCGGCATGGGCTGTCCCTGGCCCAGATGTCCCTGGCCTTTGTCAACAGCCGCCCCTTCCTTACCAGCACCATCATCGGGGCCACTTCCATGGAGCAACTCGCGGAAAATATCGGGAGCATCGAGGTTCGCCTGGGGGAGGAAATCCTCAGGGAAATTGAAAAGGTACACGAACTTCTGCCCAACCCGGCCCCCTAGCCAAACAGGGAACTGGCGATTTCCTCAATCCGGGCCACTCGCCTCACTTCGATGGCATGGCCTTTTTCCGGCAGGGCTGCATGTGCAGAAATGTAAATCACCCCAAACCCCAGTTTTTCGGCCTCGGAAATCCGTTGGGCGATGCGGGGGACCGGCCTGATTTCCCCGGCCAGGCCCACTTCAGCGGCAAAACAGGTAGTCTTTTCCACAGGGATGTCGGCATTGCTGGAGAGGATGGCCGCCACCACAGCCAGGTCTATAGCCGGGTCGTCGACCTGGATGCCCCCGGTAATGTTCAGGAAAACATCCTTGGCGGCCAGCTTGAACCCCGCCCTTTTTTCCAGGACGGCCAGCAGCATATTCAAACGCCTCGAGGGATACCCGGTGGAAGACCGCTGCGGGGTGCCGTATACCGCAGAGCTGACCAGGGCCTGGATTTCGATCAGCAGCGGGCGCACCCCTTCCAGGGTCGCTGCCACGGCGGTCCCGCTAAGGGCTTCAGTATTCGGGGAGATCAAGATTTTTGAGGGGTTAAGCACGGGGTGGAGGCCGTCGGACTGCATTTCATAGATGCCCAGCTCCGCCGTGGACCCGAACCTGTTTTTCAGGGCGCGCAGGATGCGGAAGACATGGTTGCGGTCCCCTTCGAATTGCAGGACCGTATCCACCATGTGTTCGAGGATCTTTGGCCCGGCAATGCTCCCGTCTTTCGTGATGTGGCCAATGAGCACCACCGGGGTGTTGGATTCCTTGGCAAAACGGATGAGTTCTGCCGTGCATTCCCTGATCTGGGAAATGCTGCCGGCCCCCGCTTCCAGGAAATCGGAATGCAGGGTTTGTATGGAATCCACCACCACTATTTCGGGACGGAGTTCGCTGATCTGCCTGAATATTTTGCCGGTTTGTGTTTCGGTAAGGATGAAGCAGGAATCGTCCTCTGGGGCAATTCGCCCGGCCCGCATCTTGATTTGCCTCTGGCTTTCTTCCCCGGAGATATAGAGGGTCTTCAGGGGCATCCGCAGGGCGGTTTGCAGCATAAGGGTGCTCTTCCCGATCCCCGGTTCCCCCCCGATCAGTGTAAGGGACCCGGGAACGAGCCCGCCCCCGAGCACCTGGTCCAGTTCCCGGTCCCCGGTGGGGATACGCAGATCGGCGTCCGCGGCAATCTCGCTGATGCGCAGGGGCCTGGCCGCCCTTTGGGGCCCTTCCACGGGCTTCCATTCGGGTTTATCGACTTTTTCAAGTACCTCTTCCACAACGGTATTCCACTGTTTGCAGGAGGTGCACTGCCCGATCCATTTGGGGTACTGGGCGCCGCAGTGCTGGCAGAAAAAAGCGGTTTTGGTCTTGGCCATATGCCTTTGGGCATTTGGGCTAAAGATAGGGGGGGTTCCTGTAATAACCAAGGTAGCGCCCCCCTTTGTGCAGGGCACAAAAATGGGGTCAGAACCCGAAGTCTGCTTTCAGAGCATCCATTTTTTCCAGGGCCATTTCCTTGGTCAAAAAGTCGATTTCCTTCATGCCAAACGCTTTTTCAAACGTGCGCAACGCCTTTTTGGGCTCCCCCGCCTGTTCGTAGTATTCCCCTTCGAAATAAAAACCGAGCATGGTGTCCGGAAAGGCCTCCTTGCAGAGGTCCGAAAGGGATTTGAGGGATTCGAAATCGCCTTTTTTCCTGCATCCGGCATAAATGGCCATGATATCGTTCAGCGCCACTTCCTGACGGAACCCAAAGAGTTGCTCGATAGTCTGGTACTTCTTCTCGAGGTAGTTAAAAACGGGTTCTTCCGAGGTCAGGATCTTTTCCCGGTATTCCTGCGGGCTTATGGGCTTGAAGATTTCAAAGGTGTGCTCCCAGGCTTTGCCGATGCCATACGTGGCTACAGACACCTCATTGGCCTGGTCGTACTGGTCGAAGGTATAGGAAAAACCTTCCCGGTTGATTTGCTTCAGGGCGGTGTTTAATTGGGAAAGCCGGGGGTCAGGTTTCCCCTGGTCCCCTTCCACGATGAGGTGGTAAAACAGGGTTTGGTCCAAATCGGCGATACGCGCCGGGATACGGGTTTCCATTTCGGGGGCCAGGTCAGGGCTGATGCTTATAAATGCGTTAAAGAGGGAGGTGTCCTTGAACAGGTAGTAATTTCCAAAATTTGCGGTGAGGTCATACCCCACAAACATTTTAAAAGGTGCCGCCTGATATGCGCTTACCATAAAGGGCACGATTTCCATGCCCAGGAATTCAAAGAATTTCTTTCCCTTTTCTGTCGGGAGGCCCGTGTCTTCCTCAAAAGCGCAGTCTTCGAGGCGCAGGCCGCCGGGGCTTTGGGCGATCCCCACCACCAGGGCTTCGGGCATCCCCTGGAAGCGGCTGTAGAACCTGGAGGTGGCCACGACCAGGTCGAACAGATATTCGGCGTCCAGTACCACCACCAGGGGGTATTTTTTGTCTGGGCTTAAGTTTTCGGGGATGTAATACCGCACATTGCGGCGCTCCTGCAATTTAAAGGATTCAAAAATCTCTTCCTTGACCTGTGCCACCCCGGGGAGGGTTGCCCAGAGGCCAAGGGCCAGGCAGAGCAGACGTTTCATGCGGACGGGTTTTGTAGGGGGGTTAGCGATCCCTGTTCCATAACGGCAACAGCAGGAAAGATATTGCACCGAACCCCACGACCATAAGGGTCTGGGCGATCCACATAATCCACCCGAAGGCATCCCCGGCAACCGCACTGATCCCGAAGAGGGCCAGGGCCTTGCTGACAGCGATGGGATAGAGGCCAATGCCCCCGTTGGTGGTCGACATGGCGAAGGCCCCGGCCACAAAAGCAACCAGGAGTTCCCCAAAACTCAGGGAAATCGTCTCGGCCACGGTGAATTTGATCACCCAAAACATACCGATATAGCACCCCCAAATAAACAGGGTATGGCCAAGGAAGGCCCACTTCCGCTTCATGCGAAAAATGCTGAGCACCCCGTCGAGCAACCCCCGGATAAACCCCCGGGCCTTCAGGGCAAGCGGGTGGTTCGAACTCCGGAGCACGGCCAGGGCCAGGAACATCCCCCCAATGCCGACCCCAACCATCAGGATCGAACCCCCGAGTCCAACCCCGTTTTCAGACAGGTAGCGCCCGATAATGGCCGTCTGGGAAAGCAACGCGGCCAGGATGATGAGCAACAGCATGATCACGTCTATAACCCTTTCGGTGACGATAGTCCCGAAGCCTTTCTGGAAAGGGACTTTCTCATAGGTGGCCAGGGCAGTGGCCCGGAGCACCTCCCCGGAACGGGGGATCCCCAGGTTGGCGAAATAGGCCATAAGTACCATCAACAGGTTGTTCCGGATCCTCGGCCGGTATCCCAGGGGTTCCAGGAGGTAATTCCAGCGGATGGCCCTCGAGAGGTGGCTCAGGAATCCGATACCCACGGAAACGGACACCCAGAAAAGGTCGGCCTCGCGGATATAGCGGAAGATCCGGACCCGGTCGTCCGCGGAGGTGCTGTAGTAGGAATATGCGATCAGGAAAACCCCCACGATTATCGGGAGCAGGGTTTTCAGGGTTCTTTTGGCGCGTGCCTTCAAAATCAGTTCAAAAGGTTCGTCTCCTCATTGGGGAAAACCAGGGCCGGGTTAAACCCTTTTGCCTCTTCCAGGTGCATCCAGGCATAAGTGATCAGGATCAGGACGTCCCCCACGGCTACCTTTCGGGCCGCGGCGCCGTTCAGGGTAAGCTCCCCGCTTCCCCTCGGCCCCGGGATGGCATAGGTTTCCAGGCGTTCGCCATTGTTGTTGTTGACGATCTGGACCTTTTCGCCCCGAATGATGTTCGCGGCGTCCATCAGGTCCTCATCAATGGTAATGCTGCCGATATAATTCAGGTCGGCGCCGGTGACTTTTACCCGGTGTATCTTGGACTTGACAACTTCAATTTGCATGGCGCAAAGGTAATTAATTCAGGGCGATATTGTCGATCAGCCGTACCCCGCCGAGGTAGGCGGCAACAAAGACCCTGTACTTTTTGTTTTTCTGTTTGCGGCGGACGGGCCGCAGGTCTTCTGCTCCGGCAATCTCCACATATTCCAGCTCGAAATCCGGATGGGAAGCAAACCGCTCCCGGGCAAAGGCCTTCACCTTTGCAGCACTTTCCGTGCCAAACCGGCCTTTTGCCTGCTGAAGGGTTTGGTAAATAAACCCCGCTTCCCCGCGAAGGGCTTCCGGCAAAAGCCGGTTGCGCGAACTCATGGCCAGGCCGTCGGCCTCCCTGACAATTGGGCAGGGGATGATTTCCACGGTAATGCCTTCCTCTTGTACCATTTGCCTGACGATTTGCAGCTGCTGATAGTCCTTTTCCCCAAAGTAAGCCCGATGGGGCAGCACCACGCGCAAAAGGGCTTCCACAATGGTGCCTACCCCGTCAAAATGTCCGGGCCGGTAGGCCCCTTCCATCACCCGGTCCAACCCTTTGAAATCGTAATGCTTCGAGGCAATGGCATCTCCGTACATTTCAGCGATTTCCGGGGCAAAAACGCTGATGCTCCCGGGGAGTTTCCCGAGCAGGGCAAGGTCTTCCTCCAGGGATTTGGGGTAGTTTTCCAGGTCCCTTGGGTTGTTAAACTGGGTGGGGTTTACAAAGATGCTGACCAAAACCTCCGGGTTTTCTGACGCGGCCCGGCGGACGAGTTCGAGGTGGCCGGTGTGCAGGGCCCCCATGGTTGGGACAAGCCCGAGCCCTACCGCTTTGCTTCGGAGCGCCTCCCTGAATTCACGTACCTCTTCCCTGGTTTTAAAAACCTTCATGCCTTGAGTTTACGGGCAGCAAACTTACTATAATTACGGCTATTGTGCATAAATTTTGTAATTTTGCAGCTACGTTGCGGCTACAGACAAAAACGCGCCTTTATGAATGGTAAAAAGATATTGTTCGTATCTTCCGAATTAGTCCCTTACCTTCCTGAAAATCCTGTTTCCCTGATGTCCTATGAGGCTCCCAGAATGGTGAATAGCAGGGGGGGGCAAATCCGGATTTTCATGCCCCGGTACGGCAATATCAACGAGAGGAGGCACCAGTTGCACGAGGTAATCCGCCTTTCGGGGATGAACCTGGTGATCAACGACATGGATATGCCCCTGATCATCAAGGTAGCTTCCATCCCCAGGGAACGGATTCAGGTTTATTTCATAGACAACGAGGAATATTTCAAGAGGAAGGCCACTTTTGCCGACGAGAACGGAAACCTTTTCCCCGATAACGACGAGCGCGCCATCTTCTTTGCCAAAGGGGTGGTGGAAACGGTCAAGAAACTGAACTGGTCCCCCGACATCATCCACATCCACGGATGGATGGCTTCCCTGCTCCCGTTGTACCTCCGGGAATACTATGCCGATGAGCCCCTTTTCGCTGACAGCCGCATTGTAACTTCCATCTACGGGGTGGGGTTTGACGGCAGCCTGAGCCCCGGGATGAAGGAAAAAATCGCCTTTGACCAGATCCCTGGAACGAGTATCGAAAAACTGGATCCCCCTTCCTACAATAATTTGTTAAAAATAGCGGCTGATTATTCGGACGCCGTTATCTTAGCCGCCGACGAGATCCCGGAAGAATTACAGGAATACGTCGCCAACCTTCAAAAACCGGTATTGCCTTATGTCCCCTTCCAGGAATTCGAGGAGGCCTATGCAAACTTTTACAGTACCGAAGTCCTAAAAAAATAAGCTTTCATGAAGCGATTCCCGTTTTCGCTCCTTCGGGGTGCCCTGCTTGCCATCCTTTTGTGGTCCTGCCAGGAAGATCCCGTGACCATAGGCGACAAAATCGTTGGGCAGGAACCCTTTGTCAATGGAAAACAGGTGTATGATGTCTTCGCCTTTAACAAAAATATCGAGGCCTTCCCGACCAACCAGCTCCCGGTGTATCAGCTGGGTGTTTTCAATGACCCTGTTTACGGCCGCACCCGGGCAACCATAACGTCCCAGGTTTCCCTTCCACCCACAACGGGGAACCAGTTTTTCGGGAGGTTTACCCAATTCAGGGAAGACACGGACCCCAGTATCCCCGATGAGGAGGAAACCGTGGATGAGGTGATCCTGTACCTGCCGTATTTCCAGAAGCCGAATTCCGACCGGGACCTGGACGGGGTGATCGACTCCCTGGATGCCGATCCGGATGACCCGAACAGCGACACCGACGGGGATGGCCTGACCGACGCCGAGGAAAGGTCCCGGGGGACAGACCCCCTGAACCCGGACACGGATGGCGATGGCACAGGGGATGCGGAAGATGACGCCACCCCGATCAACATCTTTCCCCAGCGCAGGCAGCTCGACAGCATCTATGGAAAATTAGACGCCACTTTTTCCTTTAAAGTGGAACGGTCGACCTTCTTTTTGCGCGACCTCGATCCGGATTCCGGCTTTCAGGATGCCCAGCCCTATTTTTCAAACCAAAACCTGATCCCCGAATTCGCTTCGGATGTTTTATTTGAAGGGGTTTTGCAGGTGTCTGACCAGGAGATCCTGATTTTCGAGGAAGACGACCCCGACACCGAGGAAGATGAATCCCTGGTGGTGGCGGAGCGCATCCAACCGGGGATTCGCGTGGCCCTTGACCCCGATTTCTTCCAGCAGAATTTCCTGAATAAAGAAGGAGACCCCGAATTGTTGAGCAATGCCAACTTCAAGGATTTCTTCCGGGGGATCCACATGACCCTCACCCCCCTGGAGGATGATGTCATGATCCTGTTCGACCTGACCCAGGCGCGCCTAACGGTTAATTATACCCACAAGGCCACCGAAGCGGAAGAGGTGGACACCATACAAACCAGCAGCCAGCTGCGCCTCCTCTCCGGCGGGGGAAGCCAGCCCATAACCGGAAATGCCCTGAATTCCCTTGTAAGCGACGAATACCCGGGCGAGATTTCCGCTTCCTTTGCCTCGGCCAATAATGCCCCGGAGGAAAATGCCTCAAGGATTTACCTCAAGGGAAGCGGGGGTACCTATGCGGAACTCGAGTTATTTGACCTCCTCGGGGGTGGGGAGGCGATCAATGAGATCCGCCAGAATAACTGGATCATCAATGAGGCCAGCCTGGTGTTTTACGTGGACCGGGAACGCCTCGATGCGGCCGGGGCCGTTTATGAGCCGCCCCGTGTGCTGCTCTACAATGCGGAAACCAACCAGCCCCTTTACAACGTGCGTACGGAGACGAACCTTGAAGACACCCCGTTCGGGGTATTCCTGAATTACGACGGGAACCTGGAACGCTCCGGCAACCAGGGGATCAAATACACCGTGCGGATCACCGAACACCTCAATAACATCATCCTCCGCGATTCTGCCAATGCCACGCTTGGCCTCAGCCTTACGGCCGATATCCGTTTGGCCG
The DNA here is from genome assembly GCF_024006985.1 of Robiginitalea marina. Lineage (GTDB taxonomy): Bacteria > Bacteroidota > Bacteroidia > Flavobacteriales > Flavobacteriaceae > Robiginitalea > Robiginitalea marina. The sequence goes on from NZ_JAMXIB010000004.1 coordinate 97,473, forward strand.
GGGTCTCTGAAGTCCTGCTTCCTGACAATACGCGAAAGCAGTTCCCGGTGGGCAACAACATTACCCCGCTGGGGACCGTGCTTATTGGCAGCAATACCGACCCTGGGGACCCCAGGAGGCTGCGGCTGGAAATTTACTATACCGATACCGACCTGTAGCTCCCGGTTGTGTAGTAAAATACACCGTTCATCCATAATAATCCCCTGAAACAACGCGTTTTGGTTACCTTTGGGAACAAATTTTCGAAACTATGTGTGGAATAGTCGGCTATATTGGCCACAGGGAGGCTTACCCTATCATCATGAAGGGATTGCAACGGCTCGAATACCGCGGATACGACAGTGCCGGGATCGCCCTCTTCGATGGAAACACCATCAACCTTTCCAAGACCAAGGGAAAGGTCGATGACCTGAGTGCCCGTTCAAAGCAGGAGATTTCCCTTGCCGGTACCCTGGGGATCGGACATACCCGCTGGGCCACCCATGGCGTGCCCAACGACGTGAATTCCCACCCCCACTATTCAAATTCCGGGGAACTCGTGATAATCCACAACGGGATCATTGAGAATTACGACTCCGTTAAAAAGGAACTCCAGAAAAGGGGATATCAGTTTCATTCCGATACCGATACCGAGGTCCTGGTAAACCTCATTGAAGAGGTGAAGAAAAAAGAAGGGGTAAAGTTGGGCAAAGCAGTCCAGATAGCCCTCAACCAGGTGGTTGGGGCGTATGCCATTGCGGTTTTTGACCGGTCCAAACCCGATGAAATCGTGGTTGCCCGACTGGGGAGCCCGTTGGCCATCGGGGTTGGGGAAGGCGAATTTTTCATCGCCTCCGACGCTTCCCCTTTTATCGAATATACCAGCAATGCCGTGTACCTCGAAGACGGGGAAATGGCCATTGTCCGTTTGGGAAAAGAAATCAGGCTGCGCAAAATCCAGGACGACGCCATTGCCTACCCCCTGGTTCAGGAATTAAAGCTGAACATAGAAGAAATTGAAAAGGGCGGCTTTGACCATTTTATGCTCAAGGAAATCTACGAACAGCCCAGGGCGATTAAGGATACGTTCCGGGGAAGGTTGCGCCCCAATGAGGGGATCATCAAGATGGCAGGGGTTGACCAAAACCTGGAACGCCTGTTGAATGCCAACCGGATCATCATAGCGGCTTGCGGGACCTCCTGGCACGCCGGCCTGGTGGCCGAGTACATTTTTGAGGACCTGGCCCGTATCCCCGTGGAAGTGGAATACGCCTCTGAGTTCCGGTACCGGAACCCGGTCATAACCGACAAGGATGTCCTTATTGCCATTTCCCAATCCGGGGAAACCGCCGATACCCTGGCAGCCATCAAACTGGCCAAGGAGCGTGGGGCATTTGTTTTTGGGGTCTGTAACGTGGTCGGCTCCTCCATTGCACGTGAAACCCATGCCGGGGCATATACCCACGCCGGGCCGGAGATCGGGGTGGCCTCGACCAAGGCGTTTACCACCCAGATCACGGTGCTTACCCTGCTTGCCCTGAAACTGGCGCAGGAAAAGGGCACCTATTCAAAGTCCCGTTTCAGAGAAATCCTTACGGAAATAGAAGGGATCCCCCACAAGGTGGAGAAGGTGCTCGAGTCTAACCCCCTTATCGAAATCATCGCCGCGGCCTATAAGGACGCCTCGAATTTCCTTTACCTGGGGAGGGGATACAATTTTCCCGTGGCCCTGGAAGGCGCCCTTAAACTAAAGGAAATCAGTTACATACATGCCGAGGGATACCCGGCGGCAGAGATGAAGCACGGGCCTATTGCCCTGATTGACGAGCACATGCCCGTGGTGGTCATCGCGACCAAAAAAGGGCATTACGAAAAAGTGGTGAGCAACATTCAGGAAATCAAGTCGCGCAAGGGGAAGATCATTGCCGTAGTTACCGAAGGGGATGTGCAGGTCAGGGAACTGGCCGATCACGTCATCGAGGTCCCCGAGTGCTCCGAAAGCCTTTCGCCCCTGCTGACGACCATCCCCCTGCAGCTGCTTTCCTACCATATCGCTGTCATGCGGGGCTGCAATGTAGACCAGCCGCGCAACCTGGCCAAGTCGGTTACGGTGGAATAAACGCCTTCCCGTATAGAGAAGCCCGCCCGTCCAAACCCCGGTTTGGACGGGCGGGCCTGTTTTGGAGTAAAGCCGTCTTTTCCCCCGGCCCCCGCCATGGCATTTTCCAAGACCCCGCCTGTCCCTTCTCAAGGCCATGCCCCGGCCCGGGATTTTTTTTCATTCGGGTTGTGCAGATCGCAATGTATCCCGGAATTTTTTGCGAGATTCGCGACATGGTGCTTTCGGATTAAGAAATTGTAATTTTAAGTACCGAAAAATCTCTATATTGGCTATAATTTATTAACCCAAACTAAACTAAATGAGAACAGCATTTTTTCTTCTTTCCATGCTCCTGATGGGAATTGGGGGGTATGCACAGACAACAGTGCGAGGCACGGTAAGTGATGAAAGCGGCAATCCCGTTCCCGGAGCTAACGTGGTCATTATTGGGACCACCGTAGGAGCTACCGCTGATTTTGATGGGAATTTTGTCCTGGAAACCTCCGAGGCACCCCCTTTTGACCTGCGGGTCACCAGTGTAGGGTACTCATCCGCAACGGTTTCTGTGTCTTCAAATAACCAAACGCTCAGCATCACCCTGGCCGAGGCCCAGACCTTCCTCGACGAGGTGGTCATTTCAGCCTCCAGGACCCCGGAGCGGATCTTTGAATCCCCGGTTTCCGTTGAGCGGTTCGGCCTTAAAGAAATCAAGAATACCAGTGCCGAATCATTCTACAGTGGCCTGCAGAACCTTAAAGGGGTCGACATCAACACCAACAGCCTTACCTTCCAGTCGATCAACACCCGCGGGTTTGCCACCTTTGCCAACGTGCGCTTTATGCAGTTGGTGGATGGGATGGACAACACCGCCCCCGGCCTCAACTTCGTGCTTGGGAACCTGGTGGGGATGAGTGAGCTGGAGGTACAGAGCGTGGAAATCCTCCCGGGGGCTTCTTCTGCCCTTTATGGGGCGGGGGCTTTTAACGGGATCCTGTTCATGAACAGCAAGAGCCCTTTTGACTTCCAGGGCATCAGCGCCTATTTCAAGACAGGCTTCACCCAGCAGGATGCCGCCGGGACCAACCCGTATTACGATTTTGGAATCCGGGCAGCCCACGCCTTTAGCGACAAGCTTGCCATCAAGGCCAATTTCTCCTTCCTCCAGGGGGAAGACTGGCATGCCAATGACGCCCAGGACCTCCTGCGGCCCGGGGCGGACCGGACAAACCCCGCCTACGATGGCCTGAACGTCTATGGGGACGAGGTGAGCACCCTGCTTAATTTCGATGCCCTCGCAGGCCTGCCTTCCGGGACTGTAGGTGCTTCCCAGGTCAGCCGTACCGGATATGCCGAAGGGGACCTGCTCAACTACGGGGCCCAGAGTGTCAAGACGGATTTCTCCGTCTACTACCGGCCCTTTGCCAATGATTTTGAAATCATCTACAACGGACGGGTAGGCCGTGGAAACACTATTTACCAGGGGGCAAACCGGTATGCCATCCGCGATTTCACCCTGCAGCAGCACCGCCTGGAATTCCGGAACAACAACTTTTTCGTCAGGGGGTATATTACCTCTGAAAACGCCGGGAATTCTTATGATACCCGTTTTGCCGCCATCAACATTAACCGGCGGTGGAAGTCCGACACCCAATGGTTTACGGAATATGCCCAGACCTTTATCGGGGCTCGCTTGGGGATCGGTACCGGGGTGCAGCTCGATGAGGATGCCGCCCATGCGGTGGCCCGCCAGGTGGCCGATTCCGGCCGGTTAGTCCCGGGAACCCCTCAGTTTCAAAGGGCGTTCAACGAAGTTACCAGTGATGGGGACCTGACCACAGGCGCCAAGTTCATCGACAACACCAAGTTCCGCCATGTGGATGCGAACTACAACTTTTCGCACCTTACCTCCGATTTTGCGGACATCATGATCGGGGGCTCTTTCCGGGAATATGAGCTGAATTCAAGCGGGACTATTTTCACCGACTTTGACGGCCCTATAACCTACAATGAATACGGGGCTTACCTGCAGGTACAGAAGAAATTCCTCGAAGACCGCCTGAAATTCACCGGGTCGGTTCGGTACGACAAGAACGAATTCTTTGACGGCTTCTTCTCCCCCAGGGCTTCCCTTCTGGCTACCCTGGGTAGGGAACGCAACCATAATGTCCGCTTTTCCGTACAGCAGGGGTTCCGCAACCCGACCACCCAGGACCTGTTCATAGGGCTGAATGCCGGCCGTGCCATCCTGGTGGGGTCCGCCCCCGACAACCTGGACCGGGATGTCCGTACCTTTGACCTGAGTGCTGCCGGGCAGACCCTTACGGGAAGCCCTACGGCCACCGTGGTCGGACGCCAGGCCTACGAAAACGCCTTCTCCCTGAACTCCGTCCAGCGGGGTGCCCCCCAGGCCGTGGAAACTCCGTTGGTCAAGCCCGAGGAGATTACGGCCTTCGAATTGGGTTACCGCGCCCAGATTGGGAAGGTCGCCATAGACCTGAGCGGGTATTACAACCAGTATAACAACTTTATCTCCAATACCACCGTGTTGGTTCCCTTCTATGGAACGGCCGGCGACAACACCCTGTCTTTGCTGGCCCTGCAGAACGGGGATTTCTTCGCCTACCAGAACTATACAAATTCCCTGGCAGAAATAGAGTCCTACGGGGCAACCATCGGGATCGATGCCAAGGTTTTCGGGAATTTTGACTTCGGGGTGAACTACACCTACGCTGACCTGGAATTCGACCAGGCGGCTTTCCCCGATTTCAGAACCAACTTCAACACCCCGAACCACAAGGTAAAGGCCTCTTTCGGGAACACGGAGCTGTTCAAGAATTTTGGGTTTAACGTCAATTACCGCTGGAGCGACACCTATTTCTGGCAGGCCACTTTTGCAGACGGTCAGATCCCGTCGTTCTCCGTACTGGATGCGCAGGTGAACTACGCCGTTCCGAGCCTCAAATCCATCTTCAAACTCGGTGGCTCGAACATCCTGGGGCAGGAGTATTTTTCGGCCGTGGGGACCGGAGCCGTGGGATCCATTTTCTATGTCTCCTGGACCGTGAATCCATAAGCGGGTCTTAAAAATGGAAAAACGCCGGTTTTACCGGCGTTTTTTTTATGTAAAAAGGGCCCCTTTCCGTTCCAATTTATAGAGGAATAGTATATCTTTGCAGCCGAAAAAACAGCGCCTTAACACCTTAGTGAAAATACAGCACCATGGCAAAACAATCAGGTAAAGTATCCCAAATCATCGGCCCGGTAATCGACGTTGAATTCCCTTCCGGGGCTGAGCTGCCCAGGATTTATGACTCCCTCGAGATCAGTAGGGAAGATGGATCTGTTTTGGTCCTGGAGGTCCAATCACATATAGGCGAAAACGCCGTAAGGGCCATTTCCATGGACTCTACCGACGGTCTGAGCAGGGGAACGGAAGTAAAGGCCACCGGTGCCGCCATTCAGATGCCAATAGGGGAGGCCGTTTATGGAAGGCTTTTCAACGTGATCGGCGATGCCATTGACGGTTTGGGGAACCTTCCCAAGGCTGGCGACAGCGGCTTGCCCATCCACCGGGAAGCCCCAAAATTCGAGGACCTTTCCACTTCAACCGAAGTCCTTTTTACCGGGATCAAGGTGATCGACCTGATCGAACCCTATGCCAAGGGAGGAAAGATCGGGTTATTCGGGGGAGCCGGGGTTGGAAAAACGGTGCTTATCCAGGAACTTATCAATAACATCGCGAAAGGCCACGGGGGATTGTCCGTGTTTGCCGGGGTTGGGGAGCGGACCCGCGAAGGGAACGACCTTCTCCGGGAAATGCTCGAATCCGGCATCATCAAATACGGGGACAAATTTATGCACTCCATGGAGGAAGGCGGCTGGGACCTGAGCAAGGTAGACAAGGCGGTTCTCAAAGAATCCAAGGCAACCTTCGTTTTCGGCCAGATGAATGAACCCCCGGGAGCACGTGCCCGCGTGGCGCTTTCAGGGCTCACCATTGCCGAGTACTTCCGCGATGGGGCCGGAGACGGCCAGGGTAAGGACGTACTGTTCTTCGTTGACAATATTTTCCGCTTTACCCAGGCGGGTTCCGAGGTTTCCGCCCTTTTGGGAAGGATGCCCTCAGCGGTGGGTTACCAGCCCACCCTTGCCACAGAAATGGGGGCGATGCAGGAACGGATTACCTCCACCAAGCGCGGTTCCATCACCTCGGTGCAGGCCGTTTACGTACCTGCGGATGACCTTACCGACCCCGCTCCTGCCACGACCTTTGCCCACCTCGATGCCACCACGGTTCTCTCCCGTAAAATTGCAGAGTTGGGAATCTACCCGGCTGTGGATCCGTTGGATTCCACTTCCCGTATCCTTACTGCGGAAATCCTGGGGAAGGAGCACTATGGTTGTGCCCAGCGCGTAAAGGAGCTGCTGCAGCGCTATAAGGAATTGCAGGATATCATCGCCATCCTCGGAATGGAAGAACTCTCCGAGGAAGACAAACTCGCCGTGGGACGCGCCCGCAGGGTACAGCGCTTCCTGTCGCAGCCCTTCCATGTGGCTGAACAGTTTACCGGGATCCCGGGGGTTTTTGTGGATATCAAGGACACCATAAAAGGCTTCAACATGATTATGGATGGCGAGCTCGACCACCTTCCAGAATCGGCTTTCAACCTTAAGGGGACCATTGAGGAAGCCATCGAGGCCGGGGAGAAAATGCTGGCGGAAGCCTGATAGAGAAGGCAGTAGGCGGAGCGAAGCGTCAAGAAGCTTAACCCTGACTCATATAATAAGCAAAGCGCATGTATTTAGAAATCGTATCCCCTGAAGCGACCCTGTTTGCAGGGGAAGTGACGTCGGTTACCGTACCGGGGGTCAACGGGGAATTCCAGATGATGCTGGATCACGCCCCTATCGTTTCCCTCCTGCAGGCAGGGGAGGTCAAGATCGCGGGCAACATCGAAATCGAAGAGGAATTCCAGGACAGGTTTACCAAATCCCCTGAAGGAAAAACGGTGCTGAAAATCAGCAGCGGCACGGTGGAGCTGCAAAATAACCGCATCATCGTTTTGGCCGATTAGGGCCTGACCGATAATACCCTTTTGAAGCCCGCAGCCCAGGTTGCGGGTTTTTTTATTCCCACAGCACAATGTCCCAAACCTGTCCTTCTCCCTGGCGCTCAGCAATCTTTTTAAACCCCATTTTGCCATGAGCCTTCAGGGACCTCCTGTTTTCCTGTGAGATTTCCGTGACGAGGGTATCCGGGGAAACCCGTTCCTTCAGCCTTTCGTACAGGGCCCTTAAATGGCCCACTCCCCGGTAACCCTTTCGGATGCAGACCTGCCCCATGAGCCGGTAGGGGGGCAGGGGGGGCGTGGTTTTTTCGAGGACGGAAAACAGGGGTTCCAGAGTGGGCACCTGCTGCCGCAGCCCCGGGGTTAGCGAAAGGGCATACCCGATCAGCCGGTCCCCGTCGAAGGCGACCATCTGAGGCCCCTGCGCCTGCATCCCGGCAAGCTCTTGCAGGGTATAGCGCAGCGTCACGAATCCTTCCCGTTCCCGTTCTTCCGGGGTAAGGGAATCCCGGAGGTTTTCCCCCTGCAGCTCGAGGATGGCTTGCAGTTCGCCTGGCGAGGCTGCGGGCCGGTACTGTACGCTCAAAACAGACTGTATTGGGATAGGATGGTCCCCAAAGTACATTAAAATCGGGGAAGTTGTATTTTTACCCTATGGAAGGATTCCCACGAAGATTGGAAGCCAGACTTGAAAAGCGCCTCCGCGAAGGGGCGTTCCGGCAGCTGTATCCCCCGAATGACCGGGTGGATTTTTCGTCCAACGATTACCTGGGGTACGCCCACAGCCCAAGGCAACCCGAAAGCAGCCTCCCGCCGGGGAGCACCGGATCGCGACTGATCAGCGGCAACCATGGCCTTTACTCGCAGGCCGAAAAGGTCATTGCGGAGTTCCACCGGGCAGATTCTGCCCTTATCTACAATTCCGGGTACGATGCCAACGTGGGCCTGCTGTCTTGCCTGCTGCAGCGCAATGACTGCATTTTCTATGATCAGAGCGTGCATGCCAGCATCCGCGATGGTATTGCCCTGGGAAAGGGCAGGGCATTCAAATTCAGCCACAACAGCCTCTCTTCCCTGAAGAAAAAGGTGGGTGCTGTCTTGCCAATGGGCAGAAAGAACGGCATCGAGGTTTATGTCATTACCGAGTCCGTTTTTTCCATGGAAGGGGACGGGCCCGATCTGGCGGCTTTCAGTAGCTACTGCCGGGAAATGGGCTTTCACCTGATTGTGGATGAGGCCCATGCGGCAGGCATCCTTGGCCCGGGGGGTCGGGGGGAAGTAGTGGCCCAGGGGTGTGAGGATGCGGTTTTTGCCCGGGTGATAACCTTTGGAAAGGCCCTGGGATGCCACGGGGCAGCCGTGTTGGGGAGCCATCGGCTCAGGGAGTATCAGATCAACTTCAGCCGCAGCCTGATCTATACCACGGCATTGCCCCCCGGGAGCCTGCAGGCCCTGTTGAGGTCCTATCAATGGCTGGAGAGCCCGGCCGGGAAGGAGGCCCGTGAACAACTACGCCAGGTATGCACCGTATTCCGCGATACAGTTGCGGCACTGGGGCTGGGCCCCTTTTTCCGAATGGCCCGGGGACCAATCCATTGCTGTGAGGCTGGCGGCAACATGCGGGTAAAGGCCCTGGCCCTGATCCTGCAGGAGGCTGGCTTTGAGGTTAAACCGATTCTATCCCCCACTGTGGATGCCGGCCGGGAATGTCTCCGCTTCAGCCTGCATGCCTTCAATACCGCTACCCAGGTGAGGGAAGTTTTGACTATCTTGGGCCACGCCCTGAAAAAGGAATCCCATGGGGAATAAAACCACCTACCATATGTTGGATGCCTTTGATTATGTGACCGATGCCGAGTTGCTCAAGGCAAAGCTCGAATCGGAAGGCATCCCGGTATTCCTTAAGGATGCCAATATTTTACAGGCAGACCCCTTTATCGCGTCTGCCATAGGTGGGGTTAAGGTGATGGTCTTCCAGGAGGACCGGGAGAAGGCAGAAGAAATCTATAACGCAATTCGCGCCTATGCCCGCCGCGGCGATGGAAGCCCCGTGGTATGCCCGAACTGCAAGGCGGCCAGGAGTATCCGCTATTCGGACCGCAGGAATTTCTGGAACCGGCTTTTTCCTTTCCTGGAACCCATGAAATACAGGTGTTTGAATTGCAATATGATCACCAGAGGATAAACGGATGGAACGCATCTTTGTCACAGGGATCTCCACGGAGGTAGGAAAAACCATGGCCTCGGCTATTTTGGTGGAGGCCCTGCAGGCCGACTACTGGAAACCGGTGCAGGCCGGGGACCTGGAATATTCCGACAGCGACAAGGTTAGGGCCCTGATCAGTAACCCCCATTCCGTGATCCACCCCAATGCCTATGCCCTGAAAACCCCGATGAGCCCCCATGCGGCCGCGCAGCGCGAGGACATCCGACTGGAGCTTGACCGGATTGTGGCCCCCATTACCGACAACACCCTGGTCATTGAAGGGGCCGGGGGACTTCTGGTCCCCCTGAACGATACCGATACCATCCTGGATCTGATCCGCCCCGGATACCACGTGGTGGTGGTTTCCCGGCATTACCTGGGGAGCATCAACCATACCCTGATGACCGTACAGTGTTTACGCCAAAAGGGCTTCGAACCTTTCCTGCTGTTTAGCGGCGACCGGCACCCGTCCACGGAATCCATCATCGAATCGAAAACCGGGGCCCGTATCCTGGGCCGTATCGGGGAACAGGAAGCCTTTACAAGGGAAGTGGTCCTTGAGTTGGCAAAACAACTTCGGCCTGTCCTGGCGGGCTACCACCTTTTGTAGACGATGGCCTTACCGATTAGGGTATCCTTCCGGTAATGCGCGTTCAGGTAATTTTCCAGATATGCGTTTTCCCGGGTGAACCTTTTGTCAAAAGCCGGTTTCCCATCCCTTTTTACGACCAAAACCGGCCGAAGGGTCCCCAGGAGGTATCCCAGTTCCCCGAGGGATGTACTCCGTCCCTCGTGCAGAAAGGGAAACAGTGCCGGGCGGCAGATGTTGCTCGGGTGCGTGGCGGCTTTGGATGGGGGGTCCTGGCCCAGGAACCAGTATCCGATGTGGTATTCCAGGAAGAGGACCTGCGTGGTATCGCCATAGCGGGAACGGATATGCTGCGGCACGGCAATTCCCTCCCCGTTGTAGAGTTTGCCTGTTCGCTGGAAGTGCCGGGAAAGGTGTCCGTATTCGAGATAGCTTTCTATCGGCAGCAGCAGGATCAGGATCGGGAGGCCTGCGACCCACCCTCTGATGGCGGAGGGCCACTTCACTTCCAGTACCCCAAAGAAAACCACTAGGAATAGGGGATAAAATTGCAACAGGTAATGGCCGTTTAATTTTCCCCCTGCCCAGAAGGCCGCCACAATGCCCAAAAGGGTGGCCAGCACAAGGTCAAAACCGGGTCGGAACCGGCCCCGGCCCTTCCAACCGGCCCATAGGACCAACAGGCTGCCGGCATAGAACGGGAGGTATTTCCAGGGGAATCCGCTCCGGCTTCCGGAATAGGCCAGGGGGGCTTCCACCATGGCTTCCCACCAGAGCATGCCCTTCCCCCCGATCCAGTAGGGCAAAAAAGAACCGAAGGCCACAAGCCCCCCTCCGAGGAGGAGGCACCCCAGGGAAAGCAGGGGTATCCGGGGTTTTCGGGCAAGCAAGGCACCCAGGAGGTAGCCCCCAAGTACTGCCACGGCTACCAGCAGGTTGGTTTTGCAAAGCACGGCCAGTCCAAAGCCTGCGCCAGCCGTCAGACTGGCCAATGGCCCCCTGTGCCGGAGCAGGAGAAGGAGGGATGGGAGCAGGAACAGCAGGCTGAGGTGTTCAGACATAACCCCCTGTACGCTGTTGAAGAGGCTCATCAGGAAGGCGGTGATCCATCCGGCCAGAAAACCCACCTTCCTGCCCCCGACCCGTTCCCCGATCAGATAGGTCGCTATGGCGATGCCGGCGACGGCGACCGCACCCAGCAGGCGGATGGCTAACAGGCTTTTTCCAAAAATACTGATGGGGACGGCAAAAAGGAAGAAGAGGAAAGGGGGCTTGAGGTCCCACAACTCTGTGTATGGAAGGTTCCCGTCCACAAGGGATTGGGCTACCAGGATGAAAGTGCTTTCATCCCTGTCGATATAATCCCTGAAAAAAAACGGGAAACGGATCAGCAGGGTAAACAGGGCGATGGCGCCGAAATGAACCCGGGCTTTCCCATTGGCGGCCCAGTCATTCATTCGGGTAACCCACCGGTTTCGCATAGGGGCAATGGAGTTAATTTCTCATCTTTGCAAGGTATAAAAACCTTCACGGATAAAGAACCGATTTTGAAAAGCCTTTCACAACGGGACAGAAATTACATTTGGCACCCCCTTACCCAACACAAGACCCACCCTGAAGTGATCGGGATCAGGAAGGCGGAAGGGGTTTACCTCTACGATGAAGAGGGCAAAGGATATATCGATGGGATTTCTTCCTGGTACACGGCGGTTTATGGTCATTGCAACCCGTTTATCACCGGGCGCGTCGCCCGGCAAATGGAACAGCTCGACCAGGTGGTCTTCAGTGGGTTTACCCATGAACCGGCGGTATCCCTTTCGGAGAAACTAATCCCATTGCTTCCCGGGAACCAGGCCCGCTTGTTCTTCTCCGACAACGGCTCCACCGCCGTGGAGGTGGCCATCAAGATGGCCCTGCAATACCATTTCAACCGGGGCGAGCGACGCAAGGTTTTGCTGGCGTTTGAGGAAGGGTTCCACGGAGATACCTTCGGGGCCATGTCGGTCTCCGGGCTCTCGGTCTACAACGGCCCCTTTGCCGATTTCAGCCTGGAGGTGAGGCGTATCCCGGTACCGGACCAGGAGGAACCCACTGCCCTGCTCACCCGGCTTGAGGAACTCCTCGAAACGGAATCGGTGGCTGCCTTTGTGTATGAGCCCCTGGTACAGGGGGCAGCAGCCATGAAAATGCATAACGCCCGCGGGCTGGACCGCGTCCTTGGTTGCCTCCGGGAGAAGGGGGTGTTGCTGGTCGCCGATGAGGTAATGACCGGGTTTGGCAAGACGGGCACCCACTTTGCCTCCGGACAACTCAAAACGCAGCCCGATATCCTTTGCCTCTCCAAGGCCCTTACGGCAGGGCTCCTTCCCATGGCCGTTACCAGTTGTACCGCAGCGGTTTTTGATGCCTTTTATGGGGATGACCTTTCCCTTGGGTTTTTCCACGGGCACACCTATACGGCTAACCCCCTGGCCTGTACCGCAGCGCTTGCAGGGCTGGAATTACTGGTATCGGAGCCCATCCAGGAGGGGATCAGGCGTATAATGCACTCCCACGGGGAGTTCCTGCGACGGGTGGACGGACACCCGGCCGTCAGGGCCTCCCGACAATGTGGGGTGATCCTGGCCCTGGACCTCGATGCCCCGGGCCCCCGTTACGGGGCTTTCAGGGACCGGGCCATGCGGTTTTTCATGGAACGCGGGGTCTATCTCAGGCCCCTGGGGAATACCGTCTATGTATTGCCGCCCTATGTGATCCGCCGGGAAGAGCTCCAAAAAATCTACGGGGCCATAGAGGCCCTGCTCGAACAACTCAAGGCATAACCTGAAATGGCTTTCGAACCGGTATCCCTGGTATCCATTGCATCCCTGTCGGCCCTTGGACTGGGGCCGGAAGAGGTATGGGCGGGATATTCCAGGGCGGCTTCCCATGCCCTCAGTACCATGAATGATGGGGCCGGTGGGCTGGCCTATGGGGGGAGGATCCCGGAAACCACCCGCACCCGGGTCAGGGAAATTCGGGAATCCTATTCTGCCTACGCCCATCTCGACCCCACCGTGATCTATGCCATCGCGACCAGCCGCATGGCGGTAAAGCAGGCCGGGTGGGACCGGGCTTCGCGGTTTGGGGTCAACCTCGGGTCTTCCAGGGGTGCCACGGAAATTTTTGAGCGCTACCATGGGGAATTCCTGGAGACCGGGAAGGTGGGCAGCCATGCCTCCCCGAGCACAACCCTGGGCAATATCGCCTCCTGGGTGGCACAGGACCTGGGTGCCCGTGGCCCGGAGATCTCCCACTCCATTACCTGCTCCACCGCCCTGCATGCAGTTTTGAACGGGGTAGCCTGGATAAGGGCCGGTCTGGAAGACCGGTTTCTGGTAGGTGGGAGCGAGGCCCCCCTGACCCCCTTTACCCTGGCCCAAATGCGGGCCCTTAAAATCTACAGTCGGGAAACGGGGGATTACCCCTCCCGGGCCCTCGATCTGGATAAAACGAATAACAGTATGGTATTGGGCGAAGGCTCTGGGGCGGCCTGCCTGGAAAATGGGCTGAAGCCCGGGGCCCTGGCCCTGATTTCGGGCCTTGGCTACGCTACCGAAGACCTGACCAGCGCGGTATCCCTGAGCCGGGAAGCTTCGTGCCTGCAGCGCGCCATGAACATGGCCCTTGCCGGGTGCGACCCGGGGCAGGTTGACGCCGTGGTCATGCATGCCCCCGGAACCCTCAGGGGGGACCGGGCAGAATACAGGGCCCTCCAACGGGTTTTTGGGCAGCAGCTTCCGGCCCTGACGACCAACAAATGGAAACTCGGGCATACCCTGGGGGCCTCGGGCCTGCTCAGCCTGGAGTTGGCCGTACAGATGCTGCAACACCAAAGCTTTGTTGCGGTTCCGTTTGTGCAGGGTATCCGGCCCCCGGGCCGGCTAAGGAAAATACTTGTCAATGCGGTGGGGTTCGGGGGCAATGCAGTGAGCCTCCTTGTGGAGCGGCCTCCCGGAGCCGAGGGGGAACCGTTCCCCTGAGGTTGCCGGTTTACGCCCAATAGGCTATTTTTGGAATTCAGTGCAACCATCCGAACCGGGGATCCAGATCCATTCCCGAAGCGGTAAATGAATAGAAATGAACGATATCAGGCATACGTGGACCCGGGAGGAAATCATGGAGGTGTATAAAAAGCCCATCATGGAGTTGCTGTATGAAGCAGCCTCGGTCCACCGGGCCTACCACGACCCCAATACAGTACAGGTTTCCACCCTTATTTCCATCAAAACCGGGGGGTGCCCGGAAGATTGCGGGTACTGCCCCCAGGCGGCCCGTTACCATACCGATATTGAGGGCAACGAACTGATGACGGTCTCGCAGGTAAAGGCACAGGCCCTGCGCGCCCGCGCCGCCGGGAGCTCAAGGGTTTGCATGGGGGCGGCCTGGCGGAATGTGAAGGATGGCCCCGAGTTCGACCAGGTGCTGGAAATGGTCCGGACCATCAACAAACTCGACATGGAAGTGTGCTGTACCCTGGGCATGCTTACCGAGAACCAGGCACTTCGCCTGGCGGAGGCCGGGCTCTATGCCTACAACCATAACCTGGACACTTCTGAAGACTATTATAAAGATGTGATTTCCACCCGGGCTTATGAGGACCGCCTGGAAACCATAGGAAATGTCCGCAAGACCAATGTCACGGTATGCAGCGGGGGGATCATCGGGATGGGGGAACGCCTCGAAGACCGCGCCGGGATGCTGGTTGCCCTGAGTTCCCTGGACCCACAGCCGGAATCGGTACCCATAAACGCCCTGGTAGCCGTGCCGGGAACCCCCCTGGAAGACCAGCAACCTGTTTCCATATGGGAAATGGTGCGGATGGTGGCCACCACGCGGATAACCATGCCCCGGACCCAGGTGCGGCTCTCCGCCGGGCGTACGGGGATGAGCCGGGAGGGCCAGGCCCTTTGTTTTTTTGCCGGGGCCAATTCCATCTTTGCGGGCGATAAGTTGCTCACCACGCCGAACCCCGATGTGAATGAGGATATGGAGATGTTCCGGCAGCTCGGCCTGAAACCCCAGGAGCCCTTTGCCAAGGGGCCCAGGCCTGTTTCGGTGGAAGCGACGGAAGCCGTGCACCATGCCCTCGGCGAAAAGCCCCGCTGGACCAGGCCCGGGCATACCATCGAAAGGAACGAACAGGCGCGCACCGGCCGTCGGGAATAAATGCCTGCAGGGAGCAGACAGGATATCGGGGTGTTGGGGACGTTTCTTAATTTTATCGGCTAAATTCCACCCAAAAGTGAAGCTCGAAGAAGTAACCAGGATAACAACTATTTCCAGGGAAGCCTTTCTGAATGATTTTTTCAGGCCGCAGCGGCCTGTGGTTATCGAAAAGGCGATAACCTCGTGGCCCGCCTATTCCAAATGGAACCTGGATTATATGCGGCAGGTGGCCGGCGATAAAATAGTACCCCTATACGATGACCGGCCGGTAGACCACCGGGAAGGGTTTAACGAGCCCCATGCCAAAATGCGCATGGACGATTACATCGACCTTTTGAAACGGGAGCCGACGCGATACCGCATATTCCTCTGGAACATCCTGAAAGAGGTGCCCCGCCTGCAGGACGATTTTGAATTCCCCGATTTTGGCCTGAAACTGATGAAAGGCCTCCCCATGCTGTTTTTCGGCGGGCGGGATTCGTATACCTTTATGCATTACGATATCGACCTGGCCAATATTTTCCATTTCCACTTCGATGGGGTGAAGGAGTGCATCCTGTTTCCGCAATCGGAGAACAACGTACTCTATAAAGTTCCTCATTCCCTGATTACCCACGAAGGCATCGACTTTTCAGACCCGGACCTCAATAAATGGCCTGCCCTCAGGAATGCCCGGGGGTTCAGGACTCGACTGGGCCATGGGGAGGTCCTCTATATGCCTGAAGGGTACTGGCATTATATGCGGTATGTGACCCCGGGGTTTTCCATGAGCCTGCGGGCTATTGCCCGAAATCCGGCGAATCTGGGAAAGGCGGTTTACAACCTGCTGGTGATGCGGAACTATGACAACCTGATGCGGCGGCTGCGCGGGCAGCAGTGGATCGACTGGAAAAATCAGCAGGCCATTGCCAGGACCCATAAAATGCTTTCTCCATAGGTTTCCGGCCTCTTCCGGAATATGTTTCCTTTTCGTCCAACTCTTTTTCGGCTGTTATGGATAGGATTCCTAAATTTGGGTCTGACCCTGCAAGGAAGCCGACCTATGGAATTAATCCCCCTGGCCACAAAAAAAGATGAAAAACGCTTCCTTGAATTCCCGGTTTCCCTTTACAAAGGCAACCCTCACTGGATCCGGCCCCTGGATGCCGACATAGAATCCGTTTTCGACCCGCGAGAAAACAAAACCTTCCATGATGGGGTATGCAAGCGGTGGCTGCTGCAGGAAGGGGACAAAATCATAGGCAGGATCGCAGCATTTGTGATCCGCGCCGCGGACCGGGACGAGGGCCCTGAGTCCCGGGGCGGGGTGGGGTTTTTTGAATGTATCGACAGGCAGGAGGCGGCCAACGCCCTTTTTGATGCCGCCAGGGACTGGCTGCGGCAACAGGGGGTTGCGTTTATGGATGGGCCGATCAATTTTGGCAAACGGGACAAATGGTGGGGTTTGCTCACCAAAGGTTACGAGCTGGAGCCCAATTACCAGAGCAACTACAATTTTCCCTATTACCGGGAATTGTTCGAGAGGTATGGCTTTAAGACCTATTTCGAGCAGTATACCTTTATTAAACCGATCCACGAACCCCTGAGCTCCCGGCTTGAGTACAAGGCGGACCGGATTGCTGAAGACCCCTCATATACCTTTGAACATTTACGCCTTTCCGATATTGACAAATACGCCGCCGATATTATTCAGGTGTATAACCGCGCCTGGAAAAAGCACCAGGGGGTAGACTCCCTTACCCTTGACCAGGGCAGGGCCATGATGGCCCGTATAAAGCCGATTATCGACGAAAAACTCATCTGGATTGCCTACTACAGGGAAGAGCCGGTGGCCATTTTCGTCAATATCCCGGAGGTAAACCAAATTCTCAGGCGCCTCAATGGCAGGTTAGACTGGTTGGGAAAGCTGAAATTCTTCTGGTTAAAAAAAACAGGCCGGATAACCCGTGTGCTGGGAATGGTTTTTGGCGTGGTCCCGGAGCACCAGGGGAAAGGGGTCGACGGGGCCATTATCCACGCCTGTGCCCGGGTCATCCGCACACAGCGACACTACCAGACCATTGAACTGAGCGGGATCGGGGACTTTAACCCAAAAATGATCCTGGTTGCCCGGCAGGTAGGGGGCCAGCTTGGCAAGGTCCATACCACCTATCGCTACCTGTTCGACAGGCAAGCCCCTTTTGAGCGGATGAAGCCCATCCGTTGAATCCTGGGGTTTTCTCAGGCCTCTTCTTTCGCTTCCGCGGGCGGCATGGTGCCGAATACCCGGTCCCAAAAAGTGCTGGAGACGCCAAAAGCCCGGTCGGGGTACCGGTAATGGTGCAGGCTGTGGTGCATCCAGAGCTTCCTGAACCGTTTTGGCGGGCGCATCACATGGGTTGCGCGGTGCACAAAGGAATACAACAGGTACCCTGTAAAAAAGCCCGGGAAGAACCCGAAGGTGATTCTTGGGACCCCAAATACAAGGAAGGCCAGATAAAAAATGCCAAATAATATTCCTGCCATAAGCAGCCCCGGGACGGGGGGCATCAAAAGGCGTTCTTTATCCCTGGGAAACTGGTGGTGCGACCCGTGCATGATAAAGTGGAACCGCTGCGACCACCTGGCTTCGGAAACCCAATGGAACACATAGCGGTGGAGCAGGTATTCGGCCAGGGTCCAGAAAAGCAGCCCGACCACAAAGAGTCCGGCAAGGAGCCATGGCTCCAGGCCAATGCGGAACCGCGCCAAAGCAAGTAACCCCGCAATGGTGCCCCCGTAGACGATGATGTTCTGGGTGGGGTTGGTTTTGGTGAGGCTTTCCAGGAAAGGGTTTTTGAAAATTTGCGCTTGCCCGTGCTGGAATTCTGTGGTTACCTTTGGTTTCATTTTCCCTTGCATTTGGTTCTCAAAAGATACAAAAATATCCGAAACCTTGCAGGGGTAGTGTTTTCAGGGGTTGCGTTCCAGCACCTTTATTTTGTCGTGGACCAACTCCATTTCCCAGCCCCTGTAAAAGAAGTAGTCGGCGAATTTCCGTTTCTTTTTCTGTACGTCGGTTTCCCTGGCCAATTGCCCCCAGCGGGTTTCCGCAAGGGCATGGAAGGCCCTGAGGTATTCCTGCTCGGGAATTTCGTCCAGGGCCTTTTGGATGAGGTATTCCGAAAGGTTGCGTTGTTCCAGGGCTTTCCGGATCCTGACCCTGCCCCATCCCTTCTGGTGGAATTTACCCCTGGAAAACGCCAGGGCGAACCGTTCCTCGCTCAGGAAACCCGATTCGATCAGTCCGACCACAATGGCGTCAATGGCTTCAGGGATCATGCGCATTTGCCTGAGCTTCTGCACTACTTCCTGGTGGCTGCGCTCCTGGAAGGCGCAATACCGTTCCATCCGTTTTTTGGCTTCTTCCAGGGTAAAGGATTTTTGCGGAAAGGCCATCCCGGGGAGCTTAGTTTTTTATGTACCTGAGTTCAATGGCCTGCCCCTTGCCGGAAACCTCAAGGGTTCCGTTCTCCCACCTTTGCAGGGCCTCCCCCTCAAGGAGTTCCAAACTCCCTTCCAGGACCCCTTCCAGGTGGAGCAGCAGGTTCC
The DNA here is from genome assembly GCF_024006985.1 of Robiginitalea marina. Taxonomy (GTDB): domain Bacteria; phylum Bacteroidota; class Bacteroidia; order Flavobacteriales; family Flavobacteriaceae; genus Robiginitalea; species Robiginitalea marina. The sequence continues at coordinate 116,195 of NZ_JAMXIB010000004.1, forward strand.
AGTCTTCGCGGGTTTGTACCACCCGCAGGCGGATGCTGCCCTCCGGATCCTTCTCGTAGAAAACCGATACCCTGTTCTCCCCTATGTGAACATCCTCCAAAGAAGCCTTCTCCCAGGAAGCAGGCATCTGAGGCCGGAGGCGTACCTGTTTGCGCGAGGCCATCGGGTCGATCCCAAAGAATTGCCGGATGATCGGGACCGCAAAGCTGTAGCTGTTCCAGGCCTGTGCAATCATGCCATAATCGGGGGAGACTTCGTACATGCTGCCGGGAAAGGCGTAGCTAAAGCTGCGGACCATGCGGTTGAGGTAGTCCAGGGCCTGGTCGGGCCTTCCGTAATTGTTTTCCGCGATCGCCTGTACCCCGGTGGGCAGGGTCATTACCGCCCCGGTATAAGAAAAGACAGAGCTCCCCTTGAAGGACCCTTTGTCGTCACCGGCAGTTTCGTCCCGGTCAATGCCCGTGACGAACATCCCAAAGGGATTGGTGAAGTTTCGGGCCGTTTCCAAAGCCTCCAGGGCTTTGTCCCGGTCGGCAATCCCCATTTCCATAGGGGTGTTCACCACCCAATTATGATGTACCACAAATGGCCTTGGCCGGGGATGCGGGTTTTGCAGGATCTGGTTCCGGGTCTGCTCCAGTTCCCTCGCCGCCCAGGGTTTGCCCAGGGTGTCGGCCCGGACTATGGCGTCTTCGATTAGCCCCAGGGCCTGCTGGTCGGTCCCTATAAAATCTGCATAGGACCGGAACGGGGCTGACCAGAACTCCCTGTTGATCCGGGCCTTTAAGGTATCGGCCTGTTGGGCGTAGGCCCGGGCCAAACTGGTTTCCCCGAGTTCCTCTGCCATAAGGGCGGCATGGGAGAAGGCCGCCTGGGTATAGGAGGCCACGTCTATCATCTCGCTGTCGAGGCCGTGGATTTCCATCATCCCGAATCCGTCGGGGAATCCGTTTCCATCCCGGTCATTCTCATCCATCAGCCATTGGAGCCCTTTCTTCACCGTGGGGAAATAGCGCTTCAGGAAGTCGCGGTTGCCATCCCATTTATATACCTGCCAGACCAGGGAGGCGAACTGGGGGGTTTCATTGATATTCCCCGGGTTAAAGACCGCCCCGTTGGTCGACATTTCGTGGAGGATCCGCCCATTGCCGTTTACCGCTTCTGAAACGCTGTCGAGCAGGCGGATGGTTTCATAGACGATTTCGCGTTGCCCGAGGGCCATGTACCCCTGCAGGGCATATTCGCTGTCGACCCCGAACCACCAGGGGTAGTCCGGGATACCGGCCCCGATCCCCCTTCCGATTTCAGGGACGTCCCGGATCAGCCAGTCGCAATTGTACTTCAGCCATTCAAAGGTTTCGTTCAGCGCGCTGTCGGGGGTGGTAAGTCGAGAACGGGAAGCCAGGCCGGCGTAACGCTCCCGCTTGGCTATCAGGTCTGCAGAGGCATTTTTCAGGAGGTCTGAAAAAGTGGCTTTGGCTTGCGCTTCATCGCTATAGGATCCTGCAATGGCGAAGCGGATTGTTTTTTGCCCACCGGGGGGAAGGGTCACGGCATAGGACAGGACTGAACTGGTTTCGTTTCCCGCTTTCCCGGGGGTGTCCAAAGGCGCTGGGGACTCCCGGCTATCTGCCGGAAGGTCCGAGCCAAAGACCACGAACCAGGGGTTGAGCGAATCTTTGACCACCCAGGCCCCCAGTGCCTCGTCGAAAGCCGGAAGGTCTTTGCCGTCGGCCATGCCGGTGCGTTCCCCCAACCAGGTCGGACGAAGGTCGGTGTGTCCCACAAAGCCGAACTCCAGGGGCATTTCCTTTTGGGAAGTATTCCGAAGGACATACTCCACTACCACGCCCTCTTTCGCGTCGGGCACAAACTGCCATCGCTCAGCCTCCAGGCCCGGCAAGCCCCGAGAATAGTCGTGGCGCCCCGCCATGGGGTAATTCACAAACCTGTGGGCCCCTTCAAGGGGGTGGGTCACCCCATCGAGGGTCAGGAAGGCTGTGAACCCGTCCATCAGTTTAATGGGGTGGTCCCAGATCCCCCCCATTTCCCCTTTGATGTGCCATCCGAGGTCGGGGAAGCTCCCATCCTGGTACCCGACCATATACACCCGGTCTCCGGCTGTCAGGAAGGGGCTCTGCAGGTACTCCTTTTTACCCTCAATGGAGGGCTCCCCCTTCAGGAGGCTGCCTAAGGGCCTATCGGAAGCCGGCGGGCGTTCCTGGCAGGAAAACATCAGCAAGATGCCCAGGGCGAAGGGGTACAGCGTGGGGAATTTCATGACCGCATAGGGGTTTAGAGGGTTACCATCTCCTAAAAATACGTATTTGGGCGCAGAGTACAGAAAGGGCCAAGGGCAGGGGACAAAAAAAAACAGCCCCGGCGAGGGGGCTGTTTTGTGTTATTCCAGGGGATTGCCTTCCCGGTCTGTAAACCGGTATTCCAGGTAGGTATAGGCGTCCCTGGGCTGGATTTTGATCCATTTTTTGTGCTCCAGGTACCATTTGGAACGAATGGAAGGGAATCCTTTGGTAAGGTAGGCGGCAATAAAGGGGTGCGCATTCAGGGTAATGCTCCGCTCCCGACCGCCTGATTTCAGGATTTGCTCCAGGTCGTAACTGATTTTTTCGATCAGCATGATGGGAGCTTCCACTTCCTGTCCGTCACCGCTGGGGTTGGCTTCCGAGGTCTTGATGTTCACCTCGGGGCGGACCCTTTGCCGGGTAATCTGCACCAGGCCAAATTTGCTCGGGGGCAGGATTTTGTGCTTCGCACGGTCGTCGGCCATTTCGTCCCGAAGCTTGTTGAACAACTTCTTACGGTGCTCCGGGCGCGCCATGTCGATAAAATCGATGACGATAATGCCACCCATATCGCGAAGGCGCAATTGCCTGGCAATTTCCGTAGCCGCAAGGAGGTTGACCTCCAGGGCCGTATCTTCCTGGTTGCGGGCTTTGTTTGACCGGTTTCCGCTGTTCACATCTATTACGTGCAGGGCTTCGGTATGTTCGATCACCAGGTAGGCCCCCTTGCTCATGGAGGCTGTCCGTCCGAAGGAAGTTTTGATCTGCCTTTCTATCCCGAATTTTTCAAAAATCGGGACATTGGAAGTATAGTACTTCACTATGGATTCCTTTTCAGGGGCAATTTCATGCACATAATCCCTGATCTGGGTGTAAAGCGTTTCGTCATCCACATAAATCCCGGTGAAGGTGTCGTTGAATACGTCCCGCAATATGGAGGAGGCGCGGTTCAGTTCCACCAAAACCTTGGAGGGGGTGGGTGCCTGTTGCAATTTCTTGCACATCGACGTCCATTTGGACATCAGATTTTCCAGATCCTTATCTAATTCGGCTACTTTTTTGCCTTCGGCTACTGTCCGGATGATCACTCCAAAACCTTTTGGCTTGATGCTCTGCACCAGGCGCTTCAACCGGTCCTTTTCCTCTTTGCTGGGGATCTTCTGGGAAACGGAAACCCTGTCCGAGAAGGGAACCATCACCAGGTACCTCCCGGCAATGGACAGCTCTGAACTGATCCGCGGGCCTTTGGTGGAAATGGGCTCCTTGACAATTTGCACCAGCATGGACTGGTTCGGCTTGACAACATCCTTGATGTTGCCATTTTTATCGATGTCATTTTCAACCGGGAAATTCTTGAGGGAGTAATCCCTCAATTTGCCGGAGCGCACCATCTTTATAAACTTAAGCATGCTGCCCAGCTGAGGCCCGAGGTCGTGGTAGTGCAAAAAGGCGTCCTTTTCGTATCCAACGTCCACAAAGGCTGCGTTTAGCCCGGGAACCGGTTTTCTTATTTTGGCGACCAGGATGTCTCCCACATTGAAATTGTGGTCGTTTTCATCCTTGTGGAGCTCTATAAGCCTGCCATCTTTGAGTAAGGCAAAATCGACGGAATCAGGTCTGGATCTTACGATTAATTCTCTATTCACCTGATTTGATTTAGTTCCACTTTCCGTAGAAAATGAAAGGATTAAACAATATAAGTATACAGGTTGTATCGTAAACCCGTCGAAATCCTCGAAAGAATTTCTATGTCAATGAACGTATAGAAAAAAGGAAAAAGTAGTTGTTGGAACTACTTTTTCTTGTGTCGGTTAGCTCTCCTTCTCTTTTTGCGTTTGTGGGTCGCTACCTTATGTCTTTTTCTTTTTTTACCACTCGGCATAGCTCAGTTTTAACGGTTACTATTTAACCTGCACGTTGCTCTTCACTCCTTCGACAAACACCTTGGCAGGTTTAAAGGCCGGAATATTGTGAGCAGGTATTTTGATGGTTGTATTTTTGGAAATGTTCCTTCCTGTCTTTTCAGCACGGGTTTTGATGATAAAACTGCCAAAGCCCCTGAGATATACATTGTCGCCGTTTTCCAAAGAGGACTTTACTTCTTCCATAAAGCTCTCCACAGTAGCCTGTACATCTCCTTTTTCCATTCCCAGTTTTTCTGAGATCCTCGATACGATATCCGCTTTCGTCATTTTAAATTATCTGTAGGTTTCAGGGTTGCAAATATATAAATATTATTCAATTTTTTTTCCTGCCCCTTCATTTTTAAGTCCTTAAATACAGTTAGTTTTGGATCCCTGTTAAAGACCCATGGAATTTTCGGATGTAATTCTCGCCTGGTACCGCACCCATAAAAGGGATCTGCCCTGGAGAAATACCCGGGATCCTTACCCTATCTGGCTCTCTGAAATCATGCTCCAGCAGACCAGGGTCGCCCAGGGCCTGCCCTATTTCCTGAAGTTCATGGAGCATTTCCCCACGGTGGGAGACCTGGCGGCTGCCCCCGAAGAAGAAGTCCTGAAGCTCTGGCAGGGCCTGGGGTATTACTCCCGGGCGCGGAACCTGCATGCCGCGGCCAAAACCATTTCCAGGGAATATGAGGGCAATTTCCCGCAGACGTATGAAGGACTCCTTAAACTAAAAGGCGTGGGGGCCTATACGGCCGCGGCAATCAGTTCTATTTGTTTCCAAGAGCCCAACCCGGTGGTAGACGGGAATGTGTACCGGGTACTGAGCCGGTATTTCGGGGTCGACCTTCCGGTCAACGCCCCGGAGGGGATGCGTTATTTCGCCAAACTGGCCCGGGAAGTAATGGATGCAGAGCAAATCGGGGATTACAACCAGGGGCTGATGGAATTTGGCGCCCTGCAATGCGTTCCCCGGAACCCCGATTGTGCGGCCTGCCCCCTGGGCGGGGGTTGTGAGGCAGTCCGCCAGGGCAGGGTGGGCGAACTCCCGGTCAAGCTGCCGAAGAAGGGGGTGCGCACGAGGTATTTCAACTACCTGTTCCCCGTGGATCGGGAATTCCGGACCCTGCTTACCCGCCGCAATGGACCTGGAATCTGGGAGGGGTTGTTCGAATTTCCCCTGGTGGAATCGGGGGGCGTCGTCCCCGAGGATGGGATCAGGGCCCTCCTGCCCGGGGCAGGGATACAGGGGCTGGGCGAAGCCACGGATGTGGTGCGATTCAACCCGAACCCCATCATCCACAAACTCTCCCATCAACACCTTTACGTAACCTTCTGGATCGTGCACCTCCCCGGTTCCCTGGAAGGCGCGGTGCCCATTTCCCAAATGCATTCCTACCCCGTTCCCGTGCTGATTGCAAATTTCATGGAAACGGTTAAAAATTCGTACTTTTGACCGAAGGGAAATTCTATGAGCGGAACATTAAATAAAGTAATGCTGATTGGCCATCTGGGAGACGAGGTCAAGTTACACTATTTTGAAGGCGGCAATTGCATCGGGCGATTCCCGATCGCCACCAATGAGACCTACACCAATCGCCAGACGGGTGAAAAGGTCACCAATACCGAATGGCACAATATTGTGGTGCGCAACAAAGCTGCGGAAATCTGTGAGAAATACCTCAGCAAGGGCGACCTGATCTACGTGGAAGGACGCCTGAAGACCCGGCAGTGGCAGGGCGAGGACGGGGCAACCCGGTACTCCACCGAGGTACAGGTCACTGATTTTACCTTCCTCTCCAACAAGGGAGGGGAAGAGGCCAGGGGTGCCTCCCCGGCATCCAACATGGGAAGCGGCGTTTCCCAGGGGCCGGCTGCCGGAAAAACTCCCCCGAGGGCGGAACCCCCGGAGGAAGAGGACGACCTGCCTTTTTAAGTAACCAAATACCAAGCACTTGGACCCTGACCCCCTAAGCGCTCTCTTCCTCGGGATGGCTCCCGACGCCTACCTGATCCTGAAGTTTACCTTGTTGGTGGTAATGTTGCTGTGTTCCGGCCTGATTTCAGGGGCGGAAGTCGCCTTTTTTGGCTTGTCGCAGACTGAGCTGAATGAAATCAAGGCTTCCGGGGATGCCAAGGGCAAAGTTATCCACAACCTGCTGGAAAAGCCGCGGAAACTCCTCGCTACGGTCCTGATCGCCAATAACGCCATCAACATTGGGATTGTACTGCTTTTGAATGATATTGGGGACACCCTCTTTGCGGGCATTGACCAGGTTTTCCTGGGGGTCCTCTCCGCCAGGTTTTTACTGGAAGTGGTGCTCGCGACCTTCCTGATCCTTTTGTTCGGGGAAATCCTGCCCAAGATCTACGCGAACCGAAACCGCCGTGCTTTTGCCCTGCGGATGACCTATGCCATCAGGGTACTCGACATCCTGTTCACCCCGGTGACCAGCCCCATGCGGAAGGGGAGCCTGCTCCTCTACAAATACCTGGGGAAACAGAAATCGAACCTCAGTGTAGACCACCTTTCACAGGCCCTGGAACTGACTTCCGAAGGCGACACCACCCGGGAGGAACAAAAGATCCTGCAGGGAATTGTTTCTTTTGGCAATACCGACACCAAGCAGGTCATGCGACCGCGGATCGATATTTTCGCCCTGAACGAATCCATGAAGTATTCCGAGGTGCTGGAAGAGATCCAGAAAAACGGCTATTCCCGCATCCCGGTGTACAACGAGAACCTCGACAACGTCCTGGGGGTGTTGTACGTCAAGGACCTGCTTCCTTACCTGGATCGGAAGTCCTTCAACTGGGTTTCCCTGATCAGGGAGCCCTTCTTTGTCCCCGAGAACAAGAAACTGGATGACCTCCTGCTGGAATTCCAGAACAAAAAAAACCACCTGGCCATTGTGGTGGATGAATTCGGGGGCACCTCCGGAATCGTTACCCTGGAAGATGTCATCGAAGAAATTGTAGGCGACATCAGCGATGAGTTCGATGACGAGGACCTGGTCTATTCCAAACTCGACGATTACAACTACGTTTTCGAGGGCAAGACCAACCTGAAGGACTTTTACAAGGTCATCCACCTGGAAGACCCTGTGGAATTTGAGAACCGGAAGGGCGAATCGGAAACGGTGGCAGGCTTTGTCCTGGAAATTGCCGGGGATTTCCCCCGGAAGGGCGAGAAAGTACCCTTTAACGGATACCAGTTTATGGTGGAAAGCATGGACCGGAAACGACTCAAACAAATAAAAGTGACCCTCCCCCATGAGAAATAACCTCCTCCTTCTGGGCTGCTGCCTGGTACTTGGCCTCCTGTGTTCCTGCAAGGAAGACCCCCAGCCCAAACCCCGGGCCCTGTTGCGGCTCGAGTATCCCCGCCCGGCTTATCGCCTGATGGATGCGCCCTGCCCCTTTGAGTTTGAGTATAACCAGATGGCCGTTGCCGGGCTGAGGGAAGGCTGCGATATGGTCCTGGACTACCGCCCCATGAACGGATCGGTGTACCTGACCTATAAGCCGGTGGAGGGAAACCTCAGGGAATTGCTCTCGGATGCACAGAAACTCTCGTACCAACATGTGGTGAAGGCCGACAATATTGTGGAGCAGCCCTATGTAAACGAGCAGGAACGCGTCTATGGCATGTTTTATGAAGTGCGGGGCGATGCCGCCTCCCAGTCGCAGTTTTACGTCACCGACAGCACCCGGCATTTTGTTACCGGATCGGTGTATTTTTACGCCAAGCCCAATTATGATTCCATCCTGCCGGCAGCTTCCTACCTGCAGCAAGACATCCGCCGCATCATGGAAACCATCCGATGGAAATAGGCATGCTTTCAAAAGACCTCAGATGACCCCGTACACAGCAGAAGCGTTGGCTGAATGCCACCGCAAAATCACCCCTTACATCCATCGGACTCCCGTGCTTCGTTCCCGGTTGCTCGACGAACTTTCAGGGGCCAGCCTGTTTTTCAAATGCGAGAACTTCCAGCGGGGCGGCTCATATAAAATCAGGGGGGCCACCCATGCCCTCCTGGTAAAAATGGAGGAGGGCCCCTTGCCCGGCGTGGTCACCCATTCCTCCGGGAATTTTGCCCAGGCCCTTTCGCTGGCTGCGAAAAACCTCGGCATCCCTGCCTACATCGTAATGCCGCAGAACGCCCCGGAAGTAAAAAAGCAGGGAGTGCGGGAGTATGGGGGCCGGATTTTTGAATGCGCCCCTACCCTGGAGGCCCGCGAAAGGGAGGCCGCTCGCATCGGGCGTGAAACCGGTGCGGTATTCATACACCCCTCAAACGATCCGTGGGTAATGCTGGGCCAGGGTACGGCCTGCAAAGAACTGCTCGAAGAGGTGGAGGCCCTTGATTTTGCAGTGGCCCCTGTGGGCGGGGGTGGCCTGCTGGGGGGCACTGCCCTGGCGGCAGCTTTTTTTGGCAGCAACTGCCAGGCCATTGGGGCGGAACCCCTGGCAGTGGATGACGCCTACCGCTCCCTGAAGGCGGGGAAGATTTTGGGAAACGCGACTACCGATACCATTGCCGATGGGTTGAAGACCGTTTTGGGGTCGTATACCTTTCCCGTAATTCAGGAGTATGTGAACACCATTGTCAGGGTCACTGAAGAGGAAATTGTCGGGGCCATGAGGCTGGTCTGGGAACGCATGAAAATAGTCATTGAGCCTTCCAGCGCCGTTACCCTTGCGGCAGTCCTGAGGGAGCCAGCTCTTTTCCGGGGGAAGCGTACAGGCCTTCTGATTTCAGGCGGGAATGTGGACCTGGGGCGTTTGCCTTTCTGAAGGCTACTCTTGCGGGATACTGTCGCGGGCCCCTAGAAGCGCCCTTGCCCTGCGGATACTCCCCATGACCTGGTTTTGCATAGCCCTGACCTTGACCTCTTCCTCGACCAGCCAGGTTTCTTTTTCGCGGCTCAGCGCTTTTCCCTTCATGATTTCCTCGTGGTCAAAGCGTTCCCCAAACCCCTGCATCCAGTCCATCATTGAAGTATGGGCCTTCTGGAGGTCCTGCATTGCCCTGCGGTACTCCTGACCCTGTTCGGTACTGTCTGCCAGGGGCTTCAGGTCTGCCACCAGTTTGGAGATCGTGGTCATTTCCGGCATTACCGAATCGTGGATGGCCATTACCTGCTCCATCCGGGAGGGTTCCTTTTCCGCTTCCCGGCATGAGGCCATATAAAGTACGCTGGCCAGGAGGCCGGTGAAAAGGAATATTCGTGAAAAGTTCAGGGAAGCTGTGGTTTTCGCTTTCATGGTTTCGGAATCTATGCCAAATGTAGCAACTTTGCCCAAACTAACCCCTGGGATGAGCGATACAAACCGACGCCTTTTCTACCTGGCCCTGCTATCCCTAATATGGGGAAGTTCCTATATCCTTATCAAAAAGGGGCTCGAAGGTTTTTCGGCCACCCAGTTGTGGAGTGTCCGCGTGCTGCTGGCCGGTCTTTTGCTTTTGGCCATCGGGGCCCGTTCCCTCCGCACCATTGGGAAAGCCGAATGGCCCTGGGTGGCCCTTAGCGGCGTGGTGGGCAGCTTTATTCCCATGTTCCTTTTCGCCTGGGCCGAGACGGAAATCGACAGCAGTATCGCCTCGATCCTGAACTCCCTGGTGCCCCTTTTCACCCTTTTTGTGGGCTACCTCCTTTTCCGGATATCCTTTTCTCTAAACCAACTGGCGGGCGTGCTGGTGGGGTTGTTGGGGGCAGCCCTGCTCATCTGGCTGGGGGCCGGGGTAAACCCGGGCCAGAATTACTGGTTTGCGGGCCTGGTTGTACTAGCCGCCCTCTGTTATGCCTTTAATGCAAATATCATCAAAAGCAAGTTGCAGTCAGTAAGCCCCATGGGGATCGCCGTGGGCAATTTCTTGTTTTTGCTGCCCCCGGCCCTGGCCATCATACTCGGATCGGGAGCCCTGTCGTCGCCGGTCAGGGAAGGGCCCCATTTCTGGTCCTCCCTGGGGTATATCGCCCTGCTCTGTATTTTCGGGACCGCCATCGCCAAGGTGATGTTCAACCGGCTTATACAGATTTCCACCCCGGTCTTTTCCGTGTCGGTTACCTACCTGATCCCGGTGGTGGGGGTTTTCTGGGGCCTTCTGGACGGGGAGCGTTTCAGCCCCGGGCAGGTGGGGGCGGCTGCCCTGATCCTGCTGGGGGTTTACCTGGTCAACAAAACAAAAAAGGCACCCGGGTAGGGCGCCTTCCTGTTTATCCCGTCACCGGGGTTAATTGAAATCGGTTTCCTTTACTTCATAGTTGATGACTGCCTCCAGCAACTTGCTCTCCACTTGTTGCGGCCCCATGGGCACCATGCGGAGGGAGGGGAATTTAATCCCGTCCACCTCCTGGTATTCCTTGATGAATACTTCCTGGTTCTGGGTCTGGCCGTTCATGCTGGTCACAGTGGCTTCCTTGATTTTAAGGCCGGTTTCCACATCGTAGAAGTAGCTGGCCTGCACCACTTCGCCCGGTACGTCTATGCGATAGGCCGATTTTCCCTCAACCGTTTCCACCCCGGCTACCCTGGCTTCGGGGTTGGCACTAATGGCCTGTTCCACAAAGATTCCAAGGCTTTTTTGCAGGTCGTTCTTCATCCCTTCGGGCAGGGGCATCTTGTTGCCCCCCTGTTTCATGTAGAGTTCATCCCCTTTGGCGATGACCCCCATCATGGGGGAATCGTTCATGAAGGTCGTCTGGGAAAGCCTGTCCGCAGTACGGAGCTCTTCCACCTTAATGGTCGCCCCCATGGCGGAGCTTTCATAAACCAGTTTGAGGCTGCTTATTTTCTCCGTGGCTTCCTTTCCCCCTATGGCCTCGAAATAGCGGTCGATAACCGACTGCACGCTCACGCCCTCCGGGACGGCAGCTCCTAAATCGGGTTTCTCCGCAGGGGTGGCGTATTTGTCAAAATAGAAAACAGGGACAGTTTTGCCTTTGAATTCCACCTTCTCGAGGTTTTCCAGGACCTCACTCCCCTTTCCGGCCACCACCACACGGGCGTTGTCTACCTTGAAATACTTCTGTGCCACCCGCTGCACATCTTCTACGCTAATGGCGTTGATCCGCTCCAGGTAGTTGGAATAGAAATCCGCAGGAAGGTCTTCCTGTATGGTATTCAGGGCATAGCGCGCCACAGTGGAGGGCTGTTCCAGGGCAAGGACAAAGGAGCCCACATATTTTGCCTTGGCAATCTCCAGTTCTTTTTCGGAAACCGGCTCGGTCAGGATGCGGTCCACCTCCTTCAGGATTTCGACCACGGAACTGTCTGTTACCGCATTGCGGACGCTGGCACTGGCCTGGAACCGCGAGGGGGCCCATTTGTCGTTGCCCAGGGAAGAATAGGAACCATAGGTGTAGCCCTTGTCTTCCCTCAGGTTAAGGAAAAGGCGGGCTTCAGCCCCTCCGCCCAGGATACGGTTGGCCACCAGGGCAGGCAGGTAATCAGGGTCCTTCATTTTTAGGTCCACCAGGTTCTGTACCCTGATCTCTGACTGTACGGCATTGGGCACATCTACAAAATTGATCTGGGTGTATTGGGCGTCTGAAGGCTTGGAAAACGCAAAATGGGGTGGAGAAGCTTTTAACCAGCGCGAAAAATGCTTATCCACCAGGGCCTGAACTTCTTCCTTGTTCGTGTCTCCGATAACCACCAGGTAGGCGTTTGCGGGCACAAAATAATTCTGGTAGAACCGCTGCACATCGGCGAGGGTCACATTGTTGACAGTTTCTTCGGTGATAAATTCCCCATAAGGGTGTCCCTTGCCATATGCCAGGGCTCCCTGAACCCGGCTCGCGATGGCCGAGGCGCTTTTTTCCTGGGTTTTAAGGCCGGTGATCAGCTTGTCCTTTTCCTTGTCGAACTCCTCCTGGGTGAAGTTGGGGTTGATCGCCGCATCAGCCATCAATTCGAACAGGCGCGGGAAGTATTTGGTAAGGCTCGACCCGAAAGCCCCCTGGGAGCCAAAATTCAGGGTAGCGCCCATAAAGTCGATTTCCTCGTTGAAGTCGTCTTTTGGGATGTTTCGGGAACCGTTGCCGATCAGGCTTCCCGTAAGGCTCGAAACCCCGGCCTTATCCCCTTCCAAAATGGGGGGGTTGTCTATGTTCAACTGTATAGATACGCGCGGCAGCTTGTGGTTCTCCACCACCAAAACTGTAAGGCCATTTGGGGTTTCAAAGCGTTCAGCTTCCTGCAGGTTGATCTTGGGGGCTGGTCCGGCTTCAGGCATTTTTGAACGGTCTGCCTGGGCTACCGCCACCGTGGAGGCCAGGGCCAGCGCGAGGGTTAAAAATATCTTTTTCATAGCGTCTTAGTTGTCCATTTTGTCTCCGGGCAGGTATTCGATCACCGCCCGCTGGGTTGGTTTCAGGTATTTTATGGCCACGTCCCGGATCTCTTCCCGGGTGATGGACCTGTAGATGTCGATCTGCTTGTTGATCAGGGAAGTGTCGCCATATAACATATAGTAGGTGGCGAGGGAGCTCGCAATCCCCTGTATGCTTGAATTCGAACTCACGAAATCATTCTCGAATTTGTTCTGCAGCTTCTGGTAATCCCTTTCTGAGATCAGGTCGAGTCGAAGTTTGGCGATTTCCTCTTCAGATTCCTCTACCAAAGTCTCCAGGGCGGTCTCCCCCACCGGGAGGGAGAATACCACATACATGCCGTAGTCTTCCTGGGCAATGTTGAAAGCGCCGACCTGCAGCGCTTGTTTTTGTTCGTCCACCAGCTTTTTGTAGAGCTTTGAGCTCTTTCCGTCGCTGAGGTAGGTGGAAATCATGTCCAATACGTATGCGTCCCTTTCCGCAAAGCCAGGGGTGCGGTAGGCCACGATGGAAGCCGGAATCTGGATGTTTTTATCGTAGGCTTTGGATCTTATTTCCTGGGTGATGGGGGCTTCCTCCGGGTAATCCCGTACAATATCCTCCCCCCTGGGGATTTCGGCAAAATAGCGTTCCACCAGGGTTTTGGTGGCAGCCAGGTCAATATCCCCGGCTACAACCAATACCGCGTTGTTGGGCACATAATACTTCTGGTTGTAGGCAACCACGTCCTCCAGGGTCGCGGCGTCCAGGTCTTCCATGTAGCCGATGTTGGGGTCCTTGTAGGGGTGTACCTTGAAAAGGGTTTCCCCAAGGACGGGGAGGATCTGGCCATAGGGGGAGTTGTCGTACCGAAGCCGCTTTTCCTCCTTTACCACCTCCTGCTGGGTGTCGATGCCCTCCTGGTTGATTACCGGGTGCAGCAGGCGTTCCGATTCCAGCCATAGCCCGAGCTCCAGGTTGTTGGAGGGGAATACCTCGTAATAATAGGTCCGGTCCTGGGAGGTGTTCGCGTTGTTCTGCCCCCCGCGCGAGGAGACGATCTCAAACCATTTGCCCCTTTCGATATTCTTGGTGCCTTCAAAAAGGAGGTGTTCGAAAAGGTGGGCAAACCCGGTCCGCCCGTCGGTGCGGTCCTTCCCTCCCACGTGGTACATCACGGAGGTGACCACAACCGGGGCGGAGTTGTCCTGGTGCAGGATCACGTGGAGGCCATTGTCGAGGTCGTATTCCTCATAGGAGACCTCCTGGCCATAAAGCGCCCCTGTTCCTGCCAGAAGCAGCGCCGTTAGTAAAATGTGTTTCATGTCAGTGGTTTTTGATAGAAGGGTTTGTAGTCAAAATGAGGTTTAGGTTACGTCGAATCTCAGGCATAAAAATAAGCCCTGAACGAAAATCACGGGGAATCAGAGCCCTGGTTTAACAATCTTTTACCACTTTTTCAGCGAAAAAATGCTAAATTAAAGGAAAATAATCCGATGCTTCCGTTGAAAAACTTTGCCCTTCCCCTTCGCTTCGGGCTGGCGACTTCTGGTATTCTTATTGGCTATTTCCTGCTCCTCTCCCTGGTTGACCTTCATACCAATGTGTTCTACAGCCTGTTTAACGGGGTCATTACCGGGTTTGGGATTTACGAGGCGATCAGGTACTACAAGCTGGAGCAGGGAGGCGCGTTTACTTACGGAAAGGGCTTTGTGGCCGGACTCACCGTCGGGTTTATCGCAACGGTGCTCTTCACCCTTTTCTTTGCCTTTTACAGTACGGAAGTAAACACCGGGTTTCTTCCGGCCCTTTCCACCTCTTTTTTCGACGATTTCCGGAATTTTGAGGCCATCGTTTTCTTTACGGTAGCCATCATGGGCTTTGCCACTACCCTTGTCCTGACCCTGTCATTTATGCAGCTCTTCAAGAGGAGCAACAACCACCGGCAAAAAAACTTCTAAAATCTACATCTGCCCCTTGGCATTTGGGGATTAAACCGTATATTTGCACCCGCCTTTGCCAAAATCCCAGATGAGACTGGCGGGCCAAACCATAACGTTCATTTATACACAATCGCTATGTACGCAATCGTAGAGATAGCAGGGCAGCAATTCAAAGTTGCAAAAGACCAAAAGGTTTTCGTACATCGGCTTAAAGAGGAAGAGGGGGGTAAAGTTACCTTTGACCATGTCCTTCTGTTAAGCGATGACAAGCAGGTAACCATTGGCGCCCCGGCTATAGAAGGTGCAGCTGTTGAGGCAAAGGTCCTCAGGCACCTGAAGGGAGACAAAGTCATTGTCTTTAAGAAAAAAAGGCGGAAAGGATACCGCGTTAAAAATGGCCACCGCCAGTACCTGACCGAAGTGGTCATTGAAGGCATTGCTGCCTCGGGTGCTAAAAAGGCTGTTGCCAAAAAAGAGGCCCCGGCCGCCAAGGCCCGGCCGGAAGCTGCAAAGCCTGCAGCCAGCCCGGCGGAGGACTTTTCCGGGATGACCGTGGCCGAACTGAAGGAGCTGGCCCGGGATAAGGGTATCAGCGGGTATTCCGCAATGAAAAAGGCAGAGCTTATCGAAGCGTTGTCTGGAAAGTAAATCGAGTAACCGGGATTTTCCCGTAAATAGTATAGATCATGGCACATAAAAAAGGTGTAGGTAGTTCCAAAAACGGGCGGGAGTCGGAATCGAAACGCCTCGGCGTGAAAATTTTTGGCGGCCAGAAGGCTGTTGCCGGGAACATCATCGTTAGGCAACGCGGCACCAGGCACAATGCCGGTGACAATGTATATGTTGGCAAGGACCATACCCTGCACGCCAAAGTCGACGGGATTGTCCGGTTCAGCAAGAAGACCGGGGGCAAGTCCTTTGTTTCCATCGAGCCGGCGGAGGCATAGTTCCCTTCCTGAAATTCTTTAAAAAAACCCGCCTTTGTTAAAGGGCGGGTTTTTTTATGCCCGGGGGTGTGGCACCCGTTTTTCCCATTGTGGGGCGAACTCGGCGGAATTTGTTATCTTCCGGGTACCGTAACCCTAAAATGAAAAAACATGAAAAAACCAATCATCGCCATGGCTCTGGCTGCGAGCCTGCTTTTCAGCAGCTGCCTGGGATCTTTCCAGGCGTTTAACAACCTGAAAGAATGGAACCAGGGTGTATCCGAAAGCAAATGGGTAAATAACCTGATTTTTTGGGGGTTGAACATCGTCCCTGTATATGCCCTCTTTTTGGTAGGGGATACCCTGATTTTTAATGTCATTGAATTTTGGTCAGGTTCTAACCCCATTGCCATGGACGAAGGGGAGAAGGAGGTTCAACTGGTTGAATATGAAGGGAACACCCTGGAAATGGTCGCCACAAAGAACCGGATGCAGATCGCCGTTGTGGATGGCCCGGAAACGGGCAAAAAACTGGAATTGTTTTACCGGCCCGATGAAAAGTCGTGGAATGCCATCCGGCCAGACGGGGAAATCATCAGGTTGTCTTCCATGGAGGAAGGCTTCTATATGGTTTACCTGCCCAACGGGAATGCCCTGCGTATCGATCCGGACATGCCCAGGGATGAAGGCCTCGCCCTGCTGAAGGAATACAAGGCTTGTTATATGATGGAAGGCATGCTGGCCGAGGCCAGGTAAATGCCAGCCACCAAAAAAGAAACCCCGGGCATCCCCGGGGTTTTTTCTTTCCTGTTCCCTGGCTTAATACCGGTAATATTCGGGTTTAAAAGGGCCTTTCGGGGCTACCCCTATATAGGCAGCCTGTTCGGGCCTCAGTGGGGTCAGCTCTGCCCCAAGCCTTGATAAATGCAGGGCGGCTACCTTCTCATCGAGGTGTTTGGGCAGGGTGTAGACCTGGTTCTCATACTGATCGGGGTTGGTCCACAGTTCCATTTGAGCCAGGGTCTGGTTCGCAAAGCTATTGCTCATTACAAAGCTGGGGTGCCCTGTGGCACACCCGAGGTTCACCAGGCGGCCTTCCGCCAAAACCAGGATGTCTTTGCCTTCAATGGTGTATTTGTCGACCTGTGGCTTGATCTCGTCGCGGGTATGCCCGTAATGGGTATTGAGCCATGCCATGTCTATTTCATTGTCGAAATGCCCGATGTTGCAGACGATGGCCTTGTCTTTCATGGCCCTGAAATGTTCTTCCCTGATAATGTCTTTGTTCCCCGTGGCCGTGATGACAATATCTGCAAGCCCAACCACGGTTTCCATCCGTTTTACCTCATATCCGTCCATACAGGCCTGCAGGGCACAGATGGGGTCTATTTCGGTAACGGTAACAATGGCCCCGGCCCCCCGGAAGGAGGCGGCCGTTCCCTTGCCGACGTCGCCGTACCCGGCAACCACTACGCGCTTTCCGGCCAGCATGGTATCGGTAGCCCGGCGAATGGCATCCACCGCGCTTTCCCGGCACCCGTATTTGTTGTCAAATTTGGATTTGGTCACCGAATCATTCACATTGATGGCCGGCATGGGGAGCGTTCCCTTTTTTACCCTTTCGTAAAGGCGCAGCACCCCGGTGGTGGTTTCTTCGGAAATCCCCCGTATACCCGCAGCCAGCTCCGGATACCGGTCCAGCACCATATTGGTCAGGTCGCCCCCGTCGTCCAGGATCATATTCAGGGGCTCACGATTTTCGCCGAAAAACAGGGTCTGTTCGATGCACCAGTCAAACTCCTCTTCAGTCATGCCTTTCCAGGCATACACGGGAATCCCGGCCGCGGCAATGGCTGCCGCCGCATGGTCCTGGGTGGAAAAGATATTGCAGGAACTCCAGGTGACTTCAGCCCCCAGTTCCACCAGGGTTTCGATCAGCACAGCGGTTTGGATGGTCATATGGAGGCACCCGGCTATCCGGGCACCCTGTAGGGGCTTCTTTTTCCCATATTCCTCCCGCAGGGCCATAAGCCCGGGCATTTCCGCCTCGGCCAGCGCTATTTCCTTCCGTCCCCACCCGGCCAGGGAGAGGTCTTTGACTTTATAGGGGATGTATTCCACCGCTTTCGTTCTCATGATTCCAATTATTTTTGGGATATTTATGCGGGGTTTCTTTTGCCTGCCAAAGGCCGGTTTGGATACCCCGAAAAACCAGTTTACCAATCTGTCCTATATCTGGAAAGGACGGTTACAAAGGTACTGATTAGTTTATATTTCCCATGCCGCTGCTGAAAAGAATCGAGAGCCATCCGGGCCTGCAGGCCTTCCTCTGGAAAATTGAGGAACCCGAATCCTGGCTGGCCAGGGGGATTGAACTCACCCCCCATTGCCAGGGCCGGATGAGCAGTATGAAATCTGAACTGCATCGAAGGGGGTTTCTGAGCATCCGGCACCTGATGGCCGAAGGGGGATACCGCGATGCGGATTTGTTTTATGACCAAAACGGCAAACCGCACCTGCGCGACGGCACCCATATTTCCATCACCCACTCTTTTGAAATGACCGGCATTATCCTCTCACGGCAGCTGGAGGTGGGGATCGATATAGAGAAACAACGGCATAAGATCCTGCGTATCGCTCACCGCTTTACGCCCCTGAGCGAATACCACGACCTTGCCAATGAGGAGGCCCTGGTACGGAAATTGACGGTTGTCTGGGGGGTCAAGGAGTCACTTTATAAGGTCATGGGAATCCATGGGTTGAGTTTTTTGAACCATATTACGGTAGACAACTTCGACCTCGACGACGGGCAGACCACTGCCAGGGTGGTATACGGGGGGAAGTGTACGCATTTCAATGCCTTTTTCCTGGAGCTGGAGGGGTTCACCTGTGCCTATGCCACCAGGGTCCCGACGGCAAATCAGGCCCCGCGCCCATGACGGGTTTTTCAATCTCTGCCCCACTGCCTACCTTTGTGGTCCAAACTACCGCCTATGAACGTTTCCGTGGAACTAACCTTCAGCCCCCTGCAGGATTCTTATGAACCCGAGATCATACGATTCATCAAAGCCATGCGCGACTCTGGCCTGACCGTACTGGAAAACCCCCTGAGCACCCAGGTTTATGGGGAGTATGATGCGGTAATGCAGGTGCTTGCCAGGGAAATGAAACAAAGCCTTGGAGCTGTGAACCAGGGGGTTTTCCTCCTGAAAATGGTCAGGGGAGACCGCAGCGGGTATGCACCCCATTTTTGATTTTTTCGCCGATCCCTACAGGGATCGCCCGGACTACCTGATTGTCCTGGAAGCCGTGGCTTTCGTTTTTGGCATTGCAAGTGTCGTTTATGCCAGGCGGGAGCGGATCTGGGTTTATCCGACAGGCCTGGTCGCCACCGTGATCACCCTGTTCATCTTTTACCGGGACCAGCTCCTTGGCGACATGATGATCAACCTGTATTATTCCCTGATGAGCGTGTACGGTTGGTGGAACTGGTCCCGGCGCACCCAGGGCCGGCCGGTAGTTCAGATTTCGCGGACCAACCGCCGGGAAAAAGCCGTTGGCGTGCTGCTCTTTGCCGCCGCCGCAGGGGTCAATTACGGGGTTTACCGGCTCTTTGGAACCGCGATTGGCCCCGGCAATTATGTCGACATCCTCACCTCGGGGATTTTTTTCACGGCCATGTGGTATATGGCCACTAAAAAACTGGAAAACTGGACGCTTTGGATTTTGGGCGACATCATCACCGTACCCCTGTATGCCTATCGGGGTTGGGGGATGTTGTCGCTGCAATATTTCATATTCACTATCTTGGCCATCCAGGGATATATCGCATGGAAGAAGCACTTAAACAGGAACCTTCAGACCTCCTGAAAGTGGTCCTTTTCGGGCCGGAATCCACGGGGAAAACCACCCTGGCAAGGGAACTGGCGGACCACTACCAGACCCGGTGGGTCCCGGAATACGCAAGGGAATACCTTCAGGCAAAATGGGACCGGGAACAAAAGACCTGCGAGCCCAAAGACCTGATGCCCATTGCCATCGGGCAGATGAGGCTTGAAAACGCCCTGGCCCGGCAGGCAGACGGACTCCTGATCTGCGACACCGATTTGCTGGAGACCAAAGTGTATTCCGAGGCCTATTACCTGGGGTATTGCGACCCGGTCCTGGAGAAGTACGCTTTGGAAAACCAGTATGACCTGTATTTGCTGACCTCGGTCGACATCCCCTGGGAGGCAGACGACCTGAGGGACAGGCCCCGCGACCGTGAACGGATGTTCGGGTATTTCAGGGAAGCCCTTGAAAAAAATAACCGCAGATTTGTTACCTTAAAGGGCAGCCGGGAGGAGCGTTTCCGCCAGGCCATTACCCACATTGATAAACTATTGGCACATGTATAGGTTCAGCGAGGACGACTTGCAATTGTTAGCTGCCAAGGGCATCGAGCCCCGGCAGGCATACCAACAGATGGAGACCTTCCGGGAAGGGATCCCTCCTGTGCGGCTCGCCCGTGCCGCCGTGGTGGGGGACGGGATTTTGCGCCTCTCAGGGGAAGCGCAGGAACGCCTCCGGGGGGTGTACCGGCAGCACAGCAAGGGCTTGCAGGTCGTAAAGTTTATCCCGGCTTCGGGGGCCGCTTCGCGGATGTTCAAAGCATTGTTTTCCTTCCTGCATGAGTTTGACCCGGAAAGGGATTCCCTGCAGGCATACCTGGACCACCCGCAAAACAAGGACCTCCGTGTTTTTGCAGAGGGCCTGGAGCGATTCCCTTTCTATAAGGTCGTAAAGTCCCGCCTTGGGGAAAGCGCCCTGTCTTCAGGGGCAGGCCTATACCACTTCGTGCGGGAAATGCTCGAAGAAAAGGGCCTTAACTATGGGTTTTACCCGAAAGGCCTGCTACCTTTCCACAACTATGGGGGACACCTGGCCACCCCTTTCGAAGAGCACCTGAAAGAAGGGGCGGCCTACGGGCGGACCGGGGATGGCGCAAAACTGCATTTTACCATTTCCCCCCAGCACAGGGAATTGTTCGGGGAGGAAGCCCGCAGGGTTGTGGGGCCCGTCGGGGAACGCACCTCATGCCAGTTCGATATTTCCTATTCCTTCCAAAAGGAATCCACCGATACCCTGGCAGTAACTCCCGAAAATGAACCCTTCCGGGACGGGGAAGGCAAGCTGCTTTTCAGGCCCGGGGGCCACGGCGCCCTGCTGGAAAACCTCAACGAGCAGGAAGCTGACCTGATATTCATCAAGAATATAGACAATGTGGTAACGGGGGCCTCCCTGCCGGAAGTCAGTTACTGGAAAGAAGTCCTGGGGGGGCATTTGCTGGAGGTCCAGGAGCAGGCCTTCCGCTTTTCCCGCATGCTGGGGGAGGGGGTGACCGACCACGACCTGTTACAACGCATCCGGACATTCCTGGAAACAGCCCTCAATGTAAGGTTTTCGGAAGGCTTTTCCGGCTACAGCCTGGAGGAACAATTGTCTGTGCTGCAAGACAAACTCTCCCGGCCGATCCGGGTCTGCGGCATGGTAAAAAATGAAGGGGAACCCGGGGGCGGCCCGTTCTGGATCACAGATGCCCAGGGGAGGGAATCCCTGCAGATTGTGGAATCGGCCCAGGCCGACCTCGGGGAGGAGTCCCAGAAAGCCCTCTTTGACGAAGCCACCCATTTCAACCCCGTCGACCTGGTTTGCGGGGTGCGGGATGCCACGGGGCGCAAGTATGACCTGATGAACTTCCGCGACCCGAAACAAGGGTTCATTACCGGAAAAACCTTCGAAGGGAGGCCTCTGAAGGCCCTGGAGCTCCCGGGGCTCTGGAATGGGGGAATGGCCTACTGGAATACCGTTTTCGTCGAAGTGCCCATAAGCACCTTTAACCCGGTAAAGACGGTGAATGACCTGCTGAAGCCAGCTCACCAGGCCGCGGCGCAATGAGGTCGGCAGGGGAAGGCAGGAGCTGCCTTCCAGGGGTGGCTGCGTATTTTTTTGGTGGCCTTGTGCGGCTTTTACAATTCGTGGCGTATCTTTGCCCCATCTCAAAAAGGGGTGCTTGGTCGCAGAAGGTCCCAACCCAGAAACGACCCGGCTGAGATTATACCCGCTGAACCTGGGCAGGTAATGCTGCCAAGGGAGCAATGAGATGGGAAGCGGCCCTCGAACCGGCCGCCAACATCTTCCGGTACGGGCAGCACGCTGCTGCAAAATCAAGTGTAACAAAGAATTTAGCCCCTTTTGTTCGTAACCATACTTACGAATGAAAAATGCTATTTTGTTAGGAATCAGCCTGGGCTTCGGATGGCTCGGTGCTGCACAGGAAACACCAAAGGACACTACGAAAACAGACGAAATCAGACTCGATGAAGTACTGGTTTCCGCCGTGAGGGTTACCCGGGAAGCCCCGGTGACTTTTTCGAATTTAACCAAGGCCCGCATTGCGCCCCGAAACCTGGGGCAGGACATCCCGGTGCTGATGAACTACCTCCCATCGGTGGTCACCACCTCCGATGCCGGGGCAGGAATAGGGTATACGGGCATCCGCGTCCGGGGAAGCGACGCCACCCGCGTGAACGTGACCATTAACGGGATTCCCTATAACGATGCGGAATCTCAGGGGACTTTCTGGGTAAACATGCCCGATTTTGCCTCGTCTACCGAAAGCCTTCAGCTGCAGCGCGGGGTGGGTACTTCCACCAACGGGGCCGGGGCCTTCGGGGCGAGCCTGAATATCCTCACAGATGCGGTTTCCCAGGAGGCTTATGGGGAAATTTCCGCTTCCGCCGGGAGTTTCAACACCCTAAAGGCCACGGCCAAGTTCAGTACGGGCCTTATAAATGACCATTTTGAGCTTTCCGGACGCCTTTCCCGCATCGCCTCGGACGGGTATATCGACCGGGCGTCTTCCGACCTGGATTCCTACTTCCTGCAGGGGGCGTTCCTCAGCGACAAGACCCTGGTGAAGGCCCTCCTGTTCGGGGGGCATGAGATCACCTACCAGTCTTGGTATGGCTTTGACCCCTCCGTGATTTCGGCTATTGGGGAAGACCCCAGCCTGGAAACCAACCGCAGGTTCAACATTGCCGGCATACAATTCGATGAAGCGGGCACCTTCGAGGGGTTTTACCCCAACCAGGTCGACAATTACAAGCAGGACCATTTCCAGTTGCACTGGAACCAGCAATGGAGCAGTTCCTGGCAATCCAATATCGCCTTCCACTATACCCGGGGGCGGGGGTTCTTCGAAGAATACGTGGATGCCTGGTATTACACCAACGTCCTGTTCGCCCCCGATGCCGAATTGGCTTTCCTGGGCCTGGAGCCCCCCGTGGTGAACGGGCAGGAGATTACGACCATGGATTACGCCCGCCGCCGGTGGCTCGACAACGATTTTTACGGCACGGTATTCTCTTCGGCCTACCAGGAAGGCCCCTGGCAGCTCACGCTCGGGGGCGGCTGGAACACCTATCGGGGCGACCATTTCGGGGAGGTAATCTGGGCGCGGTATGCCGGGGACCTGGACCCCGGGGCCCGCTATTATGAAGACGATTCCCGCAAAGACGACCTGAACCTTTTTGCCAAGGCCAACTATAATGCCGGGGGGAACTGGCGCTTTTTTGCCGACCTTCAGTACCGCGGGGTAAGCTACCGGGCCAATGCGCGGGAAACCGGCCTGGTCGATGACCAGTTCCGCTTTTTTAACCCAAAACTTGGGCTTACCTATCGCCTTGACGCCTTCCAGAACCTCTATGCTTCCTATGCCGTTGCCAACCGGGAACCCAACCGGAACGACTACGAGAACGGGAACCCGAAACCGGAGCGCCTCCAGGACCTCGAACTCGGCTGGAGGTACCAGAAAGAAGGGGCCAGCCTGAACGCAAACCTCTATTACATGCGTTATCGCGACCAGCTGGTCCTTACCGGGGAGCTCAATGATGTGGGCGCCCCCCTGCGAGCCAACGTGGGCGATAGCTATCGCCTTGGCCTGGAAATCGATGCGGATATTCCCTGGGGGAGCAGGGTCCGCTGGCAACCGAACCTGGCCCTGAGCACCAACCGGAATGTCGATTTTATCTTTCGCCGCGACGGGCAGCTCACCAACCTTGGAAATACCCGCATCGCTTTTTCCCCCGGGGTGGTGGCGGGAAGCAGGCTGGTGGTTTCGCCCCTGGAGAACTTTGATGTTGCCCTGCTGACCAAATATGTGGGGGAGCAATATATGGGGAATATCGATGCGGAAAAATCGCGGCTGGAGGCGTATAGCCAGACCGATCTGAACCTGGTGTATACCTGGGAACCCGACCGGTGGTTTTCGGGCATCACCTTTTCCCTGCTGGTCAATAACCTCTTCGACGCCAGGTTTAGCTCCAACGGGTATTTTTACACCTTCGACGACGATTTCAGCAACCCGGGGACCGTAACGACCATAGAAGGGGTGGGATACTACCCGCAGGCCGGGATCCATTTCCTGGCCGGGGCCACCTTCCGGTTTTAACCGGGGGGGAGATCAGTTGGTGATGATCAGGCTGCTGCCGCTCCGGGAGGCCCGGTATTCCAGCATGTCGAAATACCGGTTGCCGTCATCGGGCCGGTTGAGTTGTTGCCCGGTAAACAAGCTGTATTCAAAGTCTTCGCACCCGCAGCGGGCAACCTGTCCGTCGAGGGACAAGGTGGAGCAGGCATTGGGGGGGTGATTGGGGCAGGTGGCTTCAAAGGCCCTGAACAGGTCAAAGCCCGTATTCATCACAAAAACCCCGCGGATGCCCACCCCGGTATTTCCGATATAGACGGCGTTCCCGGTAGTCGTCAGGGGGCTGTAGAGGGGAAGGTTCAGGTTGACCTCAAACCGGAAGCCCACTTCCTGCAGGTAAGGGTTTCGTTGGGTGGTATCGCTGTCGCAGCAAACCAGTGTGAGGGCGAGAAGGAAGATTGGAATCAGCCGGTTGCGTACCATGGGCATCTTTGAGTTCCCTGCAAAAATCAGCAAATTTTGACTATCTTTGTTTAAATCCTCTGAATAACTTGCAATTTTTGTAGGTATTGAAGGGGATTTTCTGTTTATTTAATGAAGAGGTTATGAGCAAGGTATCCTATTATACCAAAGAAGGGCTGCAGAAGCTTAAAGACGAGTTGAACCACCTGCGGGATGTGGAACGGCCCAGGGCTTCCCAGGCCATAGCCGAAGCCCGCGACAAGGGGGACCTTTCCGAAAATGCCGAATACGACGCGGCCAAGGAAGCCCAGGGCCTCCTGGAAATGAAAATCGCGAAAATGGAGGAACTCCTGGCCAACGCCAGGCTGATTGACGAATCCCAGCTCGATACTTCCCGGGTGCTGGTCCTTTCGACGGTGAAGCTGAAAAATGAACAGAACGGGATGGAAATGACCTACACCCTTGTTGCCGAAAGCGAAGCCGACCTTAAAGCCGGAAAAATTTCGGTCACCTCTCCTATCGGAAAGGGCCTGCTCGGCAAGAAGGAAGGCGAGACTGCTGAAATACAGGTTCCCAACGGGACCCTGAAGTTCCGCATTTTGGAGATTACCCGCTCCTGAATGGAGGCCCAAAAGAGGAACCCGCGGTGGGGTTACCCAACCATCCCGGATTTAATAATTATGGAGGAATAACATCCTGATTCCGATGGCAAGCATCTTTACACGCATCATCAATGGAGAGATCCCCTGCTATAAAATTGCAGAGGATGAACATAACTTTGCGTTTCTGGACATCAACCCAAACAGCATTGGGCATACCCTTTGCGTGCCCAAAAAAGAGGTCGATAAAATCACGGACCTCGATGAGGATGCCTACCACAGCCTGATGCATTTCAGCCGCAAGGTGGCCCTGGCCGTTGAACAGAGCATGGAGTGCCGCCGGGTCGGGTTTACGGTGATCGGCCTTGAAGTGCCCCATGTACACGTGCACCTCATCCCTTTGAATACCATGGCGGATGCGACCTTTCAAACGAAGGTCTCCCCCGGGCCGGAAATTTTCGAAGCCACCGCGGCCAAAATAAGGGCTAAACTACAATAGCCCCTGGAGGTAGAAGTACGCCAGGGTCCCTGCCAATGCGATGCCCAAAAGGACCAGCACAAAGAAAAGGGGCCTGAATTCCAGTCGGGCTTTCGCGGGCTCCAGGGCCTTTTGGAAGTATTCGACGCTGCGTTCGATATCGGGGGTCCACCCAACCGGGTAAATCCGGCTCTTGCAGGTATTGCAGGTCAATTCGTGGGAGATCTCCGAAGTGGTCCGATGGAAAAGCCGGCTGTAGAGGTGCTTCTGGTAGAACTTCAGGTTGAGGTCCTGGTTGAAACACTCCGGGCAGTTGTTGGTCAGGTGGGTTTCCCTAATGAGGGCCAGTTTACTTTTTGCCATTTGTTTTTAATAAAGCCAGGGAAAGTTGCATTACCGTCCCCGCCTTCCCCGACGACAGTACCTTGATTTTTCCCCCATGGTATTCTTCAATAATCCGTTTAACCAGGGAAAGGCCCAGGCCCCATCCCCTTTTTTTGGTGGTAAACCCGGGGTGGAAGATTTCCTGGAACTGGTGCCTGGGGATGCCATGCCCGGTGTCGGATACCAGCACATTCACGAAATGACCGGAAGGCACGATTTCGATGGAGACCTCCCCTTTGCCTTTCATGGCGTCGATGCCGTTTTTTACCAGGTTTTCAATCGACCAGTGGTACAGCGACCGGTTCAGCAGCACCGGAAGGCTTTCCGCCCTGGAATGGAAGCTGAAGCGGATCAATTTTGAGCTCCGAGCCCGAAGGTATTCAAAAGCATCCCGGGTTTCGGCTACCAGGTCGAGGCGTTCCAGCCTTGGCGTGGAGCCGATCTGTGAAAATCGTTCGGTAATGGCCTGCAGCCTTCCAATGTCCTTTTCGATCTCCAGGGTAATGCCCGGGTTGATGGCTTCGCCCTTGAGCAGCTCATTCCAGCCGAGCAGGGAGGTGAGGGGGGTGCCGATCTGGTGTGCCGTTTCCTTGGCCATGCCCGCCCATAGCTTGTTCTGTTCGGAAATTTTGTTGGTCCGGAAGAAAAAGAAAATCACCGCCCCGAAGAGGAAGATGATCAGCAAAAGGGCGATGGGGTAATACTTCAGTTTATTGAGCACTTCTGAATTGCCGTAGTACAGGGTAGCCAGGTGCTCGCCCTGGTAGTCGATGCGGATGGGGTTATTCTCGGATTCAAAAACGTCGATCTTCTCCCGGATCAGGGAGTGGTCTTCCACCGAAACGCCGGGCAGGTTATTGACTTTTACCGACCCATCTGCGTTGACCAGGATCATAGGGGTGGTGGTGTTTAATTGTAGGACCTTAAGGTGCAGGGTGCCCAGTTCCTCGTTTTCCGAGGAGCGCAGCAGTTCCGACTGGGCGGTAGCCCAGATTTCCATTTTATGGCGTTCCTCGTCCTTGAATTTCCTGAAAAAACTATTGGTGTTCCAAAGGATCAGGCTCACGATAACGAAGGCGGAGGCCAGTAAAAAAGCATTGAAAAATTTCCTCGGAGGATTCAGTCGCATACCCCTTGCATCTGTTCCCTAAAGATAACTGATTTTGCAGGGAAATGTTGTGAGAACCCGGTTTTTAGCACTGGGCGTTCCTATAGTTTTCAATACCTTTGCCCTATGGAGGAAGAATACCTTGCCGTTCTCCCGGAACAGGTGGAAACCCGCGTGTTGCACGGGTACCTGCTGGGCGCCGTCGGGCCGAGGCCTATCGCCTTTGCCAGCACGGTGGACGGGGAGGGAAGGCCCAACCTGGCGCCGTTCAGTTTCTTCAACGTCTTCAGCGCCAACCCGCCCGTCCTCATCTTTTCACCGGCCCGAAGGGTACGGGACAATACCACAAAGCATACCCTGGAGAATGTGCAGCAGACCGGGGAGGTGGTGGTCAATGTGGTCTCCTATCCGATGGTCCAGCAAATGTCCCTGGCCAGCACAGAGTACGACAGGGGCGTCAATGAATTTGAAAAGGCGGGCTTCACCATGGTGCCCTCAGACCGTGTCGCCCCGTATCGCGTAGGCGAGGCACCGGTGCAATTCGAGTGCCGGGTGACCAAAGTGGAACCCCTGGGTAGTGAAGGCGGGGCAGGCAACCTTATCCACGCCGAGGTATTGAAGATACATATCAGGCGCTCCGTGCTCGATGAACGGGATGGAATCGACCCCCGGAAGCTCGACCTGGTCGCCCGCATGGGGGGCGACTGGTACACCCGGGCCGCCTCCGGCCTTTTTGAGGTCCCCAAGCCCCTGGCCAGCCGGGGGATTGGGGTGGATGTCATCCCCGGCCCGATCCGGTTGAGCCCGGTCCTCACCGGGAATGACCTGGGCCTTTTGGGGAACGTTGAAGCATTGCCCGGCAGGGAAGAGGTCCGTCTTTTTGTGCAGGCCCACGGGGAGGTACGCGAGCTGCTGAAGCAGGCCGATTCCCTGGAAATACACCGGCATGCCCAACGTTTGCTGGAAGGGAACGATGTGGCTTCGGCCTGGAAGGTCCTGCTGGCTTCCCTGGAAAACTAACCCCGGCTCACGCAAGGGGAACGAAAACAAGAGTTCAAACACCTAAAGAAAAAATAGAATTATGGAAGTACAAGGCACCATCAAATGGATCGATGAAACGAAAACCTACGGAAGCAACGGTTTCAGGAAAAGGGAAGTGGTCCTTACCACCGAAGAGCAGTACCCACAGCACCTGCTGGTCGAGTTTATCCAGGACAAAACGGATTTGCTGAACAGCTTTCAGGCCGGGCAGCAGGTCCGTATCAGCATCAACCTGAAGGGAAGGGAATGGGTCAACCCCCAGGGGGAGACCAAATACTTCAATTCCATTCAGGGATGGAAAATCGAAGCCCTGCAAGAGGGGGATTCAGGTTCAGGCCTGCCGCCGGTTCCGCCCATGGAGGCCTTTGAGCCCGCAAAGGACCTGAAGGAAGAGGATTACGACGACCTGCCCTTCTGACGGGCCCGGGAAGCCGTTTTCCGCTTGCTTTTGAGTGCAACCCAGACCTAAATGTCCCTGACCCGTTCCATCGAGATTGTCTTCAGGCGCTTTCTGCCTTCCCCATTTGCCATAGCGGTTTTGCTGACCCTGCTCACTATGGGTCTGGCCCTGGGCTTCGGGAGGTTCCCGGAAGGGGTTTCCCCCTGGAAAGGGGTGCTCACCGCCTGGGAGCGGGGCCTGTGGAACCCGGGCATGCTGGTGTTTGCCTTCCAGATGATGCTCATCCTGGTCCTTGGCCATGTACTGGTGCTGAGCAAGCCCGTGGAACGATTGATCCACCGGTTGACTTCCCTGGTACGCGACGGGGCCTCGGCCGCTTTCCTGGTTTCGGTATCGACCATGCTGGTGTCTTTTTTCAACTGGGGGCTTGGGTTGATCTTCGGGGCCATCCTGGCCCGAAAGGTTGGGGAGTATGCCCGGCAACAGGGGATAGCGCTGAATTATCCGCTCATCGGGGCCTGCGGGTACCTGGGCCTGATGGTCTGGCACGGGGGGATCAGCGGCTCTGCCCCTCTGAAGGCTTCGGAGCCAGGCCACCTGGCCGGCTTGCTTGAAGGGATCCTGCCCCAGGCGGTTTTGGCCGGTTTTCCGGCCACCATCCCTACTTCAGACACGATTTTCAGCCTGTGGAACCTTGGGGTTTTTGCCGTGGTGGTCCTGGTTACCGGGCTGCTGGCTACCTATCTGGGGTACAAAGGAGGGGGCACCCACCTGTCGCTGCCCGCATGGGAATTTGACCGGGGGGCAGAAGGCCCTGGGCAAGGGGCCGAAAAGCTCGAGCGCAGCAGGGGGTTTGCCACCCTCTTTGCAGTACTGATTTTCCTGGCCTTCCTGGTGCAGTACCTCCCCATGTTGCGATCGCTCAACCTCACCCCCGATATGCTCAATTTCTTTATGCTAGGCCTGGCGATCCTGCTGCATGGGAATATGACCCGGTTCCTCCGGGCCGTGGGGGAAGCCATAGGGGACACTTCGGGTATCCTCATACAGTTCCCCCTTTACTTTGGCATCATGGGCATGATGACTGAAAGCGGCCTGATCCACCGG
The DNA here is from genome assembly GCF_024006985.1 of Robiginitalea marina. Lineage (GTDB taxonomy): Bacteria > Bacteroidota > Bacteroidia > Flavobacteriales > Flavobacteriaceae > Robiginitalea > Robiginitalea marina. The sequence goes on from NZ_JAMXIB010000004.1 coordinate 145,642, forward strand.
ATTTCCGATTTTTTCGTGGCTGTGAGCACTGCAGGGAGCTTTCCCGTTTTCACCTTTTTCAGTGCAGGGCTGGTAAACCTCTTCGTGCCCAGCGGGGGAGGGCAGTGGGCTGTGCAGGGCCCTATTGTGCTGCAAGCCGCCCAAACCCTGGGCGTCCCTTTTCCCAGGGCCGTTATGGCGCTTGCCTACGGCGACCAGCTCACCAATATGCTCCAGCCGTTCTGGGCCCTTCCCCTGTTGGCCATCACGGGGTTAAAGGCCCGGGAAATCCTGCCCTATACCCTGTTGTTTATGGTCGTGGCCGGGGCCGTTTACCTGGCGGGGTTGTGGTTCTTCTGAAGGAATTTTATCTTCGCAAAAAGTGTTATGAGAGCCCGCGGTATCCCTGTTCCCGTCCTTACAGAAGCCCTGGAGTTCCCCCCGGTTTCCCTGGCTACCCCGGAAGGCTTGCTGGCCGTAGGCGGCGACCTGAGTACAGATCGCCTCATGCTCGCCTATCGTTCGGGGGTCTTCCCCTGGTTTAACGATGATTCCCTGCTGCTTTGGTGGAGTCCCGACCCCCGCATGGTATTGTTCCCGGAGAAACTCCGGGTTTCCAAAAGCATGCGACAGGTTTTAAACAAGGGAACGATGAAAGTCACCTGCAACCGGAGCTTTTCAGAGGTGATTGCCCACTGCGCACGGATCAGGCGAAAAGGACAGGCGGGCACCTGGATCACCGAACGCATGAACCAGGCCTACGAGGAACTCCACAAGCTGGGCCATGCCGTTTCCTATGAAGTTTGGCAGGACCAAAAACTGGTGGGCGGGTTGTACGGGATAGACCTTGGACACATTTTTTGCGGGGAGAGCATGTTCAGCCTGGTATCCAATGCCTCCAAGGTTGCCTTTATCCAAATGGTGGAAGACCGTCGGGCGAAAAACTACCGCTGTATCGATTGCCAGGTCTATACCGAACACCTGGAAAGCCTTGGGGCCGAAGAGATCTCCAGGAAGGCCTTCATGGAGCTTTTACAGGGAGAGGATCAGGGATGACAACAGGAAAAGGACCGACTGGTCGAAGCGGGCAATGCCGACCAGGCGGTATTCAAAACCGGCCTGCACTTTAAGTTCGGTACTGGCCATGATGCCTGCCATACCCCCGACCCTCAGGCTGTAAACGGGTTTTTGGCCCCTTGCCGCTGTGAGCAGGCCTTCCGCACTTCCGATCCAGTATGCCTCGCCCACATCGAGCTTTTCCCCTTGCAGGGGCCCGTCCAGGGCCAGGCGGTATCGGAACCGGTGCAGTGTTTCGGTAGGAAAAATGCGCTGCTCGGTCCTGAAACGGTGTCCGGTTCGCACGATATTTGCCCGCTGGTTGAGGTTTACCTGCTGGGTCAGCCGCACCTCGTTTTCCCCGGTGTCTGAGAAGGGTTCGCGAAACCGGTAAAGAATCCCAAGGCCCAGGCTTCGACCCGGTCCCCATTTGAAGTCTGAGAAATGCGAAAGGTCGATATGCCGGGTTTCCAACACCGAGGCTCCATCCCTGTAAAAAAAAGCCCTTTGCTGCAGGCTGAAGTTGTGGGAATAGGTTGGGCCGACAGGGTAATTCACAGCCAGCTGTGGCTGCAGGAATCCGGTAAACCGCTCCTGCGCCCACCCGAGGGCTGGCAGCAGGCACAACAGGAAAAGCAATGCTGGCCTAATACAGCACATGGTCGTAGTTTGGGGGCAGCGACTCCCTCATCTGCAGGAATTCGCCCCCGGAATCGTAGAGGATTTCAAATTCCTTGAAGGTTTTTCCCTTCCCCGTCTGTATCATGAGCTCGTAACGTATTTCGGGCAACAGCAAATTCTGGAAGGCATTCCTGAAGGTTACAGAATCGGTCTCAAAGGCATCCCCCGGATATTGCTGTTGGATTTTCCTGATCTTGTAGGTATCGGTAAAATTGGACAGGTGCCTTATGATGGCATCCCAGCTTTCGTTAGGGATGTCGTTCGGGCGAATCGTCACTTCGATGTCTTCCAGAACCCCTGATGGGCTGTACTCCACACTGTAATTCAGCCGGTCTTTCCTGAATTTGATTTCGAAGCTCTGACGGCTGCTGTCGATTTCCTTGTAGAACCGCAACCGTCTTACCCCGTCGAGGTACGGCTGGGCCTTTTCCAGGGCCGCCACCGGGAATTGGGACTCCCTTATCCGGAATTCCCGTTCGTATTTAGCCTGTGACAGTCCTAAAAAGGGTAGCAACAGCAGGAAAAGGCAGGGCCAGGGGTTACACTTCATGGTATCGGAAACAATTGATTTCATGGTCATTTACCATCCCGGTGGCCTGCATGTAGGCATACACCACCGTGCTGCCCACAAAGGTAAACCCCCGTTTTTTCAAATCCTTGCTGATCTGGTCGGAAAGCGGGGTGGTAGAAGGGGCTTTCCAGTAGTCCTGAACGTTGTTTTTCAGCGTTTGCCCCCCCGTGAACCCCCAGAAGTAGTCGCTGAAGGTGCCGAACTCTTCCCTTACTTTGATGTAGGCCCGGGAATTGGTGATGCTTCCCTGTATTTTCAACCGGTTGCGGATGATCCCAGGATTTTCCATAAGGGAGGCTACCTTTTCGGGGCCATATTGGGAAATGGCCTGGTAATCGAATCCGTCAAAGGCCTTTCGGAATTCCTCCCGCTTTTTGAGAACTGTAATCCAGCTCAGGCCGGCCTGAAAGGTCTCCAGCAGCAAAAATTCAAAAAGGAGGGCGTCGTCCCTGACGGGGACCCCCCACTCCTTATCGTGATAGGCCTCATATAGGGCGCTGCCCGCGCACCACCCGCAGCGAATGATCTCCATACGCCAAAGGTACGCAGAATGCCCCGTATCCCAATGGGTGTTGTAGCAGGTGGGCCGCCTGGCCTTGTGCGATAAATAACATAGGTACTATCGTTAAATAATAGTTAAACTCACATAAACCAATAGTATTACTATTATATTTGCGATGATTTGCCTGAAATCATGAAGCACCTCATTCAAAACGTAAAAATTTACGTCAACGAAAAAACCTATGTGAAGGACCCTGAGTCCTCCGACCTGGGGAAGCGGATCCTCCTCCATGGGGTCAGGCTTATCAGTGAGGTAGGGTTTGAAAACTTTACCTTCAGGAAACTGGGTGCACTAATTGGCTCCAATGAGAGCTCCATTTACCGGTATTTCGAGAACAAACACAAATTCCTCATCTACCTTACCTCCTGGTACTGGGGTTGGAAGGAGTACCAGCTGGTATTCACCACCAACAGCATTGAAGACCCGTCTGTGAAGCTCGAGAGGGCCCTGGAAATCCTGACCTTCCCGGTGGAGACAGATTCTTCCTTTTCCCACATGGATGAGGTGTTGCTCTACCAAATCGTGATTAACGAGTATTCAAAGTCTTTCCTGACCAAGGAGGTGGACCGCGAAAATAAGGAAGGCTACTTTGAAATCTATAAGCGGATGGTACATCGCCTGGGGGATATGATCTCGGAGGTAAACCCCGGCTATCCCTATGCCCGCAGCCTGGCCAGTACGGTGATGGAAGGCGCCCTGCATCAGTATTTCCTGATGGGCCACTTTCCCTCCCTGACCGATTGCCGCAATAACCACGCGCTTTATGCGTACTTTCGGAACTTAGTATTTTCCTCACTAAAGGAACAGCCCCATGGTTAAGAAAATGATGTCGGCCTGGCAACGATTAATAGGCCTTTTGACCCTGGAAAAGAAAGATGTTTTCCAGGTGTTTTACTATGCCATTTTTGCCGGCCTGGTAAACCTCTCCCTCCCCCTGGGGATCCAGGCAATCATCAACCTGATCCAGGGAGCCCAGGTGAGCACCTCATGGATGGTCCTGGTGGTGCTGGTTACCCTTGGGGTGGCTTTTGTGGGGATCCTGCAGTTGATGCAAATACGCATTATCGAAAACCTCCAGCAGAAAATTTTCACCCGGTCATCGTTCGAATTTGCGTATCGGTTCCCGAAAATCAAAATGAAGGAACTCAGCAATTACTATCCGCCTGAGCTGGCCAACCGCTTTTTTGATACCCTGACCGTCCAGAAATCCCTGGCCAAGATCCTGGTCGATTTCCCGGCAGCCCTGCTGCAGATCATTTTCGGGCTCCTGCTGCTTTCCTTCTACCATCCCTTTTTCATCCTCTACGGGTTGTTGCTGATCATGCTGATCTACGTGGTGTTCAAGTTTACGGCACAAAAAGGGTTGGAAACCAGCCTGGCGGAATCCAAAAACAAATACAAGGTGGCCCATTGGATACAGGAAGTGGCCCGCTCGGTGGTGAGCTTCAAGCTCTCCGGGAAAACCTCCCATGCCATTGACAAGAACGATACCCTGGTCAGCGACTACCTCGATGCCCGGGAAAGCCACTTCAAGATCCTCGTCTTGCAGTTTGCACAGATGATCGGGTTCAAGGTACTGGTCACTGCCGGGTTGCTCCTCATAGGCGGCTTGCTGGTGCTCAACCAGGAAATGAACATCGGGCAGTTTGTCGCAGCCGAGATCATCATCCTGCTGGTCATCAGTTCCGTGGAGAAACTCATCCTCGGCCTCGAAACGGTCTATGACCTGCTCACTTCCCTGGAAAAGCTGGGGCAGGTGGTCGACAAGGAGCTGGAGCCCCTGGGCGGGGAGCGCCCCTTTGCCGAAAATACAGGTTTCCATGTGGAGTTGCGCGATATCACCTACCGCGTGCCCTACCGGGAAAAGAAAATCATCGATGGGGCCAACCTTAAAATTTCCCCGGAGTGCACCATTTTGCTAAAGGGGCCTTCCGGATCCGGAAAATCGACCCTCCTGAGGCTGATTGCGGGGGTCGTGGAACCCGACAGCGGCCAGATTTTCATCAACAACGTCTCCCTGCAAGGAGTTGACCTGAGCTATTACCGCTCCCACCTGGGCAAGTCGATACCCGGGGAATCGCCCTTCGAGGGGACCATCCTTGACAACCTCACCTTTGGGGACAAGAGCATTTCGATGGATCAGGTGTACTGGGTCCTGGAGAAGACCAAATTGATTTCCTTTGTCAGGGAACAGCCAAAGGGCCTGAGTACCATCCTTTATCCGGAAGGAAAGGAAATCCCCTATACCGTGAGCAAAAAACTCGTGCTGGCCCGGAGCATCCTGAGGAAGCCCAAACTGTTGCTGCTAAAGGATCCCCTGAACCACTTCGAGGAGGGGGAGGCCGCCGAGATAATCGACTTCCTCACCGACCCGGCCAATGGTTGGGCCCTGGTGGTGGTAAGCGACAACGAGCGGTGGGCCCGTCGTTGCAAGCGGGTGATCACCATAAAGGACGGTAAGATTCTAAACGAAAGCTAGCATGCTGAACATATCTCCTAACAAACTGAACGACAAGGTAGACCTCACGCGGTTCAAGGCATCCCACAAGGTCTTCCACAGGAGGCATTACAAGCATTTCAACCGCTTCCTGATGGCCTTTGCCATCATTACCCTTATTATCCTGTTCCTTCCCTGGACCCAGAACATTTCCGGGAAGGGGTTCCTAACCACGCTGAGCCCGGACCAGCGGCCGCAGACCATTCAGTCCCCCATACCGGGCCGGATAGAAAACTGGTACGTGCGCGAGGGCGATTACGTGAAGGTCGGGGATACCATTTTGTTTATGTCGGAGGTCAAGAACGAGTATTTTGACCCCCGCCTGATCGAGCGGACCGGACAACAGATCGATGCCAAGAACATGGCTGTTTCCTCTTACCAGGAAAAGGTCCGTGCCCTGCAAACCCAGATAGGGGCTCTTCAGAGGGAACAGCAGCTAAAGCTGGAGCAGGCACGGAACAAACTGATGCAGGCCGGGTTGAAGGTAAAAAGCGACAGCATCGACCTGGAGGCGGCAAAGACCAATATAACCATCGCTGAGCGCCAGTACAACCGGACGACCCAATTGGAGGAAGAGGGGTTGAAAGCCGTGACGGATGTGGAGGAAAAGCGGCTGAAGCTCCAGGAGGCACAGGCCAAGCTGATTTCCCAGGAAAACAAGCTGCTGGCCAGCCGCAACGAGGTGATCAATGCCCAGGTGGAGATCAGCAGGGTACAGGCGGAGTATACCGACAAGGTATCCAAGGCCCAGAGTGACCTGTTTACGGCCCAGTCTTCCCAATTCGATTCCCAGGCCCAGGTAACCAAGCTGGAGAACGAATACGCCAATTATGAGCGAAGGTCCGAGATGTACTATATAAGGGCCCCCCAGGAAGGATTTGTGAACAAGATGCTCCGCGCGGGCATCGGGGAAACCTTCAAGGAAGGGGATGAACTGGTCAGCATCATGCCTTCCCGGTATGACATGGCCGTGGAAACCTTTGTGGAGCCCATAGACCTCCCGTTGATCCATAAAGGGGAGAAGGTGCGGATCCAGTTCGATGGGTGGCCGGCCATCATCTTCAGCGGCTGGCCGAATGTTTCCTTCGGGACCTACGGGGGGGTGGTGGTCGCCATTGAAACCTATATCAGCCCCAATGGCAAATACCGCATCCTGCTGGCACCCGACCCGGAAGACCACCCCTGGCCGCAGGAGCTTCGGGTAGGCTCGGGGGCGAATACCATCGCCCTGCTGGAGGACGTTCCGATCTGGTTCGAATTGTGGAGGCAACTCAACGGGTTCCCCCCGAATTACTACACCCCCACCGAAGGGGCCCAAATGACGTCAAAGAAATAAAATGCGCTACTGGATATCCTTCCTGGTGACGGCGTGCCTTACCACGCAGCTTGCGGCCCAGGGGCCCGATAGCCTGGTGCTGGGGTTTCGCGAGTACCTGGCCCATGTGAAGCAATTCCATCCGGTGGCCCGGCAGGCCAACCTGGTCCTGGGGGTTGCGGAGGCCAACCTGCTGCAGTCCAGGGGGGGGTTCGACCCAAAGCTCGAGGTCGATTATGACCGGAAGGAATTCAAGGGCTCGGAGTATTACGACCGCCTGAATGCGACTTTCAAAATCCCCACCTGGTACGGGATTGAACTGAAGGGCCAGTTTGAGCAGAATGAAGGCGACTTTCTTAATCCCTCGGAAACGGTTCCCACCGATGGGCTATACAGCGCCGGGGTTTCCGTTTCGGTGGCCCGCGGGTTGTGGATCAACGAAAGGATGGCTACCCTGCGCAAGGCCAGGCTCTTTGCCAATCAGAGCCTTGCCGACCGGGACCTGCTGGTCAACCAGATCCTCTTCGATGCCGCCGGGGCGTATTTCCAGTGGTTACAGGCTTATAAGGACCAGCTGGTATTCAGCCAGTTCCTCGACAACGCACGCCTGCGGTTCGATGGGATCCGGCAGAGCGCCCTGGCGGGGGACCTGCCCGCTATCGACACCGTGGAAGCCAGGATTGCAGTACAAAACCGCGACCTGAGCCTGGAACAGGCGAAGGTGCGGCTCCGCAACGCGGCCCTGGAACTTTCTAATTTCCTTTGGCTCGAGGGCAATCTGCCCATTGAATTGCAGGAAGGGGTCATCCCCGAAGTGGATCCTTCCGGGGTGGTCGACCGCACCCTGGAGATCGAAGGGAAGCCCCTGGACAGTTTCGCCCTGGAGGCGCACCCTAAACTGCGATCCCTGGATTTCAAAATCCAGGGCCTGGAGGTAGACCGCAGGCTCAAAGTGAACCAACTCCTGCCCCAGATTGACCTGGAATACAACTTCTTAACGGAAACCCCTGAGTTCATCAATTCTTTTCAGACCCAGGAATACAAGGGGGGGGTGTCCTTCCGCATGCCCCTTTTCCTGAGGAAGGAACGGGGTGCCCTGAAGCTGGCTCGCTTCAAACTCAGGGACGCGGAATTCGAGAGGGACAATACGCGCCTGAGCATCCGGAACAAGGTATACGCCCTGTACAATGAGCTCGATTCCTTTGTGCGCCAGAATGAACTGATCGGGTCCATTGTGATCGACTATGACCGGTTGCTTTCCGCCGAGGAGCGGAAATTCAGTTTTGGCGAAAGCTCCCTTTTCCTGATCAATTCGCGGGAGCGGGCCCTGATCGATGCCAGGCTGAAGGCCAATGAGGTGCAAAACAAATACCTGATGGCCAAGGCGAAGCTGTTCCAGGCCCTGGCGATCAATCCCGATTTGGGCCAATAGGGGGTAGCGGAGAATCCGAAGGGGATGCTGTAAGGAATGCCGGCCCGGCCCTACTGAGAAGGTTCAAAAGCCAGAAGAACTATGCAAGCAAGGCAACCCGGGGAAAGTGTTGTGGAAACCGAAACCGAACTGATCCGGCAGGCTTTGGAAAAAAGCCTGGATTATCCCCGATACCGGGAACTGGTGGCCAGCCAGGCGAGGTCCGGGCGCACCTCCGGGCCGGTGCAGTCCGAATCCCTGATCCATTATACCCTGCTGAACCACCAGCGGATGAACCGTTGGGAGAAGAAAATCGAATTGCCGTCGCCGTTACGGGAGGAACTCCGCAGCCTGAGCGAACCCATTACCTGGCTGGTACTCACGGAGTCCTGGTGTGGCGACGCTGCCCCGGTTTTGCCGGTCATGGCTGCTTTTTCAAGGGCCGGCAAGAACCTGGAGCTCCGCATCGCTTTCCGGGACGAGAACCTGCCCCTTATGGACCGTTTCCTGACCGGCGGCTCGCGGGCCATCCCCAAACTCCTGGAAGTGCGCCCCGGAGATTACAGCGTTAGGGCCAGTTGGGGACCCCGACCCGCGGAACCCATGAGGATGGCTGACGCCCACAAAGCCCGTTATGGCACCCTGAGCCCCGAATTCAGGGAATCGCTGCAACGCTGGTACAACCAGGACAGGGGCAGGGCAATAATCGGGGAACTGGCTTCTCTACTTGGGTTGGAATAAATAGGTAATACTGCCCTTTTGCAATTGGCGGTCGGAAGGGCTGAAACGCGCCTGCATGGCGTAGGCCAGGGCGTTGTCTACCAGGCATCCGTTGCTGGTGCCTGAGCTTTTTGCATTAAAGTCTGCCTTGCTTACAAACCCCCGGGCATCCACTTCGATATTGATTACAACCTTGCCACCTTCAATACAGGTGTAAATGGGTGGGGGCAGACTGTAGGCATTGCGGTCAACCAGGTTGTAGCTGATGGAGGTCCTGCGGTCGGCCAGGGCGTTGGTATATTCCTTTTTTTCCTTATCCTTTTCCCCCAGGAGCTCCTTTTTTTCCTCCCTGAGTTGTGCCAGTTGCTTGAGGGATGAGGTGAATTCATCGGAGTCGAAATTTTCAGAGGGTTCCTCCCCCCCGGCTTCCTCCCGCTCGGCCAGGATTTCTTCCAGGGTTTTCAGGGGTTCCGGGGCCCCGTAACGGGGCTTGGCCGCTTCATTCAGGGCCATGTGCGATTTTATGGGGTCGCTTTCCCTGGCCTCCTGCTCCCGTTCTTCTTTTTCCAGCAGGGCTTCCAGTTCTTCGTCGGCAAGGCTCATTTCAATCACGTATTCCTCTTCCATACGGGTGCCCAGCCTGAGGTTGAACAGGGTAAGCACCACGATGCTCAGGGAGAGGAACGTGATCAGGGAAGCCAATTGGCTGCGACTCAAATTCATAAAGCTATAACCGCGTTTTTGCGGATTTATTTTATTAATCCCCTTCCCCGGACCCGGACGAGAAATTAAAACCGGCATCCCGGAATAACGCCCGGAACTGGTCAGGGGGTATTGCTTTATTTACGTCGTAGGGACCTATTTTGGTTCTTTTCAGAGCCGCCAGATACGCTCCCGACCCCAGCGCCCTGCCGAATTCATGGGCCAGGGAGCGGATATAGGTGCCCTTGCTGCACCGCACCCGGAAGTCGATTTCCGGAAGCGCCACCCGGGTGAGTTCAAATTCCGCAATGTGTACGGCCCTTTTCGGGATGTCCACCGGGGTCCCCTTCCGCGCGTATTCGTAGAGGCGCTTGCCCTCTTTTTTAAGGGCTGAGAACACCGGGGGCTGTTGCAGGATTTCCCCCGTAAAGGCTTTCACTGCAGCGTCCAGCAATTCCGGGGTGATGTGTTCCGTAGGGTAGGTGGCGTCCACCGGGGTTTCCAGGTCATAGGAAGGCGTGGTGGCCCCTAGGAAGAAGGTGCCGGTATACTCCTTTTCCATGCCTTGTAATTCAGGGATGGTCTTGGTGCTTTTCCCGGTGCAAATGATCAGCAGCCCGGTGGCTAGCGGATCGAGTGTTCCGGCATGCCCCACTTTGATTTTTTTCAGGGAAAGGGCCCTGCGCAGGGTCCATTTGACGGCATTGAGGGCCTGGAATGACGACCAGCCAAGGGGTTTGTCAATCAGCAGGGTTTGTCCTTCCAGAAAGGCATTCTTGGTCAATTCCAAGGCAAAGGGGGGTTAAGGGTTCCTAAAACCACAAGCCGGCGGCGATGGCCAACGAACCGGCTACCAAACAATATACGGCAAAAATTGTGAGCCGGCTGTTGCGCACCAGGCGGATCATCCACGTACAGGCGAGCAGCCCGGCCAGGAAGGCAGCGATAAAACCGGCCCCAAGGGCCGCGATGCTGTCGCTTTGGAAACTGAGTTCCCCGCTGAGGAGGTCTTTGGCTATTTTCCCAAGGATCAGGGGCACGACCATGAGGAACGAGAAGCGGGCAGCCTTTCTTTTATCGACGCCCAGCAGAACGGAGGTGGCAATGGTGGCCCCGCTGCGGGAGATCCCGGGCAAAACGGCAATGGCCTGGGCGACCCCGATGACCAGGGAATTCCAGAACGAAACGTTTTTATGGGTGTTTTTGGCCTGGTCTGCAAGGAAGAGCAACAGGGCGGTTACCAGGAGCATACTGCCCACAAGCATAATGTTCCCGGTAAAGAATACCTCCATTTCCTTTTCGAAAAACAGGCCGATGAGGGCGGCGGGGATCATGGAAATCACGATTTTCAGCGAGAACCGTGCCTCCTCATTGTCTTTGAAGGCAAAAAGGCCGCTCAGGATGGTCCAGACATCCCTTCGGTAGACCACCAGGGTGCTCAGGGCCGTGGCAAAATGGAGTACCACGGTAAACAGGAGGCTTTCTTCCGGGATGGAGGTGTCGCCCAAAAGGACCTTCCCCAATTCCAGGTGCCCGCTGGAGGAAACCGGCAGGAATTCGGTAAGCCCCTGTACAATGCCCAGAATAATGGCGTCGGTCAGTTCCAATTATCGGGATTTGTTCTTGCCGGGATTGGCCAAAATGGCGTAAACCTGAAGGCCCAGGCCGATCAGTACCAGGGTGGGGGCCAGCCGGATACGGCGAAAAGTAAAGATGTCGGGGCTGAAGACGTTGGGGTCTTCAGTGCCGCCGCCAGCCATCAGCAGGTATCCAAGGGCGATTAAAACCAGTCCTGCGAACATAAACAGGTAATTCCTGCGCTGGAAAATGAATTCCTTCTGGGGTTTGCCGGCCTGCAGGTCTTTGTTTTTCTTGCTCATGCTGCAAATTTAGTAATATAAATCGTCGGTGCGCAGGTTCAGGAAACGCTGGGTGGCAAAATAGGTGCTCACCAGGGAAATAAGGATGCCGAGCAGGAACACCCCCGAAAACACCGCGATCAGTTGGGCGGGGTCCTCTGTGAGGCCCAGTTGGGGGAAATTCCGGTTTAGGTAGAACAACAACCCGGCCAGGGAGAGCAGCGCCACGATCGCCCCGAGCATGCCCAGTTTTATGTTCGTCCAGATAAACGGCCGGCGGATGAAGGATTTGGTCGCCCCCACCATTTGCATGGTCTTGATGATAAAGCGCTTGGAATAAATCGAAAGCCGAATGGAGCTGTTGATCAGCAGGAAGGCGATTAGGGTGAACACCCCGGAAGCGACCAGGATACCGATCCCAACCCGTTTTACGTTTTCGGTGAGCAGTTCCAGGGTGGGCCGGTCGTAGCTGACCTCTTCCACAAAAGATCGGGACGCGAGGTCGGTGGCGATGGAATCGACCTGGGCCGTGCTGACAAACCCGGCATTCAGGTTCACGTCAATGGAGTTTTTCAGGGGGTTGTAGCCCAGGAATTCCATGAAATCCTCCCCGATGTCTTCGCTGTGCCGGCTGGCAGCTTCCTCCTTGGAGACGAAGACTGCCGATTTGGTATATTCGGCCATGACCAGGCTTTTCTGGAGCTGGTCGATTTCCACCTCGCGGGCCGAATCTTTCAGGAAGACGGAAAGGGTGATCTGTTCCTTGAAATGGTTGGCCAGTTTCTGGGTGTTAAGCACCAGCAATCCGAGTACCCCGAGCAGGAAAAGGACCAGCGCAATGCTCAGGGTAACGGAAAAATAAGAGGATATCAGTTTGCGCTTTTGGAAGCGTTCAAAGGACTTGCTCATAACCGCACTAAGGATATGTAAAAATAGGAAAGTAAATGGATTCCACTTATTTTTGCGCGGAATAAACCCCTGGGGCCTCCAGCCCCGTCATTTTTAGCCGTAGCACATGCAGTACGATTTCAGGCGAATTGAAGCCAGGTGGCAGAAGTATTGGGCCGAACACAAAACCTTCAGGGCCGAATTCCCGTCGGACAGGCCTAAGTTTTATGTACTCGACATGTTCCCGTATCCCTCGGGGGCCGGCCTGCACGTGGGCCATCCCCTGGGATATATCGCCAGTGACATCTATGCGCGCTATAAAAGGCATAAGGGGTATAACGTATTGCATCCCATGGGCTACGATTCCTTTGGGTTGCCGGCGGAACAGTATGCCATCCAGACCGGGCAACACCCGGCCATTACAACCCGGGCCAATATCTCCCGGTACCGGGAGCAGCTCGATCAGATCGGCTTTTCCTTCGACTGGGAGCGGGAGGTCCGCACCTCCGACCCCTCGTATTATCGCTGGACCCAATGGGTATTTATGCAGCTTTTTGGCTCCTGGTACAACAAGCAGGCAGACCGGGCAGAACCTGTGGAGACCCTGGTAGCCCTATTCGAGGCTGGGGGGAATACAGGGGTTCAGGCAGCATGTGATGAAGACACCCCCTCATTTAGCGCTGCCGGGTGGAAGGCCTTTACCCGGGAAGAGAAAGAGCGCATATTGCTGAAATACCGCCTGACGTACCTGGCCGATACGGAGGTAAACTGGTGCCCTGCCCTGGGCACCGTCCTGGCAAACGATGAAATCGTAAACGGGGTATCGGAGCGGGGAGGCCACCCGGTGGTTAGGAAAAAGATGACCCAGTGGAGCATGCGGATCACCGCCTACGCCCAGCGCCTGCTGGACGGGTTGCAGAAAGTAGACTGGCCCCAACCCCTGAAGGATGCCCAGGCCAATTGGATCGGACGTTCCGTGGGGGCTTCAGTGGTATTTCATACCCAACCCTCTGCAGACCAGCCGGAATCCTTTCCCATAGAAGTATTTACCACCCGGCCCGATACGATTTTTGGGGTGAGTTTTATGACCCTCGCCCCCGAGCACGGACTGGTACCCAAAATCACCACCCCCGACCAGAAGGAAGAAGTGGAGGCCTACGTGGAAGCTACCGCCCGGCGGTCGGAAAGGGACCGCCTTGCCGATGTGAAACGGATTACCGGGGTGTTTACCGGATCTTACGCCGAACACCCCTTTACCGGGGAACGAATCCCCATCTGGATAGGAGATTACGTTTTGGCGGGATATGGGACCGGGGCGGTAATGGCAGTGCCCTGTGGCGACCAGCGCGATTTTGATTTTGCCCGGCATTTCGGGATCCCCATCCCCAATATTTTCGAGGGGGTATCCGTGGAGGAGCAGGCCTTTGAAGACAAGGCCTCTGCCATCATCGCCAATTCCGGGTTTATCAGCGGGCTCGGGCAGAAGGAAGCCAGCCAGAAAGTGATTGAAGCCCTTGAGGAGAAGGGGCAGGGCAAAGGCAAGGTCAATTTCCGGCTGCGGGATGCCGTTTTCAGCCGGCAGCGGTATTGGGGGGAACCGTTCCCCGTCTATTACGATGCGCAGGGGTTGCCCTGCCTGCTCCCCGAACATTGCCTGCCCCTCGAGCTGCCGGAAGTGGAAAAATACCTCCCCACCGAAACCGGGGAACCCCCTTTGGGGAATGCCACCCGCTGGGCCTGGGATACCCGGCGGGAGGAGGTCGTGGCCAATGAACAGATCGATTTCAAGAACGTATTTCCCCTGGAACTGAACACCATGCCCGGTTGGGCGGGAAGCTCCCAGTACTTTAACCGCTACATGGACCCGGGCAACGACCGTGCCCTGGTCTCCCGGGAGGCTATCCAGTACTGGCAGGATGTGGACCTCTATATCGGGGGAAGCGAGCATGCCACGGGGCATCTGCTTTACTCCCGTTTCTGGCAGCATTTTATGTTTGATCGCGGGTGGGTACCGACAGAGGAATATGCCCGCAAATTGATCAACCAGGGGATGATCCTGGGGACCAGTGCCATTGTGTACCGCAAGAGCGGTACGGACCAGTACCTGAGTAAAGGCCTGGTGGGCGACACCCCGGTTGAGGAAATACACGTGGACGTAAACCTGGTCAATGCCGCCGATGAACTGGACCTGGAAAAACTCCGCGCCTGGCAACCGCAATACAAGACTGCTGAATTTATTCTTGAAAATGGCAGGTTTATCGTTGGGCGGGAGGTCGAGAAGATGTCAAAACGCTGGTTCAACGTGGTGAACCCCGACCAGGTCTGTGAGGAGTACGGGGCCGATTCCCTCCGCCTGTATGAAATGTTCCTGGGGCCGCTTGAGCAGTCAAAACCCTGGAATACGGCGGGGATTACCGGGGTCCACGGATTCCTGAGAAAGCTCTGGAAACTATACCACCAGGGGCCCGACTACCGTTTTGAGGTGCTCGATGGCCCCCCGTCTGCGGAGAACCTGAAATCGCTGCATAAAGCGATCCGTAAGGTCACCGAAGATATTGAGGCCTTCTCTTTCAACACTTCGGTCTCCACCTTCATGATCTGCGTAAATGAGCTGACTGCCCAACAGTGCCGCAACCGCGCTATCCTGGAGTCCCTGGCCATTTTGGTAGCCCCTTACGCCCCGCACATTGCGGAGGAATTATGGGAAAAGCTCGGTCATACCGGGTCCATATCCCATGCCCCCTATCCGGAATTCGAAGCGCGCTACCTGGTGGAAAACACCAAGGAATACCCTGTTTCCTTTAACGGGAAGACGCGGTTTACCCTGGAGTTGCCCCTGGACCTGAGTCGGGAGGAAATTGAAAAGGCCGTTATGGGGCATGAAAAAACCCGGCACCACCTCGAGGGCCGGGCTCCCAAAAAAGTGATCGTCGTTCCCGGGAAAATCGTCAATATCGTATCCTGACGGGAGGTTTCGGGGTACAGGGTTGCAGCATACAGGGTTTTCAGGCCTTTCAGCCTTTGGGCCGCAGGCCCTAAAACCGTTAGGGGGTACAACCCCCACCCTCCCCGTCATTCAAGGTATAGCACCCCCCTGCACCGCCCTGGCAGGTTCAATTTTTTTTATTCCCTGCACCCTGGGAAACCGCCAATTTTCCTGTTGTCAACCTTTTTTGGTTAAGCCCCTTGTTCCGGGTTGCCCTGCCGTTGTCCCCGACCCTGTTTTGGAACCCATATCGGGCAATTACCCCCTGAGGGGTTACTGCCATGGTTGGATCCTGTTGGACAGAAAATAAAAAAAACCTATACCCCCCTATAAAAAAGGGGTATACAACGAATAAAGTGATAAAAACAAAGAAACACCCCCTAAAAAAGAAATCTATTACACTGAAAAAACTAATTTAGCGCATCATTAACCCAATAACAGGAAAACTCATGGAAATTGGCATTCCAAAAGAAATCAAGAATAACGAAAGCCGGGTGGGCATGACGCCTGCGGGGGTACTGGAACTTACCCACAGGGGGCATACGGTATTTGTCCAATCCGGTGCGGGCCTTGGCAGCGGGTTCCCCGATGAGGAGTACAAAAAAGTAGGGGCGCGCATCCTCGACACCATCGGCCAGGTATATTCCATGAGTGAAATGATTGTAAAGGTAAAGGAGCCTATAAAAGAAGAGTATGGCATGGTCCAGAAAGGACAGGTGATCTTCACCTATTTCCATTTTGCATCCAGCGAACGGCTGACCCAGGCCATGATTGACAGCCGGGCTGTTTGCCTGGCCTATGAGACGGTGGAGGATGAAGACGGCTCCCTGCCCTTGCTCACCCCCATGTCGGAGGTTGCCGGGCGCATGGCCATCCAGCAGGGGGCCAAGTATCTGGAAAAGCCCGTAAAGGGGCGGGGGGTTCTCCTCGGGGGGGTCCCCGGGGTACCTCCGGGAAGGGTCCTGGTCCTGGGTGCGGGCACCGTTGGGATACAGGCTGCCAAGATGGCTGCCGGCCTGGGCGCCCATGTCACCATCCTCGATGTGAACATGAAGCGGTTGCGCTATGTGAATGACGTCATGCCCAGCCACGTGGTGACCGAATTCTCCAGCGAATACAATATCCGCAAACACGTGCGGTCCCACGACCTGATCGTTGGGGGTGTCCTCCTTAAAGGCGGTAAGGCCCCCAAGCTGATCACGCGCGACATGCTGAAGACCATGAGGCCCGGGACCGTCATTGTGGATGTGGCCGTCGACCAGGGGGGCTGCGTGGAAACCACCCGCCCGACCACCCATGAAAACCCCACGTACCTCATTGACGATGTGGTGCATTATTGTGTGGCCAACATGCCCGGGGCTGTTCCCTATACCTCTACCATGGCCCTGACCAACGTCACCCTCCCCTATGTGCTGAGTCTTGCTGACAAAGGGTGGGAGCGGGCCTGCCGGGAGGATGCTTCCCTGCAGAAGGGGCTGAACATTGTGAAAGGGGAGATTGTTTACGAGGAACTCCTGGAGGCCTTTGGCCCGCTGAAAGCCGCCACTGCCTGATTTTCGGCCTGGTCCCTGTCAGTTTTGCAGGGGAATGCCGTCCTGTTCGTTATGGCCGGATTTTTGATGCAAATACGGTATCTTTAATTCCAAAAAAGAACGACATGACAGGATATTATATACTCATTGGAGGGATCGCCCTGATAAGCTGGCTGGTAAGTGCCCGCCTGAAGAGCAAGTTCCAGCACTATTCCAAGGTGCATCTCCAAAACGGCATGAGCGGGGCGGAGATTGCCCGAAAAATGCTGCAGGACCACGGGATTACCGACGTAGAGGTAGTACATACCCCGGGCATGCTTACAGACCATTACAACCCGCAGAAAAAGACGGTGAACCTCAGTGAAGGGGTCTATCACCAGCGGAATGCCGCTGCGGCCGCGGTGGCAGCCCACGAATGCGGCCATGCCGTGCAACACGCCCAGGCATACCAGTGGCTTACCATGCGTTCCAAACTGGTGCCCGTGGTAAGTGTGACTTCAGGGATGTCGATGTGGCTGGTTTTCGGAGGGCTGGTCCTTGGGGCCGCTGCCGGGATGGGGATGGGATACTGGATTGCCGTGGCCGGCCTTGCAATGATGGCGCTGGCTACCCTGTTCAGCTTCATAACCCTTCCGGTGGAGTACGATGCAAGCAACCGGGCCCTGGCCTGGTTGAAAAACCGCAACATGGTTACTTCCCAGGAATATAAGGGGAGCGAAGATGCCCTGAAATGGGCTGCCCGGACTTACCTGGTTGCCGCCATAGGCGCACTTGCCACCCTGGTATACTGGGGTCTGCAGGTTTTTGGCAGCAGGGACTAAGGCCCGGGTCCGGGACTCAGACCTGGATTTGCCGGTCGATTTGCTGATCCAGCGAAATGAAGGTTTCCGTTCGGGAAACCCCTTCGATTTGCTGGATTTTTTTATTCAGCAATTGCATCAGGTGTTCGTTGTCCTGGCAGAGGACCTTGACCAGAATAGACCAGTTGCCCGTGGTGTAGTGGCACTCCAGGACCTCGGGGATTTTTTCCAGTTCCTTTACCGCATACGGATTGCTCATGGCCTTGTCGAGGTAGATCCCGATGTAGGCCATGGTGGTAAACCCCAGGGCCCTGGGGTTGATCACGAACTTAGACCCTGCCAGAAGGCCCGACTTTTCAAGCTTTCTGAGGCGCTGGTGGATGGCTGCCCCGGAAATCCCTATTTTCCGGGCAATCTCCAAGATGGGCGTACGGGCGTCCGCCATCAGGAAGCGCAGGATTTTCTTGTCGATCCCGTCAATCTGGACCGCTTTTGAGTTCGTTTTCATCCCTGTTTCAGGTTTAAGGCTAAAGATACTACAATTCCATAAGGCTAGTTCCCCACGGAATCGGGGTTGTATCCGAGGTAGGGGACTTCATATTCCCTGAAACCGATGCCATACGATTCCAGGGTTTTCAGGCAGGGTTCGTAGATTTCACGCCTGATGGGGATTTGGACCCCCGGGGTCCGGACCTTTCCATTGAGGATGAGCAGGGTGCCAATGGCCACGGGCAACCCAACGGTTTTTGACATGGCGGTATGCCTGGCAGATTCCCCAAGGACGACCATATTGGAGTCCAGTTGGTGCTTTTCCCCATCCTTTTCATAGCCGAATTTATGGTACATCACAATCATGTCACGGTCCTCGGGGCCGAGTCTCCAGCTTTCTTCTAGGATTTCCTGCAGGAGTTGCGCCGGGGTTCCGTTTTCAGTCTTGAGTTTGCTTTTGGGGTCAAAAAGGTTGATTTCCAACAGTTTTCCCCAGAGGACATCGTCCTGGTCGATTTTCAGGTAATGCCTGAGTTTCAGCTCCACGGAATCCGTGGGGGAGTACGGCAGGAACAAATTGGTAAAATCGCGGTACGACATCCCCTTTGAATTTTCAATCCTGTAGGTGTCATCGGTCATCCCCAGCTGCACAAAGATGTTCCAGGCCCGTGAAAAGCCCACCCGCCGCATGGTCCCGCGGTAAAGGGTAAGGGTGTCCTGCAGCCCGTAAGCTTCTCGATAGCTCAGGGAGTCGCGGTTGGCATAGACTTCGAAAGTCCCGTAGCCTTCGATTTCCAGGAATTCCGTCCTCCGGAAGAGTTTGTGGTATGGGATGTACTTGTAGGTGCCTTCCTGAATGAATTTTGCCGCGCCCCCCTGCCCGGCAACCACCACGTTTCTGGGGTTCCAGGTAAACTTGTAGTTCCACAGGTTCGTGTCGCTTTCAGGAGAAAGCAACCCCCCGGTAAAGGACTCAAACAGCAGCATCCGGCCCCCTGAAGCCTTGATCCGGTCGATCAACTGCATGGCGCTCATATGGTCGATTCCCGGGTCGAGGCCAATCTCATTCATAAAAACCAGACCTTTTTCCCGAACGGCCGCATCGAGTTGCCTCATCCCTTCGCTGATATAGGAGGCAGTCACCAGGTTTTTCCCGTAATGCAGGCAGTCCTTGGCCACTTCAAGGTGCAGCGACGGGGGCAACATGGAGACCACGATATCAGCCTGTTCCACCCGGGACCTCCGGGCAACCTCATCCGCAATGTCGAGGGCGGTCACCTCGGCCCGCGGGTGCTTTTGGACCTCCATGGGGATGGCCTGTGGATTCTTGTCGGCAATGGTGATCAGCAGGTCTTCCTCTGCAGCGTGTTCCAGGAAATAATCCAGAAGGTAAGACGTGGATTTTCCGGCTCCTACAACCAGGATGCGTCGGGCCATAGTTTGTGCGTATCGTTTGGGTTAGGCTTTACGAAGGTATCAAAATGTTACATTTGCATGAAATACACCCTTTTTAGTTATGAACAAAACATTTTTGGGATGTGGTGCTGCCCTGGGCTTGCTGGCCGTCATCTTGGGTGCCCTGGGCGCTCATGCGCTGAAAGCCCATCTGGGGGCGGCAGCCCTGGAGTCTTTCCGAACGGGGGTGGCTTATCAGATGTACCATGCCTTATTCCTGCTTCTCCTGGGGGGGTCAGGGCGGCTGGGTGAACTGGCCGGAAAGGCTGTTGGGTATCTGGTGCTCAGCGGAATCCTCCTCTTCTCTTTTTCCATTTATGCCCTCACCCTTGCCCCTTTGGCAGGGATGGATCTCGGAGCCATTGGATGGGTTACCCCGCTGGGGGGCCTGCTGATGATCAGCGGATGGTCACTGCTGATTTATCGCGTTATTCGTTCCCCGCGAAAGCAAGAAATCCGATGAGGGGGAATGCCCCTACTTTTTATTTACGCTATTGATGTATTTCTGGAGGGCCATGGTCATTGAGGGGGTCTCCGGAGTGGGCGCCTTGATGTCTATCCGCAACCCGGCGTCCGTGGCGGCCTTGATGGTGGAATTCCCGAAGACGGCGATGCGTGTTTCGTTCTGCTTGAAATCGGGAAAGTTTTTCAGCAACGACTCAATCCCTGCCGGGCTGAAGAAAACCAGCACGTCGTAATAAACGTGGCGCAGGTCTGAAAGGTCGCTGATCACCGTTTTATAGAAAACACCCCGGGTCCAGTTGATCCCGGCTTCGTCCAAAGTTTCGGGCACCTGGGGTTTCAGCACGTCGGAGGAAGGCAACAGGTACACTTCGTCCTTGTATTTTTTGAACAGGGTGGTCAGGTCGGGAAAGTTCCTTTTGCCCACATAGATTTTGCGTTTCCGGTAAACGACATATTTCTGGAGGTAGAAGGCCACTGCTTCGGACTGGCAGAAGTATTTCATGGTGTCGGGCACCTTGAACCGCATTTCCTCCGCAATGCGGAAAAAATGGTCCACCGAGTTACGGCTGGTCAGGATAATGGCGGTAAACCTGGAAAGATCTATTTTTTGCTGTCGGACGGTTTTTGCATCTACCCCTTCCACATGAATGAATGGCCTGAAGTCCACTTTCACCTTCTCCTTCTCGATGAGCCGGGAGTAGGGGCTGTTCTCCATTTTTGGTTCTGGCTGGGAGACCAGAATCGTCTTTACCTTCATAAAATCAATCTTTTAGCAAGTATGCAATGATCAGAAAGGGAGCCATTTCAAGTGCGCAAAGGTACAAAATAAAATAGAAAAAATAGGAGCTGATCAACTTTTGATGGATTTTCAGAATGCCTGCCCAACCGATCAAATTGATGAGCAGAATTAAGAAAAGGCTTATGAAAACGACAGGTTTTGAAGCCGGGAAAACATAGGCGAGTATCAGGTTGGCCCCAAACATCACCAGGCTGCTGTAGTTCAGGTAGGTCATTTTCTTGTAGATCAGCCCTGCCGTGAGGCTTTCAATATCGAAGAGGAGGCCGACCAGCAGTTGCAGGCCCACTTTCACCAGGAAAAAGGCCAGCAGGCCCCCGATGGTAAGCAACAGCAGGGCGGCATTTGACACCGGCGGGGCTTCCGGGAAGGCCGGGAAGGCAAGCAGCAGGAACAGGCCGAGGTTTAGCAGCAGGAACAGGCTCTGGACAAGGTGGAACCCGTGCAGCAGCCGCCCCTTTTTATTGTAGAGGAAAATGTATTTGTTGTTGAAAGGCAAAATGATAAAGCTAAGGAACCGACCTTCGAACATGCTTTTTGCAAAGACCAGGCACAGCAGGCTCAACAGGAAGACCACCGTGATCCAGTCGTTTGAGTTGACGCTTCGCTCCAGGACTTCCATCAGGGTTTCATGGGTTGTGCAGATCCGTTAAGTCCCCAGGGGAGCCCGTATTCAGAAATAACGGCACGGGCAAAGACCGGGGCTTCCCCGCCCGGGGGCGGCAGGTGGATGTTCAGGAACAGGGTGTCACCGGGGTGTACCAGGCCCGTTTCCGCCGGGGCCTTCTCCTGTAGCGGTCGTATTTCATTAAGGCGTTTGTATGCATCGAGATACCCCACGCCAAACCTCAGCCCCGTCAGGTCAACATCGCGGTCATAAGGGTTGTGGACCCAGAAGGTGTAGTCCTTCCCCGCCTCCAGGGGAAGTGGGCTGGCAAAGCCGGCTTCCAGCTTCCGGAGCGACGCAAAAGGCGAGATAAAGAACCCGTAGCGTTTTTCGCCTTCGGCATCCAGGTAGTGGAATGGGGTTTGCTTTCGTGTCCTGGGGACATAAAAAATTTGCTTTCCCTGTACCCTGGATTCCGAGTCGTCAATGGAATACTGGTTCTTCCGGTAATAGGCGTTGTTCAGGGAAATGGCTGGTTTCCCGGAATAAAAGGAATACATGGAGGCGTTCCTGTAGGAGTTCTCAAAAACCACAGGGGCGTCCCCGGCCACGGCGGCCAGGTTTGCCGTCCACCGCTTGTTCCCATGGGTTTCAAAGCGCACGGGGAAAAGGGGTTCATACATGAGCCCAACCCGTAGGCCAAACAGGATTACCAGGTTCGCCAGCCCGGCGCGCCAGAGCCATTTTCGTGTCCCGGGGTCATCTATAAGCTTCTGGAAGACCAGGACGGCGACCGGTATGCAAATGACAATGAGCCACTGGGTCTGCACCCTGCGCTGAAAACTGGAGAGGAAGAAAAACAGCAGGACCCCCAGGGCAACAAACCAGAGGGCGCGTTCGAAGCGGTCGCCGGGGCGGAAGCGAAACACGGTTCGGCTTACCCAGGGGAAGGTGAGCCCGAAAAGGGCCAGCAGGTTCAGCAAAAAGCCCAGGGTAAATTTGGTAAAGCGGTAGGGCTGGTTCGGTCGCTCAAAAAGGTGGAAACGAATCGAAATAAAATCATACTCGTAAAGCCAAACCAGGTGTGGGGCGTAACACAGGAGGGAGACTGCCAGGGCAACCCATGCAAACCGGTTTTTCAACAGGCTCAGGTTCGAGAGCAAAACGAAGAGGATGACCAGGGCGGCGTGGTACTTGCTGTACATCAATGAAGCCATAACCACCCCAAGTGCAATGGCAATCGCATATCCCGGCCGCTGAAGGAAGTTTCGGTAGAGCAACAGGAACAGCGCGGTAAAGAACAGCAGGGGGGTGTCCGGAAGGCTCAGGAAGCCATAGGCATGCATCAGGGGGATGGACCCGGTCCAGACCAGGAACTCCTTCCAGAATCCCGTTTTTTCCGCGCGGTTGGTCATGGCCCAGATCAGCAGCAGGGTCCCGATCCCCATCAGGCAACCGACCAACCGTACCCCGAGTTCATTGTTGAAGAGCGATAGCCCGGGGCCGATCATCCAGGCTACCATGGGGGGGTGGTCAAAATACCCCCAGTCGGGGCTTTGGGCGTAGTACCAATAATACGCTTCGTCGTACAGGAGTTCGGTAAAAAAGGCCTGTGCCAGGTTCACCAGAAACAGAGCCCCCAACAATAGGATCAATGGCCTGGGAAAGGAAGTTTTCATTGGCATTGGCATGGCACCAAAGGTACAAATAAGGGGGTTGATTAACCAGAGTGCCGGCCCCGAAAAAAAGCATTTCCCGCAGAAGGCCGGGCGAAATGTGGTATTTTTGCCCAAATTAGCGCTTATGGCGGAAGGGCTGGTCATAATCCCCACCTACAATGAGATCGAAAACATCGAGGCCATCATCAGGGCTGTCTTCGGGCTGCCCAGGGCCTACGATGTGCTGGTGGTGGACGACAATTCCCCTGACGGTACGGCAGGGCGGGTACGCGAATTGCAGGGGGAATTTCCGGGAACCCTGCACCTGGAGACCCGCAAGGGAAAGACCGGGTTGGGTACGGCATATATCCATGGCTTCAAATGGGCCCTCCAGCGGCCTTACGAGTATATTTTTGAAATGGATGCCGATTTCTCGCATCGCCCCACGGACCTGCCGCGCCTGCATCGCGCCTGCCTCGATGGGGCTGACATGGCCATTGGTTCCCGGTACAAGAAAGGGGTCAATGTGGTAAACTGGCCCCTAAACCGCATCCTGCTTTCCTACGGCGCCTCGTTTTATGTCAGGCTGATCACCGGGATGAAAATCCACGACCCAACGGCCGGCTTCGTATGTTACCACCGTCGGGTGCTGGAAGCGATCGACCTCGATGAGGTGCGATTTGTGGGGTATGCCTTCCAGATCGAGATGAAATTCAGGGCATACCTCAAGGGGTTTGCCATACAGGAGGTATCCATCGTCTTCACCGACAGGGAAAAGGGGCAGTCCAAAATGAGCAAGTCCATTGTCTGGGAAGCTGTTTTCGGGGTAATCAACATGAAATTGCGAAGCCTGTTTAAAAAGAACGGATTTTAAGATGAAGCGAATACTGTTAAAAAACGCCCGCATGGTCAATGAGGGCCGCGTGGTTGAAGGCGACCTGCTGATCGAAGGGGATCGCATTGCGAAAATCGGGGCAGGCCTTTCTTCCCCCGATGCCCGGGTGATAGACCTGGAAGGGAATTACCTGCTGCCGGGCCTGATCGACGACCAGGTGCATTTCCGCCAGCCGGGCCTGACCCATAAAGGCGACATCGCCTCGGAAAGCAGGGCTGCCGTGGCAGGGGGCATCACCAGCTACATGGAGCAGCCCAATACGGTTCCCCAGACCACCACCCTGGAGAAGCTCGAGGAGAAATTCGCGATGGCGGCAGGGGTGTCCCACGCCAATTATTCCTTTCCTTTGGGCGGGACCAACCAGAACCTGGAAGAGATCAAGCGTCTCGATAAAAATGCCTGCTCGGGGATCAAGCTCTTCCTGGGGTCTTCCACTGGCGATATGCTGGTCGACGATCAGCAGGTACTTGAACGGATTTTCAGCAGTACGGAAATGGTGATCTGCACCCACTGCGAGGATGAGGAAACCATCAGGCGGAACCTGGCCCGCGCCAGGGAAACCTACGGGGAGGATATCCCCATGGCCATGCATCCCGATATCCGCAGCGAGGAGGCCTGCTACCTTTCTTCCTCCAGGGCCGTTGCCCTTGCCGAGCGCACGGGTGCCCGCCTCCACATCTTCCACCTTTCCACCGGCAGGGAAGTGGCCCTGTTCCGCAACGACATCCCCCTGGCCCAGAAGAAAATAACGGCAGAGGTATGCCTCCACCACCTCTGGTTTGCAAGGGAAGATTACCAGACCAAAGGGTCCTTCATTAAATGGAACCCGGCAGTAAAGGAGGCTGCAGACCGGGACCAGCTTTGGGAGGCCCTGCTCGACGACCACCTCGACATCCTGGCCACCGACCACGCCCCGCATACCCTTGAGGAAAAGCAGCAACCCTACCTCCAATGTCCTTCGGGGGGGCCGCTGGTACAGCACGCCCTGCCCGCCCTGATGGAGAAACACCGGGAAGGGGTGTTGCCCGTGGAAAAGATCGTGGAGAAGATGTGCCATAACCCCGCCATCCTTTTTGACCTCCACCACAGGGGGTATTTAAGGGAGGGCTATTTTGCCGACCTGGTAGTGGTGGACCCTGACCGCCCCTGGACCGTCAGCCGGGCGAACATCCTCTATAAGTGCGGGTGGTCCCCCTTTGAGGGGCAGCAGTTCCATGCCCGTGTGGCCTATACCTTTGTCAACGGCCACCTGGCTTATGAAAAGGGGGTTGTTTCCGGAGACCCGCACGGCCGCCGCTTAACTTTTGACCGATGAACAGGACCCTGACAATTTTGCTGTTCGGATTGCTCTGGGTTTCCTGTGGCCAGAAGTTGCTGGAACCCCCGGAAAACCTTATCCCCAGGGAAAAGATGGCCGAGATCCTCTACCATATGGCCCTGTTGGATGCCATTGACAACAGCCATCCGCAGGTACTGGTGGAGAACAACATCAGGGTCATGCCCTACCTGTTCGATAAATATGGGGTCGATAGCCTTCAATTCGTACAGAGCGACCTCTACTATGCCTCTGTCCCCGAAGAGTACGAGAAAATTTACAAGGCGGTGGAGGAACGGTTGACCCGCAAACGAGACAGCGTGAGCGAGGCCATCCGGCAGGGGCAATCCCCCGCGGTCGATTCCCTTAAGACTTCGCAGGATCAGGAAGACTGAGAATCTTCCCTGCAGGGGGAGAAGTTTTCGATGCACCGGTCCAGCACCGTTTCAATGGATTGGTATTCAAACCCCAGGGCAAGTTTTATTTTTTCGCTGCTATAGCGCACGGGGTGGTTAAGGGACCGCGCCATGGCGCGGCTCAGCCGTCGCTTTCCCCCTCCCAGGCGAACGCGTACCCAATCCATGCGCCAAAGGGCCTCCAACTGCAGTTTGCCAAGGACGGCTTTGGGCACCGGAGCCCCCAGCTTCAGGGCAATCCGGGTCAGTAAATCGCGGTACTCCAGGTGTTCTGCGACCAGGATGAAGCGTTCGTTGTACCGGCCGGCGGCCTTGAGCTCCCCAAGGGCCCTTACCACGTCCCAAACCCCGACAAACCCGGTCCCCCCGGGTGGCGCCACCCGCGCCCCTTTAGCCGCCCGAAGGAAGAACCTCCCGCTTCCGGTGTGCCAGAACCCCGGTCCGAGGATGATCCCCGGGTTTACGATGGTGGTCTGCAACCCTTCCTGGGCGCCCCTCCACACCTCCATTTCTGCCAGGTATTTGCTTGTGGCGTACACATTGGTATGGGAGGGGTCCCAGTGGTCCTCTTCGGTGTTCAGTTCGCGGAGGCCCCCAACAGCGGCTATTGAACTGGTGTAGTGCAAATGGGAAATCCCCAGCTCGATGCACAGGTTGACCACGTTTCGGGTACCTTCCAGGTTTGTTTTGAGCAAGCGGTCGGCGTCCCTGGGGTCAAAGGAAATCAGCGCCCCGCAATGGTATACTTCAGAGACGCCCCGGAAAGCGTCTTCCAGCGAAGGTAGGTCTGTCAGGTCTGCCTGTACCCATTGGATGTTCCCAAAGAGCGCCCCGGCTTCGGGGCCGTACCAGGAAAAGAGTTTCTGCACCCGCTCCAGGTTGCTTTGGGGCCGGAAAAGGGCTCTCACCTCCTGTCCCTGTTTGAGCAGGTCCAGCAGGATATGGCTTCCGACCAGGCCACTACCCCCTGTGATTAGGATCATGCCCAAAAATAAGTCATAATCGGTTAATCCCGGCCCGCTGCAGGGGCAGGCAGGCCGTTTTACTTATATTTGCCCCAAACATCGGTACTACATGGTTTCGAACTTCGTCAAAGAACTCCGGTGGAGGGGCATGTTGCATGATAGTATGCCCGGAACGGAGGAACATCTGATGGAAGGCATGCGGTCGGCTTACGTGGGTATCGACCCCACCGCGGATTCCCTCCATATTGGCCACCTGGTCAGTGTAATGATGCTCAGGCACTTCCAGCTTGCAGGGCACCGGCCGATAGCCCTTATTGGCGGCGCCACCGGCATGATTGGTGACCCGTCGGGAAAGTCGTCCGAACGCAACCTGCTCGATGAAACCACCCTGCGCCTGAACCAGGAAGCGATCAAGGAACAACTTTCGCGGTTCCTCGATTTTGACGGCAATGGCCCCAATGCGGCCCTGCTGGTGAACAATTATGACTGGATGCGGGAATTCACCTTCCTCGATTTCATCAGGGATGTCGGCAAACACATCACCGTAAATTACATGATGGCGAAGGACTCGGTGCGCAAACGCCTCTCCGAGGAATCCAAGGAAGGCATGTCCTTCACGGAATTCAGCTACCAGTTGGTGCAGGGGTACGACTTCCTCCATCTCTACAGGAAATACCACTGCACCCTGCAGATGGGGGGCAGCGACCAGTGGGGGAATATCACCACGGGGACCGAGCTGATCCGCCGGATAGAGGGCGGCAAGGGATTCGCCCTTACCTGCCCGCTGATCACCAAGGCCGATGGCACCAAATTCGGAAAGACCGAAAGTGGGAACGTCTGGCTGGACGCCCACAGGACTTCCCCGTACAAATTCTACCAGTACTGGGTAAACACCTCTGACGAGGACGCCGAGAAATATATCAAAATCTTCACTTTCCTCTCCCGGGAGGCCATCGAAGCGCTGGTGTCAGCCCACCGCCAGGCCCCCCACCTCCGACAGCTGCAGCGCAAACTGGCAGAGGAACTCACCACCATGGTCCATTCTGCCCAGGACCTGGAAAACGCAGAGAAGGCGAGCGAAATCCTCTTTGGGAATTCCACGGCAGAATCGCTCAAAGCCCTGAGTGAAGACCTGTTCCTGGAAATTTTTGAAGGGGTGCCCATGGCAACCGTTCCCCGGGAAGAAATCGCGTCAGGGCTCGATATGGTTGCCGCCCTCTCCGCAAAAACAGGTTTCCTGAAATCCAATGGGGAGGCCCGTCGTGAACTGAAGCAGCAATCCATTTCAGTCAACAAAAAGCGGGTTGGGGAAGAATACGTGCTTACCGGCGACGATTTGATCCGCGAGAAATACGTGCTGTTGCAGCGGGGGAAAAAGAACTATTTCGTGCTGGTGGCGGAATGATGCATGGCCCGGGGCCTTGCGCCCAGGGAACGGGGAGCGGCTTCAGAGGGCCATCAGGTTGCATCCCCGGATGTCGGAGTGGTCAAACCGGCCAAGTACCTCAAAGCTGCCGTCCGGATGCGTGCGCCCCAGATCCTGGGTGGCCAGGAAGGCACAGGAGTACTGGTTGGCCAGGTCGATCACGTTAATCCCCCCGGTTCGTTGCGCCCCCAGGAAAGCCAGCGGGTCTTCGGTGTCCCGGATGCGTACCTGCATCCAGGGAGGGCAGCGAAACCGGCCATCCCCGGGGGAATAGGCCTGCGACAGCAGCTCGGTCATGCCGTATTCTGAATGGATTTGCTCAAGGCCAAAGCCCTTGCATAATTCCCGGTGGAGCTCTTCCCGTACCATTTCCCTTCGTCTTCCTTTCATACCCCCTGTTTCCATTACCGTGGTGTTCAGCAGGGGCCTCGGGTTTCCGGTAGCCAGGTCGAGCAGGGCAAAGGAGACCCCCAACAGAAGGACTTTCGTGCCGGCAGCTTCCAGCTGGTCGAGTAAGGGGTAAAGGGTCCCGTCCCCGGCAGGCACAAAACCGCTCAGGGGGTGCCCGCTCCTGGAAATGAGTTCGGCGGCCATGTAGACCAGGGAAGACCCCGGCCGCTCCTGGTAGGAAGGCAGCAGGGCCAGGAGGCAATATTCCGTGGCCGGGCCGTATGCGGCTTCAAACGCCCGCGTAAAGCTTTCGCGGTAAAGGGCCAGGCTGGCCACATAGTGCCTGCTCAGGGTATCGGAGGTGGTACCGCTGCTGGTAAAGACGGTTTCTTCCCGGGAACCCTGTCGCAGCACGTTGCGGGTTTTGAAGAATTCAATGGGGAGGAAGGGGATTTTTTCCAGGGAGTCCACCCCGGAGGGATGCCTGCCCAGGTGGTCGCAGAATTCGCGGTACACGGCAACTTCGCGGTATTGCTCCCGGAAGGTTTCCAGGGCAAGCCCTTCAAATTCGGCGGGGGTTTGTATGTCGAAAATCCGCTCGGGTTCCATGGCTGCAAGATGCACGCAAAAATAGCCAAAAATAAGGGCTTACCCGTTGGGAATATCGGCTAAAAAGGTCAGCGCACGATCAGCTTTTTGGTAGCCATCCTGCCTCCTGCACTCACCTGTACCATATACACCCCGGGGGCCAGGGCACCAAGGCGAATGGAAAGGGAAGCAGTGGCCGCCTGCCGCTGCACGACGGTTTTGCCGAACAGGTCGTAAATGTGGATGGTTTTTGGGCCGGGCTGGGGGGATTCAATATAAACCACCCCGTCAGTGACCGGGTTGGGATGTACTTTAAAATCTATCCGGGTCTTCAGGGAGTCTGAGGGGACTTCCTGGGCCGAAACGGATAGCAAACCCATAAAGCAAAGCAGTAGGAATAATTGCTTCATCTACATGGTATCGATTTGGGATCAATACTTTAAAGATATATCAGGGAGTCGCCGGGTTCCTGGAAATGTTGTAAACGGGGCCGTTTTGTAGGTGTAGGCAAACCGCTAATCCGTTCGTCGAAGATTTTTGCATTTGATCGAATCCGGAAATCTGCTCCGCCCGGTTATTTTACGATCAGTTTCCGGGTGGCCACCTTGTCTTTTTCAAACACCTGTATCAGGTATACCCCTGCCGCGAGGCCTGCCAGGTTCAGTTCCCTTCCCAGGATGGTGGTTTCCAGCACCGGGGTGCCCAGTACATCGAAGACCCTTATTTTCTTGGGTTGGTTGGAAGCGGTGAGGATATAAACCCTCCCTTCGGTCACCGGGTTGGGATAGATTTTGAAGCCCTCAATATCCCCTTTGCCCGCAGCCTGTTGGCCGAAGCTCGCCGTAACCAGGAAGAAGAAAAACAAGGTGTAGAGGTGCTTCATAGTCGAACGGTTCCCTGGGGATGTCACAAATATAGTATTTTGGGGACCCGGCCCTCCGGGCATTTGTGAGAAATTTACCCAAAATTCGATGAAATGCAATTTCCGGGGGCCTGCCTTCAGGAGAAAGGCGCCCGCATGTTACCAAAAGGTTAGTTGTATTAAATTGCGGTTAACTCCGAAGGGGCATCTCCCATTATTGGTTATTTTTGAAAGAATCAACCCGATGCGATATGAAAAAGCAGGATATCAAGATTTTACTGGTAGATGATGAACCGGATATTCTGGAAATCCTGAGTTATAACCTTTCCTCTGAAGGATACCAGGTCTTCACAGCCAAAAATGGAGTGGAAGCGGTGGAAAAAGCGAAAAAGAAGACCCCCCACCTGATCATCCTCGACGTGATGATGCCCGAAATGGACGGGATTGAAGCCTGTGAGATCATCCGCAACACCAAAGGCCTGGAGGAGACAATTATCGCCTTCCTGACGGCGCGGAGTGAAGATTACTCCCAGGTGGCCGGTTTTGATGCCGGGGCAGACGACTACATCACCAAGCCGATCAAGCCCAAAGTCCTCCTCAGCAAGGTAAAGGCCTTGCTCCGGCGCCTCAAGGACGAAGAGGAAGCCGGCAATGAGGTCTTCAATGTGGGCAAACTCGTCATCAACCGGGAGGAATACAAAGTGATCAACAACGGCGAGGAGATGGTCCTGCCCCGAAAGGAATTTGAACTACTCGCCCTGCTGGCCTCCAAGCCCGATAAGGTCTTCAAAAGGGAAGTGATCCTCGACAAGGTCTGGGGGCAGGAAGTGGTCGTGGGCGGGCGTACCATCGACGTACACATCCGCAAACTGAGGGAAAAAATCGGGGACAAACACTTCAAAACCGTAAAAGGGGTAGGGTATAAGTTTGTGCAGTAATGGCCATAAAGCTTCGTAAATCGTACCGGTTTGCCTTTCGGTCATCCCTTTACCTCACCTTTTTCCTTTCCCTCGGCTTCCTTGGTTTCCTCCTCTTCCTGGATCCCCCGGGGCATTACTGGGCCTGGTTCCCGGTCTTTGTGGTATTTACCTTTGCGGTTTGTTTCCTTATCCTGCAGATCAGGGTGGAAAAATTCATCTACAAGCGCATCAAGCAGATCTACGATGATGTTTCCCTGCTGGAATCCACCTCCTTTACCTCCGGCCCCATCACCACGGACATGAAGACCCTCACCGAGGAAATCGAAAAATTTGCCAAAGACAAAAAGATCGAGATCGACACCCTTAAAATCCGGGAAGAGTACCGCAAGGAATTCCTGGGGAATGTATCCCACGAACTCAAAACCCCGTTGTTTACTGTCCAGGGGTATATCCTGACCCTTCTCGACGGGGCCATGGAAGACAGCAAGGTGCGCAAGAAGTACCTGCAGCGTGCCGCCAAAGGGGTGGAACGGCTGATCTATATCATCAAGGACCTGGACCTGATCACCAAGCTGGAGATAGGGGAGCTGCACCTCGAGATGGAGGATTTCGATATTGTGGAGCTTATCGAAAGCGTCTTCGACCTGCTGGAGATGAAGGCCTCCAAAAAACGGATTTCCCTGGTGTTCGACACCGAGTACGCCGAGCCCATTTACGTGCACGCCGACAAGGAGAAAATTCAACAGGTCCTCACCAACCTGCTGGTCAATTCCATCAAGTACGGGCAAATGGATGGCACTACTGAAGTAAGCGTGGAAAACCTCATTAAAAACAAGGTGATCATAAGGGTCACCGACAACGGGGAAGGGATCGAGGAGCAGCACCTGACCCGACTCTTCGAGCGGTTTTACCGGGTAGACAAGAGCGGAAGCCGCAGGGAAGGCGGTTCCGGCCTCGGGCTGGCCATTGTGAAGCACATCATTGAGGCGCACAATGAGAAGATTTATGTAGAGAGCGTGGTCGATGTGGGCTCGGAATTTTCGTTTACCCTGGAAAGGGCCCGTGCCCCCAAAGGTGCCTGAGCGCCCGTGGCGTTCCAAATTTTGTAGCTTTGCGAGAATAACCGCCAAAGGGGTATGGGCAGCAAAAACAAACTAAAGCGCTTCAGGGAAAATGCCGTTTTTCCCAATGTCCTCCAACCGACCAGGGAACAACTCCTGGAAGGGGCATTTCCCTGCCGGGGCCAGTGGGCCCGCCACTTCGGCAATGACCGCCCCCTGGTCCTCGAACTGGGCTGCGGCAAGGGGGAATACACCCTTGGGCTGGCCAGGAGGAACCCCGAATCGAATTATATCGGGGTCGACATCAAAGGGGCCCGCCTCTGGAGGGGGGCCAAAACGGCCCTGGAGGAAGGGCTGCCGAACGTGGCTTTCCTGCGAACACATATTGAATTGCTCCCCATGGCTTTTGGCCCGGGGGAAGTTTCCGAAATCTGGATTACCTTTCCGGATCCCCAGATCAAGTACAAGCGCACCAAACACCGCATGACCAACCTGGAGTTCCTGGACCGGTATCGCGAGGTCCTGGAGCCGGGGGGGCGGGTACACCTGAAGACAGACAGCGAGTTCATGCACGGGTATACCCTGGGCATTTTGCATGGTTCCGGGATCAGGGTGGCGTATGCCAACCACGACATCTACCACAATACGGGTGCCCCGGCCGAGGCCCTGGAGATCCAGACGTTCTACGAGAAGCAGTTCCTTCAGCAGGGTAAGGCCATTACCTACCTTTGTTTCAGCCCCGACGACCGATGACCCATTTGCTCGTGCTTTTCTTTGCCACGTTTTCGGCGGCCTTCATGGCCACGGTGCCCCCGGGCTTGCTCAATATGAATGCAGCCAAGGCGAGTGTGCAAAAGGGGAAAGCAGCAGGCGTCCTCTTCAGCCTGGGGGTGGCCCTGACGGTAGTGGTGCAGGCCTATATTGCGGTAATGATTTCCAAGTACCTGTACCGCAACCCGGAGGTCATCCGGGGCCTCCAGCAGGCTGCCATTGCCGTGTTTGCTTTTTTTGCGCTGTATTTCTTTTTCATGGCCCGCAAAGAGAAGGAGAAACCGCGACCGATTTCCGGGGTCCGCCGGAAGAACAACTTTTTCAAAGGCATCCTGCTCGCATCCCTAAACATGCTTACCATTCCCTATTACAGCGCCCTGAACGCCATGTGGAACAGCTCCGGCTGGATTAAGTTCCAGTTCCTGGACATCGCCACCTTCGTTATGGCTGCGGGCTGCGGGACCTTTGCCGCCCTCTACCTCTACACAGTGTATTTCAAGAAACTCGAAGCCCGGACAAGTGCCTTCAGCCGGAATTCCAATTATGTGCTTAGTGCGCTCATGCTGGTCCTGCTGGTGATTACCCTGATCCGGATATTCTATACCTGATTCCCATGAAAGACTCCCAGGGCTTTTTTGAACGCGTATATGAAGTGGTGCGCAAAGTGCCTTACGGCCGGGTAACCTCTTACGGGGCCATTGCTCGTTACCTCGGGACGGGCCGCAGTGCCCGAATGGTGGGCTGGGCCATGAACAACGCCCATGCCCTTGAGGACGTGCCTGCCCACAGGGTGCTCAACCGCAACGGGGTCCTTACCGGCAAACACCATTTTCCCGGGAGCCGCCTTATGGAACAACTCCTGGAGAGCGAAGGCATCCGCATCCGCGACGACCAGGTGGTGGAATTCAAACGGCATTTCTGGGATCCGTCAGTGGAACTCCCGCCCCCGGGGTAGCGGGTGTTTTTCAGGGGTCCCGGGAGATGTTAACCAAACCTGAAGGCCTTTCCTCAATTCGATTGCAAGCCGTATCTTTGCACGATACACTGCAAAGCAGAGCACTATGGCTGTAAAACTGGACAAAAAGGATATTCTCAAGGCCCTGGAAACCATTACCGTTCCGGGAGAGGGTGGAAATATGGTGGAAACCGGTGCGGTGAGGAATATCCAGGTATTCGGCGACGAGGTGGTAGTGGATGTGCAAATAGGCAACCCTACCCTGCAGGCGCGCAAAAAAACGGAGGTGAGTATCCTGAAGGCGATCCACGACCTGGTGTATCCCAAGGCCAAGATTACCGTGAATGTAAAGGTGGACGCCCCTGCCCAACCTCAGAAAAAAGTACCGGAAATCAAAGGCAAACCCATCCCCGGAATACAGAATATCATCGCGGTGGCCAGCGGGAAAGGCGGAGTCGGCAAATCCACCGTTACCGCCAACCTGGCCGTAACCCTTGCGAAAATGGGCTTCAGGGTGGGCCTGTTGGATGCCGACATTTACGGCCCCTCCATGCCGATCATGTTCGATGTGGTGGACGAGAAACCCAGGGCGGTGGAAGTCGACGGAAAATCGAAGATGAAGCCCGTGGAAAACCACGGCGTGAAGCTGCTCTCCATCGGGTTTTTTACACAGCCCGACCAGGCGGTGATCTGGAGGGGGCCTATGGCTTCCAAGGCCCTGAACCAAATGATTTTTGATGCGGATTGGGGTGAACTGGACTTCCTCATGGTCGACCTTCCCCCGGGTACGGGGGACATCCACCTTAGCATCATGCAGGCCCTGCCCGTGACCGGTGCCGTGGTGGTGAGTACCCCCCAGCAGATTGCCCTGGCCGATGCCCGTAAAGGGGTAGCCATGTTCCGGCAGGAAGCCATCAGCGTTCCCGTATTGGGGATCCTTGAAAACATGGCGTATTTCACGCCGGAAGAGTTGCCCGACCACAAGTATTATATCTTTGGGCAGCATGGGGCCAGGAACCTTGCGGCCGACCAGGATATCCCCTTTTTGGGGGAAATCCCCCTGGTGCAGGGAATACGGGAGGCAGCGGATGTGGGCCGCCCTGCAGCCCTTCAGGAAGGGACCCCGTCAGAAGCGGCCTTCCTCGAGGCGACCCGAAACATGGTCAGCGAACTGGTGCAGCGAAACGAGTACCTTCCGCCCACAGAGGCCATTAAAATAACCACCATGGCAGGGTGTTCGGCCGTAAAAAACAAAAGAGTATGACTTCGGAAGATTTAAAGCAAAAAGTGGAGCAGGCCCTGGAGGAGATTCGTCCCTTCCTCAAAAGTGACGGCGGAGACATCTCCCTGATTTCCATCGAGGACGACAAATTGGTCAGGGTCCGCCTCGAGGGAAATTGCGTGGGGTGCTCTGTCAACCAGATGACCCTTAAAAGCGGGGTGGAAATGACCATCAAAAAGTACGCCCCCCAGATAGAACAGGTGATCAACATTATGTAAAGCTGAAAAGGGCCTGCCTCCCGTGGCCCTGTGCGCACCCAACACTTGTTTGAATGATTAAAACGGATATCCTGATCATCGGAGCTGGCCCGACCGGGCTTTTCGCGGTTTTTGAAGCCGGGTTGCTCCAATTGAAGTGCCACCTTATCGATGCCCTGCCGCAACCCGGGGGGCAACTGGCCGAAATCTATCCCAAAAAGCCGATTTACGATATTCCGGGCTTCCCCGAAGTCCTGGCCGGGGAACTGGTCGATAACCTGATGGAGCAGATCAGGCCTTTCCAACCGGGGTTTACCCTGGGGGAGCGTGCGGAGACCCTTGAAAAAATGGACGACGGGACCTTCGTGGTTACCACCAGCGAAGGCACCCGGCACCAGGCCCCGATAGTGGCCATTGCCGGGGGGCTTGGAAGTTTTGAGCCGCGCAAGCCGCTGCTGGACAACCTTGAGGATTATGAAGACAAAGGGGTGGCCTATATGATCCGGGACCCGGAAAGCTACCGCGGCAAGCGGGTGCTGATTGCCGGGGGGGGCGATTCCGCCCTCGACTGGAGTATTTACCTGGCGGAAATAGCCAGCGAACTGATCCTGGTACACCGGAGGAACGAGTTTCGGGGTGCCCTGGATTCGGTGGAAAAAGTTCAGGATTTAAAGGACCGGGGTAAAATCAGGCTGCTCACCCCTGCCGAAGTGGTGGCCCTCGAGGGGGAGGGCGCGCTGGAACGCGTAGTGGTCCGTAAAATGACGGAGCCTGCAGAGGATATCCGCGTGGAACTGGATGCCTTCATCCCCTTGTTCGGGCTTTCCCCGAAACTGGGCCCGATTTCGAGTTGGGGACTGGAAATCGAAAAAAATGCCATCAGGGTAGACAACACCCTCGATTACCAGACCAATATCCCCGGTATCTATGCCATCGGCGATGTAAATACCTACCCGGGGAAGCTGAAACTCATCCTGTGCGGCTTCCACGAAGCCACCCTGATGTGCCAGAGCGCCTACCAGCGGATCCACCCCGGAAAAAAATATGTGATGAAATACACTACCGTTGGCGGCATTCACGGCTTCGACGGCAGTAAAAAGGAAGCCCCCAAGGCTGTGGTGAAAACCATTGAATAGCCGGTACTCCCGGGATCCTTTTTTTATAACGGGGTGTTAAAAGCAGTTCCCCACGTCTGCGATTATATGTAATTTTGCACCTCAAACAGCCAAAACCGCTTATTTAGGTTCAAAATGAGCGACATACTTATCAGGATACGGGATCGGGAAGGAAAGCTCCACGAAGTTGATGCGTCCACGGACATGAACATGAACTTAATGGAAGTGGTGCGGTCCTATGAGCTTGCCCCGGAAGGAACGATCGGCATCTGCGGGGGAATCGCCATGTGCGCCTCATGCCAGTGCTACATCTGCTCCGACCACCCGCTCCCGGAAAAAACAGAGGATGAGGAAGCCATGCTCTCCGAGGCTTTCTACGTCAACGACAAAAGCCGGCTGGGGTGCCAGATCCGCATCACGGAAGATTTACACGGGCTTGAGGTTGAATTGGCCCCTGAAGGGGCATAACCCTGTTGCGATGGCAGCCGCAGGCACGCCCTCCCCGCGGAGGGCGTGCCTGTTTCTGCATCCCGGGGTCGGTGGGTCAGGCAATGATTTTCTCCCTTCTCAAAAAAGTATCCAGGCTGTCGGCAATATCGAAGCACCGGCTGAACACGGTTGGGACATTTTGAAACCTCGACTCCTCTTTGTGGGCATTACACGCAAAGCCCGAGAGGTGCACCTCCCCGAAGTGATTGTTGATGGCCTTGCATTGCTCATAAAGGCCGGCGATGGTTTCCTCCTCCCCGGGCACAATGGAATTCAGCATCAGGTATCCCTTCAGGTAGTTTTCGATGGCGGCATGGGAGTGACTGCAAACCAGGGCCGCAACCACGTCCTCTTCGGGCCTGCATAACTCGTCGTTGGCTTCCCTTAGTTTTTGGAAAGCATCAGCAAACAACTTAACTGCTTTATCTTTCATGAGTGACAAATATTAGGGTTCAATCGCGTCGGATCATCACCACTGCCCCGTCAGGGCTCCTTTAGTGTTATTTACATATTCCTGAACAGTTCTAACCGCTCCCACCGGGTATCCAGTTCTTCCTGGGCCTGTTTCAGCAAGGCTTCGCCCAATTTGGCATCTTCCTTGGCAACCCTCCGGAACCGCATTTCATTGTACATAAAGTCTTCGATAGGGGCACTGGGTTCTTTGGAATCGAGCTTGAATTTCTTCCCTTTGGGCTTGGAAGGATCAAACCTGAAGAGGGGCCAGTATCCGGTTTCGACAGCTTTCTCCTGCTGCAGGGCCCCGTCCTTCAGGTCGTACCCGTGCTCGCCGCAATGGGAGTATGCAACGATAAGGGAAGGCCCCGGATAAGCGGCTGCCTCTTCAATGGCCTTCAGGGTCTGGAGATCCCGGGCCCCCATGGCTACCTGGGCTACATAGACATTTTCATAGGATATCGCCTGTAAGGCCAGGCTCTTTTTCCCGGTCCGTTTCCCCGAAACAGAGAATTTCGCGCTGGCGCCCAGGGGGGTGGCTTTGGAAGTCTGGCCCCCCGTATTGGAATATACCTCGGTATCCAGCACCATGACGTTGATGTCCTCGCCGGATGCCAGTACATGGTCGAGGCCACCGTATCCGATATCGTATGCCCAGCCATCCCCACCGACGATCCAGACTGCTTTCTTGCGGAGGTAGTCGGAGAGGCGGTTTAATTTTTTGGCCTCCGGGTCTTCGAGGGTATCCAGGATTTTCCTGAGGGCGTCGAGGTCTTCGAATTTCCGGCTCCGTTCCAGTTCCGTACTTTCAGGGTTGTTCAATATGGCATCGGCCAGTTCTTCGCCAACCACCGACCTAAGCGAGGTTAGCAGGGAAGTGGCGATCTCCTGCTTCTTGCTCAGCGCGAGTTTCATGCCGAAACCAAATTCGGCGTTATCCTCGAAGAGCGAATTGGCCCAGGCAGGCCCCCGGCCTTCCTTGTTGGTTTTATAGGGCGTGGTGGGCAGGTTCCCGCCGTAGATGGAAGAACAACCCGTGGCGTTGGCGATCATGATGCTGTCGCCGTAGAGTTGGGTCAGCATTTTTATATAGGGGGTTTCCCCGCAGCCTGAACAGGCCCCTGAGAATTCAAAAAGCGGTTCCAGGAACTGCGACCCCTTGACGTTGGTGATCTGCAGGGCTGTACGGTCATAGTCCGGCAACTCGATGAAGTAATCCCAGTTTTTGTCCTGAACGGTATCGACCTCGAGCTTTTTGTGCATGTTGATGGCCCTGAAATTTTCGATTTCCTTGCTTACTGCAGGGCAAACGGCCACACAAAGGTCACAGCCGGTGCAGTCCTCGGGCGAAACCTGGAGGATGTAGGACTCCGAACTGCTGTCGAAAGGCCTTCCCTTGGCAGGAACGGCCTTCAGGGATGCCGGGGCGTCCGCGAGGAGCGTATTGGGCACCACCTTGGCACGGATGGCGGCATGCGGGCAGATCGCGACGCATTTGTTGCACTGGGTGCAAAGGTTTTCATCGTCCCAGACCGGGATGAAATCGGCGATGCCGCGTTTCTCGTACTGGGTGGTTCCTGTGGGGAACGTGCCGTCTACCGGGAAGGCGCTTACCGGGAGGTCATCTCCCTTGCCCGCCAGGATTTTCCCCAGTACTTCCATTACGAACGGGTCGCGGGTGCCGGTCATCATGGGTTTCAGTTCCCTGTCGCTGGTTATGGTATCGGGATAGGCCACTTTCAGGAGGTTTTCCAGGGAAGCATCCACCGCATCGAAGTTCTTCTTTACGATTTTATCGCCTTTGTGGGAATAGGTCTTAACAATGGCATTCTTGATCCGTTGTATGGCCTCATCCTTGGGCAGGATGCCCGAAATGGCAAAGAAACAGGTTTGGAGGATCGTATTGGTCCTTTTGCCCAGGTTGGCTTCCTGGGCCACACGGGTAGCGTCGATGATGTAGAAATCCACCTGGTTTTTCACGATATCCTCCTGCATTTTCCGGGGCAGTTTATCCCAGATTTCGGCTGTGGAGTAAGGGGAGTTCAACAGGAAGGTGCCGCCTTTCTTGATATGGCTGAGGATGTCGTATTTTTCAATGAAATTGAACTGGTGGCAGGCGATGAAATCGGCCTTGTGGATCAGGTAGGAGGAATAGATGGGCTCCGGCCCGAAGCGGAGGTGCGAAACGGTTTGCACCCCGGCCTTTTTGGAGTCGTAGACAAAATACCCCTGCACGTAATTGTCGGTGGTTTCCCCGATGATTTTGATGGAGTTTTTGTTGGCACCCACTGTGCCGTCTGACCCGAGGCCGAAGAACATGCAGTTAAAGGTGGTCTTGATGGTTTGCAGGGGTTCCCCGATTTCAAGGCTTTTATGCGAAACATCATCGTTGATGCCCACTGTGAAGTGGTTGATCGGGTTGGGTTTGTCCAACTCATCAAAAACCGCCTTCACCATGGCCGGATCAAATTCCTTGCTCGACAACCCGTAACGGCCACCCAGGATCATTGGCATTTCCCTTTCACTTTCCATAAAGGCCGTAATGACATCCAGGTAAAGGGGTTCCCCGGTGCTTCCGGGTTCCTTGGTCCGGTCAAGGACCGCCACTTTTTTGACGGTTTTTGGGAGTGAATCGATAAAATGGCTGATGGAAAATGGCCGGAACAGCCGTACAATGACCGCTCCAACTTTTTCGCCGTTTTTTGCCATGGTGTTCACCGTTTCGATGACCGGCCCCTGGCCGGACCCCATGATAACCACTACCTTCTCTGCCTCGGGGTGTCCTATATAGTAGAACAGGCTATACCGCCGCCCCGTATGCGCATAGAATTCATCCATGGTATCCTGCACAATGGCGGGGACCTTGTCGTAAAAAGTATTTGCCGCTTCCCTGGCCTGGAAAAACACGTCTGGGTTTTGGGATGTGCCCCGCACCACCGGATGGTCAGGGTCCAATGACCGTTTTTTGTGTGCCATGATTTCCTCCTCCGGCATCATGGCTTTGATGATCTCGTCGGGGATGGCATCGATCTTGGAAATCTCATGGGAGGTTCGGAATCCGTCAAAAATATTCAGGAAGGGCACCCTTGATTTCAGGGTGGCGACCTGGGAGATCAGCGCAAAGTCCATGGCTTCCTGTACGGACCCGCCAAACAACATGGAGAACCCTGTTTGCCTCGCCGCCATGACGTCGGAGTGGTCCCCGAAAATGGACAGGGCGTGGGTGGCCACGGTCCGGGCGGCGATATGAATGACACAGGGCAATAACTCCCCGGCTATTTTATACAGGTTGGGGATCATCAGCAACAAGCCCTGCGATGCCGTAAATGTGGTGGTAAGGGCACCCCCCTGCAGGGATCCGTGTACAGCCCCTGCAGCCCCTCCCTCGCTTTGCATCTCGACGATTTTAGGGACATTCCCCCAAATATTCGTCTGGCCAGCCGAACTGAACACATCCACGTGCTCCCCCATGGGCGAGGCAGGGGTGATCGGATAAATGGCGCAAACCTCGTTGGTTTTATGGGCGATTCTGGCGACGGCTTCATTTGCGTCGCAAATGAGTTTAGGGAAGTCTTTTTTCATGACAGGAAGCTTGTTTGCATTGAATTTAGCAGGATTTATGCCCGGGAAATGCCGGTAACCCGCATTTAAAATGGGATTCTGTTTTATAAAATTACGTCCCGTAAAACACTCATAACATGATAATTATCAGAGTATGGGAGATTTCGGGGGGAAGGGGGAAAACCCAGGGTGCCCGTTCCCGAAGGTCCGCAGGCCGGCTAGGTTGGCCCGTACCGGCCAGATCATTCCCCGTACAACCAGGCTTTCTTGGCCAACAATTCCTCTTCTGATTCCTGGTGGGCATCATCCGGGACACAGCAATCCACCGGGCAAACGGAGGCACACTGCGGTTCATCGTGGAACCCCTTGCATTCGGTACACTTTCCGGGGACGATATAGTAGAATTCATCTGATAGCGGTTCGTTTTCCGTATCGGCGTCGACTACATCGCCCGATCCGGGCACAGTTACCGTTCCGCTTAAAGCGGTTTCATCGGAATAGGACCACTCTTCCCCTGGTTCATAGATGGCATTGTTGGGACATTCTGAGATACAGGCGTCACAATTGATACACTCATCGGTAATAATGATAGCCATGGTATTTGGATTTAAATGTTGTCGTCTAAAAGTAAGACTCCCATTCCGCGGATTTAATGATATAAGTCAGGATTCGTTGGGGGAAGGGGAAGTATATTTATGGCAATCAGATAAATTCAGGAGAACAAAAACATTCAGGCAATGATCAATTTGAAAAATAGCGAACAGGACATCAATGCCCTGGAAGCTGTTGTCGTAAGGTTCGTGGGCGATTCCGGGGACGGGATGCAACTGACCGGGACCCAGTTTTCAGACACCTCGGCCATGTTCGGGAATGATGTAGCCACCTTCCCCAACTACCCTTCCGAAATCAGGGCCCCCCAGGGCAGCCTGTACGGCGTTTCCGGTTTCCAGGTCCACATTGGAAGCATAGAGGTAAGCACGCCGGGGGACAATGTGGACCTCCTGGTGGCAATGAACCCCGCTGGGCTGAAAACGAATTTGTACGCGGTAAAGCCCGGGCATACCATTATTGTGGATTCGGACTCCTTTACCAAAAAGAACCTGGAAAAGGCGGAGTACGACACCAACCCGCTGGAAGACGGGAGCCTTGAGAATTACAGGGTCATTGAAGTGGCCATGTCTTCCCTTACCAAAGAGGCTTTAAAGGACCTTAGCGGCCTTGACAACAAAATCATCACCCGCAGCAAGAATATGTTTGCCCTGGGGATGGTTTACTGGATGTACCACCGTTCCCCGGAACACACTATTGATTTTGTCAACAAAAAATTCAAGAATAACCCCCTGCTGATCGAAGCCAATACCCGGGTGCTGAATGCAGGGTACTATTATTCCGAAACCCTTGAGCTGATCCCGAATTCCTACACCATTGCGCCTGCCAGGATGCCCCCCGGGACTTACCGGGTCATTATGGGGAATACGGCGACGGCCTGGGGCTTTCTGGCCGCGGCAGAGAAATCGGGACTCGAACTGTTCCTCGGCTCGTATCCCATAACCCCTGCCTCCGACATCCTTCACGAACTGGTGAAGCACAAACACTTTGGGGTCAAGACCCTGCAGGCCGAAGATGAAATTGCAGGGATCACCTCGGCCATTGGCGCCTCCTTTGCGGGGAACCTGGCCATTACCACCACCTCGGGCCCCGGCCTGGCCCTGAAAGGCGAGGCCCTGGGCCTGGCTATGATGGTGGAACTGCCCCTGGTCATCGTGGATGTCCAACGGGGAGGGCCCTCCACCGGATTGCCTACCAAAACAGAGCAATCCGACCTCCTGCAGGCCATGTACGGCAGAAATGGGGAAAGCCCGGTTATCGTCATTGCGGCCAGCACCCCTGCCAACTGTTTTGATTACGCTTTTCAGGCAGCCAAACTGACCCTGGAGCACATGACCCCGGTTATTTTGCTGACCGACGGCTACATCGCCAACGGATCGGCCCCCTGGAAAATCCAGTCGGTGGCCGAATTGCCTGAAATCAGGCACCGACAGGTGAAGGAGGGCGGGGAAAACTGGTCTCCCTACCACCGCGATGAGGCCACCCTGGCCCGTTCATGGGCCGTCCCGGGAACCCCGGGCCTGGAACACCGGGTAGGCGGCCTTGAAAAGGATGCCGATACCGGGAATGTTTCTTACGTCCCGGAGAACCATGAGTACATGACCCATATCCGGGCCGAGAAAATTAAGAGGGTACAGGATTTCATCCCTGAGGTTACTCCTGAATTTGCAGACGAGGGAGACCTGCTGGTTATCGGTTGGGGAGGTACCTATGGCGCCCTGCACACTGCAGTTAAACAATTGAACCAAGAAGGGTTTTCCAATATCGGGTTTGCACATTTCAATTACATCAACCCCTTGCCCCCAAATACCGGGGAGGTCCTGAAGCGGTTCAAGACCCTCATCGTATGTGAATTGAATAGCGGACAGTTTTCCAAAATCCTGAAAATCAATTTCAGCGGACTTACGTTTTTGCAATACAATAAGGTACAGGGCCTTCCCTTCGGGAATGAGGAACTGGTTCAGAAATTCAAACACTATTTGGTTTAGACATGGAAACGACAGTAAAGAAGTATACATTCAGGGATTTTGCAAGTGACCAGGAAGTGCGTTGGTGCCCGGGTTGCGACGACTATGTGATTCTGCGGTCGATGCAAAAGGCGCTCCCGGAAATGGGGGTGAACAAGGAAGATGTGGTGTTTATTTCCGGCATCGGTTGTTCGTCCCGGTTCCCCTATTATATGGATACATACGGGATGCATGGCATCCACGGCAGGGCCCCGGCTATCGCCACGGGCGTTAAACTGGCCAACCCCGGCCTCAGCGTATGGGTGATCACCGGCGACGGAGACAGCATGGCGATTGGGGGCAACCATTTCATCCATGTGTTGCGCCGCAATATCGACCTGAACATCATCCTGTTCAACAATAAGATTTACGGGCTGACCAAGGGGCAGTTCTCACCCACCTCTTCGGTCGGTCAAAAAACAAAATCGTCACCCTACGGCAATACCCAGCCCCCATTCCTGGCCGGCGAACTGGCCATCGGGTCCCAGGCGCGTTTCTTTGCCAGGATTGCCGGAAACATGCCCGGGGAAATGACGGACACCCTGATCGCCGCCGAAAAATTCAACGG
Source organism: Robiginitalea marina (assembly GCF_024006985.1). Taxonomy (GTDB): domain Bacteria; phylum Bacteroidota; class Bacteroidia; order Flavobacteriales; family Flavobacteriaceae; genus Robiginitalea; species Robiginitalea marina. The sequence continues at coordinate 189,515 of NZ_JAMXIB010000004.1, forward strand.
GACTTCCCTGATTGAGGTTTTGCAGAACTGCGTTATTTTCAACGATGGGTGCTTTACCGAGTTCACCGACAAAACCGTGCGGGAAGACCGGCAACTGCATGTGGTGCATGGTGAGCCGATGATTTTCGGGAAAAACCGCGACAAGGGCCTGGTCCTTAACGGCCTTAAGCTCGAGGTGGTCACTATAGGGGAGCAGGGCATTACCGAAGCGGACATCCTCGTCCACGACGCCTGCGAACAGGACCCCACCCTCCACCAAATGCTGGTGCGGCTTTCGTTCCCCCTGGTAACCGGGATCATCAGGAGTTATGCAGATATAACCCTGGAGGAACGGGAAGATGCGCTTACTGCAAAGGTTAAGGCCAACTCCGATTTTGTAAAAACCGACGACCTCTTTTTTTCAGGGGAAACCTATACGGTGGAATAGCATCCTGCTGGTGCTTCCGATGGTCAAACCAACCCGGCAAATCCCAAAAAGGCCAAAGAAAGCAGCCCGGCAACCAGCAGGTTGATGGGCACTCCTTTCATGCCTTCCGGGAGGTCAGCCAGTTCCAGGTATTCCCTGATGCTTGCAAAAACAATAAGGGCCAGGGCAAAGCCGGCCGAGCTGGAAATGGCGAAGAACACCGCCTTGATCAGGCTGCCGTCTTCAAGGCCCAGCGCCAGGATGGCGACCCCCAGGACCGCACAATTGGTCGTGATCAGGGGCAGGAACACCCCCAGGGCCTGGTATAAGGGGGGGCTTACTTTCTTCATGACGATCTCGACCATCTGTACCAGGGCTGCAATGACCAGGATGAAGGTAATGGTCCGGAGGTAGTCCAGTCCCATGGGTACCAGCAGGTACTGGTGCAGCAGGTAGGTTACCGTGGTGGCAATGGTCATCACAAACAGCACGGCCCCAGACATCCCCACCGAGGTGGAAACTTTGCTGGAAACCCCCAGGAACGGACAGATCCCCAAAAACTGAGACAGAACTATGTTGTTGACAAATACGGCGCTTATCAGGATGATGAGGAATTCCATGTTATGCCATGTTACGGGTTAGCCGATTGAAGAAGATCGCCAGGTATGCCAGGGCGATAAAGGCCCCGGGGGGCAGGATAAAAAGGATGAGTGTACTGGCATCCTCAGGGACGAATTTGAATTCAAAAATGCTGCCGTTCCCCAGGATTTCCCGGGTTGCCCCCAGGGCCGTCAGTGCGAGGACAAAGCCTGCGCCCATACCCAGGGCGTCCACAATCGAGGACACCAGGTTGTTTTTGGAGGCAAAGGCTTCCGCCCGCCCCAGGATCAGGCAGTTTACCACGATCAGCGGGATAAAGATCCCCAGTTGTTCATACAGGAAGGGGATATAGGCCTCCAGCACCATTTCCACCACCGTCACAAAGGAAGCGATGATCACGATGAAAGCCGGGATCCGGACTTTGGCCGGTACCTGGGCTTTGATCAGGGAAACGACAATGTTCGACATCAGCAGCACAAACAGGGTGGCCATCCCCATCCCAAGGCCGTTAAAGGCCGAGGAGGTTACCCCCAGGGTTGGACACATCCCCAGGAGCATCACAAAGACCGGGTTTTCCTTCAGGATGCCTTTGAGGAAATTCTGTTTTTGATTCAGTGTTTCTGCCATGCTCCTTAGTTGTGGGGTTTAGCAAGGGTATCCTTATGTTCTGTAAATGCGTCATAGGCCTGTTGGGCCGCTTCTGCAAAGGCCCGGGTGGTAATGGTGGCCCCGGCCAGGGCATCCACCGCCCCCCCGTCTTTTTTGGCCCTCATGTCAAACGTTTCGGGGTTTTTGCCCCGGAACTGGCGCAAAAAGGCCTCCCCTTTCATCTTGGTGCCCAGCCCGGGTGTTTCTTTTTGTTCCAGGACTTCGATATTGTTTATCCGGCCATCGGGCTGAAAGCCAACCATGATCTTTATCAGGCCGCTATACCCTTTTTCCGATACCCCGGTGACTGCAGCGCCGGCAAAGGAACCCTCCTGAAAAGCCGGGTAAAGTTCAATACTGTCTTTTGCCGTTGGTGTCCCGATCCGGATGATCCCCGACACCGGATCGTTGTCGAAGGGGGGGAGTACATGCTGCAGGGCGCTCAGTTTTTTGGCAAGCCTTGCCCTGGCTTTGGGTGCAAGGGTCAGGTCATTGACGAACCCCAGCGTCAAACCTGCCGCCAGGGTGATGGCGAAAAGGACCACCACCATATTCACAAGGGTCGACTCTTTCTTTTTCATCCTCACATGATTTTGGCTTTAATCCTCGACCCGAATCTGCGGGGTTTAAAATAGCGGTTGATCAGGGGCACAAAGGCGTTCATGATCAGGATGGCGAAGGAGATACCCTCCGGGTAGGCGCCGAACAACCGGATCACCACGGTAATGGCCCCGATGCCCAGGGCAAAGACCACCATTCCCTTTTTGGTTACCGGGCTGGTCACCAGGTCGGTGGCCATATAGAAGGCCCCCAGAATAGCCCCCCCGGAGAGTACATGGATCAGTGGGTTCGCATAATGCTCCGGATCCGCCCACCAGAAGATACCCGTCATCACGGCAATGGTAGCGAGCACGGTAACGGGGATATGCCAGGAAATCACCTTCCGGGCGATGAGGAACACCCCGCCCAAAATCAGGGCAAGGGCAGACATTTCCCCGAGGGAGCCGGAGGTGATCCCCAGGAGCATGTCCTGCACGGGGGGCAGGTTGGGGCTGATGGCGGTCATCGTTTCACCGAATTGCACCCCTTCCTTGATGAGCCCCAGGGTGGTGGCCCCGGTCATGGCATCCACCAGGGACGCGTTGTTTTCCACGGCCGTGGGCCACAGGGTCATCTGGACGGGGAAGGAGACCAGCAAAAAGACGCGCCCCACCAGGGCCGGGTTGAAAATGTTGTAGCCCAGGCCCCCAAACGACAATTTGGCCACCCCAATGGCAACCAGGCTCCCGATGACCACCATCCACACCGGAAGGCCTGCGGGCAGGTTAAAGGCCAGCAGGATGCCCGTGATCAGGGCGGAGCCATCCGCTATGGTGACCTCGGTTTTCAGCAGGTACCGCTGGATGAGGTATTCGAAAAACAGGCACGATACCACAGCCGCCGCAGTAACGATCAGGGCGCTGAACCCGAAGACATACAGGGAAACCAGGAATGCCGGCACCAGGGCGATAACCACGTCATACATCAGTTTTTTGGAGGTTCGCTCTGAATGTACGTGCGGGGAGGCGGAAACAATGATGGGTTGGTCGCTCATAGCTACCCTTTATTCGATTCGAGTTGCTTTGCAATGGTTTTTCCAAAGCGGATGTAGTCCAGAAGGGGTCGGTGGGAGGGGCATACATAGCTGCAGGAGCCGCATTCGATGCAGGTCATGATGTCTTCCCGGGCAGCTGCCTGGTACATCCCCTTCTCAGTCAGGTTCATCAGCAGGTGGGGTTCGAGGCCCATGGGGCAGACCTCCACGCATTCCCCGCAACGGATACAGCTGCTGGGCTTCCCACGGCTGGCCTCATCCCCCGGGATGACCAGGATGCCCGAAGTACCCTTGGTCACGGGGACATCGGTGCTTTTCAGGGCTTTGCCCATCATCGGGCCGCCGCTGACAATTTTACGGGTGCCTTCCGGCACCCCGCCCACCGCTTCCAGCAGGTCGCTGATGGGGGTTCCTATTTTTACCCAGAAATTCGAGGGGTTTTCAAGTTTTTTCCCGGTAACGGTAACCACCCGGTCCATCAGCGGCCGGTGGTGCTGCACCGCCTGGTAGATGGCAAAAACGGTCCCTACGTTGTGGACCACCACCCCGACATCCAGCGGAAGGCCGTTCTTTGGGACTTCGCGTTTCAGCAGGGCGCGCACGAGTTGTTTTTCCCCTCCCTGGGGATACTTTACCTTCAGGGCTGCGATCTGGATACCCGGAGCTTCCCGGGTAAGTTTCCGGAACAGGTCAATGGCATCCCTTTTGTTGTTTTCAATCCCGATGATGGCCCTGCGGACATCCAGGGCATGCATCAAAATGCGGATGCCGACCAGAATTTCTTCCGCTTTTTCCAGCATCAGCCGGTGGTCCGCCGTCAGGTAGGGCTCGCATTCCACCCCGTTGATGATCAGGCAGTCCAGCGTTTTGTCAGCCTTGATGTTCAGTTTAACGTGGGAAGGAAACGTAGCCCCGCCCAGGCCTACAATCCCGAAATCAGAGATGCGCTGCAGGATTTCACCGGGTTCCATGGTAATCTCTTTCTTCAGCGGCAAATCTGCTGCTTCCAGGTTGGATTCATCCTTAAGGTCAGTCCGGATGACAATGCATTGTGTCTTATAGCCTCGGGTGTCGACAATTTTGTCCAGTTTGGTGACGGTGCCGGCCACCGGGGCATGGATGTTGGAAGAGACATACCCTCCCGATTTGGCGATAACCTGCCCCGTGGCGACCTTCTCCTTCACCTCCACCACGATCTCGGCGGGGATGCCGATATGCTGCGATATGGGGACGTATACCACCTTGGGGACCGGAAGTTTCTGGATCGGTTTCGAGGAGGTCAGTTTGTTCTCCGGAGGGTGGATGCCTCCTTTTGGAAAGGTCCTAAGCATCGTTTTGCGGATTTGCCGGTTCTATGTTAAGGGTGGCCACAGGCGTCACCTCTTTGATTTTACGCGGCGGGAAATTGGTTTCAATTATGGAATGGGTCGGGCATACATCCACGCATTTCCTGCACAGGGTGCAGAGTGCCGGATCGATATAGGCCAGGTTGTTCTCCATGTTGATGGCGTCTTTCGGACAGACGTCAAGGCATTTGGAACACCCGATGCAGGCCACCGCGCAGGCTTTTTTGGCGATCCCGCCCTTCTCCTCATTCAGGCAGCCGACAAAGATTTTCAAATCCCTTTTGTGTTTTGGGCGCATCTCGATGATGTTCCGCGGACAGGCGGTCACACACATTCCGCAGGAGGTACACTTATCGGTGATCACCACCGGGAGTCCGGTGGTTTCATCCATGTACATGGCGTCAAATTTGCAGGCCACCACACAATCGCCGTCCCCCAGGCACCCGTACTGGCAATCGGTTTCACCGCTATAGATCAGGGCAGAGATAGCGCAGGACCGCGGGCCCTGGTACTCGCTGGTTTTCGGCCGCACCTCACAACTCCCCTGGCAGCGGATTACCGCTACGGTAGGGTCTTTTTCGGCCACTTCTTTCCCCAGGGCTTCGGCCACCAAATGCATCACCGCATTCCCCCCCACAGGGCAAAACAATGCTGAAATATCTTCGGTGCCCACCAGTTTTTCCGCAAAGGACCGGCAGCCCGGGGAGCCGCAACCCGCGCAATTGGCCCCAGGCAACAGGTCTTCCACGGTGGCGATCAGGGGGTCTTCATACACATGGAACCGCCTGGAGACCACGTAGAGCACCAGGGCCGCCACGGTTCCCAGCAGGGCCATTAAAATCACGCTATTCAGGATGGAATCTGTCATGGCTTTTCAAATGCGCTTTAGGGTCATCTCAAGGGTTTTCCTGAAATAGTCCTTCAGCCCGTGGAGCAACAGGTAATAGGGGATAAGGACCAGGAGGGAGAGCAGGCCCGCAGCCCATTCCGATAACAGGAGGGAGGAGGCCAGCAAAGTACTCAGCATCAGGATAAATGGAAAAATATAGGCCCAGAATACGGCCTTGTGCCCTGAATGCTTCCGAAGGATAACTTCCACGGGTTCGTACAGGGTAAAGCGCCCCCCCGGATCGGCCACCTCAACTTCTTTGGAAGTCGAATCGGAAACCCCGCAGGCCCCCTTGGCCTTACAGGACTCGCAGTGGAGGTTCTTATCCAGGGAAACGATGACGGAACCCCGGCTGATTTTTGTAATCACCCCGGAGTGGACGTAAACCCCTTCTTCCGCCTGTCTTGAATCCATGACCCTTGTTGGTTATCCATTCTGTTCGCAAGGTGAAACTAAGGCATTTACCACGGTCAAATCATGATATATATCAGATAATGGCCCCATTTTATGACTGAAATCACCCCCGGGCGGCTTTTCCCCCTGCCGGGGCCGTACAGGCCGATGACGGAATTTCCGTATCTTCCCGGGTAAATCAACACCACTTTTTCCATGAAAAATCTCTTGCTTACGGCCCTGTTGGTTTTCGTTTGGGGATGTGATACGTCCCGGAAGGATGCTGAAGTGCTCCGTTGGGAGGAACAGGCCTCCCGGGTAACCATCCTGCGCGATGATTTCGGGGTGCCCCACGTGTATGGGAAAAGCGATGCGGATGCCGTTTTCGGCATGCTCTATGCCCAGTGCGAAGACGACTTCAACAGGGTGGAACAAAACTACATCTGGGCGATCGGGCGCCTGGCCGAGGTGGAAGGGGAGGAGGCCCTCTACAGCGACCTCCGGGCACGCCTGTTCATGAGCCGGGAAGAAGCCGTGGCGGCCTACGAGAACAGTCCGCCCTGGCTGAAAAAGCTATGTGATGCCTTTGCCGATGGGGTGAACTATTACCTGCATACGCACCCGGAGGTAAGGCCGAAACTGCTCACCCGGTTTGAGCCCTGGATGCCCATGTACTTCAGCGAGGGTTCCATAGGGGGCGATATCGAGCGGGTCAGCACCGCTAAGCTGAAGGCCTTTTATGAGGGGGGGGTCGAATTCCCGGCCGCACCGGCCCCGGAGGAGGCACAAAAGGAGGCAGAACTGGAGCCGGGGGGGTCGAACGGGATCGCCATTTCGGGCGCCCTTACCCAATCGGGCAATGCCATGTTGCTGATCAACCCCCATACGTCCTTTTACTTCAGGGGGGAGGTACATGTGGTCAGCGAAGAGGGCCTGAATGCCTACGGGGCCGTAACCTGGGGGCAATTCTTTATTTACCAGGGGTTCAATGAGAAAACCGGGTGGATGCACACGTCCACCTACACGGACGTCATGGACGAATTCGCAGAGGAAATCGCCGAGGTCGACGGGTCACCCGTGTACCGCTACGGGGAAGAACTCCGACCCGTGCGCCGCTCGGAGGTCACCCTTTCTTACAAAAGCGGCGACAGCCTGGGGCAGCGGACCTTCCCCCTCTACCATACGCACCACGGACCCATTACCCACCAGTGGGAAGGGAAGCCTGTGGCCACCGCCATGATGTGGGACCCTTCCACTGCCCTGCAGCAATCCTTTATCCGGACCAAGAAGGATTCCTATGGGGGGTTCCGCGCGATGATGGACCTGCGCACCAATTCTTCCAACAATACCGTATATGCCGATGCCGATGGGAATATCGCCTACTTCCACGGGAACTTCATCCCCAGGCGCGATACGCGCTTCAACTATGAGGAGCCCGTTGACGGCAGTAACCCCGCTACCGACTGGCAGGGCCTGCACCCGGTTGAGGAAAATATCCTGGTCCTGAACCCGCCCAATGGCTGGATACAAAACTGCAATTCCACACCCTATACCAGTGCCCTGGAATACAGTCCAAAGCGGGGCGACTACCCGGCCTATATGTCCGCAGACGAGGAAAATTTCAGGGGGGTACATGCAATTGGCCTGCTCAGCGGGCGGTCGGGGTATACCCTCGACAGCCTCATCGCCCTGGCCTATGACCCCTACCTGCCCGCTTTCGGGGCCCTGATCCCCGGACTTGTGGAGGCCTATGATGCCCTTCCCGGCCGGGACGCCGAACTCGGAAGTGCCATTGAAACCCTGCGCACCTGGGATTTCCGGACCTCTGAAACTTCAGTGGCAATGACCCTGGGGCATTTTTACGGGACCCTGTACGGAAGGTCCGGGGAGCGGCCCGATGGCCTTACCGACATGGAATTGATGCAGTACCTGGGGAACCAGTCGCCCCCGGAGGAGCGGCTCTCGGTCTTCCGTCAGGTATTGGGCCAGCTTAAGGCCGATTTCGGCACCTGGGAGGTCCCCTGGGGTGAGGTCAACCGGTACCAGCGGCTCAGCGGGGCCATCCGACAGCCCTTCAACGACAGCCTGCCGAGCCTCCCCATCGGGTTGGCTTCCGGGCGCTGGGGAGCCCTGGCGGCCTATGGGGCAAGGTACCACAACAATACCAAACGGATTTACGGTACCCGCGGGAATAGCTTTGTGGCCGTGGTGGAGTTTGGGGACAGGGTGCGCGCCAAATCGCTCCTGGCCGGCGGGCAGAGCGGGGACCCCGCGTCACCCCATTTTGACGACCAGGCTGAAATGTACCGCACGGCCACGTTTAAGGAAGTGCCTTATTACCGGGAAGATGTGGAATCCAGGGCGCGGGAAACGTATCACCCCGGGGAACGAAGCAGGTAGTTATTCTCCTTCCTTAACGATGATCATGGAGGCCTTGGAACCGGTGGAGAGGAGCCATTTATTGGAATAAAGCAATTTGCCTTTATCGTCATAGACGTCTACCTGGGCGGTATTGGGCCCGGAAGACCCCTGGTTGAGCGCTTCAAATTCGAGGCGGTTGAAACCCTTGTCGAGTTCCACGTTGATCCCTTTGAAGGCTGCCGTCAGCATGATGTTGTGTTCCACCACCTGTCCGTTGGCAAAGATCCGGACCCGGTCGCCATCCACGTATTCATGGTCGCGCACCACGATCCCGACAAACTTCGCCCCGGTTTTCAGGTCACCCAGATACATGTCGCCATAATGCTGGCCCGAATTCCCCTGTTGGCTTTCCGACATGCGGGTACTCAGCACCAGGTCGTGGCCTGCCTGTTTCAGTTTGCTCTCGGGCATCATCTGTACCGGCCGTTTGTAGAGGGAGTCCTTTAGGTTCAGGTTGGGGGATTTCCCAAAGGTGGAAGGCATGGAAATCCCAAGGCCCTGGGACTGGTTTGGGCTGAGCCCTTTCTCGGGCTGTGCCTCGATACGCAGGCTGCGGGTATCCGGGAGGTCTGTCTGGGCCGCCAGGGGGCTGGCCAGGAAAACCAGGATAAAAAAGGTGACAATCAGGCGCATGCGGATTCCTTTACCCGATAAAAGTAGCAAATACCCTGCCAACCAAAAGTGAAAATTCGTTAAAATGCCGCCCGGCTTACCCCGGGAGGTGGTAATCACGGGCAGCCACCTTCCATGATCCGGTCACTTTTCCGTCCCGGACCACCAGGGCTTCGGGGTATTTGATCACTGTGGGGCAAATGTGCATGGGGATGGCGTAAAGGACGGTGCCAATGGGGTAACTTTCGGCTGCCCCGAAGCACAGGACCAGGTGCTCTTCACTTTGCCCGGCCTGCAGGTGGTCGGGGAGTTGGGGGAGGGACACCCTTGGGAATTCCATCTCTGCTGCCACAGCCTTGTGCCCCAGGTCGAGGCACAACGTCCCGGGGGCCGGATGGCTGATAACCCGGCACAGGAGGGTTGCGGCCGGCAAAAAGGGCATTTCAGGGAACTGGGACCCATAGCGGGCATCCCACAACAGGGTAGTCCCGGGACTCAGTTCCACGCCTTCCCGCCTGGCGTGTATGGGGAAGGTAGGCGATCCCCCGGCGATGATGGCGGGCACCTCCAGCCCGGCCTCCCTGAGTTGTCGGGCCAGGGCGGTTACCCCGGAAAAGGCTTCGTTGCACTCCCCTGCCCGGGCCACGGGGTCCGGGTTCCGGATATGCCCGTCGTAAGCGTGCAGCCCGCGGCATTCCAGTGCAGGGCGGGTGCTCATCTCGCGGTATAGGGCCAGGGCTTCCGGCCCCGGCCGGATCCCGGTCCGGTTCATCCCAACATTCAGGTCTAAAAACACCCCTGGGCGTACCCCTGCGGCAGCTGCCGCACGTGCCAGCCGGTCAAGGGTGTCCGGATGGTCGACCAGGGCGGAAAACCGGGTGTCGGGATACTTTTTCTGCAACCCTGCCAGCCTTTCGGGGGCAGGCCCGGTGAGCGGATAGGCCACCAAAACGTCTTCTGCCCCGCAGCGCGCCAGGAGCTCCGCCTCGGCCAGGGTGGCGCATTTGAACTTCCGGATCCCGGCTTCTTGCTGCATCCGGATGATTTCAGCCATCTTGTGCGTTTTTACGTGGGGCCGGAGCCGGTCAGGGGAACCCGCTATGGCCACCATCTGCCCGATATTGTGGGCAATGCGCTGCGGGTACACCAGCAGGGCGGGGGAGTCGATACGGTCCTCCCCATCGACCCGGAACCAGGGATGGGCGTTTTCGGGTTCCATGCTAGCGCAATTTGAAAATAGCTTCGATTTCCACCGCAACATTCCCCGGCAGGAACATGCCCACGGCCGAACGTGCGCCCACCCCTTTGTCGGGGCCGAAAACCTCTGCCATCAGCTCGCTATAGCCGTTGATTACATAGGGGTAGTCGTGGAAGTCGGGGCTGCCGTTGACCATCCCCAGGGTTTTCACCAGGAAGTCGATTTGATCGAGGGGCCCGAAATGGGTCCGGATAGTGGCAAGCATGGTCAGGCCCACCTGCCGGGCCGCAGCCTTGGCCTGATCGCGGTCGAGGTCGGCCCCGGCCCGGCCGGTGATATAGGTGCCGTCTTCCCGCATCGGGGCCTGGCCGGAAATGTACAGGTATCCATCGGATACCCTTACGGGTTTATAGAGGCCAGCCGGGGGCGGGGCGGGGGGAAGGGTTAGGCCCAGGGCCATCAGGCGGGCTTCGGGGGAGGGGTTTTCCATCATGGCTACAGTAGTGTATTTAGGACCAGGACCCCAACCAGCCCCATAACGCCCACGGTGGTTTCCATAAGCGTCCAGGTTTTGAGGGTGTCCTTCACGGTCAGGTTAAAATATTCTTTGAACAGCCAGAAGCCGCTGTCGTTTACATGGGAAAGCATCAGGCTGCCCGACCCGATGGCGAGCACCATGAGCTCCGGGGCTACGCCAGAGCTCTGCACCAGGGGCAGCACGATGCCTGCTGCCGTGAGGCCTGCTACCGTGGCCGACCCCACACTTACCCTGATTACGGTGGCGATCCCCCAGGCCAGGATGAGGGGGGATATGCTCGATTCGCGCAAGAGGCCCCCGATATATTCGCTCACCCCGCTGGCGATCAACACCTCCTTGAGGGCCCCTGCACCGGCGATAATCAGCAGCACCATGGTGATACCCGATACTGATTTTCCCACCGAATCCATGAGGTCTTTCATCGTTTTACCGCGGGAAAGCCCCAGGGTATAGATGGCCACCAGCACGGCCAGCAACATGGCGATTACCGGGTTCCCCGCAAACTGGAGGCCTTTGAGGACCAGGGAATCCGAAGGGAGCACGAACCCGGCCAGGGTCGCAAGGCTGATGAGCAATACCGGGAGGAGGGCTGTAAAGACACTGATGCCCATCCCCGGCATCTCGGCTTCGGAAAGTATCCGGGGGTTCACGAAGGCTTCGAGGGGCCTGGCCGGGATGTTTTTGAAGGCCCGGGAAAGCAGCGGCCCGGCCACCACTATGGCCGGGATGGCCACCACGATGCCGTAAAGGAGGGTTTTTCCGAAATCGGCCTGGAAAATCTCCACGATGGCCGTGGGGGCCGGGTGGGGCGGCAGGTATCCATGGGTAACGGACAGGGAAGCCAACATCGGCATCCCCACGTAGAGCAGGGGAAGCCCCGTTGCGGCAGCCACTGTAAACACCAGGGGGACCAGGATCACAAAGCCCACGGTATAAAACATGGGGATGCCCACGATAAAGCCGGTGAGCACCACCGCCCATTGTACGTTTTTGATTCCAAAACGCGCCACGAGGCGGGAGGTGATACGCTGGGCCGCCCCGCTGTCGGCCACCAGCTTGCCTAGCATGGCCCCCAGGCCCAGGATGATGACAAGAAAACCCAGGGTACTGCCGATCCCATCTTGTATGGCGCTTACCAGGGCTTCCAGTTCCATGCCTTCGGCTAAACCCACCCCAAGGGAGACGATGATGAAGGCGATAAAAGCATTGAGTTTGAAGCGCGCGATCAGCAGGAAAAGTAGCAGGATCCCAAGGATAACGATCAGCAACGGCATGAGTTGGCGGCAGGTTGGTTTCGGTTTTAAATATACGGTTTTCCTCCCAGCAACCCATCAGCCCCCCGGGTTGTGGCCATGTCACCCGGCAGTAATTTCAATCTGGAGGGGCAGTGGCTTTTAGCCCAAAAAACGGATGCAGCCATTTAAGGGGTAAGATTAAGCCCTGGTAAAGGATAAGGCACCCCCCGAACGTGCCCAAACCGAGAATGGTTGCCTTCACCGGGAAGCCCCACGGCAGGTCCATTATATAATATGCGATTATAAGGGTAAGGGTTTGATGAAGGATGTAGAATGGGTAGACCGCACGGTTAAAATAACTGAGTAATTTCCCGGGCCGGTTGAGGTAGGTTGCGGCATACCCGAAAAGCACGAAGATCCAGGTCCAGAAATTTAGCACCTTGATCCCCGCCCCGGTGAAATGAATAAAAATAGAGTCTTCCAGTTGCCACAGGGCCAGCAGCCCACTAAAACTCAGGACCCCAAGCAGCAGGTTGCGCCTGCGATACCGTATTGCATGGTCCCAAAAGCGCTGGCCGCTTGCAGTAAGCAGGAACCCGAGGACCAACAGGGTTCCAAAATTCATAAGGGCATACCAGTCCCCCACAAGGGCGTGGGTCACCGGGAAAAAAGGTTCCAGGAAGGCCTCACACAAATAAAGCGGGATAAGGAAAACCAACCACCCACAGGGGGTGCGGAGCCGGTTGCCTACCCAGGAAACCAGTTTGCCGGGGGTGTCTTTTATCCTCCTGAAGGGCCACGCCATGGCCAGGGAAAACACGAGCAGGTAAGGCAGGAACCAGAGGTGATGCCAGCTGAGGTTGCCTTCGGGATAAACCCCGAGAAAGGATTGGGAAGGAAAAAAATCCCAGTATGATCCCTGAAAATCACCTGCGGCAACCCGCTCCAGGTAGACTTGCGGGGGTACGATAAACAACATCCCGAAAACCAGGGGGATCCCCAGCCTTTTCAGGCGCTCCAGGGAATAGTTCCCGGCGGATCTGAAGGAATAGGCGTAATAGGTCCCCATGCCGGAAATGACAAACAGGATCGGAAGCCGCCACTGGTTGAGAAAAAGCATGGGCCACCGCAATTCCGGATAGATGATGTTGTTCTTCAAATGCCAGCCCCAGGGGACGAAGAACATCCCAACATGGTAGCATATCAAAAGGGCAAATACCCCGACGCGCAGCCAGTCCAGGTCATACCTTCTCACTTTTTTCATCAGGAAAGCGTTTGGGACAAATCTCAGGAGTTTTTTGGACCCGGGGCAGGGGTTAAAGGCCGCAGGGGTTCGGATTTGTAATTCCGAACCTTTCAGTAAGGTTCCTGCACCGATTTGAGGTAGGCCGCTGGAGACATCCCGGTTTGTTTTCTAAAAGCCTGGTAAAAAGAAGATTTTGAGCGGAATCCGACACTTTGGCCAACCCCTTCAATAGTCCAGTTTTTATAGTCAGCAGACCCCAGACGTTCAATGGCGAGGCGAATTCGGAACCCGTTCACAAAGTCGTTGAAATTTCCACCGGTCTGTTGGTTTATCAGCCTCGAGATAGCGTTCGGATGGGTTCCGAAGGCTTCCGCCACCTTTTTCAGGCTTGGGGTTTCGGAGCAGAAAAATGACTCCTGCGACACGAATGCCCTGACGGCTTCCAGGTCAGGGGACTTGTCCGGCCCGGAAGCGGTTTCATATTTATCAATCAGCCAGGAGTGCTGAAAGAAACGGGACTCCATCAGGAAGGCAACGGCCCCGGCCTGCATGAATACCGAGGTAAACAGGGTGATGTAGTGATCGCCCCTGTCGTCGTCATAGTTCAGGTATACCAGCAACAGGATGCTGAGGATTACCACAAAAGCGACCAGGACCAGGCGGACAAAACGGTACCTGGAGATGTGCACGTTGCCGGCCGGATCCCCGAACGATTTCCGTCGGCTATACCAGAGCCGGATCGACAGGGTGCCGTAAAACGCAAACCCCAGCAACAAAAACCAACGCTGCAGGTCTTTTATCCCCTGGTACCCATACCGGGTCCCTTCCGGCACATCGGCATAAGGGAGGTCTGCAAAGTAGGCCCCTTTGTAAGCATTATATTTCACCGAAAGGGGTTCAAAATAATACCCGGTTTGCGACAGGGCATACAGGATGGCCGGCAGGAAGTGGAGGGCTACGATCCAAAGGGGAAGGGGACGGCGCACGATCAGGAACCGGATGCTTAGGTAGAGCAAGGGGGCCAGCAAAAGGGTAAGCGGCTCTGTGGAATCGTTCCATGCGAGTACATATTTCATCCACCCGGTATAGCAGAGCAAAGTATCAAGGGTAACGATGGAAAGGCAACATAACAGCAGGGCATAGTATTTCAGGGCCTGGTTGCTGATGGGTGCCCTTACCCAGATCACCAGGGCCAGAAGGAAGCCCGTCAGGACACCCGAGAAGACCAGATAGGAGATCAGGTCATGCCTTAAGGGAATCTGGTCGATGAGGTTATCCAGCGCGGTCATGTGGCCTTATGCCTTATGATAATCCGAGAGTTTTTGCGGGCCTTCCAAAAGTACCCGCTCTACCCGCAGCAGGCCTTCTTCGGTAGTCGCAATGTGCCATTTGATCAGGCAGATCTGCCCGTTTTGTATTTCCAGGCCCGTGATGCTGCGCGGGTGAACGCAACTGCCGTCGTTGAAAAACGGGATCTGGCCGGGTTCCGGAAAGCGCGGCCGGTGCGTGTGGCCTGCAATGGTGATCATCAGGTCGCGGCCCAGGATCCACTTTTTGATGCGTTTTTCGATCCGGATCAGCTCCTTGTAGTTTTTGGCCGGGGAAGTCGGGTCTGCAATGCCCCATACCTGCAGGGGCTTCCAGAGGACCCGCACCAGGAAGCGGCTCCACCGCCAGAAGGTATAGTTCCACCAATCGGCCTGGTGGCCGTGGCACAGGAAGAGTTCCTGCCCGGTTTCCTCGTGCTTCAGCACCAGGGCCTCGTGGTACCGGATCCCCGGGAAAAGCTCCCGGTCTTTCCCGTCGATGGGGTCAAAATAGGTGCTCAGGTGGCGGCTGACGTAAGCCGGGTCTTTGTACACCATGTCGTGGTTACCCCAGATCAGGTGCAGGCGGCCCCCGAGGTGGAATTCCCGCAGCAGGAGGTAGACATTCTTATGGGCTTCGAACAGGGTCTGGAAGTGGAGGTTTTCCCAGAGTTCATCCCCGTCCCCAAGTTCCACATACTGAAACCCCTCCCGGTAATACTGTTTGAGGGCGTGGAAATAGAGGTTCCGGTTGCTGGCGAATTCATCGGCAAAGCTGTTGTCGCCCCGGTGGCAATCGCTGAAGAGCACAAACCTCGAGGCGTCGTCAAAGGGGATGACCCTTGCATTTCGGTACGCCCTCTCAAGCCTTTTCTGGGAGTTCATGGATCAGCAGGTGAAAATAGATTCCATAGGATTCAGTCGCCCGGGGTATTGCTACCCTGGTGGGTAACCTTCTGTTTTTTGGATGCTTTCGGGCGCTCACAGGATGCCCTTCCCACTCAAAGGTATGGAAAAAGTACTGCCGCTTAAATACCTTATGGGTTTTGACAGGTTCCCGTGGCGTCCCAGATGCGGGTGTCGGCCCCGGGGGTTACTCTTTTGGCAAACGGAAGGGGTAAAGGTGCCCGCCGAACCGCATTTTACGCTCATCGGCCAGGTACAGGAGGTCATCCTTCAGGAAGCAAACAGCCTCCAGTTGGGTGTTGATCCCCAGGTCGAGGGTGCGGTCCGGCCCGCCGGAGAACCTTTTCGTCCGGAAGTTTTCAAAGACCCACATTTTGCCGTATCCCAGCAGTACCAGTCGCTCCCCATCGGGGGAGAGGGCTGCATCGGTGACCCGGCAACTGCTGCGTTGCGGGCAGGTCGCAATTTCGGCCTCCTTTACCGCCACGTATTCCCCGGGCTGGTCGGGGACGCTGTAAACCGTAGCCGTGCCGTCAAAGGGATCCGACTGGTTTTTGGTAACTACGTAGAGGCGGCCCTCGAAATGGAAAAAGGCCTCGGCATCGAAACGCCTCCTGGCAAAGCCCGGGGGAAAGGCTTCCTGGTCCGGGTATCGGAAGCGGATTTCCTGCGCGGCAATGGTATCGCCCTTTACCGCCGTCGGGTTGGGGAGCTTGTAAATGGCCAGGTCGGTTCGGGCACTCCGGTTGTTCCCGAAATCGCCGATATATACCTGTCCTTCCAGGTCGCTGCAAAGTGCTTCCCAGTCTTTGTTCTTCGCCGGTTTCACCTCCAGGGAGCGGAGCAGGTTCCCCAGGGTGTCGAGGGCAAAGATCCGGTCGGGGTTTCCCCCGTCCTCAATCACCCAAAGGACCTCCCCGTCCACGGAGGTCATGCCGGAGACCTCATTCAGCCGTCGGGGCAGGTCTGCCGCCGGCTTCAGGACGCCTGTGCGTGCACATGCCCCCAAGAGCAGGAGAAGCACCCAAGTAAGGCCCGGCCTGAAGAAAAATGCCATATTCCGTGGTTTGGGCTGCAAAGGTAGGCCATAGTTCCTCCATGGGAAAATCTGCAGCCCCGGGGGGCCTTCCCTGTTAGGGGTTGCCCAGATTTGCCCTGCCCCCCGCGCGCAGTTTGGGAATAATCCAATATATTTAGAAGCTAAACAAACCAATTCTAACCAAAAATGATCGGCATTCTTTCCTTTGTTGGGTTTACCCTCCTGGTAGGCGTCATTTCTTACTTCGCCACCCGCACCACCAATGAAACCACTTCAGACGGCTATTTCCTCGGGGGCCGCAGCCTTACTGCCGGGGTCATTGCGGGGTCCCTGCTGCTGACGAACCTGTCCACGGAACAGATCGTGGGCCTGAATGGCCAGGCCTACACGGAAGGGATTTTGGTGATGGCCTGGGAAACCCTTGCAGCTATTGCCATGGTCGTCACCGCGGTATTCCTGTTGCCCCGGTATCTTAAAAGTGG
The DNA here is from genome assembly GCF_024006985.1 of Robiginitalea marina. Classification (GTDB taxonomy): domain Bacteria; phylum Bacteroidota; class Bacteroidia; order Flavobacteriales; family Flavobacteriaceae; genus Robiginitalea; species Robiginitalea marina. The sequence goes on from NZ_JAMXIB010000004.1 coordinate 206,375, forward strand.
CCTGACTACAGTGCCTCAATTCCTCAGGGACCGGTACGATATAACGACAAAGACAATTACCTCGGCCCTCTTCCTAACGGGTTATGTGGTCGTGCTATTACCCATCATCCTGTATTCCGGGTCCCTCGCGATCAGCACCATGTTCGATGTCCCGGGCCTTTTGGGGGTTTCTGATACCACTGCCCTGGTGCTTTGCGTTTGGGGGATCGGAATCATCGGGTCAATCTATGCCGTATTCGGGGGGTTGAAGGCGGTGGCCGTATCCGACAGTATCAATGCCATCGGCCTGCTGATCGGAGGCATATTGATCCCAATCTTTGGCCTGTTTGCCATTGGCGAAGGAAACGTTTTCGAAGGGATCAGGGTCCTTACGGAGAATAACCCTGAAAAATTCAATTCCATAGGAAAAAACACGAATTCTGTCCCCTTCCATACCATTTTCACGGGAATGATGCTCGTGCAGTTGTTCTACTGGGGCACCAACCAGCAGATCATCCAAAGGGCTTTGGGGGCCAAAAACCTGAAGGAAGGGCAAAAGGGGCTTTTGCTGGCTTCGTTTATCAAAATTCTGGGTCCGCTGATCGTGGTGCTGCCCGGGATCATTGCCTACCACATGTTCCAGGGCAAACTGGAGGTGGCTGACCAGGCCTACCCGGCCCTGGTCAATGAGGTGCTGCCCAGCTACCTGATCGGGTTCTTTGCGGCCGTCCTCTTTGGGGCGATCCTGAGTTCCTTTAACAGTGTGCTGAACAGCTCCGTGACCCTTTTCGGGATTGACATCTACAAACAACATATCAACCCTGAGGCCCCGGAACGGACCGTGGTAAAGTACGGCAAGTGGTTCGGGGTTTTCCTGGCTTTCGTTTCTATGTTTATCGCCCCGCTTATCGCCAATGCCGGGAGCCTCTTCGAATATTTACAGGAAGTCAATGGGATCTACAGCATCCCCATCCTGACCATTATCGCCGTGGGGTACCTCACCCGGCGGGTACCGGCCATTGCGGCAAAGATTGGGATTGTATCGGGGTCCCTGCTATACATCCTGAGCCAGTTTGTCCTCCAGCCCCATTTTGTGGGAAGGGCGATGGATGAGGCAGCGGCCAGCGGGATTACTGATGCGGCTGCCCTGGCAGAAATCCGGGCGGAGGCCTATCCCCATTTCCTGGATGTCATGGCCATCCTGTTCCTCCTGAACATCGGCATTATGCTGTTGATCGGAAAGCTCAGACCCAGGCCCGAACCCTTTGAACTCCAGTACACCAACCAGGTGGAAATCACCCCTTACAAATACGTCAGGCAGGTGGGGATCGGCGTTGTGGCCCTGGTGGTCTTTATCTACATCTATTTCGCACAGTAGGCCGGCCTGTTTCAGAGATACCGGTTGACCAGGTTTTCCAGCAACTCCTGCTTCCCGCTGGTGAGCGGGGGTTCCCCCTGGGTGTGCGCGAGGGCATAGAGGTCCTCAAGGGTAAGCCTGCCCTGTTCAAAATCCCGGCCTGCCACGGATTCAAAGGAGGCATACCGCTGCCTCCGCCACCCGGGATAGGGCGATTCCCGTAAAATCCGGTCGGCGACGAGCAGGGCCCGGGCAAAGGTGTCCGCCCCGCCGATATGGGCGAGGAAAAGGTCTTCGGGGTCCGTGGAATTCCGGCGCAGCTTGGCGTCAAAATTGATCCCCCCGCCCTGCAACCCCCCCGCCTCGAGCAGGGTAAGCATCATCAGGGCCACCTCGGCCACGTCGTTGGGGAACTGGTCCGTATCCCATCCGTTCTGGGCATCGCCCCGGTTCGCATCGATGCTGCCCAGCATGCCGTGGGCAGCGGCCACTTCCATTTCATGTTGCATGGTATGGCCTGCCAGGGTGGCGTGGTTCACCTCCAGGTTTAGTTTAAAGTCGTCCTGCAGGCCGTACTGGTGCAGGAACCCGATGACCGTGGCGGCATCGTAGTCGTACTGGTGTTTCATAGGCTCCATGGGTTTGGGCTCGATAAAGAAATTCCCGGTAAAACCCTTCCCGCGGGCGTAATCCCGCGCCAGGCCCAGGAAGCGGCCCAGGTGGTCCAGCTCCTTTTTCATCTGGGTGTTGAGCAGCGACATGTAGCCTTCCCGCCCCCCCCAAAAGACGTAGTTTTCCCCCCCGAGCTCGAGGGTGGCATCCAGGGCGGTTTTTATCTGGGCCCCGGCCCGGGCGACAACCCTGAAATCGGGGTTGGTGGCCGCCCCGTTCATGTAGCGCGGGTGGCTGAAGCAATTGGCGGTCCCCCAGAGCAGCTTCACCCCGGAGGCTTCCATTTTTTCGCGGATATAGGGGATGATGTGCGCCAGGCGTTTTTCCGATTCCAGCAGGGTATCCCCCTCCCGTACCAGGTCGAAGTCGTGGAAGCAGAAGTATTCAAAACCGAGTTTGGTGATGAACTCGAAGGCGGCATCTGCCTTCAGGCGTGCGGCTTCCAGCGGGTCCGAAGGGATGTCCCACGGGTGTTGCAGGGTGCCCGGCCCAAAGGGGTCTGCCCCGGTGCCGCAGAAGCTGTGCCAGTAGGCCACGGCAAATTTGAAATGGTCGCGCATGGGTTTCCCGGCCACGATGCGTTGTGCATCGTAGTACTTGTAGGCCAGGGGGTTGTCGGATGCGTTCCCCTCGAAGGGGATGGGGCCTATCCCCTTGAAGAATTCAGTGGTTCCGATCAGTGGCATGGGTCAGGGTTTAAGGTGTTTTTCAAGTTCATTTTTCCAGAGGGTATACGCTGCCCGCAGGGCGTGGCTGTCGCCGGAGGGCCGGATGGTCTGTTCGTAATCCTGGGAGGCAGACCATTCCCGCAGCAGGTCGGGGCCTTTTTCGTGTACGATACACGCCCGGGCCGCCCCGACCGCCCCCGTTACCCGGAACAGGGCAATAGGGATATTCCCCAGGGTGGCCAGGGTTTCGGTAAAGGCACTGGCCTGGAAAAGGTTGTCCGACCCGGCCCTGACCTCCCGGAAGGCCACGCCGTCTTTTTCCATCCATTCCATCCCGTACCGGAAGGCAAAGGCAATCCCTTCCAGGGCGGCCCGGCAGAGGTGGCCCCTGTGGTGCCGGTTCAGGTCGATCCCGGAAAAAGAGGCTTCCAGGGTCCTGTTCCCAAGCATCCGTTCCGCCCCGTTCCCAAAGGGCAGGCACCATACCCCTTCGCTTCCCGGGGGGACTTCCGAAGCCATCCGGTTCATCTCCCCGTAGCTAATAGGGCCGAGTTGCTTTTTCAGCCAGCGGTACAGGCTCCCTGCCCCGTTGATGCAGAGCAATTGCCCGATCCGCGGGTGGCCCGGGCTGTGGTTCACATGGGCAAAATTGTTGAACTTGCTGATTTCCCCTACCCCGGTGCGGTCGCTTACCCCGTACAGGACCCCTGAGGTCCCCGCCGTGGCAGCGATTTCCCCCGGATTGAATACATTCAGGGTAAGGGCATTGTTCGGTTGGTCCCCGGCCCGGTAGCAAATCGGGGTGCCTTCGGCCAGCCCGGTGGCAGCCGCCCCCTGTTTGGAAACCCGGGCCTGCTGCCCGAACGTCGGGACGATTTCCGGGACGAGTCCCCTGGGGATGCCCCAATGGTCGAGGAGCCACCAGGCAGGCTCCCCGGCCCTGAAATCCCACAGGATTCCTTCGGAAAGGCCGCTGGCCGTGGTCTGAAGGGCCCCCGAAAGCCGGAACGCGAGGTAGTCCCCGGGCAGGAGGAAGGTTTTTGTCCGGGCAAAGGCCTCCGGTTCCTGTTCCTTCATCCAGCGGAGCTTCGAGCCCGTAAAGTTGCCGGGGTCATTGAGGAGGCGGGTGCGGCAGGTTTCCCCGCCCAGGGCAGCCAAAGCTTCCTGTCCCACACCAACCGCCCGGCTGTCGCACCAGATGATGGACGGACGAACCGGGTGGCCCTGTGCATCCAGGGGCACCAGGCCGTGCATCTGGTAGGCGATCCCGATGCCCGAAACCTGCCCGCCCGCAATCCCGTTCCGCCCCAGCACCTCCCGGGTCCCCCGGCAGAGGCAATCCCACCAGTGGGCCGGATCCTGCTCCGCCCAACCGGCCCGGGGCGCCGCGATCTCCATTTCTTCCTCAGGGGTTTTCACCACGTCCACCACGCGGCCATCGGCAGCCGATACCAGGGCGGTTTTCAGGGAGGAACTCCCGAGGTCGTATCCAATGAAATACATAGGTTGGGATAGGCAGGGATGGCTCCCGCGGATTTACCGGGAAGATAAAAAAAACCCGCCAAACATCGGGCGGGCCTCAACAGGTAGTGTTTCCTAGTCTGCCGGCGGGGCTTCCCGCAGGGGCAGGTATACCTCGGCTTTCCAGCGCAGGGCGTCCCCCCCGAGGTTTGGGTTGTCGTAGAATACCTCCACCGGTTTGTCCTCCACTTCAAGGCCGTGTTTTTCGGCATAATCGAGCAGGGCGTACCAGGCGCGGTCCGAAGTGATGTAGTTCCCGTTATAGGTGGCTTTCAGGGCTTTCTTGGGGAAGATCCGCTTGTAGTTGATATCGGGATGGTTGGGAAGCCGGTCGGACCGGATAATCGGAAAACAAAAATTGAAATCCAGGCTGTCCTTTTCCCGGTCCCATTCATTGACCACAATCATGGGGGGGCCGTTCAGGGTCACCTGGCTGCCGGCCAGGAGGTCGCTCAGCAGCATATAATGGTCCATCATGCCCCCGGCTTTGCCGTGTTGGGAGGTTTTCAGGTTTACGTAGGCATAGAAGGTACCCGGCAGCTCTGCTTCGCCCTCTATCTGCACCCGGAATAGCCTGAGGTGGTCATTCAGGTCACTGGCGAAGTCCTTCACATGGTGCACTGCCGATTTTTCCACCGCCGCGTCGGCAAATGGGACCAGGAGCTTGTTTTTGAAGCTGTGGTCGGGGTCGGTGATCTTTACCGTTACCCGGGAGGTGGAGTCGGTCAGGGGTTCTATGGTCCACCGGTAACGGTGTACGGAATCCCCGGCCTGCACCATATGTTCCAGGTGGTACAGGTCGTCCTGGACGACTTCAGTGCCCTGTACCCCGGCGCCCCGGTGCCAGAGCTTGATGGACTGGTTGATAGTGCCCGGGAAGGTGTCGGCTTCAAAGCGCACCACATAGTCATAGGGGTAGAAAAACAAGTAGCCTGATACGAGTACGGCAAGGGATATCAGGATGCCGAACAGTGTTTTTTTCATGCGTTTTCCTTTTCAGGGGTTACTCATGGGACTCAATGGCAAATATACATCAGGTCTCAGGAACCTTTTTGGACCAGGGCCCCGGGTTCTTTCATCTGCAACTCCCCCAGTACGAAGCGGCCGAGTTCCCGTCCCTGTTTTACACCCACCTCCACGGCGGCCCGGTAGTGGATTCCCCCGTACATCCGGCTGATGGCCGCCTCGTCGGCAGCCTGGTTAAAGGAGGTGAAACTGCGTACCGGGAGGCCGTATTTCAGTTCGGTGTCGTCGTCAAAGGCGAAGCCGTCCCCGAAGACGTCGGTGAGGGCCACAGCCGCTGCCCCGGAGACCACACTGTGCCCGCTGGTATACTCCGGGAAGGGCGGGGTCTGCAAAACGGGTTTCCAATTGTCGTCGATATACTGGTTGATGAGGGTTTCCGGCCTGATCAGGTTGCTGCGGTACTTTTCATCCCAGCAGCTGATGAAGGCGTCTGCAATGGAGATGGAGGTTTTGGCATAGGCATAAAGGGCATCGTCAAAGCCACTGCCGGTCTTCCTGCAGGCAATCTTGGTAATCCCCATCCAGTGGGCGCCCGGGCTGATTTTTTTCGTAGCGAACATCAGGTGCCCGCGGGTAACTGAAACATAGGGGTTGCAATCCCAGAACTGGGCGATGGCAATCTCTTCAGAGGCATCCCCTTTCGCGGTGATTTCATTGCTGATGTCGTAGACTTCTTTCAGCTCCCTGTAAAAATCGGACCCCTCTTCCATGGAAAACGGGGGCGGCGGGGTGGGCCGGAACTGGGCAGCAGAATCGATCACAAAGGGCCTGATCTTGTTCCAGTGGGGTTCGATCCCCTCCATGTACGCCGGTGGGGTCGGTTGCCAGCGGGAAGGGTCGTCGGTATCCACGGTGAATTTCGACATGGTCCGGGTTTGGTTGTACTGGTCTTCCTTCATCCAGGCGGCGATAAAGTCGGCTACTTGAAGGCCATAATCCCGGGCCGCTTCGAATTCGCCCCGGTTCTTTGATTCCCATACCCCATACAGGCTGTCGCGGAACACGGTGAACCGGTCTTCCGAGAAAATGAGCCTACGGCCCAGGTCCATGTGGGCCACCAGGGCCGCCAGCGGGTAATTGATGGCTTTGCCTTCCTCCGGGACGGGGATGCTGCCCAGGTCGGTCAGCTGGCCTGCCAGCGGCCGGTACCCCGGGTTGTTCAGCGCCATGATTTCGTAGGCGGCAATGGTGGGGTAGGCGTAGACCCGGCTGGCCACCGGGGGGCTGAAAATATCGTGGACCATCACCTCCGTGAGTTGGTCCATAGAGGCGTGGAGTTCTTCCGCCGTGATTTCGATGGGTTCGGATTTGCAGGACCCCAGGACCAGGCCCAGGCCCATCAGGGAAACCAGTGTTGCTTTCATAGGTGTTCTCATTGGTGTGTCAATTGGTAGACTTCGGCTGCGGCGTCGTTATAGACGGCCAGGAGGAAAGGTTGCCCCCCCATTTCGACCAGGGCGAGGTGCCGCAGCGATTTGTTCATAAAATCAAGGCCCGCCCGGTTCCCGGGGAGGATGTCGTTTTCGCCCCGGATCAGCGCCCCGGGAAAGGAATCCAACCGGCCCTGGTAGGGCTTTACCCCAAAATAATTCCCGCCGGCCAGTACCTCCTCCCGGCCGTCCCCGTCAAAGTCCCCGACCAGGAGTTCCATGACCGGGGCCAGTTGCAACAGGTAGGGGAAGGGCCGGAACCGGAAGGTTCCCCCTTCATTGCTAAGGTATCCCGAGCGCAATTCCGTGACCTGGAGCAGACGGGCCGCATTGAGGGCTTCCACCCCCAGAACGGCCTCCAGGGGTTGCCCTGCAAAAGAGCTGTAATCGGGGTATTTCCTCCGCAGCATGACCATTTGGGAGCCCAAATCCTCCAGGCCCACCAGGGGGTAATAGGTGCCGTCCTTTGCCGTGGCGACCACGGTCTCGGAGCTGCCGTTTGCATCAAAATCGGAAACATACATCTTCAGGGGGTAGGCTTCCGAGGCGGTGAACTTGGAATTGGTCCCCCAGTTCCCCAGCACGTAGTCGGGGTCCCCGTCCCCGTCCATATCGAAGGGGGCAATGCGCTGCCAGAGGCCGGCGGGTCCCATCTCCCCGGCGGGTTCCAGCCTGCCCTGCTGATTTTTGAAGAATTTAGGGGCCATCCATTCCCCGATGACGATCAGGTCGGTTTGCCCGTCCCCGTCAAAATCGCTCCAGAGCGCGTCGGTGACCATCCCGAGCCCGGCCCCGTCAAAGGAATCGGATCGGGTAAAGGTCCCCCCCTGGTTTTCGAGCAGGTAGCTGTCCGGGGCGACCCCGAAGCGCCCGGTATCGGACTGGTTGCCCACAAAAAGGTCCAGGTCCCCGTCCCCGTCGAAATCAAAAGGCCGGAGCACCGCAGTATTGCCGTAGTTTTCGGGCAGGGGGCCCGGTTCGAACCCGGCCGGGGTATTTCGGTAATACCGGTCCAGCAGGGGCTGGGAGGTGCCAAAAAAGTCGGCCCCGCCCGATCCTACGAGCAAATCGTTCCTGCCGTCGCGATTAAAATCGGCAATCACCGCACAGACATCCTCCTGAAGGCTGTCGTTCGCGATGCTTTCAGGCCGGTAGCGGAGGTAGGTGGAATCGCGCTGGAGGTACACTTCGGGGGCAATCCTTTTGGAACCCCCGAAATAGAGGTCTTCCTTCCCATCCCCGTCCAGGTCCCCGGTGGCAAAGGCAGGCCCGCGATCCGCGAGGCTGTAGGGGATGAGTTTCTCCCGGTTGAAATCGGTGTAATTGTCTTCCCGGTGGGTAAAATCGAGGCCGAGGGCCCCTTCTATTTTCCGGAATACCGTGGGGTTTTCGGGTTCCTGACGATGACGCCTGTATGGCTTTGTGTCCCCCGGCACAATTTCCAGCCGTTGCCCTGTAGCGACCTCCCTCAGGACCTGGTACTGCCCGTCGGGCCACACCACTTTTAGGGAGTCTACCATGGGGCTATCGCCGAACCCGAAATGGATCAGGGGTTCGGAGGAGGCCTGGAACCCGCGAACGGGTTGCAGTTCCCGCATTTGCACCCCACCCTGGTGGTAGGCGTATACCCTGGACCCGATCCCAAAGGGGTTTTTGCCTTTGAAGCGCAGCTGCAGGGTCAGGGATCGGTTGTCACCCCCCTTGTTGATCAGCAGGGTCGGGGGCTGGTTGAGGTTGTTGATCACCAGGTCCAGGTCCCCGTCCCGGTCCAGGTCGCCCCAGGCCGTAGCCCCCGAAAGCAGGGTGTCCTTGCGGATCCAGCTGCCGCTGCGATCCAGGAACCTGAGGGAATCCCGGCCCTGGAACACGTAGTTGTGGGTATTCCCCGAAGGCATGAGGTCGAGGGCTTTCTGGTCCACCAGCTTGGTATTGCTTATTTTGCTGCTGATCTGTTCGTTGGAGACAAATTTGACGAAATCCAGGTCATTGGGCCTTTTGGGGATGCCGTTGGAAACGAAAAGGTCCTGCCAGCCGTCCTGGTCGAAATCGGCAAACAGGGCGCTCCAGCTCCAGTCGGTGGCCGCCACCCCGCTCATCAGGGCGGTTTCCAGGAACTTGCCGTCGGGCTGGTTGATGTAGAGCATGTTCCGGGTGAACTGGTAGTAGTACCCGTAGTCCTTGATGCGCATCCGTTGGGTTTGCAGGTTGTCGTCCCCTTCCGAGGATTTCAGCGGCACTTCTTCCTGGGGCAGCATATCGAGGGAGATCAGGTCGGGCCTCCCGTCATTGTTGATATCGGCGGCGTCGCTCCCCATGGAGAAGCGGCTGGTGTGCCCGAAGGCGCTCCTGAGTTGCTCAGAAAAAGTGCCGTCCCCGTTGTTCAGGTAGTAGTAATCGTCTTCATGGAAATCGTTGCCCACATAGAGGTCCGGGTATCCGTCCTGGTTGAAATCCGATACGGCGATCCCCAGGCCGTAGCCGTTGATGCCCCCGTAAATACCCGCCTCCTCGCTCACGTCAGTAAACCGGCCTTCGTCATTCCTCAGCAGTTTGTCGCCTGTATCGTAATCGCGTTCGAACCGCAGGGAGGCTTTGCCGTAGGAATCCTGGGTATGTACGGCATGGTTGAGCAGGTAGAGGTCCAGGTCCCCGTCGAGGTCGTAATCAAAAAAGGCCGCATTGGAGCTGAAGGTGTCAAAATCCAGGCCGTATTGCCCGGCCTGCTCGGTAAAGGTCCCGTCCCCGTTATTGATGAACAGTTCATTATGGCCCCTGAACCCGTTGATGCCCACCACGGCACAGACATAGATATCCAGCCATCCGTCGCCGTTTACATCCGCCATTACGGCACCGGTATTCCAGCTGCTATTGCCTTCCACCCCTGCCCGGGCCGAAATATCCTCGAATTCCAGGTTTCCCTTGTTGCGGTAAAGCTTGTTTTTGACCTGGTTCCCCGAAAAGTAGATGTCGGGGAGCCCGTCGTTGTCGATGTCCCCCACGGCCACCCCCCCTCCGTTGTAAAAATAGAGGTAGTCCAGGATGTTCAGTTCGTCGGTTTCCGTCAGGGTATTCGAAAAGTGGATCCCGGTCTGCCCCGGGCCGGGTTGCTCGAAGAGGCCCCCGCCCTGCCGGCAGCCAGCCAAAAGGAAGCCGAGGGTTACCAGTATCAGCGTTTTAGTTTTCATCGAGTGCAAATAAACGGGGTTTATTTTCATTGATGGCGGCCAGGACGTAGGTTTTCCCGCTCCGGTCCTTCAGCGTTTTCAGGCCTTTGACCTCCCCTTTTACAAAAAACCCGCTTTGGTCAAATGGCTGCCACTCAAAACCTGTGTTGCCATCGCCCAGCAGGACATTGCCATACCCGGCATCCAGGCGGGAAAACTGCGGTTTGAATTCATAGTTGTTCCCGGCCATGACCAGGTCGGGGTGGCCGTCGCCGTTTACATCCATGCAGGCGATGTCGCAGATGCACGAAAGCTGCACCCGCTCGGGAAGCACGCGGATGCTGAATTTCCCGTTCCCCTCGTTTATGGCCACCACCGATTCCGAAATGGTAGCCTGTTTCACGATGGACTTGCCAACCACCTCCTGGGGGATGAGTTGCTGTATGGTCCGGGAGGCATAGACGGTGGCCCTGAGGTTTTCCTTTTTCAGGGAAACCAGTTGCCCGGTCAGTTCTTTTTTCATGTGGATGGGGTAGTCGCCCCCTGCTTCGCTTAAGGTGACGATCTGTTCCAGGGTGCCGTTGTTGTCAAAGTCATTCACCCACAGTTTCATGGGCTTCCCGGGCCGGGGCCGGTAGTGCAGGTTGGCCCCCTGGTTGCCCAGGATCAGGTCGGGGTCGCCATCCTGGTCGAGGTCATGTACCGCCAGGGCGCTCCACCAGCCATGAAGGCTGTCGAGGGAGGTGTTCATCCGGCTCAGCCGCCGCCCGTTGTTCCGGTACACCTTCGGGCTGCCCCAGTCGGTGGCCACCACAAGGTCGTCCCTGCCGTCCCCGTCCATGTCGGCCCATTGGGAGGCCGTCACCATCCCGGCCTCTTTCAGGTCGTTTGCGATGCGGTCGGTGGCGTTTTTAAACTGCCCGCCCCCGATGTTTTCCAGGAAAAGGTGGTCGGGGTTCACCCCGTAGATCCCGGCTACGGAGCGGGACCCGATAAAGACATCCACGTCCCCGTCCCCGTCAAAGTCCGAAGGACTCACGCTGGCCATGTTCTTGAAGGTGGAGGGGAGTTCTTCCCCCGGGGAGAAATTCCCCTTCCCATCGTTCAGGTAGAGCCTGGGCCGGTACGTGCGGTTTTTATCGGCCTGGTTGCCCCCGCTGGCGACCAGCAGGTCGGGGTCCCCGTCCCCGTCGGCATCGAAAAAGGCAGCGGCAGTATCTTCGTAAAAGGAATCCTGCCGAAAAGCCGGAACGCTTTTCTCCCGGAGGCGCCCCTCGCCCAGGTGCAGGTAAAGGATGCCTGCCTGCCCCGAGCCCCCGCCGAGGTAAAAGTCTTCATTTCCGTCCCCATCCACGTCGGCCACGGCCAGTGCCGGCCCCTCCTGGGACAATTTTCCGTAAATCAGCCCTTCATGGTCAAAATCGTTGTAGCGGTCTTCCTGGTGGGTCCAGTCGGTCCTGAGGGGGATTTCGCGGAACAGGGGCCGCGTCTTACCCCCGGATGCCGGCCGGTACGTGTCGTCCGCCCCGGCATGGTCGAAAACCAGTTCCTGGTTCGGTTTAACATCCGTCAGCAACTGGGTCCTGCGGTCGGGCCAGAGGATGCGCACGGAGTCGACTTTGGGGGCCTTCCCCAGCCCGAGCGTCATGGTGTAGTCCACAGAGGACTGGAAGCCCCGGGAAGGGATCAGTTCCTGGACCAGCACCTGCTCGCCCAGGTAAAGTTTTGCGGTGGTCCCTATGGCAAAGGGGTTTTTTTCGGGGCCTTTGAATTTCAGTCTCAGGTAGTTGTGCTGCTTTTGGCTCTCGGTGTTGTTGCGGTACACGAAAGCATCCATGTTCACGTTGTTGACCACCAGGTCGAGGTCCCCGTCATTGTCGAGGTCCGCGTAGGCGGCGCCGTTGGATCGGGTGGGGATCTCAAAACCCCACTCCCGGTTGGCCTTTTCAAAGGTCAGGTCCCCTTTGTTTCGGTAGGCGTAATTCGGTTGTGGCTTGATCGGCATTTTCTGGATGATGGAGTCGATGGACTCCTTTTTGCCGGTAAGGGCCATTTTCTGGATGATTTCATCAGCGAAGAAATCCACGAAGTCCAGGTCAGTCAGGTCGTGGTTGATCCCGTTGGTCACGAACAGGTCTTTGCGCCCGTCATTGTCCATGTCGAACATCAGGCCCGCCCAGCTCCAGTCGGTGGCATCGACCCCGCTGTAATAGGCAATTTCCGAAAAGGTCCCGTTCCCGTTATTCAGCTGCATGGTGTTCTGGATGTATTGTTGGTAAAAGTCCTTGTCGCGTTTCAGGTCGTAGACTTTGTATCCTTCGAATTCCATGACCGACTTGACCCGCTCTTCGGCTTCGGGCAGCATGTCGGTGATAAAAATATCCTGGTGGCCGTCGTTGTTGATGTCGCCAATGTCGATCCCCATGGCCGAAAGGCTCAGGTGCCCGGTCCAGTCCTTGATTTCTTCGGAAAACGTCCCGTCCTGCTGATTGATGTAGAGGTAATCCCTCTCATAGAAGTCGTTGGAGACATACAGGTCAGGGTACCCGTCCTGGTTAAAATCGGTGACCATCACCCCGAGGCCGAACCCAATCAGGCTGCCATAGATGCCGGCCTGCTCGCTCACGTCCACAAACCTGCCCCCATCGTTGCGCAGGAGCATATCGCCCACGCCCCGGAAGATGTGGGGGACCCCTTCCCAATCCTGGGCCCGCACCTCCCGCTGTTCGGCATACCCCAGGCTGCTTACCGGGATGTTGCTGTTGTTCAGGATGTAGGCATCCAGGTCCCCGTCGAGGTCGTAATCGAAGAAGGTGGCATGGGTGGTAAACCCGGTGCTCGCCAGGTTGTATTCGCGGGCGCTTTCGGTAAAGGTCAGGTCGCCGTTGTTGATGTAGAGGTCATTGTCGTGGTTGTTCCCCTCCATATTCCCCGCATTGCTCACATAGATATCGAGCAGGCCATCGGCGTTGATGTCGGCCATCACCACCCCGGTAGACCAGGGTTTGTTTCCCATAATGCCGGCCTTTTCGGAAATATCCTCGAACCGGAAGTCCCCTTTGTTCAGGAACAGCCGGTTGGGGACCATGTTGCCGGTCAGGAAAATATCCACCAGCCCGTCGTTATTGATGTCGCCCAGGGCCACCCCGCCCCCGTTGTAAAAGTTCCGGTATTTGAAGATGTTGAAATCCTTCTGGTTTTCCACCGTATTTACAAAAAAGACGCCGGTGCTGTCCGGGGGCAGCAGGGAGAACAGGGGTTCCGGGCCTTTCTCTTCCCTTGCCGGGTCCTTTTCGGGGGAGGTACAGGCCCCCAGCAGGAGCAAACTGCCTAATGCAATGATAAAAGCTGCCTTCATGTTATCGTTCGTCTTTGGTTAAGAATAGAGGGGAGGCATTGTTCCTCCCGATCACATAGGTTTTTTTCCCCTGTATGCGGAGGGTGTCTATCGCCCTTGAAGCCCCGGGAATCTTCGGGGACAAATCCGGGATCCATTCAAAGCGCCCTTTGCCCCGGTTTTTCAAAAATACGCCATGCAGCGCATCCATCCGGCCGAGTTGGGTGCTTATTTCGTGGAGGTTCCCCACCAGCAGCAGGTCCGGGTATCCGTCGCCGTCCTGGTCCTCCACCAGGATGTCGTAAACCACGGAAGCCTGGGCCATCAGGGGAAGGGGGACCTTGTTGAAATTCCCATTCCCGTCATTCAGGAAAATGCAGCTGGCCAGTTCATAGGCCTTTTTCTGGTCCGCCGCCTTGAGCGTACCCGGCCCGAAAAGGTCGTCGAGGCTCGCCTGGGCAAACTCCCGGTATGTCCGGTAACGCTTGTTTAAAAAGGGCATTTGTTTGACCAACTCATCCTTGGAGGCAAAGGGCGTTTCCACCCCCTGGTGGTAGTGGGTGACCAGGGGTTCCTCCGTCCCGTTGCCGTCGAAATCGCTTCGGTACAGGGTTATCGGGTTTTCGGGGGAAGCGTGGAATTTGCTGTTCAGCCCCCAGTTCCCGGCGATGAGGTCCAGGTCGCCGTCTCCGTCCACATCGGCGAGTTCCAGGCAATTCCACCACCCGTGGGTGTCTGCGAGGCCATTTTCGCGATGGGGGGCCCATCCGGTTCCGGTATTGCTGTAGACCCTTACCGGGGCCCAATGGCCTGCAGTAATGAATTCTTCCCGTCCGTCCCCGTCCAGGTCAGCCCATTTAAAATCGCGGATGCCCCCTGCCTGCCCGGGTTCCGGCAGGAGTTCCCGGGTCACTTCCGTGAAGTTCCCGTTGCCGTCATTGGCGAACAGGCCGTGTTTCGGGGTTTTGCCAAAAGCCCCGGGGGTGTTGTTGGCGCTGATGAACACATCCGTATCCCCGTCGCCGTCCCAGTCGAGGGTGTCCACGCGGGAGGCGTGGAGGAAAACCCCGGAAAAGGCCGTGGTATCCCTTTGGAACGTCCCCTGCCGGTTCCGGTACAGCCTGGGCCGCAGGGGCTCACCTGTCGCAAATTCATTTCCCCCGCTAACGACCAGCAGGTCTACCCACCCGTCTCGGTCCACATCCAGGAAAATATGCCCGGTGTCTTCGGAAAGGGCGTCAGGGGAGAAAACGGACAGGCCCCCTTCCCGGAAGGTGCCGTCCCCTTTCTGTAGGTACAGGGCCGCAGCTTGCCTTTTGGCCCCGCTGATAAAAATGTCGTGAAGGCCATCCCGGTTTACATCGGCCACCGACAGGGCCGGGCCTTCATTTGAAGCGGCAAAGGGCACCAGGGGTTCCCGGTCGAAGTCCAGGCTGGTGTTTTCCCGGTGGACAAAGGGTAAAACGGTATCGGTAACGGACCAGAGGGGTTCCTTCAGGCCCCGGGTATCGTAAAAGTTGCCCCCGGCATCGGCCTGCCGCAGGGTAATGCCGGTGCGGGTGGGGACATCCCTTAGAATTTCAAAGGCGCCTCCGGGCCAAATGACCACCAGGGAATCGAGGCGTTCAGCCGTGCCCAGTCCAAAATGCACCTCCGGGGAAACGGCTGAAAGGTACCCCCGGGAAGGAAAGTTTTCCACCACCTGCAGGCCCTGATGGGAATAGGCCATCACCCGGGCCCCGATGCCGCGGGTATTCGGGGCCCGACCCTCGAAAGCAATGGATAGGTGGTTTCCTGTATTGAGGGTGTTTTCCAGGATGGAGGCCTTTTCATCCACGTGGCTGACGACCAGGTCAAGGTCCCCGTCACGGTCAAGGTCAGCATATACCGCTCCGTTGCTGAAGGTGGGCCGTTTGCCGATCCACGCTGCGGTCCGGTCGGAAAAGGTCAGGTCCCCGTTGTTTTTGAACAGGTAATTTGCGACTTTTTTTGGCGGGATTTCGCGGGTAAGGGGCATGTCGGCGTCCTGCATGCCCTGGTCGATGCGGCGCTGTATGGCTTCATTGGCGATAAAATTCATGTAGTCCATGTCGTTGGTCGCCCCTTTGATCCCATTGGTCACAAACAGGTCTTTATACCCGTCGTTGTCCAAATCGGCCAGCAGGGCGCCCCAGGACCACTCCGTGGCCGCCACGCCGCTCAGGTGGGCCACTTCTGCAAAGGAAGCGCCCCCGAGGTTTACCTGAAGGGTGTTCTGCATGAACTGGGGCGCAAACCCGTTCCGGAGGTATTGGCGGTAGATGGGGTAGGCGTATTCCAGGCCGGAGGTTTTGTAGGTAAGCAGGTCTTCCGGGAGCATGTCGAGGGAAATAATGTCGGTAAGGCCGTCATTGTTGATATCGGCCAGGTCGTTCCCCATACTGAAGTGGGTGGTGTGGCCCACCCTCCCATCTCCCGTGGAGATGATTTCCCTGAAGGTGCCGTCGCCCTGGTTCAGGTAGAGGTAGTCGTTTTCAAAAAAATCATTGCCCACGTAAATGTCAGGATACCCGTTGCCGTCCAGGTCGCTGATGCCTATCCCAAGGCCATAGCCCGACTTTCCCTGGAAAATCCCCGTTTCTTTGGAGACGTCGGTAAAGTAACCCTGGTCATTTCGGTAGATACGATCACCCGAGAGGGGGTCAGAGGATTCCCTTTGGGAGCCCTTGCCGTAGTTGCGATTGGGGTGCACGGAGTGGTTCAGCAAAAAGAGGTCCAGGTCCCCGTCGAGGTCGTAGTCGAAAAAGGCCGCCTGGGTGGACAGGCCGGAAAAGTCGAGGCCATATTCCTCTGCGGCTTCCCTGAAGGTCGGCACCCCATCGGGAGACAGGCCCTGGTTTACATAGAGCAGGTTCCGGCCCTCCAGGGCCCGATATCCCGCTGCCTTGCAAAGGTAAAGGTCAAGCAGGCCGTCCCCGTTGATATCCACGTGGGTGACTCCCGTGGTCCACCCCTGGGAATTGCTGATCCCGGCAAGTCCTGAGACTTCCTCAAAGCGCATTTGCCCGCGGTTCAGGTAAAAGGCATCGGCCTGCTGGTTCCCGACAAAGTAAAGGTCGGGGAGGGAATCGTTGTTGAAATCGGCAACAGCCACCCCGGCCCCATTGTAGTAATACAAATAGGTGAGGATGTTCAACTCCGGGCGCTCTTCCAGGAAATTGCCGAAATGCACGCCGCTCCGGGAAGGGTTTACCTCCCGGAAACCCGTTTTGGGGGCTTCCCGGCAACTGGCCAGCAAGAGCAGGAATATCAGGGCGAGCTGTAATTTCATGGTTGGGTCCAAAGGCCCAAATTTACAGATTCGCCCCGGATACGGGCAACAAACGAATGCTGATCCACCGGGTTTTATCCTTTCTTAACCCTCGTTAAGTTTTTATTAGCCATTTCCGGACGGTACAAAAAAAAGAGGCTGCCATTGGGCAGCCTCTTAATGATTGGGCGTACTGTAAGATTAGTAGCCGGGGTTTTGTTGCAATCCCGGGTTTGCCAGCAATTGTGGCAGCGGGATTGGGAACAATTTGCGGGTGTCGTTGTTGGTTTCAGAACTGCTTTTGAACTCCCATTGGCGGGTGTACTGTCCGAAACGGATCATGTCGTTCCTTCTCCATCCCTCCACGTAAAGCTCACGACCTCTTTCATCAAGAAGGGCCTGCTCATTTACTGAGCCCAGGGGATTCGCATCCCGAAGTACCCGGAGTTCGTTGACTAAAGCTGTGGGGTCGCCGCCGCTGCGCAACTGGGCTTCGGCCTTCATCAGGTGGGCGTCTGCATAGCGGAACAGTACCAGGTGAGCGGTAAAGCCACCGTTATAACGGGGGTTGTACTTCATCAGTCGGATCCCGGTACGCTCGCTGTTATTGATCAGGTTGGGTTGTCCGCTACCGTCAACAAATTCACGGGAGAAGAACAGGGGATTCCCCTGACGGTCCTGAAGCGGGGTTCCATTGAGGGAATATTGCTGCCCAAGCAGGAAGCCATTCCCTACGTTTGAACCGTCCTCAAAACCTCCATTGTCTGAGGTTCCGGCAGCACCTGAAAAGGGAACTCCGATTTGGGGTACCCCTCCGCGGCGCTCTTCCTGCCCGTCGGCAGGAGCACTTTCCAGGTCGGTGGTGTACCGGTTGGAGTTAGCATCTCCTTCAAACAGGTCGTAGAATTCAGCCAGGGTGCTGAAGCCGTTCCAGCCACCACCACCCAATCCAGTGGAATTGTAGTGCAACCCGTTAAAGATACGGTTACCGGTGTTGGCGTTGGAAGTGAACCAAATGGTTTCGCTGTCAGCATCTGATTTGAAAAGGTCAAAATAACCTGCTTGAAGACCATATCCGTCTGCGGCAATGGCATCCACCAGGCTGATCACCTCCTGCATGTCACTTGCAGCCGGGCTGCCGGTGGTGCCGGTGTAGTGGTTGTCATAAATGTGGCGGTTCAGCAGCACCTTGGCTTTCAGGAAGCGGGCGGCAGCCTTGCTGGCCCGGTTCTGGGTGCCTGTGCCGGCAGCGGTAGCCGGGAGTCCGGCAATAGCTGCATCCAAATCGCCCAGGATAAAGTCGACCGCCTCAGCCCCGGTGAGTACCGTGGGGAGTTCTGAAGAAGACAACTCGGTATCCCTGAAGGGAACCTGGCCGTAAAGGTCGAGGATCAGGAACATGGACCATGCCCTCAGGAAATGCGCCTGTGAAGCGACGTCTGAAGGGGCGGCACTACGGGCATCGAGGATCTGAGAGGCCAGCAGCTGGTTGGAGTTCCATTGGTCAAAAGGGGTAATGATATCGATTTCCTCCAGGCCCCATTCGTGCTGGTGGAGTTTCCTCCAGCGTCCGTTGTCACCCCAGTCAGCACCCCGGGTGGGGATCAGCTGCTCATCGGTGGTGACCACGTTCAGGGCGAAGGTATTGGCCTGGTCCCCAAGGGCACCTCCAATTTGGTTATAGAGCTGGTCCAGGGCCGAAGCCGGGTTTTCCAACCCCTGGAAACCTTCACTGATGAAGGAATCCGTTTCCTCGATTTCCAGGTCGGTACAGGAGTACAGGCCTGCAACCGCCAGAAGTGCGAGTGTAAAGGATTTAAATTGAAATCTTTTCATGGTATACAATTTTTTTTAATTAAAAGGTGGCGTTAATTCCAAAGGTAATGGTCATTGGGTTCGGGAACGCTGCCCAGTCAATCCCCCTTACCGGAACACCTGAACCCAGGGTTCCTGTACCTACGGTTACCTCGGGGTCGATACCGCTGTAATCCGTAATCAGGAACAGGTTCTGCCCGGTCAGGGACAGACGAAGGGATTTGAAGGTTCCTTCACCACTTAGAGGCACATTGTACCCAACGGTTGCGTTCTGGAACCGGACAAAATCTCCTTTTTCCAGGAAACGGGTCGAAACCGCAGTGGAAGCACCACCGTTTTCCCCGCTGGCCACTACGTCCTGGGTCACGTTACGGGCGGTAACCAATTGCCCGGCGTTGAAGAAGGAGTTGGCGGTGTTGTTGTACACGGAGAATCCGAACTGACCGTTGAAGAAGGCTGAGGCATCCCAGTTCTTGTGGCGGAAGTTCAGGGTGAGACCTGAAGTAATGTCAGGCAGACCGTCTTCGCCTACGAAGGTTTTGTCTGCATCAGGATCTCCAATCCCGTTCCCGTCGATGTCGCGGTAAGTCGGGTTGCCGTCACCGTCGAAGCCAGTGAATTCTGCCATGTAGTAGGAGAACAGGGACTGGCCGGCTTCAAAACGCTGGGCGAAGGCTCCGGAAAGCCCGGGCCCGTTGATTTCCCCGGTGTTGATTGACCCCTGGAAGTCCTGGATCTCGTTCTTGTTGTACGCGATATTGAATGCCACGCCGAAGTCGGTGTCTGCCGTCTGCACGAAATCGTAGTTGATGGCGAATTCAATCCCCTGGTTGAGTACCGAGGCATCTACGTTACCAAACTGGAAAGGTATGGTAGAAGGTGCGGCGGGAGGGGTCTGCAGAAGCAGGTCATTGGTTTCCCTGCGATAGACATCGATGCTACCACTCAGGCGGTCATTGTTGAATCCGAAGTCGAGACCGACGGTCATGTCGAAGGTGGTTTCCCATTTAAGGTCGGGCACGTCTGTGGCGACAATGGAAAGACCGTTCTGGTTTACGGACATATCGTTGTTGATGCCAAGGCCTGCAAAACGCTGGCGGGCTACGAAGTTACCGTATCCAAGACCTTCCTGGTTACCGATAAGACCGGCACTGAGGCGGAGTTTCAGGGTAGAAACGCTCTCAGGCATAAAGTCTTCCTCGGCAATCTGCCAGGCAAAGGCCCCTGAAGGGAAGTATCCGTACTGGTTTTCAGGACCGAACCTTGAGGACCCGTCCGCCCGCATTGTGGCGGTAAAAAGGTACTTGCCCATCAGGCTGTAGTTGACCCGTCCGAAGAAGGACTGCAGCTCGTCGGTATTGTCGAAAACGTCTGCTGTAACAGAGCGAACGGCCCTGTTGAACTGGAAGGGGACCGCTTCTCCCGCTACAACGTCAGGGAAAAGGCGGTTAACCACCAGGGAAGAGGTGTTTACCCCATAGTAGAACTGTTGGTAGGAACCGTCAATGGTGCGCGCAGCGGCATTAACAGTGTTCCGAATGGCATCTGCCATGCCGTTCAGTTCAGAGGTCCCGAAGCCCCTGGCCGCTGAGTTCCGGCCTGAGGTGCGGAAATCCTGGTAAGCATACCCCACGAGGGCGTCGAGGTTTGAATTCTCGAATTCCTTGCGGTAGTTCAGCGTGGCTTCCAGGGTTTTGTTCTCCCGGTCCAGCGTGTTGTAGGTTCCGAAACCAAGGGTTTCAATCCCGGTGAAGTTCTGGATATTGGAAGAAAGCACCGAGGTGTTTTCACTCTCAGACTTATCGTAACCCATATTCACCTTGGCTGAAAGTTCAGGGGTGAATTTGTACTCCACTGATCCGTTCAGCAGGAAACGGTCCGTATTGGTTATGTTCTGGGATTCCGCCAGGTAGTTGGCCGGCTGGATTTGCCCGCCTCCGTCATCAAAGTCGGCGCTGGAAGGCCAGGTTGGGTTTGCGGAATAGGCGGCCCCGAGGATGTCCCCGCGGAAACCGGCACCGGCAGCGAGGGGCGGTTGCTCCCTGTTCACGCGGCCGATAGAGGTTTGCAGCCCCACAATCAGTTTGTCGTCAAGGAAGCGCTGGGTCAGGTTAAGCCTTCCGGTTATCCGTTCGAATTCGGATTTTTCAACCACCCCGAATTGTTTCTGGTATCCGAAGGTAGCCCGAACGTTTCCGGACCCGTAGTTCCTGGAATAGGCCAGGTTGTGGTTGGTGGAAGCCGCTGTGCGGGTCACCACGTCCTGCCAGTTGGTGTTGGCGCCGAAGTCCACATCGCTGGGGGTACCTCCGTAGAGGGCCACTGCATCGAGGAATTGTTCGCGGTTCAGCAGGTCGTACTGACGTACCGGGGTGGCAATGCTAAGGTTGGAAGACCATTCGATCTGCCCCCCGGTAGCCCCCCGGCCACTTTTGGTGGTGATGATCACGACCCCGTTCGCACCCCGTGAACCGTAAATAGCGGTAGCGGAGGCGTCTTTAAGGATGCTGATGCTTTCAATGTCGTTCGGGTTCAGGAAGTTCAGCGGGTTACCGACTTCAGAACCACCTTGCCCTGTGTCCCCTGAGGCATCGGTATTCTGCCCGAACAGGGGCACGCCGTCAACCACGAAGAGGGGGTTGTTACTGGCGCGAACAGAGTTGGCACCCCGGATGTTAACATTAATCCCTGCACCGGGCTCCCCGCTCGTTTGCTGGATGTTAACCCCGGCAGTTTTACCCTGGATCAATTGTTCCGGAGAGGAGATCACCCCTCCGTTGAACTCGTCGGAAGTCACCGAGGCCACGGAACCGGTCGCGTCCTTGACGGTAGTCTGGCCGTAACCGATGATCACTACCTCATCCAATGCCTGGGCATCTTCCTGAAGGGTAACATTAATGGTTGAGCGCCCGTTTACCGGCACTTCCTGGGTGGAATAACCGATATAGCTGAAAACCAGCACGGCATTCGCATCGACTCCGTCCAGGGTATAATTCCCGTCGAAATCTGTTTGTGTACCAGTGGTTGTTCCCTTTACCACAACGCTGGCGCCCGGAAGGGGGCCATTCGCATCAGAAACATTACCTGATACTTCTTGCGCCTGCGCCCATCCGAAGCACAAAAATGCCCCGACAAGCAGTAAGCTCCTGAGTAGCGTAATCTTCATAAATCGTTAGTTTTAAAGTTTAGTTAATTTAATTCAAGAGGTCAAAGTATGTAAAAAAATTGTTAATATCCTATTTTTAGTACTGTTAAAGGGCACGAAACCGTTTTCGTGTTAATATTTTACCATGAAATACGAATGCCCTAATTTTTGATTGTTCCTGTTACTTATATGGTAAAGGCGGGGGTGTAATTTTATGTATAAGCGAAACAAATATAGTATTTTTTTGATGCCACGGCAATTTACGTAAATTTTCAGTCCCTAATAAAACAGGGGTTTTCCAAAGGGCGCACCCCCGGGGATACTCCTGAAGGAATATTGCTTACTTTCACTTTGGAATTGATCGGACCTTTACCATGATGAGAAAGAACATCACCCTGAAGGATATTGCCCGCGAATTGGAGGTTTCGGTCTCCACGGTTTCGAAGGCCCTGAAAAACAGCAATGAGATCAGCCGCGATACCCGTGAAAAGATACAGGCCTTTGCAAGGCTCTACAACTACAAGCCCAACAATATTGCCATCAGCCTTAAGAACAAGCGCACCAAAAATATAGGGGTGGTGATCCCGGACATCGTGCACCATTTTTTCACTACGGTGTTCCGGGGGATTGAGAAATACGCCAACGGGAAAGGCTATAACGTAATCGTATGCGTTTCCGATGAGTCCTTCGACAAGGAGGTCATCAATATGGAAATGCTTGCCAATGGCAGCATTGACGGGTTTATTATGGCCCTCTCCGCTGAAACCCAACTCAGGGGCGATTATGCGCACCTGCGGCAGGTTGCCGAACAGGGCATCCCCCTGGTCCTTTTTGACCGGGTGACCGAGGAAGTGCCCTGCGACAAGGTCGTAATCAATGATGAGGAAGCGGCCATGCAGGCCGTGGAGCACCTGATCCGGAGTGGTAAAAGGCGTATAGCCCTGATTACGAACGAAAGCTACCTGCACGTGAGCGCCATGCGGGAGAAGGGCTATCGCCGGGCACTCAAAGATCATGGCATCCCCTTTGATGACACCCTCGTCCTCCGTCTGCCCTACCAGTTTGAGGAGGAGGAGTTAAGCAGGCAATTCTTTGAGACCCGGAAATTCGATGCCGTGCTTTCGGTCAATGAGATATTTGCCATCAGGGGGATGCGCCTGGCCCGGGGGCAGGGATACCGGATTCCTGAAGATATTTCCTTTATCGGCTTTACCGACGGGATGCTTTCCCGGTATTCCATCCCAACCCTGACTTCGGTAGCCCAGCACGGGGAGGAAATGGGGGCCTGTGCCGCCCGCCTGCTGATCGGGAAAGTAGAGCACGAATACGACGAAACCGACCCTGGCAGCTATCGGACTGAAGTTATCCGGGCAAGCCTCATCGAAAGGGAATCCACCCTTCCCGGCCTCCCCGGGTCCTGACGGCCCGGCTAAAGAAACCCAACCGCTTGCCTTCCATGGGGCTAAAGAAAGAATTCCTTTCTATATTTGACAACCGGGAACCCCTGGATGCTGCCTTCCGGCCTCCCCGGGTAAAAGAGATTCTATATGAAGGGTTTTATTTTTGACCTCGACGGGGTTATCGTGGACACCGCCCGGTACCATTACCTCGCCTGGAAACACCTGGCCGACCAGCTGGGAATCCCGTTCACCGAAGCCGATAATGAACGCTTCAAGGGGGTGAGCCGCCGCAGGTGCCTGGAAATCCTTCTCGAAATGGGTGGCCTGCAGGTGCCGGGGGAGCAATTCGAAGCCTGGTTGCTGGAAAAGAACGAAGACTACCTCTCCTATATCAGTAAAATGGATGCCTCGGAAATCCTCCCGGAAGTACCCCGGGTGCTGGAGTTTCTCAGGGAAAGGGACGTCCCCATGGCCCTGGGCTCTGCCAGCAAGAACGCCAGGCCCATCCTGGAAAAAGTGGGGCTTGCCTCCTACTTCAGGACGGTGGTGGACGGGAACGAGGTGGTGAAAGCCAAACCCGACCCGCAGGTATTCCTTATGGCGGCTGACCGCCTGGGTGTTGCCCCCGCTGAATGTGTGGTGTTCGAGGACGCTCAGGCGGGCATCGCAGCCGCCAACGCCGCGGGCATGTACAGTATCGGGATCGGGGATGCCGCCGTGCTCGGGGAAGCCGACCGCGTATTCCGGGATTTTACAGAAATCCGCCCCGGTTTTATGGAGCACCTGCTCCAATTGGAAATAAAAACGTCTTAAACAGGAACTTTATGAACCAGGATTATATCGTACCCGATGTGTGGTCGATTATAGAGGAAGGTTTTGAGCCTTCCCGGGTGAAATCATCTGAAAGTTTGTTCAGCCTCGGAAACGGGGCCATGGGCCAGCGGGCAAACTTCGAGGAAGCATACAGCGGCCCCACCTTCCAGGGAAGCTACATCGGGGGGGTGTACTATCCTGACAAAACCAGGGTGGGCTGGTGGAAGAACGGCTACCCGGAGTATTTTGCCAAGGTAATCAATGCCCCGAGCTGGATTGGGATCGGGGTAACGGTGGACGGGGAAGCCCTCGACCTGAACCGCTGTACGGAAATCAAAGGGTACCGGCGCGAATTCCATATGAAGGAGGGCTGGTACCGACGCTCCTTCCAGGCCCGGCTCCGGAACGGGGCGCGGGTGGCTGTGGAGGCCACGCGCTTCCTGAGCATGGCCCATGGGGAACTCGGGGCGATCAAATACAGTATTACCCTGCTCGAAAAGGGGGGTACCATTGCCCTGGAACCGTATCTCGACAGCGGCATCACCAACGAGGATTCCAACTGGGACGACCAGTTCTGGCAAAGCACCAGGGTGGTTTCCGAGGGGGCGCGGGCCTGCATTGAAGCCCACACCCTGAAAACTTTTTTCCACACCTGCACCTTCATGGAGGCGCACCTGACCCTTGACGGGGCTGAAATCGGGAACGAACCTGAGGTGAGGGAAGAACCGACTTACGTGGGGCACCGGTATACCGTAGAGGTGCCTGAAGGGCAAACCCTTACCCTCTATAAATACGGCGGATATACGGTGGACCTGAACCACCCGAAAGAGGGGTTGATGCAGGCGGCCTGGAAGGTGCTCGGCACGGCCCGCAAAAAGGGGTTCGACGGCCTTCTGGAGGAGCAGCGCCAGGCCTGGGCCCGCATCTGGGAAATGAGCGATATTACCATAGAGGGCGATGTGAAGGCCCAACAGGGCATCCGGTTCAACATCCTGCAGCTGAACCAGACCTATACCGGCAGGGATTCACGACTCAATATCGGGCCGAAGGGATTCACCGGGGAAAAATACGGGGGGAGCACCTACTGGGATACCGAAGCCTACTGCATTCCCTTTTACATGGCCACCAAAGACCAGTTTGTAGCCAGGAACCTGTTGAAATACCGCTATAACCACCTGGAAAAGGCGATAGAAAACGCGGCCAAGCTGGGCTTCAGCAAGGGGGCGGCCCTCTACCCCATGGTAACCATGAACGGCGAGGAATGCCACAACGAGTGGGAGATCACCTTTGAGGAGATCCACCGCAACAGCGCCATCGCCTATGCCATTTACAATTATTACCGCTATACGGGCGACTATACCTATATCCCCGACATGGGCCTTGAGGTGCTTATCGGCATCGCCCGGTTCTGGTACCAGCGCGCCTCCTTTTCCGAACCAAAGCAGCAATACGTTATTTTGGGGGTTACGGGGCCCAATGAGTACGAGAATAATGTCAACAACAACTGGTATACCAATTATTCGGCCCGCTGGTGTATCCGGTTTTGCCTTGAGCAGCTTCGCAAGGTTAAGGACGGGTATCAGGAAGACTATCGCCGCATTATCGGCCATACCCGCCTGACCGAAGTCGAAACGGAAAAATGGAAAAAGGTGGCCGATCAGATGTACCTTCCCTATTCAGAGGAACATAAGGTTTACCTGCAACAGGACGGCTTCCTGGACAAGGAGCTGATCCCGGTCTCGGAACTGGACCGCACCCAGCGGCCACTCAACCAGAAATGGAGCTGGGACCGCATCCTGCGTTCGCCCTATATTAAACAGGCCGACACCCTGCAGGGGTTCTATTTCTTTGAAGAACATTTCACCCTGGAGGAACTGGAAAGGCACTTCGATTTCTACGAGCCGTTTACGGTGCACGAGTCGTCCCTTTCCCCCTGTGTGCACAGCATTCAGGCGGCCAGGCTGAATCGCATGGACCAGGCCTACGAGTTTTACCTGCGCACCTCCCGCCTCGACCTGGACGATTACAACAAGGAGGTCCACGAAGGGCTGCACATCACCTCCATGGCCGGTACCTGGATGAGCATTGTGGAAGGTTTCGGGGGGCTCAGGGTCATCAATGACAAGCTGAATTTCCACCCCCGCATCCCTAAGCAATGGAAGTCCTATTCCTTCAAGCTCAATTTCCGTGGCCGGATCCTGAAGGTGACAGTCACCCCCGGCAAGGCCAGTTTCCACCTCGATGCTGAGGAAGAGATGTCGATCCGGGTCAACGGGAACCGGGTGGTACTCCCCCCCCAGGAAACCGTCCATGTGTAACCGGGGGCGGGATTGCTGCGGGAAACGGGCCCGGGCATGGGCAAGGGCAGCCCTGTTCCCGGCACTCCTGGCCCCCCTGATGATGGTTGTTATGGCAAACCGGTTACTGGCGCAGGTCAGGGTTGAGCCCCCCAACTGGTGGGTGGGCATGCACAACCCTTCCCTCCAGTTGATGCTCCACGGGTCCGGGATTGCCGGATATCGCCCTGAAATTTCAGGCGATGGGTTGACCCTGGAGGCCTGGCACCCGGGCGCGAGCCCGAACTACCTCTTCCTCGACCTCACGGTGGCCCCGGAAGGGGAAGGGGGTTGGGTATCGATTGCCCTGGAGCGCTCCGGCTTCCCCAAAATCACCCTGGAATACGAACTGAAAAGGCGGGAAAGGCCTCCGGAGGCCCTCAGGGGCTTCGATTCCTCCGATGTGGTCTGCCTGATCACCCCCGACCGGTTCGCCAATGGGGACCCCGGGAACGACCAGGTGCCCGGGCTCAGGGAGCAGGGGGTCAACCGGAAGGACGATTATGCCCGGCACGGGGGCGATATCCGCGGGATCATCGAACACCTCGACTACCTCTCTGAAATGGGGTTTACCGCGCTTTGGCCCACCCCCCTGCTGACCAACGACATGCCCCGGACGTCTTACCACGGGTATGCCATTACTGATTTTTATGCGGTAGACCCCCGTTTCGGCACCCTGGAGGAGTACCGGGAACTCAGCGACAAGGCGCGCGCCCGCGGCCTGAAACTGATCATGGACCAGGTGGTAAACCATTGCGGCCTTTACCACTGGTGGATGGCAGACCTTCCTTTTCCGGACTGGATACACTACCAGGACGACTTCCTGGCGGGCCGGCCCTTTACGGTCACTAACCACCGCCGCACGACCAACCAGGACCCTTATGCCGCCCGCACCGACAGGGAGCTCTTGAACCAGGGGTGGTTTGTCCCGGATATGCCCGACCTGAACCAGTCAAACCCCTTTATGGCCACATACCTGATCCAGAACAGCATCTGGTGGGTGGAAACCCTGCAACTCGGGGGGATCCGGCAGGACACCTATCCCTATCCCGACAAGGCCTTTATGGCCCGGTGGGCAAGGGTCCTGATGGAGGAATACCCGGAATTCACCATCGTGGGCGAGGAGTGGAGCTATAACCCCTTGCTGGTCGGGTACTGGCAGCACGGGGCGCATAACCGGGACGCCTACCAGTCGTGGCTCAGGTCGACCATGGACTTCCCCCTCCAGAAGGCCCTGGTGGGGGCCTTAACTGCGGAAGAGGGTTGGGACGCCGGCCTGAATATCCTTTACGAAGCCCTGGCCAATGATTTCCATTACCCCCGCCCCCTCGATTTGCTCTTCTTCGGCGACAACCACGATATGGACCGGTTGTTTACCCAGTTGGGGGAATCGGTCGGCCTCACTGAAATGGCACTGGCCTTTATTCTTACGGCCCCAAGGATCCCTCAGATCTATTACGGCACCGAATTGTTGTTGCAGAACAGCGCAAAGCCCGGAGACCACGGCCTGATCCGCACCGACTTCCCGGGGGGTTGGTCAGGGGACCCCAAAAACGGGTTCGACGGCAGGGGCCTGGACCCCCGTGAGCGGGCCATGCAGGCCTACGTTAAAAAACTCCTGAATTTCAGGAAGCAAAGCCCGGCCCTGCAAATGGGCGGCACGCTCCATTTTGCCCCGGAGGACGGGGTGTACGTGCTGGCGCGGACCTACGGGGACGAGCGGGTGGTGCTGGTGCTGAACAAAAACGAGAAGCCTTATGCCCTGTCCCTCGGCCGTTTCGAAGAACTGGGCCTGGAGGGAAAACCCGTAAGGAATATCCTCAATGGAGAAACCCTGGTTTGGGAAGGCAGGTTGCCCCTAAATTCCCCCGGGGCCTATATTTTTGCAACCCATAAGGATTAAACGATGAAACCGATAACCTTAATTCCGCTGGCTGCCCTGTTCCTTTTTTCCTGTGGGGAAAAAAAGGGGCAGGGGGCGGACAATGAGAAGGAAACCCCTATGAAAGAGACCGGAAAAATAGTCGTCTACCAGGTATTTACCCGGTTATTCGGGAATACGAACACCACCAACAGGCCCTGGGGGACCCTGGAAGAAAATGGCGTGGGCAAGTTTGCAGATTTTACACCCACCGCCCTGAACGAAATCAGGGAGCTGGGGGTCACCCACATCTGGTATACGGGGGTGCCCCACCACGCCCTGGTCACCGATTATTCGGCATTCGGCATGTCCCCTGATGACCCCGATGTGGTGAAGGGAAGGGCCGGGTCTCCCTATGCCGTGAAGGATTATTACAATGTAAACCCCGACCTGGCCACAGACCCTGCCAACCGCCTGGAGGAGTTCCGGGCTTTGGTGGAGCGCAGCCACCAGGCGGGCCTTAAAGTCCTGATCGATATTGTCCCCAACCACGTCGCCCGCAGGTACGAGGGGGCTTCCACCCCGGCCGGCAGCACGCCTTTTGGGGCCACGGACGATACCTCGGTGGAATATTCCCGCGACAACGATTTTTATTACCTGCCAGGGGAATCTTTCCGGGTACCCCTGTGGCGGGACGGGTACCGCCCCCTGGGGGGGCAGGAGCACCCCCTGGCCGATGGCATTTTTGAGGAGAACCCTGCCAGGTGGACCGGGAACGGTTCCCGCCTTGCCCGGCCCGACATGAACGACTGGTATGAGACGGTTAAAATCAACTATGGGGTTAAACCCGACGGCAGCTACGATTTTGAAGTCCTTCCCGAAGGATTCGACCAGAAAGGTTACCGCGACCACTACGAATTCTGGAAGGGACGGGATGTGCCGGGCACCTGGGAAAAATTCCGCGATATTGCCCTCTACTGGCTCGATTTAGGTGTCGATGGCTTCCGCTACGACATGGCGGAGATGGTACCCGTGGAATTCTGGAGTTACCTGAATTCGCACATCAAGATGAAAAACCCGGGGGCTTTCCTGCTGGCTGAGGTCTATAACCCCGCCCTGTACAGGACCTACATCCACAACGGGAAAATGGATTACCTCTACGATAAGGTGGAACTCTACGACAGCCTCAAGCACATTATCCAGGGCCATGGGTGGACAGACCACATCCCCGTGGTGCAGAAGGGTTTGATGGATATTGAACACCACATGCTGCATTTCCTCGAAAACCACGATGAACAGCGGCTTGCCAGCCCTGAATTTGCCGGGGATGCCCGCCGGGGGATGCCTGCCATGGTGGTGTCGGCTACCCTGAGCACTTCCCCCACCATGCTGTATTTCGGGCAGGAGGTCGGGGAACCCGGGGCAGAAGATGCGGGTTTCGGAAAGCCCTCCAGGACCTCCATTTTCGATTACATCGGGGTGCCCCACCATCAGCGGTGGATGAACGGAAAACGCTTTGACGGGGGTGCCTCCACGGCCGGGGAGCGGGAACTGCGCGACTTTTACCAGCGGTTGCTGAACTTTGTGATCGGGAGCGAGGCCCTGATGGGGCGGTACGAAGACATCCATTACTACAACAAGGAACACACGCCTTCCTATGACCACCGGGTGTATTCCTTTGTCCGCTGGTCGGATGCCCAGCGCCTGGTCCTTATCAGCAATTTTGATACTGGGAAGGCCTATGACTTCGAACTAAAGGTGCCGGAAGCCATAATCGCAGCCTGGGGCCTGGAAGAAGGGGAATACCGCCTGAAAGACCGGTTGTATGGCGACCAGAACCCGGTTATGAAGGTGTCCGGGGGCATAGGCCATATACCCCTGAGGGTCTCCCCCCTGGAGTCCTTCATCCTTGAACTGCAATAAAAAAGCCGGCCAATGGGGCCGGCTTTAAAGGATCGGGATCGGAGGTTGGCTAAGAAGCTTCTTTGGGGGATGCTGCCTTGTACACCAGGGAAATGACCACCCCAACAAAGCCGTAAAACACGATGTCGAGCACTGCTTCGACCAGATGCCCGGTGGTGTCCATCAAATTGGAGGTGCCCAACCAGAGCAGGCCCATCCCCACACCGATGATAAAGCCTATCCATGCCCCGAAGGTGAACCCTTCCGTAAAGCTGTGGTGTCCCCGGGCCCACTTTCCATAAAGCGTACTCATCCCGAAACAGGCGAAGAGGTTCCCGATGAAAATGAAAACCATATTCATTTCCGCATCCGGTTTCATCACGTTGGTGATGGTGTGTGCCTCGAAAAAGGAGACGGCGGCTATCCCCCAGATCAGATAGCCCAGTACAAACATGGTGACCGTGGCTGCCAGGGTCGCCAAAAGGTTTTGTTTTGAAAACATCGTTTTTTAGGTTAATTGGTTAATAGTGAGGAGAATATACAAAATAAAAAGACATGTGGAGCTTCGGGCCTCAGATTTTTCGGCCTGCCTGCCTTCCAAATTTTTTGGGGAAGCCTTACTTTAGTCCGAAAATGCCGGAATCATGAGGCGCACCTGGAGTCTTTGCATACTGTGTTGTATTATGAGTAACTGTACCCCGAAACCCGAATCCCCACTGATCATCGGCCACCGGGGTGCCATGGGGTATGAAACCGAAAATACCCTGGCCTCCATTGAAAAGGCCATGGAACTGGGGGTGGACATGATCGAGATCGATGTGTTCCGCATCCAGACCGGGGAGATCGCCGTATTCCACGACGAGCGGGTGGAACGCCTGGCCAATAGCGGCGGCAGGATCGAGGAATACAACTTCTTCGACATGAAAAAGCTGATCCTCGACGGGGGCCACCGGATCCCGATTCTACAGGAGGTATTGAAGCTGGTAGACCACAGGGTCCCGCTGAATATCGAACTCAAAGGCACCGGCACGGCAGGCCCTGTACAGCATATCGTTTCCTACTATACCGCCCAAAGGGGATGGGCCCCCGACCAGTTTATCATTTCCAGTTTCAACTGGGACGAACTCAGGGCGTACCGCGCCCTGGACCCCGAAGCCCGGATTGCCGTGCTGGTGGAAGGGGATCCGCTGGAAGCCCTGGAGGTCGCGGCCGAGCTGAAGGCCGAGGCGATCAACCCGCACTACACCCAGGTAAATGCCGAAAAGGTTGCGCGCATCCACCAGGAAGGCTTTAAGGTCTATACCTGGACGGTAAACGACCCCGCGGATTTCCAAAACCTTAAGGCCATGGGCGTAGACGGGGTCTTTTCCAACTTTCCCGACCAGATGCGCTAGGCCGGTTGCCGTGATCAAGTCCCATAGGGCGGCCCCGGGGGTGAAACTTCGTATCAGGGGGCCAGGGCCAGGTGCAACAGTGCAGCGATTACCCCGCCTGCTATGGGCCCTGCCACGGGGACCCAGCTGTAACCCCACCCACCCGGGCCCTTGTGCTTTATGGGCACCAGGGCATGGATGATCCTCGGGCCCAGGTCCCGTGCCGGGTTGATGGCATAGCCCGTGGTGCCTCCAAGGGAGAGGCCAATACCCCACACGAGCAGGGCGACCGGGAGGGCGCCCAGGGACCCCAGACCGATTACCGTCCCGGGGTTGTCGAGCGTGGCGTCGGTGAAGTTGAAAATGGTGAACATCAGCACAAAGGTGCCTGCGATTTCCCCCAGGAGGTTTACAGGCAGGTTGCGGATGGCAGGAGCCGTGCTGAAGACTGCCAGTTTGGTGTCTGGGTCTTCAGTGGCATTAAAATGGTCCCGGTATACCAGCCAGGTCAGCAAGGCCCCCAGCAGGGCGCCGGCAAACTGTGCGGCGATATAGGCAGGCACCTGCTGCCATGGGAAATCCCCCGCCACGGCCAGGGAAAGGGTCACCGCCGGGTTGATGTGGGCCCCGCTGTAAGGCCCGGCCACCACCACCCCTATGTAGACCCCCAGGGCCCATCCGGTGGTGATGACGATCCACCCCCCGTTTTGTCCTTTGGTCCCTTTCAGGACCACATTGGCCACTACCCCGCAACCCATCAGGATCAGCAGTAAGGTGCCCAGTAGTTCAGCTGCGAATGCATTCATAGTTAAGGAGTTAATCGGTATCTTTCGCCCAGTGTTCCAAAGCCCCGATGGCCCGGTACCACCCCCGGATGCCTTCCGCGATTTTCGCCCTTTTTTTGGTAGGGGTGAAACGGCGGTCGACCTGCCATAGCTTTTCTATTTCTTCCAGGCCATCCCAGTACCCCACGGCCAGGCCCGCCAGGAACGCGGCGCCCATGACTGTGGTTTCCACAATTTTGGGCCTTACGGTAGTGGTATCGAGCACATCCGACTGGAACTGCATGAGCAGGTCGTTCACGGTGGCGCCCCCGTCGACCCGCAATTCGCTTATCGGGATCCCGGAATCGGCGGTCATAGCCTTCAGCACGTCCATGGTCTGGTACGCGATGGATTCCAGGGCCGCCCTGGCAATATGGGCGTCGGTGCTGCCCCGGGTCAGGCCAAAAATGCTGCCCCGCGCTTCCTGGTTCCAGTGTGGCGCCCCAAGGCCTGCAAAGGCCGGCACGAAATACACCCCGTCCGTATCCGTGACGGTGGAGGCCAGGGCTTCCACCTCGGCCGAACCATCGATGATTTTAAGGCTGTCGCGAAGCCACTGTACCACGGCCCCTGCGATGAAAATGCTCCCCTCCAGCACATAGGTGGTTTGTTGTCCCAGGGTCCACCCCACGGAGGTCAGCAGGTTGTTTTTTGATACGATCGGGCTGTCCCCAATATTCATCAGCATGAAGCAACCCGTGCCGTAGGTGTTCTTCACCATGCCCCTTTGGGTGCACATTTGCCCGAAAAGGGCGGCCTGCTGGTCCCCGGCAATCCCGGAAATGGGGATTCCTTCCTTCAGGAAGCCCGAATCGGTGTGCCCGTAGACCTCGCTCGATCCGCGGACCCGGGGCAGCATGGAGGCGGGCACGGCAAACAGTTCCAGCAGTTCCGGGTCCCAGTCGAGGGTATGGATGTTGAACAACAGGGTCCGGCAGGCATTGGTGGTGTCGGTGATATGGAGCCCGCCCCCGGTCATTTTCCAAATCAGCCAGCTGTCTATGGTCCCGAGCAACAGGTCGCCCGCTTCGGCTTTTTGCCTCGCCCCGGGGACCTTGTCCAGGATCCAGTTTACCTTGGTGCCGGAGAAATAGGCGTCCAGCACCAGGCCGGTTTTTTCGCGCACCCATTCCTGGTGGCCTGCTTTTTTCAGGCGGGTGCAAAAATCCGCGGTGCGCTTGTCCTGCCAGACAATGGCCCGGCTGACGGGTTTCCCCGTGTTTTTGTCCCACACCACCACGGTTTCCCTTTGGTTGGTTATCCCGATGGCCTTAATTTCATGGGGACGGATCCCGGCGCGGGCCAGGGCTTCGGAGGCCATTCCCGATTGTACGGCCCAGATTTCCTCCGCATCGTGTTCCACCCAGCCCGACTGCGGAAAATACTGGGTAAATTCTTTTTGGGCGGAAGAGACGATTTCTCCCTTTCGGTTGAATACCAAAGCCCTGCAGCTGGTGGTGCCCTGGTCGAGCGCTAGAATAAATCCTTCCATAAAAACGGTTTTATGCGGGTGGACGGGGTTGGGTTTGGCCCTAAAATAATCGAATTATCCCGTAAAACATAATGCCACGGAACCCCGGGGGATCAATTCAGCTCCACGATCTTGAAATTCAAAATCCCCGCGAAGGCCACCCAGAGCAGGTAGGGGACCATCAGGTACGCGGCTGCCGGGCTAACCTTGCGAAAAGCCATAATGGTGAGCGCGATCAGCGCGAGCAGGGCTACCAGGATAAACAGGGCCGGCAGGGGCATTTGCAGGCCGAAGAATACCAGGCTCCAGGAGGCGTTGAGGAGCAATTGGAAGGCGAAAAGAGCCAGGGCCTTATTCCGTGGGCCCTGCCCCGTACCCCGTGTCCAGACCAGGCCTGCAGCAACCCCCATGAGGAGGTACAGCAGGGTCCAAACCGGCCCGAATACCCAGTTTGGCGGGTTGAAGGAAGGCTTGTTCAGGGTGGTATACCAGGTATCTACCGAGGTTTGGGTCGCAAGGCCCGAGAGGGCGCCAACCAGCAGGCAAATGGCGACAGCCAGGGCGATGCGCCCAAAGGTTTTGAAGGAGGAGTCCATTGCCCTAAAGTAGCAAATTTTCCGGGGATGGGGTTCTGATTTGGCAAAGCCTTATCTTTGCGCAAAAATCCCTGATGACCGAAAAGGATTTTATCCCCGGCCCGGCGGGGGCCCTGCCCGAATCGGGAAGTGCCCGGTGGCAGGCCCCCAGCAATATTGCCCTGGTAAAGTACTGGGGCAAGAAAGCCGGGCAGATCCCCACCAACCCTTCGGTGAGCTTTACCCTCGATTCTTCCGCCACGCGCACGGAGCTCCGGTACCGCAGGCGGGACCAGGCATCTGGGGCGCCCGGCTTTGAGGTTTTCCTCGACGGCAGGCCGGCCCCGGGATTCAGGGAAAAAATACGCGCCTTTTTCGAAAGGATCCTGCCCTACCAACCGTTTGTTTCCGAATACGATTTTGAGGTCCATACCACCAATACCTTTCCGCACAGCAGCGGCATTGCCTCATCTGCCAGTGGCATGGCCGCCCTGGCCCTTTGCCTTGCCGACCTCGAAAGGGCCATCTTCCCGGGGATGGAGCCCGAAAGGTTTACCCGCAAGGCATCCTTCCTGGCCCGCCTCGGGTCGGGATCCGCGGCCCGCAGCATCGAGGGCAGCCTGGTACACTGGGGGCAGCACGGTTCCATTCCGGGGAGTTCCGACCTCTATGGCATCCGGTATCCGCTGGAGCTACACCCGGTTTTTGAAAGTTACCGCGACACGATCCTGCTGGTGGATAAAGGGCAGAAGCAGGTTAGCAGCACGGCAGGGCATAACCTTATGAAGGGGCACCCCTTTGCCGCAGAGCGCTTTAAACAGGCCCGCGACCATATCGATGCCCTCCAACCCATCTTCCGGGGGGGAGACCTGGAAGCCTTTATTTCCCTGGTAGAGTCGGAGGCCCTGACCCTGCATGCCATGATGATGACCAGTGACCCGTATTTCCTGCTCATGAAGCCGGCCACCCTTCAAATCATAGAACGGATTTGGGAGTTCCGCCGCGAGACCGGGGAGCCGGTATGCTTTACCCTCGACGCCGGGGCCAATGTCCATTTCCTCTACCCGAAGGAGAGCGAGGCCAGGGCTTATGCCTTTGTCAGGGAGCAGTTGGTGCCGTTCTGCGAGGAAGGCCAGCACCTCTGCGACCAGGTGGGAAAAGGCGCGGTGAGCTTCTGAAAAGGTTTAACACTCCCTTTAGAATAAAGTTTCTTACTTTTGCGTTAACCAGCTTATAGACAGGCATGAAAGGACCGCTATTCTATTCCAAAATCCTCCTGTTCGGGGAATATGGGATTATCAAAGATTCCAGGGGGCTTTCCATCCCCTACAATTTCTTCAAGGGGGCCCTGAAAAAGCAGGACCACCTGGAAGGTGCCGCCATGGAATCGAACAGGAACCTCAGGCGGTTTGCCGGGCACCTGGAAGCGATGCAGGCCGAGTCCCCCGGGCTGGTGCAATTCGACCTCGAAGCGCTGAAAAATGACCTGGACGAAGGCATGTTTTTCGACAGTTCCATCCCCCAGGGATATGGGGTGGGGAGCAGCGGGGCGCTCGTTGCCGCCATTTACGACCGCTATGCCCGGGAGAAGATCACGGTCCTGGAAAACCTCACCCGGGAAAAACTCTTAAAGCTGAAAGAGGTCTTTTCCGCGATGGAATCGTTCTTCCACGGGAAATCCTCAGGCCTCGACCCGCTGAACAGTTACCTGAGCCTGCCGATCCTTATCCACTCCAAAGACGATATCGAATCTACCAGCATCCCTTCCCAGAACCCCGACGGAAAGGGCGCTGTGTTCCTGCTCGACAGCGGGACCGTGGGGGAAACAGCCCCCATGGTGCAGATTTTCATGGAAAAGATGAAGCATGAAGGCTTCCGCAATGTCCTCAAGGACCAGTTTGTCCGGTACACCGACGCCTGTGTGGAAGACTTTATCAGCGGCAATGTAAAGTCGCTCTTCGGGAACATCAAGAAACTCTCCCACGTGGTGCTGGACCACTTTAAGCCCATGATCCCTTCGGAATTCCATCAGCTCTGGGAACAGGGGATCCAAACCAACGCTTACTACCTCAAGCTTTGCGGCTCAGGAGGGGGCGGGTACATCCTCGGCTTTACCGAAGACCTTGAAAAAGCACGTGAAGCACTCAAAGGCCACCGTTTGGAAGTCGTCTACAACTTCTAAACCTGCCCCATGCTCCCCAGACGGACCCGGTTACTGCTGCTGAAATCCCTCAGCCTGATCTCCATTGTCCGCGGGTACAACATCCTTGTCATCGCCTTGGCGCAATACCTGGCAGCCATCTTTATTATGGCCCCGGACCTCCCCTTGCGGGACGTGGTGCTCGACCCCAACCTGCTGGTGCTGGTGCTGAGCAGTGCCCTGGTCATTGCCGGGGGGTATATCATCAATAGTTTCTACGACTCCGAAAAGGACCTGATCAACAAGCCCCGGAAAAGCATGCTCGACCGGCTGGTCCCCCAGCGGGTAAAGATCCAGGCCTATTTTGTGCTCAACCTGCTCGGGGTGTTGCTGGCGAGTTACGTTTCCTTCAGGGCAGCCCTGTTTTTTGCCGCGTATGTATTTGGCATCTGGTTGTACTCCCACCGGTTGAAGAAAATCGCATTTGTGGGCAATTTCGTTTCGGCAACCCTGGCCATCACCCCTTTCTTCGCAATCTTTGTGTACTACAAGAATTTTGAGGCGGTTATTTTTGTGCATGCCCTCTTCCTTTTTTTGCTCATCCTGAGCCGGGAACTCATCAAGGACATGGAAAACCTCGCGGGGGACCTTGCCCAAAACTACCAGACCATTGCCGTGCGTTTTGGGCTCCGCTTTTCGAAAGGGTGTATTACCCTGCTGGTGCTCCTGGCCCTGGTCCCCGCAGCTTTGCTGATCGCGTATTTCGATGTGGGCCTGATGTACCTCTATTTCATAGCCACCAGCCTTTTGCTGCTGCTCTTCCTTGTGCTCTTGTGGCAGGCTACCTCCAAAAAGCAGTTTGTGTGGCTCCACAACATCCTTAAATTCATCATTGTTTCAGGGGTTTTCGGCATCCTCCTGATTGATGTGGACCTGGTGCTGGCCCGGTTTGTATAGCCCCGGCCGCCCTGTTATCCCTGCGCGGCGATCGCCGTGGGATGCTTTCCGGGGAAAGGAAGCCGCTGGGACGTTGAAGCAGGCCTACATTTAGTACCTTTGCCGAAACTGCACTATGAGCCGATCTGAATCAAATAATGGAAGGAAGCCTTCCGGAAGGCAGGGCGGCAATTTCCGAAAGAAAAGCTATGCCCGGGGGAACGCCCCCATAAAAAAACAAGCACCCCTTCGTTCCGAGGGGCCCCAGCTGATCAGGCTGAATAAATATGTAGCCAATGCCGGGGTCTGTTCCAGGAGGGAAGCAGACACCTATATTGCTGCCGGCAGCGTCACGGTCAATGGGAAGACTGTTACCGAAATGGGCTATAAAGTAAGCCCCGGGGATGAGGTCCGTTTCGACGGGAGGTTGCTGAAGAGTGAAAAAAAGGAATACGTCCTTTTGAACAAACCCAAAAATTTTATCACCACCACCCGCGATGAGCAGGGCCGGCGCACGGTGATGGAGCTGATCTCCAGGGCCAGCGATTCCCGCCTGTTGCCGGTGGGGCGACTCGACCGCAATACCACAGGGCTGCTCCTGTTCACCAATGACGGGGACCTGGCCAAAACCCTGACCCACCCCAGGCACGGGGTCCGGAAGATCTATCACGTGGAACTCGATAAAATTGTAAAGGCCAGCGACCTCGATAAAATCAGGCACGGGATTGAACTGGAAGACGGCCCGGTTAAGGTCGACGAAGTCAGCTATATTGCCGATGCCCCCAAAAGGGAAGTCGGCATTACCCTCCACAGCGGAAGGAACCGCATCGTGCGCCGGATATTTGAACACCTGGGGTACGAAGTGGTTAAACTCGACCGTGTGGTTTTTGCCGGCCTGACCAAAAAGGACCTGCCCCGGGGCCACTGGCGGCACCTGACGCCCCAGGAAGTCATCAACCTCAAGATGATCTCCTAGCCTGGGATAGCCGGGGGCCAGGCAGCCTCCATTTTCAGTCTGATTTCTTGCAGGCAGAGGTTCCCGAGGCTCCCCTGATGCGTATGTTTTACCTTTTTTTCCGGACGGAAGTTGCCCGATTCGATTAAAGAGGCCATTTCCTTATAGGCCTCCCTGAAGGGCATTCCTTCCTGTACCAGGGCATTCAGGGCGTCCACGCTGAAGAGGTAATCGTACCTGGGGTCGTCCAGGATGTTGCGGTTTACCCGCACGCTGCGCAGGCTTGTGGTGGTAATTTCCAGGCAGGCCTTAAGGTCTTCGATGGCGGGCAGCAACAGGGCCTTGGTCAACTGCAGGTCCCTGTGGTACCCGCTTGGGAGGTTCGTGGTCAGCAGGGCCAGCTGATTGGGCAGCCCCTGGAGGATGTTGCACTTGGCCCGTACCAGTTCAAACAAATCCGGGTTTTTTTTGTGGGGCATGATGCTGCTGCCCGTAGTCAGGGAGTCGGGGAAGGACAGGAAGCCAAAATTCTGGCTCATGAACAGGCAAATGTCCATCGCCATCCGGCTGAGGGTCCCCGCGACGGAAGCAAGCCCCATGGCTGTGGTGCGTTCCACCTTGCCCCGGCCCATCTGGGCGGCCACCACATTGAATTTCTGCGTTTCAAACCCCATCCGGGCCGTGGTAAAGGCGCGGTCTACCGGGAAAGAACTTCCGTAACCTGCCGCACTGCCCAGTGGGTTTTGGTCGGCCACCCGGTAGGCTGCCCGCAGCAGGTGCACGTCGTCGATGAAGGTTTCGGCATAGGCCGAAAACCATAATCCGAAGGACGACGGCATGGCTACCTGCAGGTGGGTATACCCCGGTAACAGGATGTCCCTGTGCTCCTCCGCCAGGGCCATCAACAGGTCGAAAAGGGTGCGGATCCGGTCTCTGAACCCCACGAGCTCGTCTTTGAGGAAGAGCTGCAGGGCAACCAGTACCTGGTCGTTCCTCGAACGGGCGGTATGGATTTTCTTGCCTGCTTCCCCCAGGCGCCGGGTCAGTTCGTACTCGATTTTCGAGTGCATGTCTTCGAAAGGGGCCTCGATCGGGAAGCTTTCGGCCCGGATTTCCTCCGCGATCCGATCCAGTTCCCGCAGGATGGCCCGGGTCTCCCCCGGGTCGAGGATGCCGATTTTTCCCAGCATCTCTGCATGGGCCCTGGAGGCCATTACGTCGTAACCCACCAGGACCTGGTCCAGTTCCCTGTCATTCCCGACCGTAAAGCGGTCCATGTGTTCATCCGGGGTGCCCCCCTTATCCCATAATTTCATTGGCGTGTTTTATTTTCCGTTCACTATAAAGGGGAACCACCCCCCGCTACCCCCACTCTAAAACTACGGTTTTTCCCCGCAAACCCGATGCACCCCCCCAAAACGGGCCCCTTCACCGGAAGTCAGGGGCCGGCTATCCCTCACCTGCAGGCAGCAGGAAACGCTCCAGCATGCTGCCATAGAGGCGAATCCCTTCCCTGATTTCCCTCAGATAGATGAACTCGTCGGCGGAATGGGACCTGGAGCTTTCCCCAGGCCCCATTTTAAGGGAAGGGCAGCTCAGGGCAGCCTGGTCCGAGAGGGTGGGGGAACCATAGGTTTCCCGGCCCAGGGCCACCCCTGCGCGCACCAGGGGGTGGGCCGGATCGATGTTGGAGGAATTCAGCCGCAGCGATCGGGGCTGAAGGGAACAGGGGGCTTCCCTGCAAAGGAGGTCTGCAATTTCCTGGTTGGAATAACAGTCGTTTACGCGCACGTCCACCACCAGGTGCACTTCGGAGGGGACCACGTTGTGCTGCGTCCCGGCGGCAATCTGGGTGACCGTTAGCTTCACCTCCCCCAAATGCGCCGAGGTTTTAGGGAAATGATAGTCCCGGAACCATTCCAGAACTTCAATGGCCTTATAGATGGCATTGTTGGGGTTTGGGTGTGCTGCATGGGAAGGCGTCCCCCTGACCACGGCATCGAAGACCACCAGCCCCTTTTCGGCAACGGCCAGGTGGAGCCCGGTCGGCTCCCCTACCAGGGCCACGTCAATAGGCGGCAGCAGGGGCAGGACGCTGCCAAGGCCTCCCGGCCCTGAAGTCTCCTCCTCCGCTGAGGCCACCAGTACCAGGTTGTGCGACAGGCCCGTCCTGGGGTACCACTGGGCGAAAGTGACCAGGAGGGCCGCCAGGCAGCCGCCGGCATCATTGCTTCCCAGGCCATACAATTTGCCGTCTTCCAGGCTGGCCTGGAAAGGATCCCGGGTATAGGCCTGGTTGGGCCGGACCGTATCGTGGTGGGAATTCAGCAACAGGGTGGGCTTTGCCGGGTCAAAATCGGCATTCAGGGCGAATACATTGTTCAGGTGACGCTGGCTGGGGATGTTTTTTGTGGCGAGCCAGCGCTCCAGCAAAAGGGCGGTTTCCTTTTCCTCCCCGGAAAAGGATGGGGTGCTGATCAGTTGCTGTAACAGGGCAATCGCCTCTTCGGAAAGGATGTCGGGGGTTGTCATAGGCTGATTTTTGTAAAGGGGCCTGAAACGCCTTCCAAAAGGGTAGGCGGCCCGATGTACACTTCCGACACGCCCCGCTCCAGGGCGTGGAAGGCATTGGTCAGTTTTGGGATCATCCCGGCTGCGATTTCCCCCCGTTCCAGAAGTTCCCGGAACAGGCGCTGATCGAGCAGGGGGATGGTGCTTTCCGGATCTGTCACCTGCCGCAGGACCCCGGGTTTGTCAAAACAGTAATACAGGCGTGCCCGGCGCTCCCGCCCCAGGGCCACCGCAATCTCTGCGGCAACGGTATCGGCATTGGTATTGAGGAGTTGGCCCCTCCCATCGTGGGTAAGGGCGCTGAAAACCGGCACCAGGCCAGCATCCAAAAGGGTTGTCAGGGTATCGGCTGCCACGTGTTCCACATCGCCGACAAAGCCATAGTCGAGGTTTCCGGGGGGCCTTTTCCGGGCCCTGATTAGCCCGGCATCGGCCCCGCTCAGGCCCAGGGCGTTGCAGCCGAGGGCCTGCAGCCGGGCCACAAGGGTTTTGTTGGCCAGCCCCCCGTAGACCATCACCACGACCTTCAGGCTGTCGGCATCGGTGATCCTGCGGCCATCGACCATTTTAGGGGTGATCCCCAGGGCCTGGCTGACCCGGCTGGCCTGCTGGCCCCCGCCATGCACGAGGATTTTTGCACCTCCCATTGCAGAAAAGCCCTGGCAGACGGCCTCCAGGAGGGCTTCCTCCTCCAGGAGGGCCCCGCCGATTTTTACGATGGAAACGGTTTTTTGCATAGGGTTCGGGGCTATAAGGATTCCAACAGGTGCATCAGGGCCAATTGGGCCGCCACGGTGCGGTTAGCCGCCTGGTCCATGACCAGGGAACGGGGGCCATCGAGCACGGCATCCTCCACCACCACGTTGCGGCGCACGGGAAGGCAATGCATGAATGCGGCGGATCCCAGCTTTTCTGCGGTCATCATCCAGGAAGGGTCCTGGCATGCCACCTTCCCGTACTCCCTGAAACTGCTCCAGTTTTTGACATACACAAAGTCGGCTCCTTCCAGGGCTTCCTCCTGTTGGTATACGGGCTGGTAAGGCCCCACCTGGGCCGGATCCAGTTCATAGCCTTCGGGATGCGTGATGACCAGTTCCACGGGCATCCGGGCCATCATCCGCACAAAGGAGTTGGGTACGGCCTGGGGCAGGGCCCTGGGGTGCGGGGCCCAGGACAGTACTACTTTGGGGCGTTGCGCGACCCGGTGCTGTTCGAGGGTCAGGGCATCGGCAAGGGCCTGCAGGGGGTGGGCCGTTGCGCTTTCCAGGTTGAGCACCGGCAGGCCGGAGTACTTCCTGAACCCGTCCAGGACCCTTTCGGCGGCATCGGCCTCCGGGTCGGTGAGGCCGGCAAAGGCCCGGACCCCCACCAGGTCGGCGTATTGCCCTACCACGGCAGCCGCTTCCCGGATATGTTCCGCAGCCGCCCCGTCCATGCGGGTCCCGTCTTCGAACTCCAGGACCCAGCCCTCCCCGCCGAAGTTCATCACCATGACCTCCAGGCCCAGCAGGCGGGCGGCCTTTTGGGTGCTCAGGCGCGTGCGCAGGCTGTTGTTAAAAAACAGCAGGCAAAGGGTTTTTCCCTTTCCCAGGTTCCGGCAGGCCCCCGGGTCCAGGGAGAGTTCCCTGCCTTTGGCAAGCCATGTGCCCAGGGACGTGATATCCGATTCGTGGAGGAAGTGCTTCATGTCAGTTCTTTTTCCAGGGCGTTAAACAGGAGCTCAAGGTCATCCTTCCCTACGGAAAGGGCGGGCAAGATGCGCAACAGGTTTTTGTTTTTCGAGCTTCCCGTAAATATGTGGTGGGTGTAGATCAGCCGGCTCCTCAGGGGGGCCACCTCAAAATCGAATTCCAGGCCCAGCATCAGCCCGCGGCCCTTTACCTGCCTGAGCCCGGGGAGGCCCTTGGCCCGGTCCCTGAAAAACCCTTCCAGGTCGGCTGCCCTGGGGATCAGCTGTTCCTGTTCGAGTACCTCCAGCACCGAAAGGACGGCCGTACAGGCCAGGTGGTTGCCGCCGAAGGTCGTCCCCAGCAAGCCGTGGCTCGCCTTGAAATCGGGGTGGACCAGGATCCCGCCCACAGGGAATCCGTTGCCCATCCCTTTGGCCATGCTCACGATCCCGGGGCGGATGCCGGCATGCTGGAAGGCAAAAAAGGCGCCGCTTCGTCCGAAGCCGCTCTGCACTTCATCTGCAATGAGCACCGCCCCGTGCTTCCTGCAGAGCGCTTCGGCCCGCCTGAGGAAGGCCTCCCCGGCCATGTCGAGGCCCCCCACGCCCTGTATGCTTTCGAGGATCACGGCACAAACGTCCCCGGCTTCCAGTTCTTTTTCCAGGGCCCCCGCCTGGTTCAGGGGGAGGAAGGTGACCTCATGGCCGGCATTGAGGGGGGAGACCAGGGTGGGGTTGTCCGTGGCCGCCACCGCAGCGGAGGTTCGCCCATGGAAACTGTTATCAAAGGCGATTACCCGGGCTTTCCCCGTGTGGAAGGAGGCGAGTTTGAGGGCATTTTCGTTGGCCTCGGCCCCGGAATTACACAGGAAGAGCCGGTAGTCTTCCAGGCCGGAAGCCTTCCCGAGGTTTTGGGCCAGTTGTTCCTGCAGGGGGTTGTGCACCGAATTGCTGTAGAAGGCCATTTGCTGCAGCTGCCCTTGCAGGCGCTTGACAAAATGGGGGTGGGAATGCCCGATGGAAATTACGGCATGCCCCCCGTAAAGGTCCAGGTACTGTATTCCCTCCCGGTCGGTAATCCAACTCCCTTCGGCCTTTACCGGGGTGATGTCGTAGAGGGGGTATACGTCAAAGAGTTCCATAGGCCTAGCCTTTACTGATTTGCGTGATCTTGTCGTAGGACGCCACGATCCCCTTGATGAGGGAGGAACTCAGCCCCTGGTGTTCCATTTCGTTCAGGCCCTCGATGGTGCACCCCATGGGGGTGGTCACCCGGTCGATTTCCTCCTCGGGGTGATGGCCCGACTGGATTAACAATTCCGCAGCGCCCCCACAGGTATGCATGGCCAGTTCCCGGGCTTCTTTCGCGTCGAACCCGAGCTGAATGGCGCCCTGGGTAGTGGCCCGGATCAGCCGCATCCAGAAGGCGATCCCACTGGCGCAGATTACCGTGGCCGCCTGCATCTGCTGCTCCGGGATCATCAGGGTATGGCCCATGCGGTTGAATATGGCAGCCGCCAGTTCCACCCGTTTTTTTCCGGCCTCATTGGAAGCCAGGCACGTCATGGAACGCCCCACGGCAATGGCCGTATTGGGCATGGCCCGGATCAGGTAGCGGTCAGGGCCCACTATGGCTTCCATGGCGGAAAGGCTGAAACCCGTAATGGTGGAGATCAGTACATGGTTGTCGTGCAGCAGGTCCTTTACCGATTCCAGGATGCTTGCAAAATGCAGGGGCTGCACGGCAAAGATCAGGATATCGGACCCGGCTACGGCCTCCCGGTTATCGCGGGTAAGGGTCACCCTGCCGTACTCCTCAAAGCCCTTCAGGGCCTCCAGGTTCCTGCGGGTCAGGTACATGGAGGTAGCCCCCCCGCTATGCAGGATTCCTGTGGCTATGGAAACCCCCAGGTTTCCGGCTCCAATGATTGCTATTTTCATGATTGCATCGTTTAAATTAAAACCCTATGGCTTTGAGGGCAAGCCCGGCCTCCTCCGGGAGCCCGAACATGAGGTTCATATTCTGCACGGCCTGCCCGGAAGCCCCCTTCAGCAGGTTGTCGATTACCGAGGTAACAAGCAACGTCCCCTGGTGCAGGTGCAGGTGCAGGTGGGCCGCATTGGTATTGACCACCTGCTTCAGGCTTGGGGGCGAATCCGAAATCCAGGTGAACGGGGCGTCCTGGTAATACGACTCGAAAAGCTCCCGCGCTTCCCGCAGCGTTCCCTCAAAAGGGGTATAGGCGGTAGCAAAAATCCCCCTCGAAAAATTCCCCCGCACCGGCAGGAAAAACACCTCCCCCACGGTGGG
Organism: Robiginitalea marina; assembly: GCF_024006985.1. GTDB lineage: Bacteria > Bacteroidota > Bacteroidia > Flavobacteriales > Flavobacteriaceae > Robiginitalea > Robiginitalea marina. The sequence continues at coordinate 250,915 of NZ_JAMXIB010000004.1, forward strand.
CTGCAACCCCTTAAGGGTCTGCTCGATTTCCCCCAGGTGCTGGTGTGTGAAGGGCTTGTACCAGGAAACATTATCATTCCTCCAGCTGAAATGGGAGGTTTCCGACAGGGAGGCCCCCGCTCCCGTGCTTCCCGTCAGGGCGTGCACATGCACCGGGTGGGTCAGCCTGCCCGCCCTGGCCAGGGGGAGCAGGGCCAGTTGGATCGCCGTGGCGAAACAGCCGGGGTTGGCGATGTCGCGGGCCTTCGCAATGGCTTCCTTCTGCAATTCCGGGAGGCCGTAGATAAACTCCCGGCCCTGCGCGGATGCCTGTTCCGCAAGGCGGAATTCATTGCTGAGGTCTATGATGCAGGTCTTCGGGCCAAAGGACCATTCCCCCAGGAACTTCCCGGAATTCCCGTGCCCCAGGCAAAGGAAGACCACATCCGCCTCCTGGTTGACCTGGTCGGTAAAACACTGCCGGGTCTGTCCCAAAAGGTCGGGATGCGCCTCGGAAAGGGGTCTGCCGGCCCGGGTGGTGCTGTACACGAAATCGAGGGTGACGCCGGGGTGCCCCAACAGCAGGCGGATGAGTTCCCCCCCGGTATACCCCGACCCCCCAATGATGCCTGCTTTAATCATGGCTTTGGTGGATTTGGCGGGCTATTTTCCCCGGGTTCGACAGGATTTTGATAAAGCCTTTGGCCTCTGCGGCAGTCCACCCCGTATTCATTTCCCCATAACTGCCGAAACCGGAATCCATCAGGTCAAAAGGCGATTCGATGCCTTCCAGTGCAAACCGGTAGGGGTGCAGGCTAACGAAGACCGTCCCGGTAACCCGGCGCTGGCTGTCTTCCAGGAACGATTCGATGTTCCGCATGACCTCGTCGAGGTACTGGCCTTCGTGCAGCAGCATGCCGTAGAAACTGGAAAGCTGTTCCTTCTGGAACTGCTGCCATTTGCTTAGGGTGTGCTTTTCAAGCAGGTGGTGTGCCTTGATGATGACCAGGGGGGCTGCCGCCTGGAACCCCACCCGGCCCTTGATGCCGATAACGGTATCCCCCACGTGGATGTCCCGCCCGATGGCATAGGCCGAGGCCATTTCTTCGAGCTGGCGGATCAGGGTTACCGGCGATCCCTCCTGCCCGTTGAGGGCGGTCAGTTCCCCCCGGGTGAACCCAAGGGCCACGGTTTGCGGGGTTTCCCTGAGCAGGGGGCTGGGGTACGCCTGTTCCGGCAGCGGTTTTCGGGACCCCAGGGTCTCTTCCCCCCCTACAGAGGTACCCCACAGGCCTTTATTGATCGAGTATTTGGCTTTTTCCCAGGCATAGGGGATCCCGGCCTCCCTCAGGTAGGCGATTTCCGCTTCCCTCGATAGCTTGCGGTCGCGGATGGGGGTAATGATTTCGATGTCGGGCGCCATGATTTGAAAAATCAGGTCGAAGCGCACCTGGTCGTTCCCGGCCCCCGTGCTCCCGTGGGCGATGTGGGAGGCCCCCAGGGCACGGGCGTAAGTCACTATTTCCAGCGCCTGTACGATCCGTTCCGCGCTCACCGACAGGGGGTAGGTGTTGTTGCGAAGGACATTCCCGAAGATCAGGTAGCGCACCACCTTGTCGTAGAACGATTGCTCTGCATCCAGGGCTTTGTAGCTGTGGGCCCCGAGTTCCAGGGCCCGGGTGCCGATCGCTTCCAGCTCGGCCGGGCTGAACCCCCCGGTATTGACCGTAACGGCGTGGACCTCGAACCCTTCCCGGTGGGTCAGGTAGTGGGCGCAATAGGAGGTGTCGAGGCCTCCGCTGTAGGCTAGCACAAGTTTTTTCATGGCTTGGATTTTTTTAAAAGCAGGGATTGCTTGATTTTTTTCAACCGGTCGAAGACCTTTTGGTCGATTTTCCTTTTTTGGGTGGGCCTTTTCGCCACGGGGTCAAAAAGCATCCCGGTACAAAGGCACATTTTGCGTTCTGTACGGGTGAGGATATCGAAATTTTTGCAGGTCTGGCACCCTTTCCAGAATTCGGGGTCATCGGTCAGTTCCGAAAAGGTGACCGGGCGGTACCCCAGTTCATAATTAATCTTCATGACGGCAAGCCCCGTGGTAATGCCGAAAATTTTGGCGTCCGGGAATTTCTTGCGGGAGAGGTCAAAAGCCGCCTTCTTGATTTTTTTGGCCAGCCCCTGGTCCCGGTAATCGGGGTGGACAATGAGGCCCGAATTGGCCACGTATTTTTGGTGGCCCCATACTTCGATATAACAGAAGCCAGCGAATTTTTCCCCGTCAAGGGCGATTACCGCATTCCCGTTTTTCAGGCGTTGGATGATATATTCCGGGGTTCGCCGGGCAATTCCGGTCCCCCGGATTTTGGCCGATTCTGCAATGGTATCGCAAATGACCTGGGCGTAAATGCTATGGGAAGCGTCAGCAACAATGATTTTCATTGCCAGTGGGTTTATTGAAACGAAAAGAATGATAGTTGGCTTACTGCGGAAATGGACTCACCTAATTCCTTTACTGGAGACACACCCTTACGGGCGGGGGCAACGCACGTGCCGGACCGGGGCGGGAAGCCGTCGGGGTGAAAAGCCAAAATGAAGGCGTGGTGCGTTCATGATGGGTTAAAAGTACAAATATTATTTAACTGGGGTCCCTACCGGCCTGATTTTTGGCAATGGCGTTAAAATTCTTCCGGTTTTTGAAGATTTCATAACCCAAAACCCCGAATACCGGTAAATATTCAAGGAACAGAAACAGGGGTTTCTCCGTTACCCCCGATGGCGAATAGGCCGAATAGCTGAGGACCACGGTGGCCGACCATACCAGGGCGAACCGCAGGTCGGTAAACACCCCCAGCAAAAGGGGAAAGATGATGTACCAGGGATGCACCGTGGTGGAAAGGAAAAAATAGGTGCTCAGGAGCACAAGGGCTCCCCCGAACCAGTATTTTCCCTTTCTGAGTGCCGGGAGCAGGCTCAGCAACAGGGTAACCGCAACCATGACTGCGGGCAACCAGTTTCCGTAGGCCCTGATGAATTCCCAGGGCCGCGCACCCTGGCGGACTGCAATCCATTCCGCGACATTGAACAGCCCGGCGTTGAATTCAAAATTCGAGAACCAGAGCTTCAGGGTTTGGGCGTAGTTTGGGCCGAAGGCGTCAAAGTACAGGGGATAAAGGCACGCCCCCAGGGCCAGGCCTGTGCCCAGGTAGAACCCCAGGCTCCTGCGCAGGCCTAGCAGGGGCAGGACGAGCGGGAGGAATAAGAGGGGGATGAGTTTGACCCCGATGGAAAGGGCATACGGGGCAGCGGCCAGGAGCCACTTGCCGGAGAGGAGCAGGTACATGGCCATGATGAAGAAGCACAACATTACCCCTTCGAAATGCAGGTTTCCGGTGAGTTCTATGATGACCAGGGGGTTGAGGAAATACCAGAAAATCATGTAGGGGGCCCGGTTGAGCCTCCTGAGGATGCGCCGCCCGAAATACAGGATCCCCAGGTCGGCCAACAGGATGATCCCCCTGGTGGCAATTAGGGTACCCGCGATTGACTTGCCGCCCAGGAAGGCGGCCAGGGCAAAGAAATACTGGTTTACCGGCGGGTAATTGCTGAAATTGCCGGAGCTCAGGGCTCCCATCCCCTCATGCAGTTCCCGTGCCCCTGAAAAAGGGGGGCCTCCCTGGGCCATCCAACCATCGGGGGTCAGGGCGTAGGGGTTCAGGCCTTCCAGCAGCAGGTTGCCGTCCCAGAGGAAGCGGTAGAAATCCTGGGAGAGGTTGGGCAGGGCGAGCAGGAATACCCCCCTGAGCGCGATGCCGCTGAAGATCATCAGGCGCAGGTTCCATTTTTCGAACTGGATCAGCTTATAGCACAGGAAGAACAGGGCGGCGTAAAGGGAGAGGAGCGCAAGGGTATCGCCCCGATCGAGGCGGTATGCAAAAAGTCCGTAAAACACGATGCTCAGCGCCAGCAGGAACAGGGAAACCCGGTGCAGGTTCCAGTAGGTCAGCAGGGCGCGCATCATGGGAGCTGGTTTTTCGCCTGCAAGAAAAGGAAAAAATCTCTTTTAAAAAAAGGATACCTTACCCGGGGGTTACCCGATCAGGCATTGGCGCTCACCGACTTAAAGAATACAAACCCAAAGCCCAGGAATAGCATGAAATGGAACGGGAAAAGCCCGAAGTCATTTAGGGGGATGGCACTGTACATCCCGAAAAGGAAATACAGCATCAGGGCAAATTCCAGCAAGGTGTTGGGAGAAAGTTTGGTCACCAGGTATTTATTCCCCTGCCAGCTGTCGGTCAGGTTTTTGATGTTGAATTTCGGGGTGCGTACGAATTCGGAACGTTTCCCCATATGGCCTTCCAGGACGGCCACGGTGTTGTGCAGGGAAAAACCGAGGGCAACCGAAAAGAAGGTAAAGAACAACCTGATGTAATCCACAAAGTTTTCCAGCCCGCTGCCCTGTATACTTTTATAGGTGAACCAGTAACAGATGAACAGGATCACGGTACTGACGATGAAGAAGCTGGTGACTTCAAAGATCCAGCCCAGGTGCCCGAAGGTATTCTTGATGTAGAGCATGGGGATGCTCAGGATGGCAACCAGGAACACGCACAGGAACATGGAGCTGTTGAGCAGGTGCATGACCCCGTGGAACTTGGTCTTGAAAGGGATGTTTTTGGCGGTGATGACGCTCCATACCGTTTTGCGGAAGTTTTCAGCCCCTCCCTTGTTCCAGCGGAATTGCTGGGAACGGGCAGCGCTGATGACCACGGGCAGTTCTGCCGGGGTCTCCACATCTTCCAGGTATTTGAACTTCCAGTTTTTCAGCTGGGCCCTGTAGCTCAGGTCCAGGTCTTCAGTCAGGGTGTCGCCTTCCCAGTTCCCGGCGTCCAGGATGCACTCTTTCCTCCAGATCCCGGCAGTGCCGTTGAAGTTGATAAAGTGCCCCTTGGCATTGCGGCCGACCTGCTCCAGGGTGAAATGGGCATCCAGGGCAAAGGCCTGGATACGGGTCAGGATGGAATAATCGCGGTTGATGTGGCCCCAGCGGGTCTGCACCACCCCGATTTCAGGGTCTTTGAAGTAGGGTACGGTTTTCTTGAGCCAGTCGGTCTCGGGAAGGAAGTCGGCGTCGAAGATGGCGATGAATTCCCCTTTGGCGATTTTCAACCCTTCCTTGAGGGCCCCCGCCTTGTATCCTTCCCGGTTTTCCCTCCGGATATGCTGGATGTCGAGCCCTGTTTTCTGCAGTTCTGCAATCTGGGCAGCGGTTTTCTCCACCGAATCGTCGGTGGAATCGTCGAGCACCTGGATTTCCAGCTTGCTCAGGGGGTATTCCAGGCAGGCGATGTTTTCGAGCAGGCGCTCCACCACGTATTGTTCGTTGTATATGGGGAGCTGGATGGTCACATAGGGGATTTCCCTGGGATCCATCATATTGAATTTCGGGGCTTCTTTCTGCTTCCTCTTATACCCCAGGTAGTTTACCAGCAGGTTGAGCTGGGAAAGGCTGTAGAAAAAGATCAGCACCAGCGCAAGGCTGTAGATTCCGATGATAAGGTAAGCAATGGTTAGTCCCATGGTTATTTATAACTGTATTTGAAAATCCAGCCCAAAATTTTTATGCCTGCAAATATACTACCTTTTACGGTTCCCGAGACCTTCGAGAGGCCAATTCTTTTTTTGTAACGCACTGGCACTTCGGTGTATGCCAGTTTGTGCCTCAGGGCCTTAAGCTGCATCTCCACGGTCCACCCGTAGGTTTTGTCTTCCATCCCCAGGGCTGCCAGGGCTTCGAAAGTAATGGCCCTGAATGGCCCGAGGTCCGTAAACCGGGCCCCGAACAGCAGGCGCATCAAAAAAGTCGCCAGCCAGTTCCCGAAAACCTGTTGCGGGGTCATCGACCCCGGTTCCCTGAGTTCCCTGTCCCTGCTCCCGATGACCAGGGCCATCCCCTGTTCAAGGATGGGGGCTACCACTTTTGGCAACTCTTCCGGGTAGTCGGAATAGTCGCCGTCCATAAATACGATGATATCGGGCTTCCTGGATTTTTCGGACAGGTAATTAATTGCTTTCAGGCAGGCATGCCCATAGCCCTTATTGGGTTCGTGCAGGACGGTGGCCCCGGCTTTGCGGGCCACTTCGGCAGTCCGGTCTGCGGACCCGTTGTCGACCACCACAATTTCGCGTACCAGCGGGGGGACTTCCCGCAGCACGAACCCAATGGATTCTTCCTCGTTAAAGGCTGGGATGATCAGGTCGATTATGGCTGCATTTCCCGGCGCGGGCGCGGGCTTCCCTTCCGGGGTTGGGGTGCGTTCAGGTATTTTCATTCACGAGTTTCATCAGGTCCACATCATTTCCGAGCAGGACTTCCTTTGGGTTGATCCGGCCTTTTAGCGGGCCATTTTCGAGCTTCAGGACCCCCCTGGGGCAGACTGCAGAACAGATCCCGCAACCCACGCAGCTGGCCCTGACGATGTTCGCCCCTTTCTGGGCATAGGCCCGCACGTCAATCCCCATCTCGCAGTAAGTGGAACAATTCCCGCAGGAGATGCACTGCCCCCCGTTGGTGGTGATCCGGAACCGCGAGAACAGGCGTTGCTGCAGCCCCAGGATGGCCGCCATCGGACAGCCGAACCGGCACCAGACCCGGTTGCCGAGAATCGGGTAAAACCCCGTTCCGATGACCCCGGAAAAGATACTGCCAATGAGGAAGCTATAGGTTTTCCTCAGGTCCTCCGAAGGAAACAGGAACACGTGCCTTGAGTCGCTCAGGTAATGGAAGGCGACCAACCCGAGGATGACCAGCAGGTAGGCCGAGGCGCCCAGGCGGGCATCTTTGCGCAGTTGCTCGCGGCGGTACACCATCACCCAGGCAAAGATGGCGGTCAGCAGCGCGGCCACCCCCAGGAGGAACTGGGGCCGGCTGAGCCAGTATTTGCTGTTGTCGGGCCCCAGGTAGGAATAGATAACCGCGGTGGTCATCAGCACCACGAAAACCAGCACGCTATGGACCACCCAGCGCTCCACCCGCCAGGCAAACGTGCTCTTGTCGCTCAGGTGCCGGAAGGGGTCCCCTGCGGTTTCAGCCAGCCCGCCGCAACCGCAAACCCACGAACAGTACCAGCGTTTGCCAAAGAAATAGGTGAGTACGGGGGTGATGACCAGGATGGAAACCACCCCGAAGATCAGCATGGCCAGCCCGATGTTCCCGGCGTCGAGGAAGGCATTTACCCGGTATTTTTCGAAGTTGTAATAATTGAGCGGCCAGATGTTTTTAAGGTCGTAATAGGGAAGGTCCCCGTTGAGCCGCGCCATGATTTCCGGGATGATAAAGGCAAAAGCGGTCTGGAAGAACATCACGCTGAGGGTTCGGATGACCTGATAGCGGTTGTGCCGGTATTTCCAAAGGAATTTGATCCCGAAAGCCACGATTGCCAGGGTATACAGGGTACCGTAAACAAACCACTGGCTGGCCGGGTTTCCGCTCATGGCACGGCTCAGGGGGTCGAAAAGGGCGATAAGGCCACGGTTGTCCCCATCCCTGACCAGGCCAAGGTACTGGGGGTAAAAATACAGGACGATATAGAACCCGGTCAGCAAAATGCCCAGGCCCCAGGCCCAGATTCCCCGTCCGGAAACGGATTTGAACCATACCCCGTTGTTTTTGACCCCCCCCGGTTGCCCGCCATAGGCTGCCCGGCTGAACCATACCACCGCCAGGGCCATGCCGCCCAGGGCAGCGGTGAGCCATGCCGCCGGGTTTGGGAAATCGATCCCGAAAGTGGCAAGAACCAGGATAAAAAGGCTGGCCATCCCCAGGAAAACCGCCATTTTCTGGTTTGTGTTCATGGCCTTCGGAGGGCCTCCGGCCAGGGACATGGAGGTAAGTGTGTTCATTGGGGTGTGTTTTTTTCAAGGTTGAAGGCATGGCGGACCAGGGGCTCATAGCGGGCGAACCCTTCCGGGTCAAAATTGGCCTGCCGGAGGCTGGAGACGACCTGGTCCACGGTTTGCCCGGTGGTTAGCCAGTGGTCCATTACCTCGTGGCGCATCCGTATCCCAAAGGTGTTGATGCCCAGGAATATTCGGGTTTTCGGTTGGTAGGCGATAGTGAGGCAAATTTTTTCCCCGGGGTGTCGCCAGTGGAAATGGGCTTCCTCCTCCCCCCTGGAGCGGTTGCTGTTGACCCAGCCGTAGGTCTGGTATTCGATATCGAGGAATTTTGCGGAATTATACCAATGCCCGGGCCGGTATTCCATGGGGTTTCCGCTGAGGGTCTGCGCCACGGTTTCCCCCATCATCCGCCCTGTGTACCATACAGCTTCAACGGCCCTGCGCTTTCCGACTGGGGTGCGTTGCTGGGCACAGTCGCCTATGGCATACACCCCGGGCATATTGGTCTGAAGGAACCGGTCCACCAACACCCCTTTGTCGACTTCGATCCCAGAGTCGCGGAGGAACCCGATATTCGGGCTCACCCCGGCAGTAAGGCCCACCAGGTCGCATTCCAGGGTTTCACCCTGGTCGGTGACCACCGCCCGCGCCCTGCCCCGGGCATCCGGGAGGATTTCCTTCAGGTTGGTCGCCAGCCTCAGGTCGATATGGTGTTCCCGGATGTGTTCGTTGATCATTTCCGATTCCCCCGAAGGCAGTACCCCGTCCCAGAAGCTGGGCTCCCTGACCAGGAAGGTTACGGGGATGTCGCGGCTGCGCAACATCTCGGCCAGTTCGATGCCGATAAGCCCGCCCCCGACTATGACGGCCCGCCGGCAGGTGTGGCGGTTCGGGGCATTGCGCTCCAGTGCCTGCAGGTCCTGGTAGGAGTACAGGCCCTGTACCCCGTCCAGGTCCTGCCCGGGCCACCCGAAGCGGTTGGGACGGGAGCCCGTGGCGATGATCAGGGCGTCGTACTGAAGGCGTTCGCCGGAATCCAGCAGGAGGGTTTTGGCTTCCGGGATTACCTGCTCCACATGGGCCTTCAGCAGGCCTATGCGGTTTTTCTCCCAGAAATGGTCCTCATAGGGCTTGGTGTGCTCGAAGGCCATGTGCCCCATGTAGATGTACATCAGCGCGGTCCGCGAGAAAAAGTATTCGGTTTCGGAAGAAATTACGGTAATGCTGCAATCCGACAGCTTTCGCAGGTGACGGGCTGCCGTGATTCCCGAAATCCCGTTTCCGATAATGGCAACATGCATGGATTCGATGATTGGGTTGTTGCGTATACTGTCGCAAACAAGATACAAACTTAACAAGGGATTGGAATTTGCAGCGGGTTAAATCTGTACTTTAGGGATAAATTTCCCAAGGTGGTGAGAAGCGTTGTCCTTTTTTGTTGGGTGCTGGGTGTTTCCTGCATGGGGACGCCGGGGGGCAAAATCAACGGGGTGAGCTTTGTGGGGTCGCGGGAGCCGGCCCACCAGCAACATGTAGATGCCCTGCGCCAGGTGCACGCCGGCCACGCGGCGGTAATGCCTTTTGGCTTTATCAGGGAAAAGGATAGCCCGGAAATCATTTTCGATACCGACCGTCAATGGTATGGGGAAACATGCGAGGGGGCGCGGCAGTACATAGAGCTGTTGCAGGGCAATGGGATAAAGGTAATGCTCAAGCCCCAGCTCTGGATCTGGAGGGGCCTCTTCACCGGGGACCTGGAGATGCCCTCCGAGGCCCAATGGCAGGAGCTGGAGTCGGAATATGCCGATTTTATCCTTACCTATGCTGAACTCGCCCGGGAAACTGGGGTGTCCCTTTTCTGTATAGGTACCGAGCTGGAAACCTTTGTCCGGGCCAGGCCAGCGTTTTGGGGGCAGCTGATCCGGGAGGTCCGGGCGCGGTATGGGGGGAAGATCACCTATGCGGCCAACTGGGACGAATATGGCAAAGTCCCATTCTGGGACCAGCTCGACCTGATCGGGATCGATGCCTACTTTCCGCTTTCCGAATCGCGACACCCAACCGTTGCAGAGCTCCGGGATGGATGGCAGCGCTGGAAACAGGAAATCCGGACCCTGCAACAGCAGGTCGGAAAACCCGTCCTCTTCACGGAATACGGCTACCGCAGCATGGATTACACGGCAAAGAAACCCTGGCTCGTCGACCGCAACCAGGAGCAGGTAAACCTTGGGGCCCAGGCCAATGCCAAGGAAGCCATCTTCGAGGAATTCTGGAACGAAGAATGGTTTGCCGGCGGGTTTGTCTGGAAGTGGTTCATCGACCACCCCAAAGCCGGCGGGGCCGGCGACAACCGGTTTACCCCCCAGAACAAGCCGGCCCAGGAGGTGATCCGGCAGTACTACCAGAGATACTAACCCTGCCGTGAAGGCGCCCTCAGGACCTTCTTTTGGTAATAGTCATACAGCGCCTCGGGGGTACTTCCCAACCTCCGTTTCAGGTGTACCATGGTGTAATGGTATTGAAGCCTGAAGATACCTGCCTCGTGGTACCTTCGGGCCGAGGTGGTGATTTTGTCGGGCAGCACGGCAAAAGGGAAATGGCGGTAGACCCTGCCCGTGAATTCATTGTCTTCATAGATCCTGAACGCCTCATTGAACCCTCCCAGCGTTTCGAACCACGCCTTTGGGATAAAGAGCGACTGGTCGCCCCCCCGGCAAAAAGGGTGGTTGAACCGCGTCCACCAGGCGAAAAAATCGAGGAACCAGTGGGCGGGTTCGAAGGCCAGGCGAAAGCACCCTGCCACCGGCCGGGAACTCTGGGCCTGCAGGATGAGTTGGTCGAACCGGGGTGGGGGAAGCGAATCGGCATGCAGGAAATACAGGAGTTCCCCTCGGGCTTCCCCAGCCCCGGCATTTAGCTGCACAGCCCTTCCCCGGGCCGATTGAAGGACCCGGGCCCCAAGCCGTCCGGCCACTTCCCTGCTGTGGTCGGTGCTGCCCCCGTCGACCACAAGGGTTTCGAGTACCTGGCCCGAAACCGCCCTGCGGCGGAGTTCCGGCAGGAGTGTTTCGAGGCGGGGGCCTTCATTCAGCACCGGGATTATAATGGAAAGGCCTTTCACGGAAGCCGGTCATTTAAGGACCAGTCATAGGGGAGGTACTCCACCCGGGCATCGTCGGGGAGTGGGGTGGCAAGGTACGGGTTCACGAACTGAACAAGCGACAGGCCCCGACCGGTGAAATCGCCCTTAAACCATTTGAAGATCCTGGAGAGGTGTGCCTTGTTATCCGAAAACCGGTTGCGCAGCGGATCATTGACAAACTCCCTTGCAGCGGTTTGCAACTGTTTTTCCAGCTCTTTTTCCGTATAAGCCCGGGCCTGGAGCCTGGGGCAGGATAGGGAAGCGCAATTAATGGCAAAATGGATGCGCGGTTCGTCCATTTTGCGCAGGATCCCGTGTTCCACGTCTTCCAGGGAAACCTGTGCCTCCCCTATCCGAAGGAACTTCCGCCCCCACGGATCGCTGATGTCCTTAATGCTTTTCAGGGGGTAATGCTGCACGATCAGCATTACGGTACCCGCATTGTAAAGGTTGATGTAATACGCCAGGCGGGCTTCGCGGGTCCAGTGCTCCCCGGGGACATGGCCTGAAAGGGTGTCGAGGTAGGCCTGCAGTTGGGCCCGGTCTCCTGCAAAACCGCTATAGTTGACCTGCCCGACCGCATCCACATGCTTCCTCAGCAGGCCATCCCATAACTCATGGGAAGGCGCCGGGACCCCCGGGTCTCTCCCGGGGAGGGCTATCGGGTGGTGTAATCCGCAAAACTGGAAGATCATGGAAAGGGCAATAAGGAAAAATGGCTTGACCATGGGTGTCGATTTGTTTTCCCTACTAGTAGCGTTCCCCTGAAAAACCTTACGGGCCAAAGGGCATTCTGGAAACATATGGCATTGTTGCCAATATCACAGCCTTCGAATCAGTTCGGTGAGCAGGGTAACCAGCCTGGGTTCGGCCTGGCCGGCGATTTCCAGGATTTCCTCGACCTTCACCGGTTCCAGGTGGTCCGGGTCGCATTCATCCGTCAGCACGGAAATCGCCGCCACGGGCACCTTCAGCTGGTTGGCCACGATGACTTCCGGCACCGTGCTCATCCCCACCGCATCGGCCCCCAGGGTCTTGAGCATGCGGTATTCGGCCCGGGTTTCCAGTTGCGGGCCCACTACGGCGGCATAGACCCCCTTGCGCAGGACAATGCCTTTTTCCCTGGCGATCCCGGAAAGGGCAGCCCGGAGGCCCGGATCGTAGGGGTCGCTCATGTCCACAAAACGCTCCCCGAATTCCGTGATGTTTTTAACCGCCAGGGGAGACCCCCCCTGCAGGTTGATGTGGTCTTCGATCAGCAGGAGTTCCCCTTTGCGGAATTCCAGGTTTACCGCACCTGCAGCATTGGAAACCAGTAGCGTCCCAACGCCCAGCTCCTTCATTACCCTGATCGGGTAGGTGATATCGGTAAAGGTATATCCTTCGTACAGGTGGAATCGGCCCTGCATGGCCACTACCTTTTTTCCGCCGATCTCCCCGAAAACCAGCTTTCCCGTGTGGAATTCCACGGTGGCCAGCGGGAAGAAGGGGATATTGTGGTAATGGGCGATTTTTTGGTTTTCGATCGACTCCACCAGGCGGCCCAGTCCGGATCCGAGGACGATGCCGATTTCGGGATCCAGGAACCCCCGCTCCCTAAGATAGGCTGTGGAGGATTCAAGTTGTTTCTTGGTCATCGGAATATTTATTGATCAGGAATTCAAAAAGGGTGTGCCCGGCAATGTCTTCATACCGGTCGATATCGTTTCGCTCCGGAAGCAGGCCTACCTGCATGCCTTCCAGGTCGCGCAGGCTTTCTTCCAAAACGGTTTCGCTCCCCCAGGCCTTGTGTTGGAACAGGGGGGGCACCAGGCGCTTCAGGCCCAGGAGGTAGTAACCGCCGTCCCGGGCAGGGCCAAGGACCGCATCCTTTTCCTCAAGCAGTTCAAACGCGTGACGGAGGTCAGCAGCGCTTAGGTCGTACAGGTCGCTTCCGATAATGATGACCCTGGAATACCCCGCCTCCAGGGTTTCCCTGAAGGCGGAGGCCATGCGTTCGCCCAGGTCTTCCCCTGACTGCAGCCTGTAGCGGAAGACCCCGGGATCCCAAATGGATCCATCCCCGAGGCGGTCACTGAAATACACCAGTTTATCGACGCCTTCGAGCTCGCAGCAAAGTGCAGCGGTATGGCCCAGGAGGAAACTGTAGATCCCCAGGGCTGCCCGGTCGCCTATTTTGGCAGCCAGACGGGTCTTGCATTTGCCCGGCTCCGGGTTTCGCGTAAAAATCAACAGGGCGTTAGGAGGTGTTTCGGACAAAGCGGGTTTTTTAATTAGAGCCCCGACGGGGCCGGAAGGCACCAGTAGGCTCGGGGTTGCCCGTCAAAGATAGCACTTCGGAACCGTTCCTGCCATCAGTGTGCCCGGAGAAAACGATCCCGGGTGGCCGGACCTTCGCGCGGAGAAAAGAAAAAGCCCGGGGTTCCCGGGCATAAATACGTTTTATAAAGGATTTTTTGGTACCCTAGTACTCCACCCACCGATAGGCATAGGCCATGATGGCAAACATATAGATCCAGAAAAGGATTGCTCCGCGGTACCGATGGAGGGTTTGACCCAGTTGGTAGAAAAATTCAAGAGAAAGCATGGTTTTCATAATCAAAAAGGTTCTTGTAAAAGAGTGCTTGCCGGGGGAAGGGATCCAGTCCGACCCCCTTTTGACTCACAGCCAAATTTCACCCCTTTGGTCGAAGGATGCCGGTTAAATGGATTTGGGTCCGCAATTTGTCGATGAACTGCAGTTTTGGGAACCTGTAATCGGAAAAATGTGTCGTTGGTCGATCAAAAACAATTCGGACGGGTTCCGACAGGGTCTCAAAAACATCGGTGAACGGATGCCTTAAAAAAAGGTCGGGGACTGTTGCCCCCGACCTTAGCGACCAAAACTAACTCAAACTATGCTTAGCGATGAATATGGGGTAAAGATCCGTTTTATTTGCGGGTTTCGGGTTAGGGACATATTAAGCTTAGGTTGTGGAATTGAAAAGCCCCTAATTTGGTAAAACTGCGTCATTCGAACGCCCTTTGGATGGGGCAGGGGCGGAAGCCCTAAGCAATTCCGGGCTTTTCAGGGTTAAAGAAGGGTGTTTGGCGGCACGCGGGATGCCAGACAGCAGCACCCTGTTGGAAACACAACCTTAAAACGGGCGCAACTTTTTTGTAAATGCCGATTTACGTTCACTTTACCTTAAGAGGTTAAGTTCGCAGTGTATTCCAATCCCCGCAACGCACTGAAATACTTTCAGGACATCCAGGGAATCGTAACAGGGGCCGGGCCCCCGCCTTTATCTCCCGGCCAGCTTTTCCAACCCCGGATACCAGCCGTTGCCTCCAAAACCCTAATTCGCTTATGAAAAAACGACCGGTGGACCTCGTGGTCCTCTCCGATGTACATCTGGGCACCTATGGGTGCCACGCCCGGGAACTTTGCAGGTACCTTAAATCGATCAGGCCGGCTACCGTGGTGCTTAACGGCGACATCATCGATGTCTGGCAATTCTCAAAACGGTACTGGCCCAAATCGCATATGAAAGTGGTGAAACTGCTTATGGATTGGGTCACCAGCGGGGTACAGGTGTATTATGTGACGGGTAACCACGATGAATTGCTCCGCAAGTTCGTCGGCTTCCAGCTATCGGGCTTTTCGATTGTCAACAAGGTGGTCCTGGACCTCGACGGCAAAAAGGCCTGGGCCTTCCACGGCGATGTCTTCGACGTGACCATGAAGCACTCCAAGTGGCTGGCAAAGCTTGGGGCATTGGGCTACGATGCCCTGATCCTGCTGAACCGGTCGGTAAACTTTTTCGGCAAGAAACTGGGCTACGGCCCGGTTTCCATGTCCAAAAAGATCAAAAGCAGCGTGAAGTCGGCGGTGAAATTCATCAACAACTTCGAAGAAATAGCCACCGACATCGCCCTGGAAAACGGGTACGATTATGTGGTTTGCGGGCACATCCACCAGCCCGAAATCCGGGAAATCCGCAAAGGGGATTCCGCGGTTACCTACCTGAATTCCGGTGACTGGGTGGAAAACCTGACCAGCCTGGAATACCATATGGGCCAATGGAGCCTCTACAGGTACGAGCACGACCCGGCTGTGCAACCCGGGGACGAACCCCTGGCAGAGGCCGAAGAAGTGATGGATGTACAGGTGTTGTTTGAAAACCTGGTTCAGGAAATGAGGGTGCGATAACCAAATACAAAGGAACATGAAAGTACTCTATGCGATTCAGGGAACCGGGAACGGCCACCTCAGCCGTGCCCGCGACCTCATCCCGGCCCTGCTCGACAGGGGGGTGGCCCTCGACCTGCTGGTCTCCGGCACCCAGGCCGACCTGTCGTTGCCCTACCCGGTCCGGTACCGGTTCAAAGGCATGAGTTTCATTTTCGGGAAGCAGGGGGGCGTGGATTTCTGGCAAACTTACCGGAAGGCAAACTCCTTTCGGGTCAGGGAAGAAGTACGCACCCTTCCGGTCCGGGAATACGACCTGGTCCTGAATGATTTTGAACCGGTTTCGGCCTGGGCCTGCAAGCTGAAAAACATCCCGTGCATCGGGGTCAGCCACCAGGCCGCCGTATTGTCCCCGGCCGCGCCCCAGCCAGACCGGAAGGACCCGGTGGGGCTCTTTGTCCTGAGGAATTACGCCCCGGTCTCGCACCAGTACGGCTTCCACTTCCAGGCGTATGAGGAAGGCATGTTTACCCCCATCATCGGCAAAGGGATCCGGGAAGCCCGTATTTCCGAGGGATGGCATTACACAGTATACCTCCCGGCCTATTCCGACGCGCGTATCGTCTCGGTGCTCTCACAGGTCCCCGGGGTACAGTGGGAGGTTTTTTCCAAACACAACGCCAGCCCGTTCCGCCACGGGAATGTGCAGGTGCGCCCGATCGAACACGATGCGTTCCTCGAAAGTATCGCAGGTTGCCGGGGCGTACTTTGCGCTGCCGGGTTTGAAACCCCGTCCGAAACCCTGTTCCTGGGCAAGAAGCTGTGCGTGGTGCCCATGAAAAACCAGTACGAACAGCAGTGCAATGCCGTGGCCCTCTCCCAAATGGGGGTCCCGGTCCTCGATGGCCTGTCTGCAGATACCCTGCCTGCCCTTCAGGAATGGGTGGGGCAGGAAAAGGCCCTGCAGGTGCCCTACCCCGATATTGCAGGGGTCGTGGTGGACCGGGTGCTGGAGGCGCATGCCCCCGTTTTTGTCTAAACGCCACGGATATCCCCCAGCCATGCACATGAACCTGTTTGCAGCCTCCGATGGGGGTTGGGCTTGCAGGGTGAAGAAGGGGTTGGTGCGCGCTATAGAAAAAGGGTGCCTGCTTTGTTCTTGCAGGGATTTAGGGTACTTTGAAAATGGGGGGAGGGGGCGCCCCATATTGAAAAGAATTCGCTCCTACCCTCGCCACACCACCTCCCTCATAGCGATGCCCGGCTTAAAAAAGCTATCTTTCCCCTTCAAACCAAAACCTATGGAAACCCTTTTTGCCCTGGCCAATGCCTGGATCCTGCCGGGATGGCTGCTCTTGTTGTTCGCCCCATCCTGGAAGCATACCGGAAAACTCGTTTTCTACCTGGTGATCCTGGTATTGGCCGTTGTGTATGCGGTGTTACTGCTTTCCGATATCGGGAGTTTTGACCCGGAGGCCGGTTCCACCCTGGAGGGGATCTCAAACGCCTTTGGCAGCCCCTGGGTTGCCCTGATCGGCTGGATCCACTACCTCGCCTTCGATATGCTGGCAGGCCTCGTTATCGCCCTCGATGCCAGGCGTGTGGGGGTGAACCGGATCTTGATGGCCCTGCCGCTGTTCCTTACCTTGATGGCCGGACCCTTTGGCCTGTTGACCTATGTCCTGATCCGGGCCGCTTACACCCGGCACCTGGGCCTGCCCCTGCAGGATGGGTCCGGGAACTAAAGGAATGGGTAGGCCCTTGATGGCTTAAGAAACCCCGGTTCCTGCGCCTTCTGTTTCCTGAATTCCATGCTTTGGGTTTGCAGGGAATTCCCATATCTTGAAACCGAGGGCGGGGGACCCTCCCCCGCCCTCGTATTACCGGATTTTTTACCAGCCTCCTGTTGGGAACCCGCCCGCCTAAAAGGCGAAACCGAACCCGATATTGGCTACCAGCAGTCCGTTATCGCCAATGCCGGGCACGTCCGGGATTTCTTCCCGACCCTCTGCGGGTTGCCCATTGACGGTCCCCCGGAGAACCACTTCCTGGGGGATATCGCCGAACCCATAGCCAGCTTCGGCCCGGAAATAGAACTTCCGCCCGAGTTTGGCGCCTACCTTCAGGTTAAAGGTCGAAATCTCGACTTCCCCGGTGGCTTCCCCCTCAAAGAGCTCCCCATCGATGGTTTCAGCATCGGTATAAGTGCCGTCGAGGTTGAACTTCCCGTAGGATACGGAGGCATACAGCCCGGTCCCCTGGGTGTTGAAATAGATGTTGGAGCCGATTTCAAAGAAATCGAAAGAAGTATCTACCTCTTCCACTTCCAGGGAAAAGGTGGAATAATCCACAAAAGGCGCCAGGCGGTTGCCCAGCACGGGCAGCACAAATTCGGCATTCCCACCGATAATATTCGGCACCCCGGCTTTGAGCCCGATGCGGAAACGGCGGACATCGTCCCCCGGGCCCTGGGCCAGGGAAACCGCGCCAAAGCCCAGCAAAAGGGCAGAAAGGATGATATTTTTCATATGGCTTTTTTTGGAAATGTAGGATAAAAACGAAGCCCATACCCGGTATATTGCCACGGGGGGGATAAGAGGCCAGCCCCGACCGGGCCCAACCCCAGGAAATTGAAGCCGGATCTGGCTTCCGGGGTTGATGGCCTCCCGGGGCGGGGAATATCCGATCGGCCAACGGCGTTTTAATTGGTCCCGGGCCACCGGTATCTTCGGGGATAATGTTAAATTTGAGGGAACGAAGCTGCGGGAAGCAAGCCCCAGCCCAGAGCCACCCTGAAAATACCGCGTATGGCCTCCACCACCACAGGCAGGTTCCTCGCCGCAGGGGCAGTATTACTGCTTACTGCGTGCCAACCTTCCGAAAAACCCGAAATCCCTGCACCGCCCATGGAATCGCAGCAAACCTTCAAAGGAATACCGGTCACCCGTGCCCACGACCAGCAGATTGATAGCCTCGTGGATCAAATGACCCTGGACGAAAAGGTGGGGATGCTCCACGGGACCAGCATGTTTACCACGGCCGGGGTAGCCCGGCTGGGGATCCCCGAATTGAAAATGGCCGATGGCCCCCTGGGCGTCCGAGAAGAGATTTCAAGGGATTCCTGGGCACCGGTGGGGGCCGACGATGATTTTGCGACCTATTACCCCGCAGGGGCCGGGCTGTCGGCCACCTGGAACCCCGATATGGCCTACCGCTTTGGCAGCAGCGTGGGGGCCGAGGCCCGGGCCCGGGGAAAGGACGTGTTGCTGTCCCCCGCCATCAACATTATCAGGACCCCATTGGGGGGCCGTACTTACGAATACTTTACGGAAGATCCTTTCCTGAACCGAAAACTGACCGTTCCCTTTATTGTGGGCCTGCAGGAGAACGACGTGGCGGCCTGTGTGAAGCATTATGCGGCCAACAACCAGGAAACCAACCGCGACTTTGTGGATGTACAGATCGATGAACGCACCCTGCGGGAAATCTACCTGCCAGCGTTCAAAGCGGCCGTAACGGAAGCCAAAGCCCATACCGTTATGGGGGCGTACAATAAATTCCGGGGGGAATACCTCTGCGAGAACGGGTATATGCTTAACGAGGTCTTAAGGGAGGAATGGGGTTTTGAAGGCATCGTCATTTCCGACTGGGCAGCTGTGCACAGCTCGGTCCATGCCCTGGAAAGCGGGTTGGACATTGAAATGGGGACCCCCAAACCCTTCAACGAATTCTTTCTGGCAGACCCGCTCATAGATTCTGTAAAAGCCGGGAAGATTTCCGAAGCGGAAATCGACAAGCACGTCAAACGCATCCTGCGGGTGATGTTTACGGTAAAAAGCATGGGGGGCGAAGCCCGGGAAAAAGGAAGCCTCGGTACGGAGGCGCATTTCGGGGATGCCTACGCCATTGCCGCGGAATCGGTGGTGCTGCTGAAAAACACCCAAAACCTCCTGCCCCTGAATGCGGAAGGGATGAAATCCATCGCGGTGATCGGGGCCAATGCCACCAAAAAGAACGCCCTGGGCGGCTATGGGGCCGGGGTAAAAACCAGGAGGGAGGTCACCCCCCTGGAAGGGCTGAAAAACCGGTTGCCCGCATCCGTGGACATCCGGTATGCCGAAGGATACCAGGAGCGCTATGCCCCCAGGCGGGAGGCGGTTTTCGGGGACGTGACCCAGCAGCGGGTGGAAACCATCGATACCCTCGACCCGGAACTGTTGAACGAGGCGCTTGAAGCGGCGAAAAGCGCAGACGTGGCCGTCATTTTTGCCGGATCGAACCGCGACTACGAAACCGAGGCTTCCGACCGGGCCGACCTGGAATTGCCCTTTGGGCAGGAAACCCTGATCGAAAAGGTGCTGGGGGTAAACCCCAATACCATTGTGGTGATGATTGGGGGGGCGCCTTTTGACATCGGCCGGATCAAAGAAAAAGCGTCTGCCCTGGTATGGAGCTGGTACAACGGGTCCGAAGGCGGGAACGCCCTGGCCGATGTGTTGCTGGGCACGGTCAACCCGTCGGGAAAGCTGCCCTGGACCATGCCCAAACGCATAGAGGATTCCCCGGCCCATGCCACAAACAGTTTCCCGGGAGACGCCACGGTTTCCTACGCCGAAGGCCTCCTGGTGGGGTATCGCTGGTTCGACACCAAAAACATCGAGCCGCTCTACCCCTTCGGCTACGGGTTATCTTACACCACCTTTGAAATCGGGAAAGCGGCACCGGTCCGGGAGGCCTACTCCGCAACGGATACCGTTTACCTGAGCGTGGAGGTGGCGAACACGGGCCGGCGGGACGGGAAGGAAGTGGTGCAGGTCTACAGCACTGCGCGAAATTCCAAAGTGGATCGGCCAGCAAAGGAACTGAAAGGGTTCCGGAAGGTGTTTGTCCCTGCAGGGGAAACCAAACGCATCGCGATAGCCATCCCCCTTGGGGACCTGGCGTATTACAATGTGGCCAGGGGCGCCTGGGAGGTGGAACCCGGGGCATACCAATTCAGCATCGGCACTTCCTCGCGCGATACGCAGGCGACCGTTGCCATCCGGGTCGAGTGACGCTTTTGATGGCCTTTATCCGCAACCGGTCACCCTTTGCCACGCCGTCGCAGGGCCAGGTACCAAAGCGTCCCGGCCAAAACCAGCAGTAAGGGCACTGCCCCGGGTTCGCCATGGGGTTAATTGGGGCCCGACCCGGGCCAGGACCATGTTAAACGATTTTTTCAATTTCCACCCGGGCCTCCTGTATGGCGCCGCCCCGGCCCATGTCGGTCAGCCGGTGGTCGGTAAGGGCATTGGCTGAAGAGCCGCCTTTCAAAAGGGAAGGCCAGTACCCCTGGGGCATGCAGACCACCCCGGGGGTGACCTTTTCGCTGATCCGCGCCGTGAGGAACACCCGGCCCCGGGGGTTGAAAACTTTTAGTTCATCCCCATCGGCAATATTGCGGGCCGCCGCATCCTGCGGGTGGACCTCCAGGTAGGGCTTCCCTTCCTTTTCAAGGAGGTGGCCCACGTTGGCATGGCTGCTGTTGAGGAAATATTTCGGGGTTTTAAGGGTCAGCAGGTGCAGGGGGTAGGCCCTGAGTTCCTCCTCGCTGTACGCCACGGGGAGGTAGGCGGGCAGGGGATGCTCCAGGGCAGCGTCGTGGAAATGGCATTTCCCGGAGGCGGTTTTGAAGTTCCCTTCCGCATGGGGTATCCAGGGCTCCGGCAGGGTTAACCGCTGTCCGCCCGATTGCCGCAGCGACTCGAAGGTGATGCCTTCCAGGTACGGGTGGTCGCTCTTCAGGGTGTTTTTTACGATTTCCAGGTCGGCCTGGTACAGGTAGGGTTCCGTATAGCCCATGGCCCGCGCCAGCAGCCGGAAGAGTTCCGAATTGGGCTTGGATTCCCCCCGGGGGTCGATGGCCGGCTCGTTGAGGTTCAGGTAGGTGGAGCCCCAGGAATCGAAGAGGTCCCAATGTTCCAGCACGGTGGTTGCCGGGAATACATAGTCGGCGTACCGGGCCGTATCGGTAAGGAAGTGTTCCGACACGATCGTCAGCAGGTCGGGCCGCTCCAGGCCCCGGCGCACCAGGTTCTGGTTGGGCGTGGTGACGGCCGGGTTGGAATTGAACACCAGCAGGGCCTCGATGGGCGGGTCCAGGGCCGGGTCGGTAAGCGCCTTCCCCAGTTCCACCATGTTGATGGAGCGGGTGGCGGGGTTGGCCAGTTCTGCGGGCAGGGAAATGCTTTCCCAGTTGAGCGCCTCCCCGAAAAGTTCGTAGGTCATGTGCATCAGCCCCCCACCATGGTGCCGCCAGGCCCCGGTGAGGGCCGGCAACATGGCCACCGCCCTGAAAGCGCTGGCCCCGTTTGCCTGGTGCTCCATGCCGATCAGCACCCGGATCAGGGAGGGCGTGCTTTGGGCATACGCCCGGGCAAAGGCAATAATGGTTTCTTCGGGCAGGCCGGTAATTTGCGCTGTGGTTGCCGGGTTATGGGCCTGCACATGGGCCCTTAGTTCTTCGATCCCCAGGGTGTGGCGGTCGATGTAGTCCTGGTCTTGCAGGCCTTCCGCCAGGATTATGTGCATCATCCCCAGGGCCAGGGCCGTATCGGTGCCGGGCCGGGGCTGGATGTGCCAGTCGGCTTCCGCGGTGGTGCGCGAGCGGAACGGATCCACCACCACCAGGGTGGCCCCGTGGTCCCTTGCTTTTTGGATAAAGGGCCAGAGGTGCTGGTTCGAAAGAATGGGGTTGGTGCCCCACAACACGAGGTATTTGCTATGGACGCAATCTTCGGGCAAAACCCCGGTAGTCTGGCCGTTGGCGGCGAGCACCCCGGCCACGGCCGCATTCCCGCAGATGGTGCGCTCCAGCTGGCTGGCCCCGAGCCGGGCAAAGAACCGGTTGGGGATGGCTTCCCCCTGCACCAGGCCCTGGTTGCCGCCAAAGCTGTAGGGCAATATGGCTTCGCCCCCGCTTTTGGCAACAATGGCGCGCAGTTTCCCGGCCACCTCGCCGATGGCCTGTTCCCAGGAGATGGGGGTAAAGGTGCCGGTACCCTTTTCCCCGGTCCTCTTCAAGGGGGTCAGCAGCCGGTCGGGGTGGTAGGTGACGTCGGAGGGGAAGGCGTCCATTTTGTTGCACAGTTTTCCGGCGGTGTAGGGGTTGTCGCCGGCCTGGAAAGCCGTAACCTTGCCGTCCGCAGCGGTTACCTTCCAGCTGCAGCGGTCGGGGCAATCGTGGTAGCAGGCCCCGTGCACGGTTTTGGCAGGGGAAGGGCCGAGGCAGCCCGAACCCACCAGGGGCAGGGAGGTGAGGCCGATGCCGGCGGCCGTTTTGGCGCTGAGTTCAAGGAATTCCCTGCGGGGGATGCCTTTGGGTTGGGTTGGTTTCATAGGATGGTTTTAAAGACTGCCAAACACCCTGTGCGGGCAGCCGCGCCCCCGGGGCATACCCCTAAGGTAAAAAAGATTACGGTTCAAGGTCGTTTAACTTTATCGGGCGGCGCCTGCGTTATTCTTTTGAGCCCAGGGCCGCTTCCAGGCGCGCTTTCAGTTTCCCCGATTCCCCGACGATTTCATGACGCTGTAGGTGGAGGTGGTGGGGGTGTAATTCTCTACCTGCAAAATAGTGGGGAGATGGCTGTTGATGCCTTCCATTTGGTTGGATGACACCAGGGCAAACAGGTTCTCCACGTTTTTCTGGTGTTCGGTGTTCTGGGGGATTTGATACGCCTCATAGCTCTTCAGGTCCCCGGTGAGATCTGCGACCAGGGAGTGCACCAACAGGGCGCTTTCCTTCCGGTCCTTGTTTATTTGTGCCCTTTCGCTGATGTAAAAGGCCAGGTATACCCCCAGGATCACGGCCAGGAAATTGAAGAAGTGATTGAGCAGGGCCTGTTTGTTTTTCATTCGGGTACTGTTTTGATGGCGGGCGACCTGGTTATGGGTTTACAAGATAATACATAAGGGCCTAATGGTTCGCCTGAGGGATTGATTGTGGGGTTGGGGGTGATATGGGGTGCTTTTTTGTGGACGAAGGAGTACGTCTGAATTTGAACTGTTTTCTGTAACCTGGTTCAGGTGTAAATTCTTTGGCAATAACCTCCGCCTGCTTCAGCACCATCTCCGTTGCCAATTTCTGCATATCCGGGGGATAGCCATTTTGCCGTAAGGCCGGCTTGAGGATTGCTTTGGGTTTTGCCCTGCCCGGGACTATCCCGCCAACTGAGTAAATTGAAAATAGTGCGGGCCGACCGCTGCTTATATTTCCATCTCCAGATTAATTTCGGCAACAATTGTATCAATCTCCATTACCATATTTTATGGCCTTTCCACTGCTTCTTGTTGAGAGATACTTTTCCACCGATGTATTCCTTCGTAAAGCAAAATCATCTCTTTTTTTTTCGGCGTTCATTCCAGTTGTCTACTTGCAAGGCAATCAAAATCCCAATCACCACCACCAAAATCTCATAAACGGCTATATACGGGATTGGACATCTCCTTTAAAATTTACATTAAAATGATTTGAAATAGTCCTTATTATTATCTTTTCAGCATTGAAGAAAGGGAACTCCCGGGACGGGATTCCTATGTCAGACCTCCCCGGGTTAGCACAAAAGGATATGCTATAAATTTTTAAAATTATTTGATGACTAAAAAGGCAAAGGCATATTGGAAGGAAAACCTCAGGTATCTTTTCATGCTATTGATGATCTGGTTTGTGGTTTCCTTTGGAGCAGGGATTTTATTTAAAAATATACTGGACGAGATTAAAATTGGGGGGTTCAAACTTGGGTTTTGGTTTGCCCAACAAGGTTCTATGTACGTCTTTGTGATTTTGATATTTGTCTATGTGCGCCTTATGAACAAACTCGATAGAAAATACGGGTATGATTCATAGCTTGATGGTCGAAGGGATTGGGATTCAGAATTGGACGTACATCCTGGTCGGGGTAACTTTCGCCCTATATATAAGTATTGCAATCTGTTCCAGGGCAGGCTCTACCGAAGATTTCTATGTTGCAGGCTCAGGCGTATCACCACTGGCCAATGGTATGGCCACGGCAGCCGATTGGATGAGTGCAGCATCATTTATTTCGATGGCGGGCATTATCTCCTTTGCAGGATATGACGGAGCGGTATATTTAATGGGCTGGACGGGGGGTTATGTACTGTTGGCACTGCTTTTAGCGCCCTACCTCCGCAAGTTTGGTAAATTTACCGTGCCTGATTTTATCGGTGAACGCTACTATTCCGACATCGCCCGTTTTGTGGGTGTGCTGTGCGCTTTGCTGGTTTCTTTCACCTATGTAGCCGGGCAAATGCGCGGTGTTGGCCTGGTTTTTTCCCGTTTTTTAGAAGTTGATATTGATACCGGGGTGATCATAGGAATGCTCATTGTACTCTTCTATGCCGTTTTAGGGGGGATGAAGGGAATTACGTATACCCAGGTAGCTCAGTATTGTGTGCTCATTTTTGCTTTTATGGTGCCCGCTATTTTTATCTCTATCCAAATGACGGGTAATCCGGTTCCGCAGCTTGGATTTGGAAGCCAAATGGCCGATGGGTCCGGAATGTATTTGCTGGATAAATTGGACGGATTGAGCGAAGATTTGGGTTTTGCCCAATATACCAACGGGTCAAAATCAATAATAGATGTCTTTGCAATTACACTGGCGCTAATGGTCGGTACGGCCGGCCTGCCGCATGTTATCGTTCGTTTCTTTACCGTCAGGAGGGTGAGGGACGCCAGGAAATCTGCGGGAATCGCATTGCTTTTAATCGTTATTCTATATTCTACGGCTCCTGCCGTTGCTGTTTTTGCGAGAACAAATATGATTGAAACCGTTTCAAAGCAATCCTACGCCTCAGTTCCGGAATGGTTCAAAAAATGGGAAACGACCGGATTAATAGTCTTTAATGATAAAAATAATGACGGGATAATCAACTATGTCGCCGATGCCTCAAAGAATGAATTGCAAGTGGATAATGATATTATGGTTTTGGCAAATCCGGAAATTGCCCGCCTGCCGGACTGGATTGTAGCCCTGGTAGCTGCAGGCGCCCTGGCTGCAGCTTTATCAACAGCTGCCGGACTCTTATTGGTTATTTCTTCCTCCATTTCTCACGATTTGATCAAGAAAATAATAAATCCGAAAATATCGGAGAATGGCGAATTGATCGCTGCCCGCATTTCGGCTATAGTTGCGGTTTGTGTGGCCGGCTATTTTGGCATCAACCCCCCTGGATTTGTCGCTGCAACCGTAGCCCTGGCTTTTGGTTTGGCGGCAGCCTCATTTTTTCCAGCCATAGTTTTAGGTATTTTCTACAAAAGGATGAATAAGGAGGGAGCCATAGCAGGCATGGTTGTGGGGATAACCCTGATGATGTTTTATATGATAAAATACAGGCTTGGCTGGTTCGATGAGGTTGTGCCTGACAAGGATGAATGGTGGTTCGGAATTTCACCAGAAGGCTTTGGCAGCGTGGCTATGGGTGTCAATTTTTTCGTTTCGGTGGTAATTTCAAAATTCACATCCGCACCCCCAACAGAAGTACAGGAAATGGTTGAAAACATACGCATCCCACTTGGAAGTGGCCCGGCCACCGACCATTAATGGAGGCCAGGAATTCGATTCCTATTGTCAGTTAGGAGTGGTTGCCGTATTTGACGGAAGAAGCGAAGTATGTCAATCTTCAATATATGGATTTAACAGGGGAAGTATGGCCCTAATCGTAATTTGTAGCTGCTCCAGACGTTCAATTTCACTACCGTACATCACCTCATAGGACCCGAGGACAACAGCCACCCTTGGGACAAAATCTTCCTCGTCAATGTTTTTCCATGTTGCATTAAACAGGTAACTGTTTTGGTAATTCGGATGGTGGAGTCGTCCAATAATATTATACCTGTCGACAAAATCGTCCAGGTGGGTCCGATATTGATCATTATAGAAATCAATGATTTCTTTATTGCTGGCAATGGTGGTGTAATAATCCGAGAGGGCCTTTTTGACATCTTCGGGCAAAAGCTCAAAAGCCCCTGTAGATTTTAAGTTTTCAAAGGTGTTTTGGTTAAAGGGCAAGCTGGATATCCAGTAAACTGGAAACTCCTTTTTCATTATTTGTATCAGGGTATCAAGGGTAGCAGAACTGGAATAGGCCCTGTTCATCAGCCTTCGATTGATGCTGTCTGTGTTTTTGTAAGCTGGCAAATACTCTGAAATCAAAAGGCTATCCTGCAAGATGTCATTCTGCAGGGATTCCATGGCGATTTTTAGTTTCAACCGATCCTTCCGCTTCTCATTCCAATTATCCACCTGAAAGGCAATCAGGATACCAATCACTACAAGTAATATCTCGCCAACCGCATACAGCAGGTACTTGCTGAACTTGTTATCGGTCAGGAGGCCTTGACGGATTTTACGAAAGAAGCGGAGCATGGCAGCTTATCAGGATTTGTTGATTTCTGATTCGATCATCTGAATAATAAGATCAATTTCGGATTGAAGATCGTGGCGGAAGCTCAGGACATCTTCGGTCAATGCAAGTTTCATGGCAAATAAATTGCGGATCCTGGGGTCCTTTAAGAGTTCCAGATAGTCGTTTTCTGGTTCATTGCTTAGATCCACCGACAAATTGGATGCCGGAGAATTAAAGATGCGAATAAAATTCAGTTGTGATTCCGCAATCTCATCAATCCGTATTTGCTGAACTGTCAAACGATCTTTCACCAGGTTTTCTAATCGATCAAGGCTTATCTCCAAATTGGTGAACATTTCCCGGAGGTCTCGATTACTTATCAGGGCTGTTTTTCCTGTATTCTTAATCTCTGCGTACGACTTAATTATGGGAATATCGGATTCAAAATCCCATAAGATCGGTCCTATTTTTTCATCCTCGTAAAAAGAAGATGGAGTCTCACCTTCGTCAGGATGGATATTAAGGGTGCGGATAAGATCGACAACCAATAGTTCCTCGGCACGGATAGATTTGGAGGACTGCTCCCGGGCGGCACGGAGGTCATCGAGAAGATTGTTTAGCAGCTCTTTTTCTTGGGCTTTTTCCATTAGGGCCTCATTCCAATTACCTATTTGAAGTGCTATCAATATCCCGATCACCACCAAGGAAATCTCCCCAATGGCGTACAGAAGGTATTTGCTGAAATTGTTTTTAGTAAGCAGGTCTTGTCTTAAACGTCTGAAGAGTTTGAGCATCGGCTTGGGTTGGTTTCTATGGCTTTTGGGGTTCAGAAATAAGCACTAATTTGCACGATTTTATTGCCCTTGTTGTACCCCCATTATTCATCCTTGATTTCCTTATTGATTAAATCGAGGATTTCCTCAATCAATTGGAGTCCCTTTTTCTGGCTGGAGAGCACCCTTTCATGGTAAATAACGAGGTTTTCAATCATGTTTTCAAATTCCAGGTAGCCCAGAAGGTTCCGGTTGTCTACCTCAAATCCGGATTTCGGGAAATTGTATTTCGCTATGGCCTGGGTGGTAGCCACCTCATCCGCATTGAGCCAGCTGCCATTTTTAATTATAAAGTTCAGTAAGGGATCCGAATAGCTTTTGGTCTGGCGCTCTTCCTCCTTGATATGTTCAAATG
Source organism: Robiginitalea marina (assembly GCF_024006985.1). Lineage (GTDB taxonomy): Bacteria > Bacteroidota > Bacteroidia > Flavobacteriales > Flavobacteriaceae > Robiginitalea > Robiginitalea marina. The sequence goes on from NZ_JAMXIB010000004.1 coordinate 278,700, forward strand.
CCGGTTTCCAGGAAGATAGTTTTTCCCTGAGCCCGGCACTCCTAATGATCTGCAGCCGGCCCGAATTCATCAAGTCGTCCAGGAAGCTGTTTTTGGGGAAGAATTCTGAGGTAACCGTTACATCATTGATCAGGACATTAAAGGCTTCCTCTGTATCTGGTTTAGGCTTGGATCCGGTATAATTAAGAACCTGTAAGTTGGATTCAATTGTCTTTTGGGTTATGGTAATATTCATTTGTAAAGCCTCCCTGTTGTATTGGAAATCCTGTTTCAGGTTCTGCAGGGCCACCTGTTCTTCCCTTTTTAAAATGCGCTCCTGGTTCCAGTTGTCGATGCTGATGGCGATGAGGATCCCGATCACGACCAGCACAATTTCGCCTATGGCGTAGAGCAGGTATTTACTAAACTTATTATCGGTTAGGAGTCTTTGACGGATGTTACGGAAGAAGCGGAGCATTAGGTCGGTTGGTTACCCGATCAAATTACAAAAAAGAAGCAAAGCTTTGGTGTTTTGTTTGCTATGTGGATCAGCTACCTGGGCTTGTGAAGTTGTTTGTGCGCCCCACTGCCAGGAGATACCCGGAAGTAGAGCAGAGCTCACTTCCGGATGTTCCTTCGGTCCCCCACCTGAAAACCTGTCCCGAGCGAAGGTGAGGGGTGCCAAAACCTACCGCCGCTGGAGATTTCTTCAATTGAACTCCAGGAGATACCTCCCCCTCCC